>NZ_JBBHJX010000004.1:0-343828 GCF_037482915.1 Paucibacter hankyongi
ATCAAGCCTTAGCTCAACTTGCAGCTACTGACTTGGCGCCAACAGCACAGAAGCGAGATTATGACCGATTTTCTTCAATCTCGTCAAGTATTTTGAAATTTCTTTCAAACCCCGACTTCTCTCACTTCCTTCGCTTTCAAGAACTTCTCATCAGCGAAGCCCTCTACTGTAGCACTGTTTTTCGGTGAGCTGCAAGCGCTCACCCGTGATTTTTGAAAAGCCTGCCACTGACTAGGTTTGCCGTCGATCCAGGAACATTCCCCAATGAGGATTGGACATATGAAGACAGGTGGAGCGAGAACAAGCGGAAGGAGCACCGCCCCTCCGTGACTGCGCAAGAGACGTCACCTAGGCGATGGCATAAATGCGGAAACGGACACACAAAAGAAAACCGGGCCTTGATGGGCCGGTTGCGCAAGGGACTTCGCCCGAACTTACTCTTCTTGGAACGCTTCCTCACGCTTGCTCTTGATCGAAGGCAGCATCACCACCACAACCATCAAGAACGCAGCAATCAGCAAACCGGCAGACAAAGGACGACTCATAAAAGTACCCCAGTCGCCACGCGAGAGCAACAAGGCCCGACGCAGGTTCTCTTCCATCATGGGCCCGAGAATGAATCCCAACAAAAGCGGCGCTGGCTCACAACTGAGCTTGTAAAACACATAGCCAATCAATGCGAACGCGGCCGTCATGAACACATCGAAGTTGTTGTTACTCAGCGTGTAGGTGCCGATGCAGCAAAAGGTCACGATGGCAGGGAACAGAAAACGGTAGGGCACCGTCAACAACTTGATCCAAACGCCGATCAAAGGCAGGTTCAACACCACCAGCATCAGATTACCCACCCACATCGATGCAATCAGCCCCCAGAACAGTTCCGGATTGCTGGTCATCACTTGCGGGCCGGGCTGAATGCCCTTGATAGTCATCGCCCCCACCATCAGCGCCATCACGGCATTGGGCGGGATGCCCAAGGTCAGCATCGGGATGAAACTGGTCTGGGCTCCAGCGTTATTGGCTGATTCCGGTCCGGCTACACCTTGGATGGCACCCTTGCCGAAAGGAACGCGTGGATTTTTGACAATCTTTTTCTCTAAGGTGTAGGAAGCGAAAGACGCCAACAAAGCACCGCCACCCGGCAAGACGCCCAAGATCGAACCCAAGGTCGTGCCGCGGATCACCGAAGGCCAAGCCTCTTTGAAATCTTGCTTGGTCGGCCACAAGCCTTTCACATCCTTGGTGAAAACCTCTCGGTGCTCGGCAGGCTGGCCCAGATTGGCAATGATTTCGCCGAAACCAAAAATGCCCATGGCGATGACGACGAAGCCGATGCCATCGGTCAATTCAGGAATGTCGAACGAAAAGCGCGGCGTACCGGAGATCACATCGGTGTTGATCTGTCCCAGCAGCAGGCCCAGAAGGATCATCGAGATCGCCTTGACCAAGGAGCCGGAGGCCAAGACCACAGCCCCAACCAGACCCAAGACCATCAAAGAGAAATACTCAGCAGGGCCGAACTTGAAGGCCAATTCGGTCAAAGGCGGCGCAAAGGCGGCGATGATGACGGTGCCTACGCAACCGGCGAAAAAGGAACCCAAGCCCGCAGCGGCCAAGGCTGCACCGGCTCGACCTTGTCGCGCCATTTGATAGCCATCGATGGCCGTCACCACCGAACTCGACTCACCCGGCACATTGATCAAGATAGCGGTTGTGGAGCCGCCGTACTGCGCGCCGTAATAGATGCCGGCCAACATGATCAAGGCCGGCGTCGCATCCAGGGCGTAAATGGACGGCAGCAGCATCGCAATGGTTGCTACCGGGCCCAAGCCAGGCAGAACACCGATCAGGGTCCCCAACACCGCTCCGCCGAAAGCATAGAGCAAGTTTTGCCAGGTCATGGCGACGTGAAAGCCAAGGGCTAGGTTATTCAAGAGTTCCATGCGTCAGCCCTCAAGCGCCAAAGATCGTGGGCCAAACCGGAATCACCAATTTCAGCCCCCAGACAAAGATCACCCAGCTACCGGCTGTCAGAATGACGCTGTTGAGCAAAGCGTCCTTCCAGTGGAACTCGTCACTGGCCATCGCAGATACCGTGATCAAGACCGGCAAAGTGATGACCAAGCCAAAGCGCGGCAACATCAAACCAAACACGACGATCGCCGCCACGATGACCAGCAAGGGCCGCCAAGCGATCGCACCAATTGGATCCCCCCCTGCAGACTCGATGGTCAGTGCTTTGAAGAGCACCATGCCACCCAGGACGGCCAGCAACACACCCAAGCCGAAGGGGAAATAGGCGGGCCCAGGTCGGGCGGAGGAGCCAAAGTTGTATTCGCTCGAGGCCACCGCAAAGGCAAGCCCCACCACCACGAACATCAACCCTGACCAGAAGTCTCTTTGACTTTTGATCTTCATTGCAAACCCTCTTGAGCTTTCTATTGACGAAGCATTCTAGGCAGGGCCCACGCCTGAGTGAGTGTGGGTTACACGTAAGGGCTGAACGCAGCCCTGGCAAACCACCAGAGCCCTGCCTCACCGAGGGCAAACCCTCAGCTTTGCCACTGCGGTGTGCTGCGCAAGATCTCTTCCAAGGTGGTGACCCCTTCGGCCACCTTCATGGCACCGGCCAAACGCAAGGGGCGCAAGCCCTCTTGCATCGCCTGCCGTCTCAGTGCCGAGATATCTGGCGTGGGGTGCAGATGCGTCTTGATCGACTCGCCCACGGTCAACAACTCATACAAACCGGCACGGCCGCGGTAGCCGGTATGGCGGCACTCCAGGCAACCTACAGGCTTGTAGGGCTTGACGCCACCATTCATGCGCCAGTGCTTGAGCATGTCGTTCAAGGTGTCTCGCGTCACCGTCGGATCCGGCTCCTTGCAATGAGGGCACAAGGTCCGCACCAAGCGCTGCGCCAGTACGCCAATCACGGTGGCGCTGATCAAGTAAGAAGGCACGCCCAGATCGGTCAAGCGCGTGATGGCGGATGCCGCATCATTGGTGTGCAAGGTGCTGAAGACCAAGTGTCCGGTCAGCGAGGCCTGGATCGCCATTTCAGCGGTGGCCAGATCGCGGATCTCGCCCACCATGATGATGTCGGGGTCCTGCCGCATCAGGGCGCGCAAGCCTTCTGCAAATCCAAAGTCCAGCGCCGCCTGCACCTGCGTCTGATTGAAGGCCGGCTCGATCATCTCGATCGGGTCTTCAATCGTGCAGACATTGACCTCGTCGGTCGCCAGACGCTTGAGCGTCGAATACAGCGTGGTGGTCTTGCCGCTGCCCGTCGGCCCGGTCACCAAGATGATGCCGTGCGGCTGAGTCACCAGCTTTTCCCAGCGCTCGGTGTCGTGACTCGAAAAACCCAACATGGCCAGGTCCTTGACCGCTGTGTCGGGGTCAAAGATCCGCATCACCATCTTTTCGCCAAAGGCAGTCGGCAGCGTGGAGAGTCGCATTTCGACCTCGTCACCCGCCGGGTTACGCGTCTTGATGCGGCCATCCAGCGGCCGGCGGCGTTCCACCACATCCATGCGGCCCAAGAGCTTGATGCGCGAGATCATCGCGCTCATCACGGTCGGCGGCAGTTGATAGACGGTGTGCAAGACCCCGTCGATGCGGAAGCGGATCACGCCCATCTCGCGGCGAGGCTCCAAGTGGATGTCACTGGCACGCTGGTCAAAGGCGTACTGCCATAACCAATCCACCACCTGCACCACGCCTTGGTCATTGGCATCGAGTTGCTTGTTGCTGCGGCCCAGTTCCACCAACTGCTCGAAGCTGGCCACCTGGGTCGACTCACCCGTTTTAGCGGCTGCGCGCACCGAACGCGCCAAGGTGAAGAACTCGGTGGTGTAGCGCGAGATCTCCAGCGGATTAGCCACCACCAGCTTGATGGGCTTGCGGGTGTGCGACTCGATCTGCACCACCCAACTGGTGTCAAAAGGCTCCGAAGTGGCAATCGTCACCTCGTTCAGTCCCACCAGCACCGGCAAGCATCGCTTGGCCTCGGCATAGCCGACCGACATCACATCCGACACCCGCCCCACATCCACCTTGAGCGGATCGATGCGAAGGTAAGGCAGCTTGGCGCGCTGCGCCAGCCACTCGGTCAAGGCGTCCAAATCCAACGACTTGCCGCTGCTGCCCACGCGGCTCAAACCCGCATGGGCCAAGCGCACCAAGGGATGCAAGGAGCTATCGCCCGCCGCAAAACGCTGCTGGGTGCGCGCCACCTGCTCCTGGTCGATCACGCCATCTTCCAGCAACCAGTTCAGCAAGGCCCGCCACTCCAGGCGCCCTTCTGACTTGGCAGTCACGGCAGCCGAGGTCTCGGTTTTTGGCTTGGCATTCATGTCTGCGGCTCGGATCTCAGCTGATTGATGATGCTCAAGGGCAGCGGGCGCACCAGGCGCAACCATTTGCGCGCCGGCAATTCAAACTCCGCCTCGATGGTAGCCGCTCTGCGCTCCAACTCCTCGCGCTCCGGGACTTGCACCCCACGCGCTGCCACCACAATCGTGTTGCCTTCCTTGGTTGGCGCCAGGCTCCAGACCTGATCGCTGCCAAAGACCGACGCAATACGCCCCGCACTGCGCGCAAAGCTGGCATCGCGACCAAACAGATTCACCGTCATCAAGCCACCATCGGCCAAGATGCGATGGCAGTTGGCGTAGAAGGCTTCGTCGTCCAAGACCGGGGACGCAGCGTCATGGTCGTAGAGATCCACATTCAAGACATCGACCGTCTGCGCCCGCTCCGGCTCGGCCACCCAGCGCGCCGCGTCGGCGTTGAAAACCGTCAGACGTTTATCGTCCTCGGGCAGATGAAACCAAACCCGGCAGGCATTGATCACCGTTGGGTTGAGCTCCACTGCGCTGGTCTGCATGCGCAAGACTTTATGGCAATACCGGGTCAGCGCCGCAGCGCCCAGGCCCAGCTGCACAGCATGGCCCTCGCGGACCTGGTTGGACTCGCGCCACAGCATCCACACCATCATGCGCTGGATGTACTCCAGCTCCAGTTGCTGGGGTTTGCGTATCCGCATCGCGCCCTGCACCCAGATGGAGTCCAAATGCAAAAAGCGCACGCCGTCGTACTCGGATAGCGTGGCCGGGGCCCAAGCCATTTTTTTGATTTTTTTGTTGTTCATTGATTCGATGCGCTGAAAAAGTCGGGCGCCATCTGCTGCCAAGCCGCCAGTTTGCCTGCATAGGCCAAGGTGTAGGCCGGGCTGCTGGAGGGCAACTGAAATATTTTGTAGCGCTGGGCCGCCTCGCCCAACTGAATCAGGCCCAAACGCGCCGCCGTGCCCCCATTGAAAGCGATCATGCGCAAGGCCGGCATGCCGGCCAAGAGAGCATGCAGATCACTGGCGCGCGGCTCGCGAATCTGGCTGTCCAGGCTGCCTTGGCGCTGCGTCTCCGTGATCACATCCCAGAGGCCAATGCGGTGCTGCCGCAAAAGTTGCAGTCGAGTGGCGTAATCGGCGCCGACCAGCGGCAGACCAAACACCTCCGACAACAAGCGCCAGAGTTGATTGCGGGGATGGCCGTAGTACTGCTGCGCCTTCAAGGACGCCACGCCGGGAAAGCTACCCAAGACCAGCAGATGCGTATCCGGCGCCACATGCGGCGCGAGACCTTGCAGGCGCGGCAAGCTGGAGCAAGCCTCAGCCATGGGCATCCAACAAGGCTTGAAGCTTGGGCAAGGCCGCGCCCACATTGGCCGAGGTGATGCGAGCGGTTTGCGCAAGCGTCCAACCGCGCAAATCCGCCAGGCTCTGCGCGATGCGAGGCAACTCGGCCGGCTCATTGCGGCCCGAAGCAGCGCCCGCCGCACGCTGCTCGGCGGTTTTGTAGAGCCAATGCGGCGGGATGTCCGGCGCATCGGTTTCCAGCACCAAGGCCGTCTCCGGCAGACCGGCCGCCAGACGGCGAATTTGCGCCGAACGCTCATAGGTCAAGGTGCCGCCAAAACCGAGCTTGAATCCACGTTCGACAAAACGCTGCGCCTGCTGATCGCTGCCGTTGAAAGCGTGGGCGATGCCGCCGCGCACCTCAATTCTCGAAAGCCCCGCCAACAACTGATCCGCGCTGCGCAGCACATGCAACAAGACCGGCAGATCAAATCGGCGCGCCAATTTCAGCTGCTCGCGATAGAAAAATTGCTGGCGCTCGGCACTCAGGCCGGGCACAAAGAAGTCCAGGCCAATCTCCCCCACCGCCACCAAGCGAGGGTCTGTCGCATAACGCGACAGCAACTCGGCCAACAGGGTCAGGTCTTGCTCCTTCGCCTGCATCACATAAAGCGGATGGATGCCCAAGGCATAGGCAAAACCGTGGCGATGCGCAAACTCGCGGGCCGCTTCGAAGTCAAAAGCGCCCACGGCTGGAATCACCAGCATCTGGACGCCTGCATCGCGGGCGCGCTGGACCACCGCCTCGCGGTCGAGATCGAACTCGGGCGCGTCCAGATGGCAGTGGCTGTCGATCCACATGGGGCTCAGCCCTGAATGCAGAGCCGGGCTCAACTCAACGGAACACCACCGTGCGACGGCCGTTCATCAAAACGCGGTGCTCGGCATGCCACTGGATTGCGCGTGCCAAGGTCACGCACTCGACATCGCGGCCGATGGCGACCAGATGCTCGGGCGTCAGGCCATGGTCAATGCGCGCCACTTCCTGCTCGATGATGGGGCCTTCGTCCAGGTCGGAGGTGACGTAGTGCGCCGTCGCACCGATCAGTTTGACACCACGCTCATGCGCCTGGTGATAGGGCTTGGCGCCCTTGAAGCTAGGCAAGAAGCTGTGATGGATATTGATGGACCGGCCCGACAAATCCCGGCACAACTCAGGCGACAGGATTTGCATATAGCGAGCCAGCACCACCAGATCGATTTGGTTGTCGGCAATCACCTCACGGATCTTGCGTTCCTGCGCCTGCTTTTGCTCCTCAGTCGAATTCAAAAGCGGGAAGTGATGGAAAGGAATGTTGTGCGACGCGGCCAACTGATAGAAGTCGCGGTGGTTGGAGACGATGGCAGGAATCTCGATCGGCAAATGCCCGGTCTGCACCCGGAACAGCAGGTCGTTCAGGCAATGGCCAAGCTTGGACACCATCAACAAGACGCGGGTCTTGGCTTGGCTGGACACCAAGGTCCAGTCCATTTGCAGCCGGGTTGCCAATGGCTCGAAAGCTGCACGCAAGGCCTCCACGGAGGCAGCGGCTCCGCACTCAAACTCAATGCGCATGAAAAAGCGCTGATGGTCGGCATCCCCATGCTGGGCCGAGGTCAGGATATTGCCGCCCTGCTCCAGCAACAAGCCGGTGACCGCATGAACGATGCCGGCTTGATCGGGACAGCTGAGCTTGAGGATGAATCGTGAGGAGGTCATGGTCCGAAGGTCTTTGAATAAGGGTCAATCGTGAGGCCAGGGCTGCGAAGCAAGTTCAAGCAGGAACGCCCAGCTGGGCCGCCTGCATGGTGCCGCCCAGCAGATGCAGCTGAGCCTGGCATTGCTGGGCCAGACCTTGGTCATGGGTGACCATGACGAAGGCGGTGCCGATGTCCTTCGCGGTGGTCAGCATCAACTCGAACACGGCCTGCGCCGTGTTGCGATCGAGATTGCCGGTGGGCTCGTCGGCCAAGACGCAAGCGGGCTGGGTGACGAGCGCGCGAGCAATCGCCACCCGCTGGCGCTCACCGCCCGACAACTCGGCCGGCCGGTGCTGCACGCGAGCGCCCAAGCCCACCCGGGCCAACATGGCCGCGGCCACCTCACGCGCCTGCGCTTGCGGCATGCGGCGGATGCGCAGCGGCATGGCCACATTGTCCAAAGCGCTGAACTCGGGCAGCAGGTGGTGGAACTGATAGACAAAGCCCAGATGCAGATTGCGCCAACGCCCCAGTTCCGGCTCGGCCATATCGGCCAGATTGCGCCCCATCAAGCTGACATGGCCGGTGCTGGGTTTGTCCAGCCCACCGAGCAAATGCAGCAGCGTCGACTTGCCCGAACCCGAGGCGCCGACGATGGCCAGGGTCTGGCCGCGCCGTACCGTCAGGTCCACCCCGCTCAGCACTTGCACATCCAGATCGCCCTCGGAGAAACGGCGTCCAAGGCCCAAGCCTTGCAGGACCACATCACGACCCACCTCATTCATAACGCAAAGCCTCGGCAGGCTGAACGCGGCTTGCGCGCCAGCTCGGATACAGGGTGGCCAGGAAGGCCAGCGCCAGCGAGATCAACACCAGCGGCGCAATATCGTTCATGCGCGGATCGCTGGGCATATGGCTGATCAGATACATGCTGGCCGGCAGGAACTGGGTGTTCAAAGCCCACTCAATGGTCGGCACAATCACATCCAGATTGAAGGCCACCAAGAGGCCCAAAGCTACGCCCGACAAAGTGCCGAGCACCCCGGCCAAAGCGCCTTGCACCATGAAGATGGCCATGATGGAACGCGGGCTGGCGCCCAGGGTGCGCAGAATCGCGATATCGGCCTGCTTGTCGGTCACCGTCATCACCAGGGTCGAGACCAAGTTGAAAGCGGCCACGGCCACAATCAAGGTCAGGATGATGCTCATCATGCGTTTTTCCACCTGCACCGCGTCATACCAATTGGCATTGGTGCGGGTCCAGTCGCGCACGCGGATCTCGCCGCCCAGGCTCAAGGCCAGTTGATCACCGACCTGGCGGGCCTGGTGCACATCGTTCAAGCGCAGTTGCACGCCGGTGGGGCCATCGACACGGAAAAAGCGCGCCGCGTCCTCCACGTGAATCAAGGCCAGGCCACTGTCGTATTCGTAATGGCCGGCATTGAAGATGCCGACCAAGGTGAACTGCTTGTAGCGCGGGATCACACCGGCCGGCGTGACCTGGCCGCTGGGCGCCACCAGGGTCAGCTTGTCGCCCTCGCGCACGCCCAGCGTGCGTGCCAACTCGGCGCCAATGATGATGCCCCACTCACCGGGGCGCAGCCGGGTCAGCGGGCCGTCTTTGTTCAACTTGGCGGCCAGCGGCGTCAGTTCGGCCTCCAAGGCGGGCTCGATGCCGCGCACGATGGCGCCGCGCATGTCCTCGCCGCGAGCGATCAAAACCTGCGAGGCCACAAAGGGCGCGGCCGCTGCCACGGCCGGGTTCTGCTTGGCCTTGGCCGCCGTGGCTTGCCAGTCTGGCAGCGCTTGGCCCTGCGACTCCAACAACTCCACATGGGCAATCACCGAGAGCATGCGGTCTCGCACCTCTTTCTGAAAGCCATTCATCACCGACAAGACGATGATCAGCGCCGCCACGCCCAGGGCAATGCCCAGCACCGACACGCCGGAAATGAAGGAGATGAAGCGATTGCGCCGCCCGCCCCGCCCGGCGCGGGTGTAGCGCCAGCCAATTTGCAACTCATAAGGCCAATTCATGGGCGGGGATGCTAACCGACGCGGGCGCGGCACCCGCAAAGTCAGGGGGAGTCATCCCGGGCTCCATAAAGCCGAGCCGCAGGAAATCGAATAAGCAAATGCAAAAACAGTTGTTTTCAGAATAAGCAAAGCTTGGCAAGCTAGCGGCCTTCGCTGAACCAGCGTCCAACATTGATTCGGAGCCGCCATGAAAAAGATCACCGCGCTGTCTACCCCCGTTCGCCGCCGCCAGTTGATGCTGGCCACGGCCCTCGCCGGCCTGACGAGCCTGCCAATGGCGGCCCATGCGCAAGCGCCGGCGGACACGCTGCTGAACGTCTCCTATGACGTCAGCCGCGAGCTCTACAAGGAAATCAACCCTGCCTTCATCGCCCAGTACAAGGCCAAGACCGGCAAGGCCTTGACCATCAACCAATCGCATGGCGGATCCAGCAAGCAAATCGGCTCGGTCATTGGCGGGCTGGAAGCCGATGTAGTGACCATGAACCAGGCCACGGACGTAGACACCTTGGCCGAGAAAGGCCTGACCCTGGCCGAATGGCGCAGCCGCTTCCCGAATAACGCGGCGCCCTACAGCTCAACCATCCTGTTCCTGGTGCGCAAGGGCAACCCCAAGGCCATCAAGGATTGGGCCGATCTGACCCGCGCCGGCGTGCAAGTCATCATCCCCAACCCCAAGGTCACCGGCAACGGCCGCTACAGCTATCTTGCTGCCTGGGGCGCGGTGATCGCCAAGGGCGGCACAGAGGCGCAAGCGCGCGAACAAGTCGCCAAGATCTTTGCCAATGTGCCGGTGCTGGACGGCGGCGGCCGCGGCGCCACCACCACCTTCACCCAGCGCGGCATCGGTGATGTGCTGCTGACTTTTGAATCCGAAGCCGAAATGATCGAGAACGAATTCGGCAAGGGCCAGTTTGAGGTCGTCAACCCGACGGTGTCGATCGAAGCCGAGGCGCCGGTCGCCATCGTCGACAAGGTTGCCGCCAAGAAGGGCACGACCGCAGTGGCCAAGGCCTATCTGGACTATCTCTACACACCAGAAGCACAAGCCATCATCGCCAAGCACAACTTCCGCCCGCGTGACGCGGCCGTGTTCAAGCGCGAAGAAAAGCGCTTTGCCCCGATCAAGCTGTTCAGCGTTGACCAGTTGCTGGGCGGTTGGTCCAAGGTCAGCAAGACGCATTTCGCAGACGGCGGCACCTACGACCAAATCGTGGCCGGCATCAAGCGCTAAATCGACCTTTCAGCGCATTCTTTCTTCGACATGAGCTCTGCCGTTTCCGCTGCTGCACGACCAGCACCCGATGAATTGCCCAAACGCGCCAAGCGCCGGGTCTTGCCTGGTTTTGGCCCGACCATGGGCTTCACCTTGTTTTATCTGTCGCTGATCGTGCTGATCCCGCTCTCGGCGGTGTTCATCAAGTCAGCCGGGCACGGCTTTGACGCCTTTTGGGCAGCGGCCAGCGCGCCGCGCGTGGTGGCCTCTTACAAGCTGAGCTTTGGCTTATCGCTGCTGGCGGCCGCCATCAATCTGGTGTTTGGTCTGATCCTGGCTTGGAGCCTGGTGCGCTACGAGTTCTTTGGCAAAAAGGTCGTTGACGCCTTGATCGACCTGCCCTTCGCCCTGCCCACCGCCGTGGCCGGCATTGCGCTGACCGCGCTGTACGCCCCGAATGGCTGGCTGGGCCAACTGCTCGAGCCATGGGGCATCAAGGTGGCCTTCACGCCACTGGGCATCTTGGTCGCGCTGGTCTTCATCGGCCTGCCCTTCATCGTCCGCACCGTGCAGCCGGTGCTGGAAGACATGGAAACCGAGTTGGAAGAAGCCGCCGCCAGCTTGGGCGCGCATCGCTGGCAGACCTTCCGCCTGGTGGTCTTACCCACCCTGATGCCGGCACTGCTGACCGGCTTTGCCTTGGCCTTCGCCCGCGCCGTCGGCGAGTACGGCTCGGTCATCTTCATCGCCGGCAATCTGCCCATGGTGAGTGAGATCACGCCGCTGATGATCATCTCCAAGCTGGAGCAATACGACTATGTGGGCGCCACCGCCATCGCTGCGGTGATGCTGATTTTCTCCTTCACCCTGCTGCTGCTGATCAATGGCTTGCAGGCCTGGAGCTCACGCCGTAACGGCCAAGAAGGACGCAAATAATGGCCGGCATTGTTTCAAGCCTTGGCGTGCCGCAAAAGAGCGGCGGCCGCTATCAAAGCAACCCCGCCACGCGCGAAGCCCCCTGGGTGCGCTACACCCTGCTGACCCTGGGCCTGAGCTTCTTTGCGCTGTTCTTGGTGATGCCCTTGGTGGCGGTCTTCAGCGAGGCGCTGCGCAAAGGCTGGGAGGTCTACCTCGCCGCCTTGGTCGAGGCCGACGCCGTTTCGGCCATCAAGCTGACCTTGATCGCGGCCATCATCTCGGTGCCGCTGAACTTGGTGTTTGGCGTCAGCGCCGCCTGGGCCGTGGCCAAACATGACTTCCGCGGCAAGCAGTTGTTGATCACCTTCATCGACCTGCCCTTCTCGGTGTCTCCCGTCGTGGCGGGCCTGGTCTATGTGCTGCTGTTTGGCGCGCAGGGTTGGTTTGGCACTTGGCTGCAGGCCAATGATGTGAAGATCATCTTCGCGGTGCCCGGCATCGTGCTGGCCACCATCTTCGTGACCTTCCCCTTTGTGGCGCGTGAGTTGATCCCGCTGATGCAGGCGCAGGGCCGCGACGAAGAAGAAGCCGCCACTGTGCTGGGCGCGACCGGCTGGCAAACCTTTTGGCGCGTGACCTTGCCGAATGTGAAGTGGGGCCTGCTCTACGGCGTGATCCTGTGCAATGCGCGCGCCATGGGTGAGTTCGGCGCGGTGTCGGTGGTGTCGGGCCATATCCGTGGCCAGACCAACACCTTGCCCCTGCATGTCGAGATTCTCTACAACGAGTACCAGTTCGCCGCCGCCTTCGCCGTGGCCTCGATCCTGGCCCTGCTGGCCCTGGTCACGCTGATCCTCAAACAATTCGTCGAGTGGAATGCCCACCGCGCTCTGAAGGAAGCCCCATGAGCATCCAAGTCAAAAACATCCACAAGTCCTTTGGCGCCTTCACCGCCCTGGGCGACGTCAGCCTGGACTTCCCCACCGGCGAGCTGGTGGCCCTCTTGGGCCCCTCTGGCTGCGGCAAGACCACGCTTTTGCGCATCATCGCTGGCTTGGAAACGGCCGACCGGGGTCAGGTCTTGCTGGACGGCGAAGATGCCTCCGACACCCATGTGCGCGAGCGCCAGGTGGGCTTTGTGTTCCAGCATTACGCGCTGTTCCGTCACATGACGGTGTTCGAAAACGTGGCCTTCGGCCTGCGCGTCAAGCCGCGCAAGGAGCGACCCAGCGAATCCGAAATCAAGCGCAAGGTGCATGAGTTGCTAAACCTGGTGCAGCTCGATTGGCTGGCCGACCGCTTCCCGCCGCAACTCTCCGGCGGCCAGCGCCAGCGCATCGCCCTGGCGCGAGCCCTGGCGGTGGAGCCCCGCGTGCTGCTGCTGGATGAGCCTTTCGGCGCGCTCGATGCCAAGGTGCGCAAAGAGCTGCGTCGCTGGTTGCGCCGCCTGCATGACGAACTCCATATCACCAGCGTCTTCGTCACCCATGACCAAGAGGAAGCGCTGGAAGTGGCCGACCGCGTGGTGCTGATGGACCATGGCAAGGTCGAGCAGATTGGCACGCCGCAAGAGGTTTACGAGCACCCGGCCACGCCTTTTGTTTACGGCTTCCTGGGCGCGGTGAACCGCTTCGAAGGACGCGCCGAGGGCGGTGTGATTCATTTGGGCGATCAGCACCTGAGCTTTGGCAAGTCCTTGACGGACAAGGTCGGCCAGGTCCAGGCCTATGCGCGCCCGCACGAGTTGCAAATCCTGACCGCAGCCGATGCGCGCGGCCTGCCCGCCACCGTCGAGCGAGTGCTGAGTTTCGGCGCCGCCGCTCGGGTCGAGTTGACTGGGGTGGATGGCCAACACCTGGAGGCCGAGCTGACCCGCGAGCAAGCCAGCGCGCTGAATCTGCAAAACGGTCAGCGGGTGCACCTGAGCGCCTCGCGCCTGAGCCTGTTCGAAGCGGGCGCCGGCATCTGATGCGCGCATGAACTTCCAGCAACTGCGCATCATCCGCGAGGCCGAAGTCCAGAACTTCAATCTGACCGAGGTCGCCAATGCCTTGTTCACCTCGCAGTCTGGGGTCAGCAAACACATCAAAGACTTGGAAGACGAGTTGGGCGTCGAGATCTTCGTTCGCCATGGCAAGCGCTTGCTGGGGCTGACCGAACCCGGCAAGGAGTTGACGGTGATCGCCCGGCGCATGCTGCAAGACGCCGGCAATATCAAACGACTGGCCGACCAATTCGCCGATGCCGAGCAGGGCCAACTGACCATCGCCACCACCCACACGCAAGCACGCTACGCCTTGCCCCAAGTGGTGGCACGCTTCAAGGCGGCCTACCCACGCGTGCATCTGGTGCTGCTGCAAGCGAACCCGACCGAAATTGCCGCCCTGTTGCAAGCCGGCGACGCCGACATTGGCATCGCCACTGAAGCCTTGGATGGGCAAGACGGCCTGGTCACCTTCCCCTTCTACGAATGGCACCATGCGGTGGTCGTCCCTGCCGGCCATGCCCTGTTGCAGACACTCCAGCTGAGCCTGGCCACACTGGCCGAGCACCCCTTGATCACCTACCACGAGGGCTACACCGGCCGCGCCCGCATCGACGCCGGCTTTGCCCAGGCCGGCCTGGTGCCCGATATCGTGATGTCGGCGCTGGACGCCGATGTGATCAAGACCTACGTCGGCGTGGGCCTGGGCGTCGGCATTGTGGCCAGCATGGCCTTCGACCCGCAGCGCGACCAGGGCCTGGTTCGCCTCGACGCCCAGCAACTCTTCCCCGCCAACACCACCCGCATCGCCCTCCAACGCGGCCAATACCTGCGCGGCTTCACCTACCGCTTCCTGCAGGAATGCTCAGCCGACCTAAGCGAAGCCCGCGTGCGCGAGGCGCTGGCCTGAATTGAGCCGCCGCCCAGTGCGGCGATCCCCAGGACGATCCCTGGGGCACGGTCCGGAGCAGGGCCCGGGGCGACAGGCTCAACACCCCCTCCCTTGAATGGCCAGCCGCCGAGCCGTCGTGCGCCATCCGTCCTCCGCGCTTCGACGCTCCGGGCGGATTCGACACAAATAGATACCACTTAAATACCAATTAAACACACCCAACTCCGCGCGCAAGCAGCTTGGTCGCGAGCCTGTTTTTCATAGGAAATCCCCCTAAAGAGGGATCACCCCGCATCCGAGTGGCCCCTTAAATCGGGTGTGTAAAAACACACAAATCAGCCACCCTCCCCCGCGGGCACGGGGTTTGGTATTCAAGTGGTCACTTCTAAACTGGCTTCAGCAGTCCAAAGCCCCGATCAAGGGGAGAGTCAAGCCCTACATCAAGGAACGGATCACATGACATCAGCCAAATTTCTGAAGAGTGGCCTCGCAGCAGCGATGGTCTTGTTTGCGGCGAGCAGCTTTGCGGGCGTCAAGCCGATCGATCCGTTTTATGGCATCAAGAACGGCAATCTTGAAGCTCGGATGGACCTTGGTAAAGGCTCTAACCCCTTGTTCCAAGTTGGCGATGACTTCAATAGTTCCTCACAGCGCGCTGCAGGATCCCCTAACTTCAACTGGACACCTGATCAGGCCTACAAGTTTTTCGTCAGCTACTCTGCTGACACTGCCACCATCAGCTTCGATGTGAAACTGGGTACGAAGTCTACCGACGGCTCTATCTTTAAGAACCTAAGCCACACCGAAACCTTGGCTAAAGGAAAGAACTTGGGGTTCGGCCAAGTCAGCCTGGAGCTTGGCGATGTAAGCGGCATCAGCATTGACGTCAAGAACCTGACCTTCAACAACGTCCAAGTTGGCGATGGGACATGGGGCGCTGGCAGCAAGACCATCTATCAGGGCAGCGCCTTGAAGTCCTACATCTTGACTGGCGACTTCACCATCAAGAGCGAAGTTAAGAAGAAAGCTGACGGCTCAACCGACTGGGCGATTCCTGTCTACAAGAAGAATGCTCAAGGCCAGGACATTCGAGTGGATGGCAAGCGAGTCATCGACGAAGCAAAGTCGACCCCACACTACTTGGTAAACGCCAATAATGCTGCCTTCCTCGATGTGAAGTTTGACAAGGCATCCGTGGTTCCAGAACCCACCACCCTGGCCCTGTTGCCCCTGGCTCTCGGCGGCGCCTTCTTGGCCAGCCGTCGTCGCAAGGCTGCTGCCAAGTAAATTGCGCTGAGCCCCATGCGCTGTGCTGACGCCCAAAGGCGCCCGCCAGCAGCAAAAAGCCCGTTCAGCTCACCGCCTGAACGGGCTTTTTTGTCTATCGCGCCGTGAAGAAACTCAGTGCGCCTGATCCCAGTTGGCGCCGACGCCCACCTCGGCCAACAGCGGCACCTTCAACTGCGCGACGCCAGCCATCAAGCGCGGCACCTCGGTCTTGACCCAATCGAGCTCAGCCTCGGGCACCTCAAAGACCAATTCATCGTGCACTTGCATGACGATGCGGGTCGCCTTGCCTTCGGCATCCAGCGCGGCCTGCACCGCAATCATGGCCAGCTTGATCAAGTCGGCCGCCGTGCCCTGCATCGGCGCATTGATGGCTTGGCGCTCGGCGCCGGTGCGGCGCGGGCCGTTGCCGGAGTTGATCTCGGGCAGCCAGAGGCGCCGGCCAAACACCGTCTCGACATAACCCTTGGCCTTGGCTGACTACCCGGTGCTGTCGACATATTGCTTGACGCTGGCAAAGCACTGCACAGGTCCAGCATCACTCAGAGAATTTGTCGCCGTACCCCCCAAAAAAAGAGACCCCCCATTCAAGTGTGTCAAATGCGCAAACCTAGCTCGCCCCCCCCTTGATCCGGGGATTTGGTACCCGGGTGGGTTCTCCTAAAGTCGGATCAACACAAGTGCCGGCAGACAAACGACAGAGTCAACCCCTAGTTCAAGGAATGAATCCCATGACCCAAGCCAATTTTCTGAAGTCCGGCATCGCCGCCCTGAGCATCTCCACGCTTGCCTTGGCCGCCGGCCTGTTCTCCAGCCAAGCCGCTGTGGCTTCACCGACATACCTGCCGACAGGCGCACAGGCCAACGTCGCCTTGTCCACTATCACCGGCGGAGGTTGGACCCAGTGCTACGCGGCAACAATGGCCGTCAGCATCGGCAACGCCGCAGAAAACGTGCTCACTTCGTGCAGCGGTGATTACCTGATGATGGCCGGCCGCGCCACCGGCTCTGACACCTTCTTGGCCCTGGCCGCTGCCCTGCGCGCCGACACCATCGTGGACACCGGCCAAACCAGCGTGACCCACAGCGCCAACGGCGCCGAGTGGTATTACTCGCCGAACTGGTCATGGGGCTTCACCGCCGCTGGCGACAGGGTACAAAATAACCAGTGCGACGTCAGTGCCAGCAGTCCGCTGAGCATGTGCCTGCACACCCTGTCCGGCGTCGGCGGCTTTCGGATCAATGACAACATGTGGCTGAACGGGTCGACCAACTACGAAAAGGTTTTCTTCCAAGCCAATGGCAAGGAAAACTACGTCCCTGAGCCAAGCACTCTGGCCTTGTTACCGCTGGTCCTGGGCGGCGCCTTCTTGGCCAGCCGTCGTCGCAAGGCTGCTGCCAAGTAAGCAAACGTCAAACTCGCCACGCTGACGCCTCAAGGCGTCGGCCAGCGCCAAAAAGCCCGTTCAAGCCATTGGCCTGAACGGGCTTTTCCATTGCTACGGATCAGGAACTCAGTGCGCCTGATCCCAGTTGGCCCCCACGCCCACTTCGGCCAAGAGTGGCACCTTCAGCTGCGCCACGCCGGCCATCAAGCGCGGCACTTCCGCTTTGACCCAGTCGAGTTCAGCCTCAGGCACCTCGAAGACCAATTCATCGTGCACCTGCATGACGATGCGGGTCGCCTTGCCTTCGGCATCCAGCGCCGCCTGCACTGCGATCATGGCCAGCTTGATCAAGTCGGCCGCCGTGCCCTGCATCGGCGCATTGATGGCCTGACGCTCGGCGCCGGTGCGGCGCGGGCCATTGCCTGAGTTGATCTCGGGCAGCCAGAGGCGTCGGCCAAACACCGTCTCCACATAACCCTTGGCCTTGGCTGACTCACGGGTGGCGTCCATATAGTGCTTCACACCGGCAAAGCGGTTGAAGTAGAGGTCGATATAGTCGCGCGCGGCCTTGGGATCGATGCCCAGCGACTGCGCCAGACCAAACGCACCCATGCCGTAGATCAGACCGAAATTGATGGTCTTGGCATAGCGGCGCTGCTCGGAGGTCACCTCATTCAGCGGCGTGCGGAACACCTCAGCCGCAGTAGCGCGGTGCACATCCTCGCCCTGACCGAAGGCGCGCAAGAGTCCTGGGTCTTCGCTGATATGGGCCATGATGCGCAGTTCGATCTGCGAATAGTCGGCGCTGACGATCAGATGCCCCGGCGGCGCGATAAAGGCCTCGCGCACGCGCCGGCCCTCGGCGGTGCGGATGGGGATGTTCTGCAGATTCGGGTCGTTGCTGGACAGGCGCCCGGTCACCGCCACCGCCTGCGCATAGTTGGTGTGTACCCGGCCGGTGGCGGGGTTGATCATCAAGGGCAGCTTGTCGGTGTAGGTGCTCTTGAGCTTGGCCAGGCCTCGGAACTCCAAGATCTTGGCAGGCAGTGGATAGTCGGCCGAGAGCTTTTCCAGCACCTCTTCATCGGTGCTTGGGGCGCCGGTGGCGGTTTTCTTCACGACCGGCAGGCCCAGCTTGGTGAACAAGATCTCGCCAATCTGTTTGGGGCTGCCCAGATTGAAGGGCTGACCGGCAATGTCATAAGCCTCTTGCTCCAGCGCCAGCAGGCGCTGACCCAGCTCATGGCTTTGCGCCTGCAGCACGGCGGCATCGATCAAGACGCCGGTGCTTTCAATGCGCGCCAGCAAAGCACTCGTCGGCAACTCGATTTTTTCGTAGACAAAGCGCAGGCCGGACTCATCCTCCAGCTGCGGCCACAGGCGCTGATGGACTTGCAAGCACATGTCCGAGTCTTCGCTGGAATACTCGGCCGCACGCGCCACATCCACCTGCGCAAAGGGAATCTGATTCACGCCCTTGCCGCACAGGTCTTCATAGCTCAGGCCGCTGCGGCCGAGGAAGCGCTCACCCAGCGCGCCGAGGCCATGGCTCTTGTGCGCTTCCAGCACATAACTCTGCAACATGGTGTCATGCAGGATGCCGCGCAGGGCGATGCCGTGGTTGGCGAACACATGGGTGTCGTACTTCAGGTTCTGGCCGAGCTTGGGCGCACCGGCATCTTCCAGCCAGGGCTTGAGCTTGGCCAAAACCTCGTCCAACGGCAGCTGCTGAGGCGCGTCGGGGCCATCGTGACGCAAAGGGATGTAGGCCGCTTCGCCTGCCTGCACACTGAAGGAGATGCCAACGATGCGGGCCTTCATAGGCTCCAGCGAATCGGTCTCGGTATCGAGCGAGGCCAGTGGCGCCGCTTGCAAACGAGCGAGCCAAGCATCGAAACGAGCCCAATCCAGAATGGTCTCGTAGTCGCGCGACACAGGCGCGATCGGCGCAATGCCGGGCTCTGCGCTTGGCGCGTCGGCAAACAAATCACCACTCTCACCCAAGGCTGGGGCAACAACGGCCGGCGCACCGCCGAGCTCTTTCAGCCAAGTCTTGAAACCATTGCGAGCATAGAAGTCGCGCAAACCTTCCTCGTCCACCGGCCTCAAAGCCAAGGCGTCCAGCGACGGCCACTGCGGCACATGGCCGTTCAGATCACAGTCACACACCACGGTCACCAGCTTGCGGCCCATGGGCAGCCAGTCCAGCGCCTTGCGCAGGTTTTCACCGGCAACGCCTTTGATCTTGTCGGCATGAGCAATCACGCCGTCCAGCGAGCCGTACTCGGCAATCCACTTGGCGGCGGTCTTGGGGCCGACCTTCTCGACGCCAGGCACGTTGTCCACCGTGTCGCCCATCAGGGTCAGGTAGTCAATGATGCGATCGGGCGGCACGCCGAACTTGGCGACGACGCCGGCCACGTCCAGGGTCTCATTGCTCATGGTGTTGATGAGCGTGACCTCATGCGTGACCAATTGCGCCAAGTCTTTGTCGCCGGTGGACACCACCACCGCATGGCCGGCATTGGCCGCCACCCGGGCCAAGGTGCCAATGGCGTCGTCCGCCTCGATGCCGGGCACCTCCAGAATCGGCCAGCCCAGCAAGGCGACCACCTCGTGAATCGGCGCGATTTGCTCACGCAAGGCGTCAGGCATGGGCGCACGCTGCGCCTTGTATTCGGGATACCAATCGTCGCGAAAGGTCTTGCCCTTGGCGTCGAAGACGCAGACCGCATGCTCGGCGCCGATTTGATCGCGTAAGCGCTTCATCATCGCCACCATGCCGTGCACCGCCCCGGTCGGCACACCGCCGGGGCCGCGCAAGTCGGGCATCGCATGATAGGCACGGTAAAGATAGCTGGAACCGTCGACCAGCAACATGATGGGTTTGCTCATGGCGCGCATTGTCGTGCAGGCCGCCAGGGCCAAGGACCGAAGCCGCAGTCGGCCCGCCGACTTTTCGGGCGGCGACATAGAATGGCCCCATGTCACGACCCCTCCTTCACACACCGCTCTGCCGCTTCTCCACGCTATTGCTGACCCTGCTGGCCAGTGCCGCCGTGCAAGCCGCCGACAGCGCAGCAGAGACCAGCGCCGAGAAGACCGCCAAGACCGAGCTGGTTGCCGCAGGCGTGCCGGATGCGCAGGTGAAAGAAAGCGTGATCGAGGATGACAGCACCCGCATCGAAGAGTTGCGTGTGCGTGGCCATACCCAAAAGGTGACGGTCCAGCCCAAGAACAGCAAATTACCCAGCTACGAGATCATCATGGGCGACGGCAGTCGCGACCTCTCGCCCGGCGCTGGCACCACCCGAGGCGCCGCTGGCCGGCGCGTATGGAGCGTGCTGAATTTCTGATGGCCGGGCAGGCAGGCATGCCCTGAGCGGCAGCACCTCACTGACCCCGGCCCGAACCCTCTCTAGCTGTAGCCATGGCCGTATTCACCGAAGTTTCCCTCAGCGAAGCGCAAGCGCTCGCCTCCCGCTTGAAGCTGGGCCCCGTGCAGACGCTGCGCGGCATCAGTGCCGGCATTGAAAACACCAATTACTTCCTCACCACCGAGTCGGGCGAGTATGTGTTGACGGTGTTTGAACGCCTGAGCTTCGAGCAGCTGCCCTTTTACCTGCAGCTGATGAAACACTTGGCGGGCCGCGGCTTGGCTGTGCCGGACCCGCAGGCCGACGTCGACGGGCAGATCTTGTTTGAGCTGCAAGGCAAGCCGGCCGCCGTGGTCAACAAGCTGCGTGGCGGCCATCAACTGGCGCCCGATCTATTCCATTGCGAGCAGGTGGGCGCCGAGTTGGCGCGCATGCATCTGGCGGCGCAGGACTTTCCGCTCCACCAGGGCAATCTGCGTGGACTGGCTTGGTGGAGCGAGACGGTGCCAGTGGTGCTGCCTTTTCTGACGCCGGAGCAAGCGGAGTTGATCAGCAGCGAGCTGAGCTTTCAACAGCAGCTCGGCGCATCCGCCACCTATGCCGAACTGCCGCGCGGGCCTATCCACGCCGACCTGTTCCGCGACAACGTGATGTTTGAAGGGCTGCCCGGGCGCGAACGCTTGAGCGGCTGCTTTGACTTCTATTTCGCCGGCGTCGACGCCTGGTTGTTTGACCTGGCGGTGTGCCTGAACGACTGGTGCATCGACCATGCCAGCGGCAGGCTCGACGAGCAGCGTGCGGCCGCCTTTGTGGGCGCCTACGAGAGCGTGCGCCCGCTGAGCGGCGCAGAACACCGCCTGCTGCCGGCGATGCTGCGCGCGGCCGCCCTGCGTTTTTGGATTTCGCGGCTGTGGGATGTGTACCTGCCGCGCGAGGCCAGCATGCTCAAGCCGCACGACCCCAGCCATTTCGAGCGCGTGCTGCGCGAGCGCATTGCACGCCCCTGGCATGCCATGCCTGAATAATTAACAAGAGTTCCCGTTTGAAACCCGTCACCACAGACTCGCCTCCAACCATGATGCTTCACCTGCAAACCGTGCCCGCCCGCAACGGCCTGCTCTGGATCCGCCATGGCTTGAAGGTCTTTCAGCGCAAACCGATGGTGCTGTCGGGCCTGTTTTCGGTGTTCTTGTTTGTCGCCTTCGCCACCCTGCTCCTGCCGGGTGTGGGATTCATGCTGGTGCTGATGGCCATGCCCTTGCTGTCCCTGGGCTTCATGCTGGCGACGCATCTGGTGCTGCAAGGCCAAACCCCTACGGCCGGCGTCTTCATCGCACCGCTGAAATTGACGCCGCAGCGGCGCAACAGCCAGTTGCTGCTGGGCGCGTGCTACGCCTTGGCCACGATCGGCATTGGTCTGCTGTCGGAAGCGATTGACGGAGGCAGCTTTGAAGCGCTGCAGCAATTGATGGTGGACAACGCGCCGGCCGACAAAATTGCCGAGGCCACCGCGGACCCGCGCCTGTTCTGGGGTGCGGTCAGCCGGCTGGGTTTGGCGGCACTGCTGTCGGTGCCCTTCTGGCACGCGCCGGCCTTGGTGCATTGGGGCGGACAGGGCGTCATGCAAGCGCTGTTCTCCAGCACGCTGGGGCTGTGGCGTAACCGCGCCGCCTATGCCTATAACGCGCTGCTGTGGTTCGCCCTGGTGATGGGCCTGGGCATGGGGCTGAGCCTGCTGATGATGGCGCTGGGCCTGGGCCAAAAACTGGCCCTGGTGGTGATGCCGCTGGGCCTCTTGATGACCACCGTGTTCTACGCCTCGCTGTACTTCACCTTCATCGACTGCTTTATGTTTGGCGCACCCAAAGAGTTGCCCGCAGAACCGGCCGTCAAGACGCCGGACAACAAGGACTGATCAGGCGAGGCGATCAAGCCGCAGCGGGCGGCTGCGCCGTCATTTGCGCCAATGCGCTCAGCCCGACCGGCGCTTGCGTCAGCCAGGGCACGATGAAGCGCCGCTGAGCCAGCCCCGCGTCGATACGCGCCATCTGCCGACGCTCTCCATTCAGGCGGGCCATCAGCAAAGGGTCTTGCGTGCCCGCGGCCAACACGCTTTTGTTGAGCACCCAGGCATAGGGCTCGATCTGGGCTCGCCGCAAATCCTCCTGCAGCGCCTCGGCCTGCGACACCGGCGTCACCTCGGGCAAGGTCACCAGGATGATCTTGGTGTAGCGGCCATCTTGCAAACGCATCAAGGGTGTGGACATGCGCGGAGCAGCGTTCGCGGCGTCACCGTTCATCTGAGCGCCGAACTCGCGCATCATTTGGCGGTGATAGGCGCCGGTGGTGTCCATCAACAGCAAGGAATGCCCGGTCGGCGCGGTATCCAGCACCACAAAGGCACTGCGGGCCTCGCTGACGATGCGCGCAAACGCGTGGAACACCGCCACCTCCTCGGTGCACGGGGAGCGCAGGTCCTCCAGCAACAAGGCCTGCTCCTCGGCATTCAATTTTGGCGCCTTGGCGGCCATGATTTTGTCCACATAGCGCTTGGTCTCTTGCTTCGGGTCGATGCGATCGACGCGCAAGCCGGGCACCGCGTCCGTGGCGTCGACCCCTAAGGTGCCGACTAGATGCGCGGCCGGGTCGGTGGTGCTCAAGTGCACGCTCTTGCCGCGCTGCACCAGGGCCAGGGCCAAGGCAGCCGCAATCGTCGTCTTGCCGACACCGCCCTTGCCCATCACCATGATCAAGCCATGACCGGCCTGGGCCAATTCATCGGCCAGACTGCCTAGCGTGCCGAAAGAGGCCAGTTCTGTTGGCGCGAGGCTGACTGCGTTTGAATCAAGGCTTGCGGGCGGACTGTCAGGTCCTGGCCGCAGCAAGGCACGCAGCGCCGCCAAACCAACGGTGTCAAAGGCCTGCAAGGGTACCTGCTGTTGCGGCAAGGCCCGCAATGCCGGCGGCATGTCGATCAACGCTTGTTGGCCCAGGGCTTCGATGGCGTGGGCCACCGTATCGCCGGGCAAGCTGGCGTGGAACACACCGTTGATGAGCAAGCGCTGCTGGTGCAGGCCGAGTTCATGCAACTCCAGCGAGGTGCGCGCCGCCTCCTGTATTGCGCCCTTGTCGGCTCGAGTGACCAGCGCCACGGTGGTCAGCGCCGGGTCGCTGAGCGCCGCCAAGGCGGCCTTGAAGCGCGCCTCCTGCATCTTCAAACCCGAATGAGGCCCGAGGCAAGACGCACCACGGTCGTTGCCCGCCAAGAAGCCGCTCCAGGCCTTGGGCAAGCTCAACAAGCGCAGCGTATGCCCGGTGGGCGCGGTATCAAACACGATGTGATCAAAAGGCGGCGGCGTGCCGCTTTGGTCGCCCGCCAGCAACTCGGCGAACTCATCGAAGGATGCAATCTCGGTCGTGCAAGAACCGGACAACTGCTCGCGCACGGTCGCCAACTCGGAGGCACTCGCCCAGGCACCCATCTGCACCAAGACGCGCTGGCGATAGGACTCGGCCGCCTTGTCCGGGTCAATATTCAGCACCTGCAAGCCCGGCGCACCCGGCACCGGCGTCGGGCTGTTGCGCAACTCAATGCCCAGCATTTCATCCAGATTGGAGGCCGCATCGGTGCTGACCAGCAAGACCCGCCGGCCGGCATCGGCCAGGCTCAAGGCAAGGGCCGTGGACAAAGAGGTTTTGCCCACCCCACCCTTGCCGGTAAAAAAAATAAAACGCGTCGCTTGCTGCCAATCGCCCAAGCCCTGTCCCTGATCAGGCGCCCGCTCTGCGCCCTCTTGCGTCGCTGTCATCGCTCCCTCGATTCGAATCGAAACCACATCTGTTCACCATACGCCCGCCGATGCGCCTCGCCTAGGCCCGCACCGCAAGAGCCTCAGCCTTTCGGCCCGCAAAACCAACACAAAACCAAGCCCCTCCACAAATACGGTCATCGAGATGACATATGCGCTCTCTACATTGCGGGCTTCGTAGAACTCAGGCGCGCAAGACCCTGCCGACCTGTCGTTCGATTCAGCCATGCCATCCGGCGTCACTCCCGCAGTATTGAGACCGCAGCATTTATGTCGACTCCTTCCCAGCCCTCCCGCCGCCAAGCCCTGAAGTTCTTGGGCACACCGTTTTTGCTCCCGATCGGTGGTGTCGGTGCAAGCTTCAGCCTGAGCGCCTGTGGCGGTAGCGATGACCCAGCCCCCAGTTTCGTGTCGGCCGCTTTCAGCGCCATGGCGGCTCCCACGCTGAGCACACCCGATGCCATGGCCCGCGTTGAAGTCGGCTCCAGCCTGCAAGTGCTGCTGAACGACCAAAGCAAGCAGACCTTCAAGCTCAAGTACGAGCCCTTCTTCATGACCGGCAGCAATGTGCCTGACGGCAAGGGCGGCACCGTCTTGGCAGGCGCTTACTACGACATCAACAACAAGCCCATCTTCGACAACACCGTGGCCGGCAAATCGCGCCACTTCTTCTCCGACTCGCCGGACGGCACGTCATTGCTGAGCCTGGAAAAGCCCGAAGTGGCGGGCATCAAGGGCAAGGCTGTGTTTGCTGTGGTGCAGTTCGAATACACCACCCGCGCGCAAGACGAAAAGACCGATATGTACGGCAAGCTGCCGTCGCCGATCGCCGTCTTGACCCTGGATCAAGACCAGAGCACCGGCAAGCTGAGCCTGGTCAAGTACCACAATGTGGACACCTCCTCGGCCCATGGCCTGTGGATCACTTGTGGCTCCAGCCTCTCGCCTTGGGGCACGCACCTGTCCAGCGAAGAGTACGAACCCGATGCCTTCGCTCTGCTGGTCAAGACCCCGAGCAAGAACCAAGCCGATGCCCAAGCCCAATTCAAGGCTTACAGCAAAAATCTGTTCGGCGACGAGACCAAAGCCAACCCCTACCACTACGGCCATCTGCCCGAAGTGACGGTCAATCCCGACGGCACTGGCAGCATCAAGAAGCACTACTGCCTGGGCCGCTTGTCGCACGAGCTGATCCAGGTCATGCCCGACAACCGCACCGCCTTGATGGGCGATGACGCCACCAACAGCGGCTTGTTCGTCTTCGTGGCCGACAAGGAAAAAGACCTGTCCTCCGGCAGCCTGTATGTGGCCAAGATTGGCGCGGGCTTCTCGCTGGACCCGGCCGCTGCCGGCGCAGCGCTGAGCTGGATCAAGCTCGGCTCCGCCACCAGCGCCGAGATCGAAAAGCTGGCCGACACCCTGAAGCCCACCGACATCATGGACGTGGCCTTCAGCGACCCCAAGGACGCCAGCTTCACCAAGATCTGGATCGACGGCGGCAACCAGTGGATCAAGATCAAGGCGGGCATGGAAAAGGCCGCCGCCTTCCTGGAAACCCACCGCTACGCCAGCTATGTCGGCGCCAGCATGGCCTTCACCAAGATGGAAGGCACCACCGTCAACGCCAAGGACAAGATCGCTTACTCGGCCCTGCAGAACATGCAGAAGTCCATGGTGCGCAATGGTGCAGGTTGGAACGAAGCCCATGGCGTGACGCTGGAAAAGGCTGTCAATGCCGGCGCCGTCTTGGCGCACACCTTGGCCGGTGGTCAGAAGGACACGGCTGGCGGCGCCATCAACAGCGAATGGATGCCCACCGTCACCAAGGCCTTGCTGGTGGGTGAGGACATCGCCGCCGACGCTCTGGGCAATTTGGCCAACCCCGACAAGATCGGCGCGCCGGACAACCTGAAGTTCTCGGAGAAGCTGCGCACCCTCTTCATCGGCGAAGACAGTGCGTATCACGTCAACAACTTCATCTGGGCCTATAACGTCGACACCAAGCAGCTGTCGCGTCTGGTCTCGATGCCTGCGGGCGCCGAAGCCACCGGCCTGGGTGTGGTCGATGACCTGAATGGCTGGACCTACATCACCAGCAACTTCCAGCATCCCGGCGACTGGGTTGCCAGCTTGCACGGCAAGGTGCAAGCCCAGCTGGATCCGCTGGTGCGCAGCAACTACAAAGATCGCTTTGCTGCCGCTGTCGGTTACCTGACGGCTGAAACCACCAGCGTCAAACTGAGCCAGATTTGAGCCCGGTCTGACCCCCTCTGGGCGCCTGCTCACCCGCAGGCCTCAGAGCGGCTGAATGAAAAGAGCCCGCATGACGCGGGCTCTTTGCTTTGCGCGCGGCAGCCACATGCGGGGCTGGCGCACAGGACGATCTCAATCGATCGGCGTCAGCTTGGCCACGCTCAGCGCCAACCACTTCATACCGTGGCGCCCAAAGTTGACCTGAGCCCGTGCATCGGCACCGCTGCCCTCCAGCGTTAGCAAGACCCCTTCACCAAACTTGGTATGGAAGACGCCCTTGCCGACCTTGAGTCCGCCGTGCTCATCGGCCACTTTTTGTGCGGCCGCCTGCTTCATGCTCTTGGGCACCGGGGTGGTGTCATAAGCAGGCTTCTCAACCCGGCCGGCGCCGACCATGGACTTCAGGCCCGAGCCTCGCTCCCAAGCGCTTTGATATTCCTTGGCGAAACCGGAGCCAAAGCCCTGATTGCGCGGCGTCAGCCATTTCAGCGCAGCTTCCGGTAGCTCATCAAAAAAGCGGCTCTTGACGTTGTAACGGGTCTGGCCGTGCAGCATGCGGGTTTGGCTAAAGGCCAGGTACAGGCGCTGGCGCGCCCGCGTGATGGCCACATACATCAGGCGCCGCTCTTCCTCCAGGCCGTCGCTGTCCGACATCGAGTTCTCATGCGGGAACAGGCCTTCTTCCAGCCCTGTGATGAAGACCGCGTCGAACTCCAGGCCCTTGCTGGAATGCACCGTCATCAACTGCACCGCATCTTGACCGGCCTGCGCCTGGTTGTCGCCCGCCTCCAGCGAGGCATGCGTCAAGAAGGCCGCCAGCGGTGACATGATCTCGCCGGTTTCGGCATCGGGCGTGAAGTTGGCCGGCGCAACCGCCGCCGGGAAGCCTTCCGAAATCGCACCCGGCGACAACTCATCCACCGGCAGCGCGACCGCGTCCTTGCCAAAGCCCTCTTGGGTCACAAAGGCTTCGGCGGCGTTGATCAGTTCGCCCAAGTTTTCCAGCCGCTCGGCGCCGTCTTTGTCGTTGCGGTAATGCTCATTCAGGCCGGAGACTTCCAGGATCTGCTCGATGATCTCGCGCAGCGTCAGTCCGGTTGTGAGGTTACGGGTGGAGTCGATCAGGTTGGTAAAGCCCTGCAAATTGCTGCCCGCCTTGCCGGCCACCGCGCCAACGCTTTGGTACAGACTGCGACCGGACATGCGGGCCGCGTCCTGCAGCAACTCAATGGCGCGCGCGCCAATGCCGCGGGTCGGGAAGTTCACCACCCGCAAGAAGCTGGTGTCGTCGTTGGGATTCTCCAGCAAGCGCAGATACGAGAGCGCATGCTTCACTTCGGCGCGCTCGAAGAAGCGCAGACCGCCGTACACCCGGTACGGAATGCCCGCATTGAAAAGCGCCGACTCGATCACCCGCGACTGGGCATTGCTGCGGTAGAGCACCGCAATTTCCTTGCGGTCCATGCCTTGGCGATGCAGGGCTTGCGCCTCCTCAATCAGCCACTGAGCTTCGGCGAAGTCGCTGGCCGCCTCATACACCCGCACCGGCTCGCCGGGGCCGGCCTCGGTACGCAAGGTCTTGCCCAGGCGCCGGCTGTTGCGGCTGATCAGCTCATTGGCGGAGTCGAGGATGTTGCCGAAGCTGCGGTAGTTCTGCTCCAGCTTGATGACCTTTTTGACGCGGTACTCACGCTCGAAGTCGGCCATATTGCCGACACGCGCGCCACGGAAGGCGTAGATGCTCTGGTCATCATCGCCCACCGCCACCACGCCTTGGCCCTTCCCTGGGGGCGCGAACATCTTCAACCAAGCGTATTGCAGCTTGTTGGTGTCTTGGAACTCATCGACCAGCAGATGCTGGAAGCGACGCTGGTAATGATCGCGCACCGCCGGGTTGTCGCGCAGCAACTCGTAGGAGCGCAACATCAATTCAGCAAAGTCGACCACGCCCTCGCGCTGGCATTGGTCTTCGTAGTTTTTGTAGATCTCGATCAGCGTCTTGGTCTGCTCGTCACGCGGCTCGATATCGCCGGGGCGCTGCGCCTCTTCCTTGGCGCCGGCAATGAACCAGCCCACCTGCTTGGGCACGAAGCGCTCTTCGTCCAGCTTCATCGCCTTGATGACTCGCTTGATGGCCGAGACCGAATCAGAAGAGTCCAGAATCTGAAAGCCCTGCGGCAGGCCCGCCAGCTTCCAATGTGCGCGCAAGAAGCGATTGCACAGGCCGTGGAAGGTGCCGATCCACATGCCGCGCACATTCACCGGCAGCATGGCCGAAAGCCGCGTCACCATCTCTTTGGCGGCCTTGTTGGTGAAGGTCACCGCCATCACACCGCCGGGTGTGACCTGGCCGGTTTGCATCAGCCAGGCGATGCGGGTGGTCAGCACCCGCGTCTTGCCCGAGCCGGCGCCGGCCAATATCAGGCAAGGCTCGGCGGGCGCGGTGACGGCCGCATACTGCTCGGGGTTGAGGTTCTTCAGAAGGCCTGTGCCTTCAACAGCCACGGGAGGGGCGGCGAACAAATCGTCTTGCGGGGGCAGGTTCATCGCCGCATTTTAGAGAGGCTCGGGCCTTGCTTCGGTTCAGGCATGATGCGCGGCACGATGATGGACCTCAATTCCCCCTGCCCCTGCGGTCAAAAGCAGAGCTACGGCTCATGCTGCGGCGTTTATCACCAGCACTTTGCCGCCGCCAATACTTTGAGCGCGCCGACGGCCGAAGCGCTGATGCGCTCGCGTTACAGCGCCTATGTTTTGAACCTGCTGGACTATCTGCTGGCCAGCTGGCACCCCAGCACCCGGCCGGTCTCTCTTGAGCCCAACGAGGCCGGGCTCAAATGGCTGGGCCTGGAAGTAAAAAAGCATGTGCAGCAGGATGCTGAACATGCTTTGGTGGAGTTCGTCGCTCGCAGCAAGCTCGGCGGCCGGGCTTACCGGATGAAGGAACTGAGCCGCTTTGAGCGGGTCAACGGTGCCTGGTTTTATCTGGACGGTGACACGGACTGAAAGGTTGCGACCGAAGCGATCAGGCAAATTCCTGGCGAATCAGCATTGAGTTCAAGGCGCGCAAGATCCACAACAGCGCGGCGCTCAAGGCCAAGCAAGTGAGGCCCAGCAAGACCGGCGATCCTGCCAGCCAGGGCAGCGCGGGCAAAGACAGCACCATCAAGGCCAGCAAGCCCAATGACAGGCGACGCGCCCATTCCAAACGACGCAGCAGACCTTGGCCCGCAGTCAGCGTGGCGCCGGACACGGCCAGCAAAGCCGCCAGGCCCACCAGACTCCAACGCAGATGTCCGGCTGCAGAGAACTCATTCAGATGCCCGATCAAATAGCCCAACTGGCACAGCCCGAAAAGGCCAACAGCCATCAGCAGCCAGGCAACGGCGCTGACCAAGGGCGATCGATATCCAACGCGAAAGGTAATGGGCATGGCAGGCTCCTGGCGGCTTGGGGCGGGGTCTGTTGTCGTGGTGTTGAGTGGGCCCTGTGCATGATGCGCGGGCTGTATGACAGCATTCTTTCGACCACGCCGATGCGGCGCTATCCCCCCTGATTGGGGTTATCCGCAACAACATGGTCTTAGTGTGTGTTTGTGCTCGACCACACGGCCCCGCGGCGAGCAGTCGGTAAGATCTCACAAAGCCTTATGTTGCAAATCATCTACATCGACGAGCACCTCGTCGCCATCAACAAGCCGGCCGGTTTGCTGGTGCATCGGAGCACCATCGCCGCGCAAGAGACGGTGTTCGCCCTGCAGTTGCTGCGCGATCAACTGGGGCGGCATGTCTGGCCAGTGCACCGCCTGGACCGCGGCACCTCGGGGCTGTTGCTATTTGCGTTGAATGCCGACATCGCGTCCGGACTGAGCCAGGCCTTTGAGCAAGGTCTGGCGCGCAAGCGCTACATCGCCTTGGTGCGAGGCTGGCCGGAGTCGGGCGGCATGATCGACCACCCGCTGGCGCGTGACCCGGAACTGCCCTCGACCGGCCAAACGCTGCTGGCCTCGCGCACCGATTGGCAACGCCTCGCGCGGGTCGAATGGCCCTTCAGCGTCGACGCGAAATTCCCAAGCAGTCGCTACGCCTTGGTCGAGGCGCGGCCGCTGAGCGGGCGCCGTCATCAAATTCGCCGCCATCTGCGCCACATCGCTCACCCCATCATTGGCGATGCCACCCATGGCAAGGGCGCGCACAACCGCGCCGTGGCGGCACATCTGGGCCTGCACCGCATGTGGCTGCACGGCTTGGAATTGAAGATCGAGCACCCGGCCACCCAGCAGTTGCTGACATTGCAGGCGCCGCTCGGCGCCGAGTGGGCCGAACTGCAGAGCCGGGGCGATTGGCAACATGACGCGGAAGGGCCTTGCGCATGAGCCGCCCGCCTTACCCAGCCGGGCGTGCACAATCGCAGTCACACGCCAAGCCTCCCCTCCTGATTCGCGCCATGCCCTCGAAGGATCGCCGTTGAACATCAACCCCGGCATTGCTTACGCCGCCTTGGGCTATTTCGTCTGGGGTTTGTTTCCGATCTACTTCAAGCTGCTGGCAAACGTGCCCTCGCTGGAGGTGGTAGCGCACCGCACTTTGTGGTGCATGGTCTTCATGCTGGGCTTGCTAACACTGCTGCGGCGCTGGGCTTGGCTAGGCCCAGTGCTGCGCAGCCCCAAGGTCTTGGGCGCATTTGCGGCCTCGGCCTTGCTGCTTTCGGTCAACTGGCTGACCTATGTGTGGGCGGTTCAGAACGACCATGTGCTGGATGCCAGCCTCGGCTATTTCATCAACCCCTTGGTCAATGTGGCTCTGGGTTATCTGGTCTTGCATGAGCGGCCACGCTTTTGGCAATGGGTGGCCGTTGCCATGGCCGCCGCCGGGGTGTTGTGGTTGACGGTATTGACCGGCCGCCTGCCCTGGGTGGCCCTGCTGCTGGCCGGCAGCTTTGGCATCTATGGCCTGCTGCGCAAGCTGGCCAGCCTGGGGGCACTGGAAGGCCTGGCCTTGGAAACCATGCTGCTGACGCCCATGGCGGCCATCGCCATGATCTGGTGGACCAGCCAGGGCCAGAGTGCTTTTGTGCAGGGCGAAAGCAGCACGCTGGTCTGGCTCTTGTTGGCAGGGCCGCTGACGGCCTTGCCGCTGCTCTTGTTCGCCGCCGGCGCGCGTCGAATTCCGATGACCACGCTGGGCCTCTTGCAATACATCTCCCCCAGCATCCAGTTCATGCTGGGTGTGTGGCTGTACCACGAGGCCTTGCAACCGGCTCGACTGATTGGCTTCGCCCTGATCTGGACCGCGCTGCTGGTCTACAGCATTGAGAGTTGGATGCGCGCGCGCAAACTCGGCTGACCGGCGACATACCGGCGCAGCCGATCCCGCCAGCCCAGCCAATCAAACCGCCGGCTGGCGCATCATGTAGTCAAACGCACCCAGGGCGGCCTTGGCGCCATCGCCGGTGGCGATGATGATCTGCTTGAAGGGCACGGTGGTGGCGTCGCCCGCTGCGAACACGCCGGGCAAGGAAGTCTGGCCCTTGGCATCGACGACGATTTCGCCGTGCTTGCTCAGTTCGACCACGCCCTTCAGCCACTCGGTATTGGGCACCAAGCCGATCTGCACGAACACGCCTTCCAACTCGATGCGCTTGGCTTCGCCATTGCTGCGATCGGTGTAGTTCAGGCCATTGAGCTTGCCGCCCTCGCCGGTGAACTCGGTGGTTTGCGCCGAGGTGTGGATGCTGACATTGGGCAGGCTTTTGAGCTTGTTGACCAACACCGCATCGGCACGCAGGGCTTCACCGAACTCGATCAAGGACACATGGGCCACGATGCCGGCCAGATCGATGGCCGCCTCGACGCCGGAATTGCCGCCGCCAATCACCGCCACACGCTTGCCCTTGAACAGCGGGCCATCGCAATGCGGGCAATAGGCCACGCCCTTGTTCTTGTACTCCTGCTCGCCGGGCACATTGACCTGCCTCCAGCGCGCGCCGGTGGACAGAATCACCGAACGAGCCTTCAGTGAGCCGCCATTGGCCAGCTTCACTTCGACCAAGCCGCCCGGCTCGGCCGCCGGAATCAGCTGTTCAGCGCGCTGCAAGTTCATGATCTCAACGTCGTATTCCTTGACGTGCGCTTCCAGGGCCGCCGCGAACTTCGGTCCATCGGTCTCCAGCACCGACACATAGTTTTCGATCGACATGGTGTCATTGACCTGACCGCCAAAGCGCTCGGCGGCAATGCCGGTGCGAATGCCTTTGCGCGCGGCGTACACGGCCGCTGCGGCACCGGCGGGGCCACCGCCGACGATCAACATGTCGAACGGCGCCTTCTCGCTCAGCTTGGCGGCTTCACGCGCTGCCGCGCCGGTGTCGAGCTTGGCGACGATTTCTTCCACGCTCATCTTGCCGGCGCCAAAGACCTGGCCGTTCAGATAGATGCTGGGCACGGCCATGATCTCGCGGGCATTGACCTCGTCCTGGAACAGGCCGCCGTCCACCACCACGGTCTTGACCTTGGGGTTGAGCACGGCCATCAGGCTGAGCGCTTGCACCACGTCTGGGCAGTTGTGGCAGGTCAGGGACATATAGACCTCGAAGCTGAACTCGCCGTCCAGGCTCTTGATCTGCTCAATCGTTTCGTCCGACACCTTGGGCGGATGACCACCCACCCACAGCAGGGCCAGCACCAGCGAGGTGAATTCATGGCCCAAGGGAATGGCGGCAAAGCGCAGCTTCATGTCCGAGCCGATACGGTTCAGGCTGAAGGATGGGCGGCGCTCGTCTTGGCCATCGGACTTCAAGGTGATCTTGTCAGACATCGCGCTGATGTCTTGCAGCAGGCTCAGCAACTCGGCCGATTCGGGCCGGTCATCCAAGCTGGCGATGATCTCGAAGGGCTGCGTGACGCGCTCTAGGTAAGCGTGCAGCTGTGACTTCAGATGACTGTCCAACATGGCGGATCCTTTCGTGGGTTTGTTCAGGCGTGGCGCTTCAAGCCACTCTGAAACTGCCCGAGAAGGTCCGGACAGTTTCAGCGTGGCTCGGAGGAGTTTTCCGAGCGGAGCCCGTGGCACCGGCTTTGCCGGTCCAGCGGGCTCGTCCCTAGGCGGGGAGGAGCGCCACAGGCGCTCCGGGGGGCGATCATTAGATCTTGCCGACCAGGTCCAGCGAAGGCGTCAGCGTCTTGGCGCCGTCGTTCCACTTGGCAGGGCACACTTGGCCGGGGTTGGCTGCGGTGTAGCGAGCGGCCTTCAGCTTGCGCAGGGTTTCCTTGACGTCGCGAGCGATTTCGTTGGAATGCACTTCAGCGGTCTTGATCACGCCGTCTGGGTTGATCACGAAGGTGCCGCGCAGGGCCAAGCCTTCTTCTTCGATGTGCACGCCGAAAGCGCGTGTCAGGGCGTGAGTTGGGTCACCCACCAGCGGGAACTTGGCCTTGCCCACGGCAGGCGAAGTCTCGTGCCACACCTTGTGCGAGAAATGTGTGTCGGTGGTGACGATGTAGACCTCGGCGTCGGCCTTTTGGAACTCGGCGTAATGCTCAGCAGCGTCTTCCACTTCGGTCGGGCAGTTGAAGGTGAAAGCAGCTGGCATGAAGATCAGCACGGACCACTTGCCCTTCAGGCTGGCGTCGGAGACTTCAATGAACTTGCCGTTGTGAAAGGCTTGGGTCTTGAAAGGCTGGACTTGGGTATTGATCAGCGACATGGCTATCCCTTTGCGTTGGTGGTGAAAAGAAAAACAATCAAAACTTGCTATGGGTGAATCATATGAGCAAGAAGAAGCTCTTAGTTTTGATTAATCAAATCACCCTCATTGCCTGAGCCTATGAGCGTTCAATTTTTGACCCCAAAGTGAGGCCGCTTGACCCATGAATGCCAGTCCAGCGGCCACGCAAATGTCACACGGACTCCAGCGCCAACAGTTCTTCCACCGTTTGACGACGGCGAATCAATCGCTCGCTCGCGCCATCCACCAAGACCTCGGCGATCAAGGGCCGGCTGTTGTAGTTGCTGGACATGGACGCGCCATAAGCGCCGGTGTCATGGATCAAGAGCAGATCACCCACCTGCGCTTCAGGCAGTTCACGCGGCAGCACCACACCGCCATCGCCTTGGGTGAACACATCGCCCGATTCGCACAAGGGGCCCGCCACCACGCTGGCGCGCTGGGACCGGCCTCCTCCGTCGGCAGCAATAACGCTCATCTCGTGGTGACTGCCGTACATGGCGGGCCGCATCAGCTCGCTGAAACCGGCATCGACCATGACGAAATGATTGTTCCCCGCGTCCTTGGTCGCGCGCACTTCCGTGATCAGCACACCGGACTCGGCCACCAGATAGCGGCCCGGCTCGATCTCCAGGACCAAGGGATGGCCGAGCAAGGCTTCCGCCTGCTTGCGAGCGGCATCCCAGAGGCCGAAGTAATGTGCAGTGTCAATCAAGGGCTCGCCGGCACGGTAAGGAATAGACAAACCGCCGCCCGCCGAGATTGCCAGCAGGTCATGGCCCGCTGCCTGGGTCTGACGCACCAAGCCCACCATGGCCCCGCAGACCTCGGACAAATGCGCGTAATCAACGCCCGAGCCAATATGCATATGCAGACCGATCAACTTCAAGCCATGCTGGCGAACCGCTTGCAGCGCCGCCAACAAATCGCTGTGCCAGATGCCATGCTTGCTGTGCTCGCCGCCGGTATTGGTCTTGTTGCTATGGCCATGGCCAAAGCCTGGATTGATGCGCAACCAAACCGCATGGCCGGGCGAGCGTTCGCCCAGCTGATGCAGCATGTCGATGGAGCCGGCGTTCACCGGGATGTGATGCTCGACCACGGTGTCCAGCGTGGCGTGATCAAACAAGTCAGCGGTGAAGACGATGTCGCTGTGCACAGCATCTTGCGACGCACCAGCGCTAAAGCCGGCAGCAAGCGCGCGCAGCACTTCGCCGCGTGAGACCGAGTCCACTTTGACGCCCTGCTCTCGCATCAGGCGCAGCAAATGGGTGTTGGAACAGGCCTTTTGCGCGAAGCGGATGGTGTCAAACGCCCGCAAGGCGGCGATGCGCTCACGAATGGTGCCCGCGTCATAGACCCACAAAGGGGTTCCGAACTGAGTGGCGAGCGATTGAATGCGACTGGGCGTCAAGGTGGCTGCGGGCATGGGAGTTCTTTTCTCGAAGTCGACGGGCTGCAAGGGCGCGAGTTTTCGCACCGGCCTGGTCAGGATGCCAGTCGAAAGCCATTCATTCAAATATTCATTTATTCAAGATCCATTCAATTTCGATATGCTTCACGCATGAGCCCAGATATCAGCCTGCGTCATATCGAAGTCTTCCGAGCCGTCATGACCGCCGGCAGCGTCACCGAAGCCGCGCTCTTGCTGCGCAGTTCACAGCCGACGCTGAGCCGTGAATTGGCGCGGCTGGAGCAGTTGCTGGGCTACGCCTTGTTCGAGCGCCAGCGGGGCCGTCTGCGTGCCACGGCGCGGGGCTTGGCTTTGTTCGAGGAAGTGCAGCGCAGCTACCAGGGCCTGGACCGCATCCGCAGCCGCGCCGCGCAGCTGGGGCGGGACGAGCAGGTGCAGCTAGCCGTGCTCTGCCTGCCGGCGCTCAGTCACGCCTTGCTGCCGCCAGCCTGCGCGGACTTTTTGGCCGCCCACCCGGCAGCGCAACTGTCGATCACACCCCAAGAGTCCCCGCTGCTGGAGGAGTGGATGGCGGCGCAGCGCTTCGATCTGGGCCTGAGCGAACAACAAACGCAGATCGCCGAAGGCACGCAGCGCGTGCCGGTGTTGACGCTGGATGAGGTGTGTGTGCTGCCGGTGGGCCACCGTTTACTGGAGCGCCGGGTCTTAACACCCGAAGACTTTCAGGACGAGGACTTCATCAGCCTCTCCCCCGAAGACCCTTATCGACTGCAACTGGATGCTTTGTTCGCCGAAACCGGCGTGCAGCGCCGCCTGCGTGTAGAAACCCACAGCGCCGTGGCCGTCTGCGCGCTGGTGCAGCAAGGCCTCGGGCTGGCCATCGTCAATCCCTTGACGGCGCTGGCCTTGGCCGGCCCGGAGTTGCAACTGCGGCGCTTCAGCGTGTCTGTGCCCTTCCAGGTCTCGGCTCTGCTGCCGCTGTACCGGCCGGCACAGCCGCTGGCGCAGAGCTTTCTACAGGCACTGCGAGCTCAGGCGGAGCGCATGAGCCGGACCTTGGAGGAAGCGCTCCGCTGAATCAATCAGAGCCGCTCGATGCGCGCGTAGGCCGAATGGTTGTGGATGGACTCGAAGTTCTCGACATCAACGGTGTAGCGGCCGATGCGAGCATCGGCATTCAAGCGAAGCGCGACATCCCGAACCAAGTCCTCGACAAACTTGGGGTTCTCGTAGGCATGCTCGGTGATCCACTTCTCGTCGCTGCGCTTCAGCAAAGGCCAGATTTCGCTGGAGGCGCTTTCTTCGGCGAAACGCACCAACTCCAACCAGCTGACCGCCTGTGCGCCGATCTCCGCACGCACCGTCACCAAAGAGCGCTGGTTATGCGCGCCGTAGTCAGAGATTTCCTTGGAGCAGGGGCAAAGGCTCTTGACCGGCACCGCCACCTCGGCCCAAACCGTCGTCTGCCCAGCGCGGGTTTCCGAGATCAAGCGACCCTGATAGTCCAGCAGGCTTTCAATGCCCGAAACCGGTGCACGTTTGCGAATGAAGAAGCTGAAAGCCACCTCGATGCGGCCCTCGACCGCCTCTAACTTGGTCAGCATCTGACCATGAAGTTCCCGCAGCGAAGCCGCGTCCAGCGGAGCCTGCAAGGCATCCAGCCAAGCGACGAATCGGGACATATGCGTGCCCTTCTTCTCGGCGGGCAGGCTCACATCCAGGGTCCAGGTGCCAACGGTCGGCTGGGCCTGCGTGCCGATCAGGATCTGCAGCGGGTAGCGCACATCCTTGACGCCGACGCGCTGGATGACGAGGTGGCGCTCATCGCGCTCGCTCTGGGTGTCGGGAATATGGAGAGCGCTGGTGACTTGGTTCATGCAATCGGGTGCGCGGCTCGCTGGAGCGAGCCGCTGAAATTACGGGATAACCCTGGACCCACAGCTTGCCAGCAAGCCGCCAACCTTGCTAGAGCAAGGTCTTGGCTTTTCGGCATCACTGATTGGCGGCTTGTCGCAGCAGACTGGGTCGGGCGCCGAAGCGCTTGAGGATGGCTTGTTCGATGCCGCTGGCGTCCAGGCCGCAAGCAGCCATCAGCTTGGGCACCTCGCCGTGCTCGACGAATTCGTCAGGCAGGCCCAGCACCAAGATTGGCGGATTGAGACCGGCTGCCTGCAAGGCTTCCATCACGGCCGAACCGGCGCCGCCCATGACGCAGCCGTCTTCCACGGTGACGATGGCATCGTGGCTGCGCGCCAACTCGGTGACCAACTCGACATCGAGCGGCTTCACAAAACGCATATTGGCCACGGTCGCATCGAGCTGCTCTGCAGCCGTCAAAGCCGGATAGAGCAAGGTGCCGAAGGCGAGGATGGCGATGCGAGGAGCGCCGGCAGCACCGGAGAGCTGTGGCTTGCTCGATTCACGACGCAGCTCACCCTTACCCCAGGGCAAGAGACTCATGGTTTTTTGAACTTCGGTGCCCACGCCCGCGCCACGCGGGTAGCGCACCGTCACCGGACCTTGGTGTTGGAAGCCGGTGTAGAGCGCTTGACGGCATTCGTTCTCATCCGCCGGCGTCAGCACCGCCATATTCGGGATGCAGCGGGTGAAGGCGATGTCGTAGTTGCCAGCGTGTGTGGCGCCATCGGCACCCACCAGACCGGCGCGGTCCAAGGCGAACAGCACCGGCAGGTTCTGCAAGGCCACATCGTGGATCAATTGATCGTAGGCACGTTGCAAGAAGGTGGAGTAAATCGCCACCACCGGCTTCATGCCTTCGCAGGCCATGCCGCCGGCCACCGTCACCGCATGCTGCTCGGCGATGCCGACATCGTGATAGCGGGTCGGGAAGCGCTTGTGAAACTCCACCATGCCCGAGCCTTCGCGCATGGCCGGCGTGATGCCGATCAGGCGGCTGTCGGCCTCTGCCATATCGCAAAGCCAATCACCAAAGACCTGGGTGAAGCTGGTCTTGGCTGGCGTTGCCGATTTAACAAAGCCAACGGATGGATCAAAGATGCCGGGTGCGGCATGGTACTTGACCGGGTCCGCCTCGGCCAGCTTGTAGCCTTGGCCTTTTTTGGTCACCACATGGAGGAACTGCGGGCCTTTTTTGCTGCGCAGGTTCTCCAGGGTCGGGATCAAGGCGTCGAGGTCGTGGCCATCGATGGGGCCGACGTAGTTGAAGCCGAACTCTTCGAAGATGGTGCCGGGCACGACCATGCCCTTGGTGTGCTCTTCAAAGCGCTTGGCGAACTCGTACAGCGGTGTGTTCTTCAGCACCGACTTGGCGCCCTCGCGCGCCGAGGCGTAAAAGCTGCCGCTCATCAGGCGGGCCAGGTATTTGTTCAGCGCGCCGACCGGGGGGCTGATCGACATGTCGTTGTCGTTCAGGATCACCAGCACATCGCCCATCACGCCGCCATGGGCGACGCCGGCATTGTTCAGGGCCTCGAAGGCCATGCCGGCCGTCATCGCCCCGTCGCCGATGATGGCCACGGCCTTGCGATCCTCGCCCTTGAGCTTGGCGGCCATGGCCATGCCGTGGGCGGCCGAGATGGAGGTGCTGGAATGACCGGTACCGAAGGTGTCGTATTCACTCTCGTCGCGGCGCGGAAAACCGCTGATGCCGCCGGCGTGCCGAATCGTCTTCAAAGCCTCACGGCGACCAGTCAGCACCTTGTGCGGATAGGTTTGATGACCCACGTCCCAGACCAAACGGTCATGCGGCGTGTTGAACACATAGTGCAGAGCCACGGTCAACTCGACGGTGCCGAGGTTGGAGCCCAGATGGCCGCCGATGCGCGAGTTGGACAAAGCGTCCAGCACATAGGCACGCAGCTCACCGGCCAGCTTAGGCAACTCGCTGCGCGAAAGGCGTCGCAGATCGGCCGGGCTGTCAATGGTTTGCAGCAAGGGATAGCTCATGGGAATCTGCCTCTCAGCTGTCACGCTCGACGACCATATCGGCCAACAGGCTCAACCAGGCCGTGCCGTTCAAACCACTGTTGGCCAAGGCCTGTTGCGCTTGCGCGCGCAATTGCTGCGCCAAATCCCGGGCCGGCTGCAGGCCCAGAATGCTGACGTAGGTCGGCTTATTGGCGTCCTGATCCTTGCCGGCGGTCTTGCCCAGCACGCTGGAGTCCTGCGTGACGTCCAAAATGTCGTCCACCACCTGGAAAGCCAATCCCAGCGCAGCGCCATATTCGGACAGCGCCGCCGTTGCGCGATCACTGCAGGGGCCACACGCGGCCCCCATCATCACACTGGCCTGCAAAAGCACACCCGTCTTGCGGCGATGCATATCGCGCAAGGTGCATTCGTCCAACTGCTTGCCCACACTGGCCAAGTCGATGGCCTGCCCCCCGGCCATGCCGGCATGGCCGGCAGAGCGAGCCAGCAGCGCACACAAGCGCGCCTGCAAGGCCGGCGCCACACCACTGTCGGGCGTCAAGACATCAAAGGCCAAGGCCTGCATGGCATCACCGGCCAACATGGCCTGCGCTTCACCATACTTGACATGCACGGTCGGCTTGCCGCGGCGCAAAACGTCGTCATCCATGCAGGGCATATCGTCATGCACCAGCGAATAGGCATGGATCAACTCGACCGCGCAGGCGGCACGCATGGCCGCCTCGGTATCGCCCGCGACGGCTTCGCAAGTAGCCAGCACCAGCAAAGGGCGCAAGCGTTTGCCACCATCCAGGACCGCATAGCGCATCGCCTCGCCGAGGCCCGCAGGCGCATCAGCAGGCACAAAGCCATCGAGCGCCTTTTCGCATGCAGCGAGTGAGCGCTGCATCCATTGTTCAAACACACCAGCATCCACGCTCAGGACTCTCCCCATTGTTTCAATCCCTCGCCCTCCAGCACCTTGACTTGTTGTTCTACGGCCTGAAGGCGCGAGCGGCAGAATCCCAGCAGTTCTGCCCCACGTCGGTAACTCTCTAGCAACTGATCCAGCGGCAATTGTCCGGCCTCCATATCGGCCACCAGCCGTTCCAGCTCGGCAAGTGCATGCTCATAGCTGGCGGCGACAACGTCTTTTGACGCGGTTTTGGTGGTGCTGCTGGATCGGGTCATTTCGATAGGCGAAAACTGCGATTGTAGTCAGAGGCCCTATGACATATGTCATCAAGCCGCCACGCCCATTAGAAGGATGTTGCGCAGAATCGAGCCAAGCCGGCTCCAATGGGTACAATCCCGCCCTTTCTGCGTCTGCTCGTAGTTCGGCACGCAGCTCCTTAGTACGCGACCCCGGCATCTGATTTCATCGCGCCGGCACTTGAATCCCCCCGGGCTCGCATCCGGGCTCGCAATAAGCGCGCTTCAAAGCACGCCAGCAAGCGCGTCAGGCGAGGATTCTCGGAGACCCAATTGGATCATGTCCGACCAGAGTATTTCCCTCTCAGCGATTGAACGCAGCACCCCGACTAGCAAGCCCTCGCAGCTACCCGTCACGTCTTATTTCGACGAAGACCTGTTCCGTAGGGAACAAGAACTAATTTTTCAGCATGGCCCGCGCTATTTGGGCCACGCCTTGGCCGTCCCAGAAGTGGGCGACTATTACGCGCTGCCGCAAGAGGGCGAAGGTCGTGCGTTGGTTCGCACGCCGCAAGGCCTGGAATTGATTTCGAATGTGTGCCGCCATCGCCAGGCCGTGATGTTGCGAGGCCGCGGCAATACACGCAGCAATATCGTCTGCCCCTTGCACCGCTGGACCTATGACCTGAAGGGCGAATTGATCGGGGCGCCGCATTTCGACCATGACCCCTGCCTGAACCTGAATCGCTACAAACTGCGCGAGTGGAACGGCCTGCTGTTCGAGGACAACGGACACGATGTGGCGGCCGAGTTGAAAAACCTCAGCGTCGCCAAGGACTTGGACTTCTCCGGCTATGTGCTGGACAAGGTGCATGTGCACCAGTGCGACTACAACTGGAAGACCTTCATTGAGGTCTATCTGGAGGACTACCACGTTGGTCCCTTCCACCCCGGTCTGGGCCAGTTTGTCACCTGCGATGACCTCAGCTGGGAAATGGGCCGCCATCACTCGGTGCAAAAAGTCGGCATCCACAAAGATCTGGCCAAACCGGGCTCGGCTGTCTACCAGCGCTGGCACGATCAATTGCTGAAGTTCCGTGGCGGCGCCACACCGGAAGCCGGTGCCATCTGGTTGACCTATTACCCGCACATCATGGTGGAGTGGTACCCACATGTGCTGGTGGTATCGACCATGTTCCCGAAGGGGCCGCAGCAAACCGCCAACATCGTCGAGTTCTACTACCCGGAAGAAATCGCCGCCTTCGAGCGCGAATTTGTCGAGGCACATCAGGCCGCCTATATGGAGACCTGTGTTGAAGACGACGAAATCGCCTTGCGCATGGATGCCGGTCGGCGCGCGCTGATGGAGCGCGGCGACAACGAGGTCGGCCCCTACCAAAGCCCGATGGAAGACGGCATGGAGCACTTCCACCAGTGGTATCGACGCGAAATGAAGATGCCGGCCTGACCACGCCGCCCCGATAGTCAGGGTCGCACCGAACAACGCCCCGCGCAGCCCGCTGCCGGGGCGTTTTGCTTTTTCCGGCCGCTTGATCGCGGCTGGCCATAATGACGCCATGTCCGCCCCCTTGATGATGATTTGCGCCAGCTTTTTGTTTGCCAGCATGGGGGTATGCGTCAAGCTGGCCTCGGCGTTCTACCCGGCGGGCGAGATCGTCATGTACCGCGGCGCCATTGGTGCAGTGCTCTTAGGGGCACTCACCCTCGTCCGAGGCCAAAGCCTACGTACCAGCGTGCCGGCCATGCACTTCTGGCGCAGCCTGTCCGGCGTCATCGCCCTGTCGCTGTGGTTCTACGCCATAGGCAAACTGCCTTTGGCCACCGCCATGACGCTGAACTACATGTCATCGGTCTGGATGGCCCTGTTTTTGATTGGCGGCGCCGTCATGCTGGGCAGCGCCCGCGTCGATGGGCGCCTGGTGGCGGCCGTCTTGGCGGGCTTTGTCGGCGTTGCCCTGGTGCTGCGCCCGACGCTGGATCAACAACAGCTGTGGCACGGGTTGGCTGGCCTACTCTCCGGCATGTTGGCCGCGATGGCCTATCTGCAAGTGACCGCCTTGGGCCGGGCCGGCGAGCCGGAATACCGCATCGTGTTCTATTTTTCGCTCGGCGGCGCCTTGGCGGGAGCGATCAGCACCCTGGCACTCAATTGGAGTGAGCAAACCCGTCCGCACGGGCATAGCCTGAAGGGCGCCGCCCTGCTCTTGGCGGTCGGCTTGTTGGCCACCGCGGCCCAGATGCTGATGACGCGCGCCTATGCCGAAGGCAAGACCCTCGCCATCGCCTGTCTGCAGTACCTGGGCATCGTGTTCGCCTTCCTCTACGGCGCCTTGCTGTTCCAAGACCCGCTGACGCCCTGGGCCTTGGCCGGCATGCTTTTGATCATCATCGCCGGCGTAGCCGCCACCTTGCTTCGCGCCCACAGCACCCCACCCGACAGCCAACATACCGTCAACGAATCATGAGCCAAGCCATGCCCTTTCAAACCCTGATTTCTAGCGCCGAGTTGCACGCCCTGGGCGCGGCGCCGCTGTTGATCGACGTCAGCTTCGACCTAAGCAATACCGAGGCCGGCGAGACCGCCTACCAGCAGTCGCACCTGCCAGGAGCCCACTATCTGCACCTGGATCGCGATCTCAGCAGCAAAAAAATTGATGATGAAGGCCGCTTCAAAGGTCGCCACCCGCTGCCGCAGCGCGAGCAATTTGCCCTGCGCATGCAGCAACTCGGTCTGAACAAGGGCCAGCAAGTGGTGGCCTATGACGGACAAGGCGGCATGTACGCCGCCCGGCTGTGGTGGATGCTGCGCTGGCTGGGCCATGCCCCGGTGGCGGTATTGGATGGAGGCCTGCAGGTCTGGCAGGCGTCTGGCGGGGCGATGAATAGCGAAACTCCCCCAAGCCGCGTCGGGGATTTTCAAGCGGCAGCCAGCTTGGTCGAGCACGTGTCGGCCGATCAACTACAAGCGCAGCTAGGCCAAGTCCGCCTGATCGACGCTCGTGCCCCCGAGCGCTTCCGTGGCGAGGTCGAGCCGCTGGACAACAAGGCCGGCCACATTCCCGGCGCCAGCAATCGGCTGTTCAAGAACAATTTGCAGGCCGATGGTCGTTTCAAGCCGGCCGAGGTTCTACGCGCCGAATGGGAGGCGCTGCTGGCCCCGTTCAATTCGGCCCAGGTCGTGCACCAATGTGGCTCCGGCGTCACCGCCTGCCACAACCTGCTGGCCATGCAATATGCCGGTCTTGTCGGCTCGCAGCTCTACCCGGGTTCCTGGAGCGAATGGTCATCCGACCCGACCCGACCGGTCGCCATCGGATAAGCCCGCTGGCCTTTGAACTTGACATAGCGCAAGATTGCAATCGCCGACCGACGCGACACTGATCTTGCTCGTTAGGGTTGCGTCAACCCTGAAACCCATTCCAACAGGAGGTTTGTCATGTTCAAGCGAATTCTGGTCCCTACCGACGGTTCCGAGATCAGCACCAAGGCCCTGGAAACCGCCATCGGTATGGCACGCATCCACGGTGCCACCCTGTACTCGCTCAGCGTCAAGGAACCCTTCCCCTACAGCGCCGTGTCGGAAATGCAACCGACACCGCCGCAGGAGTTCTTCGACGCGCAGGAGCGCATTGCTTCGGCCCGCATCAAGGCGGTGCTGAATGCTGCCGAGGCCGCCGGCGTGCCCTGCGAGGGCCACACCATCGAAGCGCTGCATGCCTGGGAAGCCATCATCGAACATGCCGGCACCAAGCAATGCGACCTGGTCGTGATGGCCTCACATGGTCGCCGTGGCGTGCAAGCCTTGCTGCTGGGCAGCGAAACCCAGAAAGTACTGACGCATTGCACGATTCCCGTGCTGGTGGTTCGTTGAACCCAGACTCCGCCAGGGCGGAGTCTTCAGTCAGTAGCAGATCAGTGTTGGTGGCTCGAAACAGCCACCACCATCACCACCAAGCCCAGGCCTGCGCCCAACCAGGCCAGTTGCAAGGCGGTCTCGCGCCAAGGCAGGCGGCGTTGCAATTGCGGAATCAAGTCGGCCACAGCCACATAGATGAAGCTGCTGCTGGCCGCCACCAACAGGTATGGGAACAAGCTTTCCCAAGGGCCGACCACAAAGTAGCCCAGCACACCGCCGGCCACCGCCGCCAGGCCCGAGATGGCGTTGAACAGCAGCGCCTTGCCGCGCGAGAAGCCGGCATTCAAGAGCACGATGTAATCCCCCACCTCCTGCGGAATCTCGTGGGCGACGATCGCCAGCGAGGTCACCAAGCCCAGGTGCGGATCGGCCAAAAACGCCGCGGCAATGATGATGCCGTCGCAGAAATTGTGGATGCTGTCGCCCACCAAGACACTCATGCCGCCGCGCCCGGCTTGCTCGGCATCGAAGTGATGATGGTGATGGTGGCCATCGCCCTCATGGTGGTGGTTGTGACGGTACAACTCGGCCTTTTCCAGCAAGAAAAAGAACATCAAGCCGCCCAGCAGCACCATGAACAGCGAATGCGGGCTGGCCTTGCTCTCGAAGGCTTCGGGCAAGACATGCAGCAGCGCCGTTCCTAACAAGACGCCGGTCGACAAGCCGACCAGATGCTTAACCACCCGTCCCAAGAGACTGACCGTCAGGCTGGCCGAGATCAACACCGACAACAAGCCGCCCGCCAAAGTGGCCAGCACGATATAAAAAAGAGTCATGTTTTTCCAGTGAACCCTGCGCCCAAACACGAACCGCGCTCAAGCGGCGCGGTTGTATCGGCTTCAGCCCCCGGCATGCAGGGGTTTGGCGCAGCTTGCATCTTATCAATCGTGTCAAGCGCCCTCGAACTGGCCGCTGACGCAGCAGCCCCAGCGAAAGCTTGGCTCTGACCCAAAATTGACGTCTTTTGCAACGACAATCGCGCGCATGAATTTGCCTGCTGCATCCAAGAATCTCGAAACCGCTGCCCCACTGACTCAGACGCCGGCTGCCCCGCTCGCCTCCATCGACATGGGCTCCAACAGTTTCCGCTTGGAAATCGCGCACATGCCGCGCGGCCAGTACAAGCGCCTGGAATATTTGAAAGAAACGGTTCGCTTGGGCGCCGGCCTCGACAGCGAAGGCATGCTGACCGAAGCCGCCATGCAGCGGGGGCTCGAATGCCTGCGCCGCTTCGCGCAGCGCCTGGTCGGCTTCCCCGCCACACGCGTGCGCGCCGTCGCCACCCAGACCTTGCGCGAAGCGAAAAACCGCAACGCCTTTTTAGAGCGAGCAAAGGACGCATTGGGCTTCCCCATCGAAGTCATTTCGGGCCGCGAAGAAGCACGCCTGATCTTCGCCGGCGTGGCCCGCCTGCAGCCCTCCAATCAGCCCCGACTGGTGATCGACATCGGCGGCCGCTCTACCGAGATGATTCTGGGCAAGGGCCGCAAGCCGCTGACCGCCGAGTCCTTCCAGGTCGGCAGCGTCAGTCTCTCGCTGCGATTCTTCCCCGACGGCAAATTCACGGCCGACGCCTTCAGAGCCGCACAAGTTGCGGCCGGCGCCGAATTGGAAGAAGCGCTGACCCTGTTCAAGCCCTCGATGTGGGTCGAAGCACTGGGTTCCTCCGGCACGGTCGGTGCGGTGGCACAGATTCTCGCAGCCAGCGGTGTGACCGATGGCCGCATCACGCCCGACGCGCTGCGCTGGTGCATCGAACAAGCGCTGGCCGCAGGCAGCATGGACAAGCTCAAGCTGCCCGGCCTGAAGGAAGACCGCCGCGCGGTGGTGGGCGGCGGCCTGTGCATCCTCTACACCTTGTTGACCCAGTTCGGCATCGAGGAGTTGCTGCCGGCCAAGGGTGCGCTGCGACAAGGCGTTATCTTTGACCTGGTCGAGCGCCTCGAAGCCGAAAGCGCGGCCGCGCTGGGTCTTGCCGCTGCCGATATGCGGGATGCTTCGGTGCTGGCCTTGCAACGCCGCTTCTCGGTCGACCAGGCGCAAGCGCAGCGGGTCGGCGAGGTGGCCAAGAAACTCTACGGCCAGTTGCAGCCGCGCGCCACCCGCGAGCGCCAGCGCGAACTTGCCTGGGCCGCTGCCCTGCATGAAATCGGCATGATGGTGTCGCACCACGATCACCACCGTCACAGCGCCTATCTGCTCGCCCATGTGGATGCGGCCGGCTTCTCGCAAGACCAACTCAAGCGTCTGGGCAATTTGGCCCTGGGGCAGCGCGGGGGCTTGCGCAAGCTCGACGGCTTGCTCAGCGACGAAAGCCTGCTGTGGCAATTGCTCAGCCTGCGTCTGGCCTTGATCAAATGCCATGGCCGCGACAGCGTCGATGCCAATGCCTTGCGCCTGACCCGCCAGGGCCATCGCGTGCGCGTGAACCTGCCGAAGAACTGGACTGAGCTACGTCCACGCACTTACTTCCTGCTGCAAGAAGAGGCGGAAGCTTGGGCACGCAGCGGTGTGCTGGAACTGACCCTGGTTTGAGCTGATAAGCCGAAGGCCCGGAGTCCTTGCATCGCTTGGCGCTTAGGCCGGGCCTATAAAAAGTCGGCCGACTGCACCGCCTGCAAGACGACTTCCGACTGGCCCTCGCGCACCCGCGAGCGCAGCCACCAGACCGCGCCCTTTTTGACCGACCAAGGCAAGTCTTGCCCGGTCAGCAAACGCGCCGCCAACTGACCCAGCGTCGGCTGATGGCCGATCAAGAGCACCGGCTCCGCGGCCAATGGCCAGCGTGCCGCGGCCAGCAAGTCATCCACGCTGGCGTCGGGCGCAATCGAAGGCACGACGCGCACCTCGCGCCCCAAGGCCTCGGCCGTGGCGCGGGTGCGTACCGCCGGGCTGACCAAGACGCGCGTGCTCGCCGCCAAGCGGTGGTTCAACCAATGCGCCATCCGCTGCGCCTGCCGCTCACCCTTGGAGGTCAGGCAGCGCTGCAGATCGGTGGAACCCTCGCGCAAGAGTTCGGCTTCCGCATGGCGCCACAAGATCAGATCCATCGCCGCTCCTGCCGCGCTTACTCGGACGAATAGCGCCGCATCAGCGCCTGCTGAGCGCTGACGCCTTTGTCCGACACGCGCACCGAGTGCCCATCCGGGCCCAGCTGCCAGGCGTCCAGGCTGTCATACAGATAGGGCTGCAAGCCCTCATCGATGACGCGCTGGCGCAGCTTCTGGTCGCGCACCGGCCATGCCACCTCGATGCGGCGGAACATATTGCGACTCATCCAGTCGGCACTGGACAAATACAAGGCCTCGTCCTCTTCGCCGGGACCCCAACGGAAATAGCAAATGCGCGTGTGCTCCAGGAAGCGCCCCACCACCGAGCGCACCAGAATGTTCTCGCTGATGCCCGGCAAGCCCGGCGGCAGCATGCACGCACCACGCACGATCAAATCGATCTTGACGCCGGCCTGCCCGGCTTTCAGCAGCCCGTCGATCAATTCGGCGTCGGTCAAGGCATTGATCTTGATCACCACGCGTGCGGTGCCGCCGGCCCGCGCCGCCTCGGCCACCTGGGCCAGGTGTTCCATCATGCGGCTGTGCAAATTGAAAGGCGCCAACAGCAATTGGCGCGGCATCTTGATCTTGCCCAGCGAGGCCAGTTGGCGGAACACCGAGTCGGCGTCCGAGGTCAGCTCTGGGTCGGCGGTCAGGTAGCCCAGATCGGTGTAGAAACGCGCCGTCCGCGGGTTGTAGTTCCCAGTGGACAAATGGGCATAACGCTTGAAACGATTGCCCTCGCGGCGCGTCACCAGCAAGAGCTTGGCGTGGGTCTTGAAACCGACGATGCCATACACCACCTGCGCGCCCACTGCTTCCAGCCGCTCGGCCCAATTGATATTGGCCTCTTCGTCAAAGCGAGCCTTCAACTCAACGACGGCCATCACCTCTTTGCCGCGCCGCGCCGCTTCGATCAAGAGATCCATCAGTACCGACTTGCTGCCGGTGCGGTAGATGGTTTGCTTGATCGCCATCACATCAGGGTCTTCCACCGCTTCGCGCAGAAACTGCACCACCGGATCGAAGCTCTCGAAGGGATGGTGCAAAAGCACATCACCCTTGCGCAGCCGATCAAAGATCGACTTCTGGCGCGGCAGCTGGCCCTGCGGCCAGACCGGCTCATGGGGCTCAAAGCGCAGTGCGGGCGCATCGGTCTGGTCGATCAGCTCGTTCAGTCGCACCAAATTAACCGGTCCATTGACCCGGTACAGCGCCGCCGCCGGCAGGCCGAATTGCTCCAACAAGAATTGCGCCAATTCGGTCGGGCAGCTGTTGACCACCTCCAAGCGCACAGCCACACCAAAATGGCGCGTTGTCAGGCCGGAACGCAGGGCATGGCGCAGATTGGCGATCTCTTCCTCGTCGACCTCCAGATCGGAGTCGCGGGTGACGCGGAACTGCGAAAAAGCCTCGACCTTGCGGCCCGAGAACATGTCTTCCAGATGCGCCCGAACCACGCTGGTCAGCAGCACAAAGGCCTGCTGCCCCTCGCTGATCGCCGCCGGCAGCTTGATGACCCGCGGCAACACCCGCGGCACCTTGACGATGGCAATGCGGTTGTCGCGCCCAAAAGCGTCCTTGCCCGACAGCCGGGCAATGAAGTGCAGCGACTTGTTGGCCACCTGCGGAAAGGGGTGCGCCGGGTCCAGCCCCACCGGCACCAGCAAGGGTCGCACCTCACGCTCGAAGAACTTGGCCACCCAGGCACGCTGCGCCTCATTGCGGTCCGCGTGGTTGAGGATGACGATGCGCTCATCGCGCATTTTTGGCGCCAACTGCTCGTTGAAGATCGCGTATTGCTCGTCGATCAAAGCGTGCGCCAAGCGCCCCACGCGCTCCACATCACGGCTGCTCACCAGGCTGTTCGGGTCGCGCGCCGCGTCCAACATATCGGCAAAACGCACCTCGAAAAACTCGTCCAGATTGGAGGAGACGATGCAGATATAGCGCAGCCTCTCCAGCAGCGGCACATCAAGTCGCTGCGCCTGCGCCAGCACACGCCGATTGAATTCAAGAATGGCCTGCTCGCGATTGAGCAGGGCGACGGGAGTGCTTTCTAGGGTCATCACCTTATTTTAAGGCAGGGGCGTGCACGCTAACGGAGGCCTCCCGCAGACCCTGCGCGGCGGCCGGCGCGGCCACACGCCGGTCCAGGGCGCTCCAGTCCAAAATTTCCAAACGGCCATCGGCATGCTCAACCAAGGCGGTCAGGCTCTCGACCCAGTCACCATCATTGGCATAGAGGATGCCGTCGATATCGCGCAACTCGGCATGGTGGATATGGCCACAGACGACGCCGTGCACGCCGCGCTTGCGCGCCTCCTTGGCCACGGCCACTTCAAAGTCCGAGATAAAGCTGACGGCCCGCTTGACCTTCAGCTTCAGATATTTGGACAGGCTCCAATACGGCAGCCCCATGCGGGCCCGCAAACGGTTCAGGTAGCTATTGAGCTTGAGCGTGAACTCATAGGCGGTGTCGCCCACATGGGCCAACCACTTGGCGCACTGGATGACGCCGTCAAACAAATCACCATGGGTCACCCACAGCTTGCGACCATCGGCCGTCTCGTGAATCCACTCGTGCGCGACCTCGATGCCGCCAAAGCTGTGGTGCAGATATTTGCGCGCAAACTCATCATGGTTGCCGGGAATGAAGATCACCCGGCAGCCCTTGCGCGCCTTGCGGAGCAGCTTTTGCACCACATCGTTGTGCGCCTGCGGCCAGTACCAGTTGCGCCGCAGCTGCCAGCCATCAATGATGTCGCCGACCAAAAACAGCTGCTCGCACTCCACATCGCGCAAGAACTCCAGCAAGGCCTCCGCCTGGCAGCCGGGCGTGCCCAGATGGAGGTCAGAGATCCAGACCGTGCGAAAGCGCTGACTCCCCACCTCGGCAGGCTCGGCAGCCGGCCTTTCGGGCGAATCGAGTGAATCGGTTTCAACGGCGAGGGCGGCGGCGGCTCGCGCCAGGGCGTGGTCGTGCTGCATGGCGCTGACTGTGATGCCCGGCCATGTCGGCGGCGTGGCAGCTTTGTGAAGCTTGCGTGACACCCACCCCGGCAGCGCGCCCTCGCCTCGATAATCCCTCCATGCATCTGATGATTCCCTACGCCAGCGCCACCGGCGACGCCGCCGCCCACACCCTGGCCGAGTTACCGCTCCCGCATCTGTCCGAATTGCTCGCCCTGTTGCGGGCCGATGGCTCAGCACTGGGCAGCGATGAATTCAGCTTCAATACCCCGTATGAATTGGCCCTGGCCGATTTGCGCGCCTGCCGGGCCGAGGCCGGGTGCCTGCCCACCGCGGCCTGGGCTTCGACGGCCCCAGAAGGGCCTGGCGACCGGGCCTGGGCGCGGCTGACGCCGATTCACCTGGCAGTGGGCAGCGACCAGATCACCGCCCTGCCGCCGGAAAGCCTGTCCCTCAGCGAAGCCGAATCGCAGCAATTCTTTGACAGCTTGGCCGAGCTGTGGCCCGCTGACGAAGGCTGGCAGGCGCGTTGGCAAGGCAGCAATTGCTGGCTGATCGCACACCCCAGCCTCGCCGGTTTGGCCAGCGCCAGCCTGGACCGGGTCTTGCATCGCCATGTAGACAGCTGGATGCCCAGCGCCCGGCGGCTACGCACACTGCAAAACGAAATCCAGATGCTGCTTCATGGCCTGCCCTTGAATCACGAACGCGAGTCGCGCGGCGCCCTGCCCCTGAACTCGGTCTGGATCAGCGGATGCGGCGTCGACTCCGGCAGTAAACCGCTCCCCAAGGATCTGCACATCGACGAGTGCTTGCGCGAGCCGCTGCTGGCGGGCGACTGGCAGTCCTGGAGTCGCGCCTGGGTGCAATTGGACGCAGGCCCGGTCGCGCAGCTGCTGGCGCAGGTGCAAGCCGGCGGTCAAGAGCCGCTGACGCTGACTTTGTGCGGCGAGCGCTTGTCGCAGACCTGGCGCAGCCAGCCCAGGCCGCGCCTGCAAGCCCTCTGGCAGCGCTGGCTGCCGCCGCGCGCCAACACCGCCACCTTGCTGGGGGCGCTATGAACACACCGCAATTGCTGACCCGCGAGGTGCCACCGCGGGCCGCATGGGCGCTGGAGCAGGCCGGCATCTCGCCCTTGTTGGCCCAGCTGTTCGCGGCCCGCGGTGTGCGTAGTGCCGACGAGTTAGACGAGGGCCTGGCCCGGCTGCTGCCACCCGAGGGTCTGAAAGGCATAGACGCGGCCGCAGCGCTGCTGGCCGACAGCCTGGACCAGGGCGCACGCATCTGCATCGTCGCCGACTACGACTGCGACGGCGCCACCGCCTGCTGCGTGGCGCTGCGCGGTTTGGCTCTGCTGGGCTTTCAGCCGCAGCAGCTTTGCTATGTGGTGCCGGACCGCGCCATCCACGGCTATGGCCTAACCCCGGCGATTGTGGAACTGGCCCTGCCGCTGCGGCCGCAACTGTTGATGACGGTGGACAACGGCATCGCCAGCTTGGCGGGCGTTGCCCATGCCCAGGCGATGGGCTTGCAGGTGCTGGTCACCGACCACCATCTACCGGCGCTGGTGAATGAGGTGATCGAGTTGCCCGCGGCCGATGCCTTGGTCAACCCCAGCCAGCCCGGCTGCGGTTTCGAGAGCAAAAACCTGGCCGGCGTGGGCGTGGCTTTTTATGTGCTGCTGGCGCTGCGCAGCGAGTTGCGCAAGCGCGGGCGCTATGACGCTGCCCAGCAACCCAAGCTGGACGGTCTGCTCGACCTGGTGGCGCTGGGCACGGTGGCCGATGTGGTCAAGCTCGATGCCAACAACCGCCGCCTGGTCGCGCAAGGGCTCAAGCGCATGCGCGCCGGGCGGGCGCAGCCCGGCATTGCCGCCTTGTTCACGGCGGCCGGCCGCGATATGGCCCGTGCCAATGCCATGGACCTGGGCTTCGCGCTCGGGCCGCGCATCAACGCGGCGGGGCGCCTGTCGGACATGACGCTGGGCATTGAATGCCTGCTCTGCGACGAACCGACCCGCGCGCTAGAACTGGCGCGCCAGCTCGATGCAATCAACCGAGAGCGGCGCGACATCGAGGCCGATATGCGCGAGCAGGCCGAGCAAAAGCTCGAACGCCTGATGCAAGACCCGCGCCTGCAAGGCGAGCCGCCACCGGCGCTGGCCTTGTTCGAGGCCGAGTTTCACGAAGGCGTGGTCGGCATCATCGCCTCGCGCTTGAAGGACCGGGTGCACCGCCCCAGCTTTGTATTCGCACGCGGCGCCGACGGGCAGCTGAAGGGTTCGGGGCGATCGATCCCGGGCTTCCACTTGCGTGACGCGCTCGACCTGATCAGCAAGCGCCACCCCCAGGTGCTGAAGAAATTTGGCGGCCACGCGATGGCCGCCGGCTGCACCTTGGCCGATGACGGCTTCGAACTGTTTGCCACCGCCCTGCAGCAAGTCGCCCGCGAATGGCTGGACGCCGCCGCGCTGACCCGCACGCTGCGCACCGACGGGCCGCTGCCGCCCGAAATGTTCAGCCCCGCCGCCGTGCGCGAGCTGGATGCACAGGTCTGGGGCCAGGCCTTTGAGGCGCCGCTGTTTTGTGACCCGGTGGAGGTCGTGTCGCAGCGCATCGTCGGCGAGCGGCATCTGAAGCTGCGCGTCCGCCAGGCCGGCGTGCTGCGCGACGCCATCTGGTTCGGTCACATTGACCCGGTGCCCACTTCGGGCCACCTGGCCTACCGCCTCAGCCTGGACGAATACCAGGGGCAACAACGGGTGCAGATGGTGGTTGAAGCGATGGTCTGAGGGTGGGCAAGGTGCAGCATTGCCGCTGCGCCCTCGCCTACCGCCAAGCCCAAGGCGTGAATTGTTCTCAATCGGCACAATTCACTGGGAGCGTACGAGGCTGCGCTCGACTCGCGTCATCTTTCTGTCACAGCGGGGGACTCCAATCGGACTGTATCGTTTTGAATCACTTCACGTGACCCCAAGCCGCGTCCGACGGCAGCACCTATTCCCCCCGCATGAATATTTTCAAATTTTCCGCGCCCCTGAGCCTGCGCGGCCGCCTAGGGCTGATCGGCCTGATCGCCATGTTGCTGGCCCTGTTGCCCAGTGGCCTGCTGATTCGCAGTTATGCCCAAGAGCTGAGCCTGGTGGCTCGCGAAGCGCAAGGACTGCCGGTCAATGAGGCCTGGCACCATGTGCTGAGCAGCCTGCAAGCGCATCGGCAACTGGCCGCCGAGGGCCTGTCCACCCGCCCGGAAGCCCGCCAACAATGGCCAGTCGCCCGCCAAGCCCTCAAGGCCGCATTGACCAGCCTTGAGCAGGCATGGGCGACCCTGCCTACATCCTCTGCCACGCCCGCTGACGTCAGCCAATCTTTGGCGCAGGAGTTGGAGCGCCTCTACGCCGACCTCGACGCCGGCAAGCTTGACGTGGCCAAACTGCTGGCCCGTCAACAAGCCATCAGTGCGCAGGTCTTCCGCGCCATCGCCGATTTCAATGGCGACGCCGGCCTGCTGCTCGACACCGACGCCGCCAACCACGCCGCCATCGTCGCCGGCCTGCAGGCCGCGCCGCAGGTCGAAGACGCGCTGTCGGAGTTGGGCAGCATCGCGCGCGCCGCCGCAGTGGACGATGTGGCGGGCGTCACCGCGGCCCTGACCCGCTACCGGGAACACAGCGACCTGATGCTGCAACAGATGCAGGCGGCCGAACGCGCCGGCGGAGCGCTGGGCCAAACCTTGGCGCCGCTGGTGCAGCAAGCACGGGCACAGCGCAAGCTGGTCGATGACACCATGCAGGCGGCCGCCCAAGACGTGAACTACCCCCTCGAACAATTGGCCGCCGGCTTTGGTGGCGCTGCCAAGCTGCAAGCGGAACTCTCTAGCCAGGTTCTGGCCGGCCTGAAGACGGCGCTGAATGAGCGCAGCGAGCAGGCCGAGTTCCGGCGCAATCTTTTGCTCGTTTTGATGCCCTTGATGCTGGCCATGCTGGGCCTGATGCTGCTGCGCGCGATCCGTCAGTTGCTGGAGCCGGTGGCGCAGATGGTGGAGATCACCGAGCGCATTGCGGTCGGCGACTTAAGCCAGCCCATCCCGCAAGGTCGCCAGGACGAACTGGGCCGGGTACTGCAGGCCATGGACCATATGCAGCAGCGCCTGCGCCGCTTGGTCGAACAAATCCACAGCGGCGCCGGACACATCCGCCAGGCCGCGCAAGAAATTGCCGACGGCAACCAGGACCTGAGCCAGCGGACCGAGACCGCCGCCGCCCATCTGCAGCAAACCTCCTCCAGCGTTGACCTGCTGGACCAGGCCGTGCAGCACAGCAGCCGTGCCGCCGCCGAAGCCACGGCCTTGGCCCGCAGCGCCAGCGGCATGGCCAGCAATGGTGGCGAGGTGGTCGAGCAAGTGGTCAACACCATGGCGGCGATCCACGAATCGAGCCAGCGCATCGCCGACATTACCGGCGTCATCGACGGCATCGCTTTCCAAACCAATATCCTGGCGCTGAACGCCGCCGTCGAAGCGGCGCGCGCCGGCGAGCAGGGGCGCGGCTTTGCGGTCGTGGCCAGCGAAGTGCGGGCACTGGCTGGCCGCAGCGCCGAGGCGGCCAAGGAGATCAAACAGCTGATCCAACGATCGGTGGAACGGGTCGAAAGCGGCAGCGAGTTGGCCACAAACGCCGGCTCGGCCATGCGGCAAATCGTCGGCCAGGTGCAGCAAGTCACCGAGGTCATGCTGGGCATGGACGGACAGGCCCGCGCCCAAGCCGGCCAGACCCGCGAACTGGGCCGCGCGGTGCGTTCCATCGACAATATGACGCAGCAAAACGCGGCCCTGGTTGAGCAGTCGGCCACGGCCGCCAAGCTGCTGCGTAGCCAGGCCGAATCGATGGACTTGTCGGCTCAGGCCTTCAAGCTCTGAGCCCTAAGCGCAGAGCAACACCGGTCGTTTGGCACGGCTTCAGAGGCAGGCGCCGCCAGCAGGCGGTGCAGGCTTCTAGAATCAGCCTGTGAATACATCTGCCCAAAGCACCACGGTGCTGACCAATGCCGACCTGCACTGCCATTCGAAGGTTTCCGATGGCACGCTGGAACCCGAGGCCTTGGCCGCACGCGCCAAGGCCAACGGCGTGGAGTTATGGTCGCTGACCGACCATGACGAGGTGGGTGGACAACAGCGCGCCCTGGAGGCTGCTTTGGCGCTGGGCCTGCCTTACTTGACCGGGGTGGAAGTGTCGGTCAGCTTTGCCGGCCGTGTGGTCCACATCGTCGGCCTGGGTTTTGACCACCGCAATGAGGCCCTGGTGGCCGGCCTGCGCGCCACCCGCGGCGGACGCGAACAGCGCGCCCGCGAAATGGCCGCCGGGCTGGGCCAGGTCGGCATCAAGAACGCCTATGAGGGGGCGCTGAAGTACGTGGGCAACCCAGAGTTGATCTCCCGCACCCACTTCGCCCGTTTTTTGGTCGAAGCCGGTCATTGCCATGATGTGCCCGAGGTGTTCCGGCGCTACCTGACCGAAGGCAAGCCGGGCTATGTCGAACACCGCTGGGCCCGCCTCGGCGACGCCCTGCGTTGGATTCAAGACGCCGGCGGTGTGGCCGTGATCGCTCACCCGGCCCGCTATGGTTTCACGCCGACCGAGGAATATGCACTGATCACCGAATTCATGGGGCACGGCGGACGCGGCATCGAGGTCGTAACGGGCAGCCACAGTGACGCCGAGGCGGCCAAATATGCCGAGACCGCGCTCGAATTCGATTTGCTGGCCTCCCGCGGCTCGGATTTCCATTCTCCCGAGGAAAGCCGCATCGATCTGGGCCGACTGGCCGATTTACCGGGTCGGCTACGGCCGGTCTGGCAGGCTCTGGAAGCACGCATTCACTGGCCATTTTCAACGCAACAAAATGGTCTGATGGGTACACAATGAGCCCATGGCTCAATATTTCGAAGTCCACCCCGAGAACCCCCAGCAGCGCTTTCTGAAGCAGGCTGCCCAGATCATTCACGGCGGCGGCATTGCCGCCATTCCGACCGACTCCAGCTATGCGCTGGTCTGCCACTTGGATGACAAACCGGCGGCCGAAGCACTGCGGCGCATCCGCGGCGTGGATGACAAGCACCACCTGACCCTTCTGTGCCGCGACCTCAGCGAGTTGGCCAGTTACGCCCGCGTTGACAATCGCCAATACCGCCTGCTCAAGCTGGCAACACCTGGCCCCTTCACCTTCATCCTGGAGGCGACCAAGGAAGTGCCACGGCGACTGTCGCACCCCTCGCGCCGCACCATCGGTTTGCGCGTGCCCGAGCACCGGGTCACGCAAGACCTGCTGGAACTGCTGGGGCAACCGCTGCTGGCCACCACCTTGATTCCGCCGGGTGAAGACGAACCCTTGAACGACGCACGCGAAATCGCCGACCGCTATGACCGCCAATTGCAGGTCATCGTGGACGCGGGCGCCTGCAGTCGCGAGCCCACCACCGTGATTGACTTGAGTAGCGACGAAGCTCAGTTGGTGCGCCTTGGCCGTGGCGATCCACGCGCTTTGGGCATTGAGACGGCGTGAAAGGGAAAACTTCTCAAGTTGTCTTTTGAGTTGCCGAAACAGTTGAAGGCGGTTGTTTCCACGCAGGGTGGAGGCAACCCAGGTCCCAGGTCCGAAGTCGCAGGTCTAAAAAAGGCAAGTGGCAGGACTTTTCTTTGATGGAAGCGCCTCTATGAATTTCCTCAGCAAGTTGCGTATCAGTCAGCGCCTCGCCTTGAGCTACGGACTGTTGATCATCCTGCTCACCATCATTGGCAGCTACGGCGCCTACAGCGCCAACCGCTTGGCCAAAGACCTTGACTTGACGGCCAACCAGAGCCTGGTCAAGATCGCCGCGGCCAACTCGCTGGAAGGTCAGGTCAATGTGGTCGCTCGCGCCTCCCGCGACTTGCTGCTGCTGGACACCGCAGGTTCGATCAAGAAGCAAAAAGCGGCCCTGGACGGCGCCTTGCAGGAAAGTGAAAAGCAGCTCTCCGCGCTGCTGGACAAAAAGCCGGCCGCCGGGCGTGAGGCCGATCTGCTGAACCAGTTGAAGGACTCGCAGAGCAAATTCTTCGCCTCGGTTGCCAAGTTCCGCAAGATTCAGATCGACGGCAGCCCGGACGAAGCGCGCGAAAGCCTGATCACCGACGTGCGCCCGGCCCAGCAGGCTTACCAAGATGGCCTCAAGGGCTTGGTCGACCTGCAGTTCGAAAGCGCCCATGATTTGGCCGTCTCCGGCGGCGAATTGGCGCGCAGCTCGGTGCTGGTCACCGTGGTGCTGGTGATCGCGGCAGTGCTGATGGGCAGCTTTGGTGGGCTGGCCATTGTTCGTTCCATCATCAACCCGGTCAAACAAGCGCAAACCGCGGCCGAAGCCATTCGCAATGGCGACCTGACCCACGACATCCCCCGCGCGGGCAGCGATGAACTGGGCCAGATGCTGGAAACCATGCAGGCGATGCAAGAGGCCTTGTCCGGTGTGGTCAGCAGCGTCGGCGCCGCCGCCAATGATGTGGCCGAAAGCACCAACCAAATCGTCGGAGGCAATGTCGATCTGTCCGATCGCACCGCGCGCTCGGCCTCCAGCCTGCAAACCACGGCCGCCTCGGTGGAAGAGATTGCCGCCAACCTCAGCGGCGCCAGCGAGTTGACCCGCAAGGCCGCGGGCATCGCCAGCAAGGCCCGCAACTCAGCCTCGGCCGGCGGCAAGGTGGTCTCGCAGGTGGTTGCCACCATGCAGGAAATCAGCGCCAGCTCGCGCAAGATTGGCGACATCATCGGCGTGATCGATGGCATCGCCTTCCAAACCAATATCCTGGCCTTGAATGCGGCCGTTGAAGCGGCTCGCGCCGGTGAACATGGCCGCGGCTTCGCGGTGGTGGCCTCCGAAGTGCGCGCGCTGGCTTCGCGCGCGGCCTCTGCTGCCAAGGAGATCAAGGTGCTGATTCAGGAATCCACCGTCAAGGTGGAGACCGGCACCGACTTGGTCAACAATGCCGGCGTCACCATCAGCAGCGTGGTCAACGAGGTCAATGACATGGGGCAGTTGATCGAGGAGATTTCCCATTCGGCCCAAGAACAGGCGGCCGGCGTGGGCGTGGTCAACCATTCGATGAATGAGTTGGACCGCAGCACCCAACAAAACGCCAGCTTGGTCAACGCCCTGTCCAAATCGACCGAAGCCTTGACCGGCAGCTCCTCACGCCTGCTGGAAGCCGTCGGCTTCTTCCGCACACGTTGAGCGTCACGGCAGCGTTCTCGACACGTCTTATTTCTCAGCAAGGAAAACAATGAGCAAAACGACTCCTACCCTGTCTCGCTGGACACGCATGGGCCTTGGCCTGCTGGGCGCATTGCTGATTGCCAGCAGCGCCATCGCTGCCCCCAAGGTCTTGAAGAAGGTGCCGCCGGAATTCCCCGCCGCTGCGGTGAAGAAGGGCGTCAAGACCGGTTCAGTCAAGGCACAGATCAGTATTGCGCCGGACGGCAAGGTGACCGAAGTGACCATCCTCGAGTCGACACCGCCCAAGGTCTTTGACAAGGCCGTGATCGAAGCCCTGATGGAATGGCGCTTTGAAGGCAACGGCGAAAAGCAGAGCCACGAGTTGAAGCTGGTCTTCAACAGCGAAGACTAAAGCGCGGGCTGCTGCCCGCCCTTAGGGCCGGGCCAGCAGTTCGCTGATGCGCTCTTTGTCAAACCCGACCACGCGGTGCTGCCCACGCAGCACAAAGGTCGGGGTACCGGGCGCCAGTTGAGCGCGGTACATCGCGGCGCAGTCGGCGTCGCTCTCGATGAAGCACTCTCGATAGGGAATGCGCTGTTCATCGAGCCAAGATCGCGCCCGGGCGCAAAACACGCAGCTGCGGTTGGACAGCATCACGATGTCACCGGGCCGCGCCAAACCGCGCAAGACCTGCCCCTGCTGCTCGCCCCGCCAATACTGAGCGCCCTGCGTGAGCAGACTCAGCAGTAGCACGATCAAGAGTAAGGGCCAGAATTTCGACAGCGCCGATGGCGCTGCGGACTTGGCACCATCGGCCAGCGGACCTGTGCTCATAGGGGAACCAGGGGCCGCAGGCTAGCTTGGCAAACGGTAAAGCTCAGACCGCCGCGGTGACGACGATCTCGACCTTCCACTCCGGCCGCGCCAATTTGGCTTCAACGGTGGCGCGTGGCGGTGTGTGGCCAGGCACCACCCAAGCGTCCCAGGCCGCATTCATGCCGGGGAAATCAGCCAGGTCGGCGATAAAGATCTGGGCGCGCAAGATCTTGGTCTTGTCGCTGCCGGCGCGAGCCAACAAAGCGTCGATGGCGGCGAGCACCTGGGCCGTCTGGCCGGTGATGTCCTGGCTGGCATCTTCCGGCACCTGGCCGGCCAGATAAACCACGCCATTGCAGACGGCCATTTCGGACATGCGGGCGCCGACATCAAAACGTTCGATATTCATGAATTCACTTGCCTTTTTGCTTGGAATTTGTCTTCGGATGCTTATGCGAATGGCCATGCGGATGAGGGCCCACACCATGCGGATGCTTTTTGCTGCTGTCCGATGGAGGCACCGCGCCGGCGGCTTTTTGACCCAGCCGGCTCTCGGTGCCATTGAGTAGTTTCTTGATATTGGCACTGTGTCGCCAGACCAGCAGCAAGCCCATCAGCACCAGCACACCGGCCGTCGGACCTGCGCCCCAGCCCAGCATCTGGTAGATCGGCGCCAAGCCGGCCGCCATCAGCGCCGCCAGCGAGGAGTAACGCGTGATGTAGGCGATCAACAGCCAGGTGGCCAAGGTGGCGGCTCCGAGCATGGGGTTCAAGGCCAGAATCACGCCGGCCGCGGTCGCTACGCCCTTGCCGCCCTCAAAGCGGAAGAACACCGGCCACAGATGGCCCAAAAAGGCGCCCAGGCCCACCAATGCAGCCGTGCCTTCTTCAAAGCCAAAGCGCGCGCCCAGCAGCGTCACCAGCAGCACCGGCAGATAGCCTTTCAGCGCGTCAAACAGCAGCGTCAGGATTGCGGCGGCCTTGTTGCCCGAGCGCAAGACATTGGTGGCGCCGGGGTTGCCGGAACCATAGCTGCGCGGATCGGACAGGCCCATCACGCGGCTGATGATGACGGCAAAGGACAGTGAGCCGATCAAGTAGCCGACTAGGCCGGCCAACAGGGGGAAGAGGTTGTTTTGAAGGATTGCTTGCATGGGCGCTATTCTGCACCGGCGCAATGGACCGCCCGCGCCGCCAGCAAATCGGGCAGAACCCGCGGGTCAATGCCGACCAGAAAACCACGCCGACCGCCATTGATACAAATGCGCGGCAAGGCCAGGATACTGGCCTCAACAAACACCGGCATCGACTTGCGCGTGCCAAAGGGCGAGGTACCGCCAACCATATAGCCGCTGTGCCGCTGCGCTACCTCTGGCTTGCAGGGCTCGACCTTTTTGCAGGGGATCTGCCGTGCCAACTCCTTCAAGCTGACCTGGCGGTCACCATGCATCAGCACGATCAACGGTTGCGCCTTCTCGTCTTGCATCACCAAGGTTTTCACCACCTCGTGTTCAGGTACCCCCAATTGCCGCGAGGACTCCGCCGTGCCGCCATGCTCCACATAATCGTAAACATGCTCGGTGAACGGGATCTTGTGCCCACGCAGGAATTGAGTGGCCAGCGTCTCGCTGACATGGGTGGATTTCTTCGCCATGGGCTGATTTTCCCTCATGCGAACAGCGCTCAAAGCCGGCGAGCCGGGCACAATGGGCCGCTGAGGTGTTCTGTACCGAATCAGCAGAGGCTTTCACGATGCTCTTGCCGTTTTTCCAAACGAAAGCAGTTCCCAAAGCCTGGATGGCCGCGCTTGCCTCCGCCTTGGTTTTTGCGCTGCTGCCACCCACGGCGACTGCGGCCGATGTCGTGATGGCTTTCGGCGAAAAGATTCCGCCTTTTTGCATTCCCGAGACCAACTCGGGCATCGAACTCGAGGTCATCGGCGAGGCCTTGGCCCACAAGGGGCACAAGCTCAAGCCGGTTTATGTGCCCTTTGCGCGCATCCCGCTGGCCTTCAAGGACAAATCGGTGGACGCAGCCATGACCGATCTGGGCGAGGATATGCGCCCCTTCGGCGGCCATTACGGCGACCCGGCCGTGTTTTACGACAATGTGTTCATCAGCTTGCAGGCACGCAATCTGCGCATTGAAAAACCCGCTGATCTGCAGGGTTTGACCCTGGTGTCTTTTCGCGGCGCGGCGAATCGATATCCAGAATGGCTCCAGGGCTTGAAGCAAGCCGGCGGCTACACGGAGCTGAACGACCAGGCCGCCCAGGTCAAGACGCTGATGCGCCGACGCTATGACGTGGTCCTCAGCGACCGCAACATCTTCAAATACTTCAGCCTGCAACTGAAACGCAGCGGATTTCCCATGGAACCGGTGCAGGAGCACCGCTTTACCGAGGTCAAGCCGCAGGACTACCGCCCGATCTTCCGCGACCCGCAGGTGCGCGATGATTTCAATCTGGGTCTGAAGCAATTGAAGGCCAGCGGTCGCTTCCAAGCCATCTACGACAAATACCTGCGCGAATGAGCGCCTGGCCCGGCGGGTGATTTCAGAGTCCGGCTTGGCCGCAGCGCGGGCAGGCCTCAGAATCTGGCCCGCAGCGCTAAGCGCAAGCCTGGACGGCCGAAAGCTCACCGCCCTCGCGCCGCCTGCCCCCTTTTTCGCAGCAACAGCCCAAACCTCTGCAGCCCAACACGACACGCCTCATGACGCCCCCGCCCGACGCCAAGCCCGAGTTGACCCGCAACCTGCTCGCCATCCTCAGCATTGCCCTGCTGCTCTTCACCTCGCTGTGGGTGCTGCGCCCCTTCATTGGCGCCCTGATTTGGGCCACGATGGTGGTGGTGGCCACTTGGCCGCTGATGCGAAGCCTGCAGCAGCGCCTGTGGGGCCGCCGCAATCTGGCGGTGGCGGTGATGGTGACTGCCTTGCTGCTGGTGCTGTTCGTTCCCCTGTCGATTGCGCTGACCACCATGGTGGCGAATGCCGACCGAGTCGTTGAGCTGGTCACCGCCCTGCCCGACACCCATTTGCCCGAGCCGCCCAGCTGGCTGGCCGACTTGCCATTGCTGGGCGAAACCCTTGCCAGCAACTGGCACCGCATTGCCACGCAAGGGCTGACCCCCTTGCTGGCGATGGTGAAACCCTATTTGGGCGAGGCGCTGAAATGGACCGCTTCGCAGGCCGGTAGCCTGGGCCTGGTTGGGCTGCAGTTCATGCTGACGGTGGCCTTGTCGGCCGTTTTGTACAGCAGCGGCGAAGCCGCTGCCCGCATAGTGCGGGGCTTCAGCCGACGCCTGGCGGGCGAGCAAGGTGATCAGGTCATTACCCTGGCCGGACAAGCCATTCGTGGCGTGGCCCTGGGCATTGTGGTGACGGCGCTGGTGCAGTCGGTTCTGGGCGGGCTGGGGCTGTGGATCAGCGGCATCCCCTTCGCCGGCTTGCTGACGGCCGTCATGCTGATGCTTTGCCTGGCGCAGATCGGCGCCCTGCCGGTGCTGGTGCCGGCGGTGGGCTGGCTGTACTGGAGTGGCGAACACAGCTGGGGCACGGTGCTCTTGTTGTGGACCCTGGTGGTCGGCACGATGGATAACTTCTTGCGCCCCTGGTTGATCAAGAAAGGCGCCGACCTGCCGCTGCTGCTGATCTTTGCCGGCGTGATCGGGGGCTTGCTGGCCTTTGGTTTGGTCGGGCTCTTCATTGGCCCGGTGATTCTGGCCGTGACTTACACCTTGTTGATGGCCTGGATCGGCGACGCCGTCTCTCCCTTGCCCGCCGAAGCCGCAAGCACCGAATCAAAGCGCCGGCGTACGCGCTGAGGCGGCTTTGGCCGCAGTGCTCTGTTTCAGACTGGCGCCGCGCACCTCGAAGCTGACCGCCTGGCGCAACCGACCCCGTTCGTCCATCAGTTGCAGCTGATGCTGGCCCGGCCAGGGCGCCCAACTGAGCCGTTTTCCGCGCCCGAGGGGCTTGCCATCCAGCACCCACAGCCCACCTTCGCCCTCAAAGCGAATCCGCTGCGCCTGCGGAGGGATGTCCGGGTCGAGCGCAAAGATGCTGCCGTCGCGCGGGTTGGCGATGCCCTGCTGTGCGTTCTCGCGCATTTGCGCAGTGGCCAGCAAGCGGCTCTGTGCCGTGCCCGGCATGAACCACTCCATGCGCGCCGGTTCGCGTTGCTCGGCAAACTCAAGCTGCTGATGCAGCAGCCCGGCCGGGGGCGACGGCGCCACCGAGGGCCGATCCTTGTGCAGATAGCGCATCAAGCCAGCCCAGATCGGGGCGGCACCACTGACGCCACTGACGCCGTGCATGGACTCGCCGCTGGCATTGCCCACCCACACCCCGACCGTGTAGCGCTGGCTATAGCCAAGACACCAGTTGTCGCGCATATCCTTGCTGGTGCCGGTCTTGACGGCCGCAAAGCCGCGTGTGGCCAAGACGCTGTCGAGCCCGAAGCTGCGCGCGCGCGCATTGTTGTCGGCCAACATATCGCCAACGATAAAGGCCGCGCCCTCCGCCACCACACGGCGCCCCGCCGAGCTTTTCACAGGTGCAGCGCTGGGCGCAGCAAGCTTCACCGGCACCGGGCTGAATACACCGCCATTGGCCAGCGAGCGGTAGGCGTTGCTGAGCGCCAGCAGGCTGACATCGGAGCTGCCCAGCGCCAGCGACAGGCCGTAGAAGCCGCTGGTCTCGGGCAAGGCCAGGCCAAGCGCATTGAGACGTTCGAACACCTGATCCACCCCCAACATGGCGGTCAAGCGCACCGCAGGCACATTCAGGCTATTGCCGAGCGCGCTGCGAGCCGACACATAACCCTTAAATTCCTTGTCATAGTTTTGCGGCAGATACAGGCCGGCCGGCGTGTTGATCTGGGTCGGCGAATCGTCCAAAAGGCTGCCGGCCGTGATCAGCCGCTTCTCGATCGCCTGCGCATAGATAAATGGCTTCAGCGTCGAGCCCGGTTGGCGGCGCGCCAGCACGCCGTCGACCTCGGCCGCGGCCGACAGCGCACCGCTGGAGCCAACCCAGGCCAGCACCGCGCCACTGGCATTGTCCAGCACCAGCACCGCGCCGTCTTCCACATTGCGGCCCGACAGCTCGGCCAACTGCGTCCGTAACAATCCCACCGCATAACGCTGCAAGCCAGCGTCCAAGCTGCTGCGCTGGCGCGGCGGCCCGTCGGCGCGCAAGACCTGGCGCGCGTAATGCGGCGCCCAACTCTCGCCCAGCGCGCGCCCCGGGCGTTGCGCCAACAAGGCCTGGGCCTGGCCGATCAAGGCGTCACAGCGCGGCTGTGCGTCCTTGGCGGTCTGCTGGCCTGCCTGAATTTGCTGTAACAGGCCACAGGCACGTTGCCCGAGTTGCGCGGCCGGCGCATTGGGCGCCCGCACCATGGCGGCAACCAAGACGGACTCTTCCGCGCTCAAGCCGTCAGGATGCTTGCCCAACAAGGTCTGCGACAAGGCGTTCAGCCCGACCAACTCGCCGCGCAGCGGCACCAAATTCAGGTAAGCCTCAAGAATCTGCGCCTTGCTCCAGCTGCGCTCCAGCCGCAGGGCCAGGGCAGCCTGCCCCAGCTTCTGCCCCACGCTACGGCCACCCGCAGGCCTCAGCAGGTCGGCGTCCATCAGCCCCGCCAGTTGCATGGTGATGGTGGAGGCGCCACGGGTGCGTTGATTCCAAAGATTAGCCCAGGCACTGCCGGCTGCGGCGCTCCAATCGACGCCGCTGTGTTCGTAAAAGCGCCGGTCCTCGCCCAAGAGCAAGGCATGCAAAAGTCGCGGCGAGACCCGCTCCACGGGCACCCAGTCGAGCACGCGCCGGCCGTGGTCCAGGCGCAGTGTTTGCAGCGGCTCGCCGCGACGGTCCAACAAGGTGAAGTCCGAGACCCGGTGCGCCGCTCGCACCTCGGCAAAGCTTGCCAACTGGGCCTGAGCGCAAGTGGCCCAACCCAGCCACAAGGCCGCGGCCCATCTCAGGCGCAGCCGCGGGCGGCTCTTCAAGGCGACACCTCCAGCAGCGCCTGCGGCAATTCGCCCACCACATCCGGCGCATACATCGCCTCGGCGCGGCTACCGGGTAGCATGAAACGGCCGGCATTGTTCAAGCGCAGCGTGTACTCGACGACATGCTTGCCCTTCGGCAAGAACTCGAAGTAGCCCCGCCACGCCTCGAAGCTTCGCTCCTCAAAACTGGGGCGGCTGCGCGACTCTGTAGCGCGCTCGGCGGCACTGGGCTGCAAAGCCAATGTCGACTGTCCGCCCAGGCCGGAGCCCAAAATAGCCGCGCCCGCCGGCACCGGGTCGGACAAGACCACCCAGGTCATATCGCTTTGCGCATCCAACTCCAGGCGCACCCGCATCACATCACCACGCGTCCAGCGGCCGGCAGTTTTTTGTTCCACCGGCTGCACCGTACGAGTGATGCGATAACCACTGCTGACGGCCGTTTTCAACGGCACCGCCGCCAGGGACTGCAGGCTCACCCAGGGTTTGGCCGACGCGCCGCCTTCTTGCTGCAGCTTCAGCGTTGCCGGCGCCGCCCCCCAGGGCAGCAAGATCGCACCGCCCTCGGGCTTGCTGGCCCAATCCAGACTCTGGGTTTGTGTTCCCAAGCTGGCCAGGGTCTTGCCGCTGAGCTTGGCGCCGGACTCAAAGCGGGCGGAGAACTTGTCGAGCGCCAACACACCCCAGAGATTGGCGGTGGTGCTGCGCCAAGCCCCTTGGCGCTGACGGGCCAGGCTGCCTTGCACCAGGCGGGGCATTTCGGCGGCCCACGCCGGGTCATCCAGCACGGCCAGAATCAGCCGAGAGGCATTGGCGTCGGCGCTGTCCATCAACCACCACCAGGCATCGTCATCCTGCTCGGTGCTGAAGGTGAGACGGGTGCCGCTGTAAGTCAAACGACTGCGCAACAGGGCCTGCGCTTCCGCCATGCGACGCGCGCGGTCCGGCGCTTGCGCCATGCGACGATGCAGGTTCAACCAGTCGATCAGCGCCGCCGTGGGCCAGGTCGGCAGGCCGGCAGTATCCACCGCACTCAAGCCCGCCAGCGACGCGCGCCCATGGCGCGACAGTGCATCCAAGGCCGCCACGCGACGCACCGCAAGGTCCAGCTGTGCCGCGCGCGGCGACCAGCTGTTGCGCTGGATGCGCCCCTCGACAAAAGCGGCCAGTCCGTCCAGCATCAGGCGGCGCTGCGGCTCGGGTATCTCGCGCCCGGCCTCATGCGCGGCCGCAATCAGATGTGCCGTCAAACGATCGCTGCCGCGCGCGCCGGCATCGGCCTGAGGCGGGAAGTAACTGGCCAACCCCTCAGCATCCAGGTAGCCCGGCAGACGCGCCATCACCGCCTGCCACTGGCCCGCGTCATGCAGGCCCAAAGCCTTGGAACTGAGTTGCTCCAGGCAGCTGTAAGGGTAGTTCTCAAAGTAGCGCCGCGGGCCCGCCAGATCGCCGCCCAGCTTGGCTTGTAAAACCACATTGACGCCGCCTCGCTTGGCGCCCTGCGCGGACAAGGCATCGGCCGGAGGCGCCATAGCCAGGCTCATGCTGCCGTCCAGCTGGCTGAGGCTGGCCTGCTGCACCTGCAAGGCCACCGCAGACCGCACCTGTTGCTGCACACGCAGGCGATCGCTGGCCGCGGCCACGCCATTCGGCGCGCCCTGCTCCTGAACCTGCGCTTCCCAAGCCAGGGCCGAGGTCCCCTCGGGCACCGTTACCATCCAACGAGCCTCGCTGGCCGCACCCGCGGCGAGGCTCAGCTCCTGCGGCGGCAAGGTCAGCGGCATCGCCTGGCCCGCGGGTGACTGAGCTTGCAAACTGACGCGCAATTTCATCGCCCGGCTGCTGCTATTGCGCAAGGTCAGCAGCGCTTGGAACTGGTCACCCTCGCGCACCAGCGGCGGCAAGCCCGACAGCAGTTGCAAATCTTGCGTGACCCGCACCGTGGCCTGGCCGGTGCCGAAGCGCTGGGCGCCAGCGTCAGCCACCGCCACCAAGCGGAAGCTGGTCAGGGCTTCATTCAGCGGCACTTCGATCAAGGCCTCGCCCTTGGCATCCAACTTGACGATGGGACGCCACAGCAGCAGAGTCTCAAACAGCTCTCGGGTGGGCGCACGCCCGCCGCCGCCGCCGGCCGCCACGGCCTTGCGGCCATAGTGACGGCGACCAATGATTTCGCTTTGCGCGGTGGCGGTTTCTACACCCCAGGCACGTTTTTGAATCAGGGCCGGCAAGAGCTCCCAGGAGGCATTGCTGCGCAGGGCCAGCAGGCCCTCGTCAACCGCAGCGAAAGCCACTTCGGCATCGGCCAAGGGCCGGCCATCTTGGCTGACCTTGACGCGCGCTTGCACGGTTTGGCGCACACCGTATTGCGACTTGTCCGTGCTCACCGCCACCTGCAGCTGATGAGCCGCCAAGCCCACCTGCAGCTCGGCCATGCCGAGCTTGTAGGACGGTTTGGCCAAGTCAATCAGGGCCGTGGGGGCCTGGTAGCTCTTCGCCGCATCGCGCCAGGCATGCCACCAGCCCACGGGCTGGCGCCAACCCCATTGGAAGAAGCTGTACCAAGGCACTTCAAAAATCCGACCGCGCAGGGCCAAAACCGAAACGTAGACATTTGGCGCCCAGCCCTTCTCGATCTTCAGCTCAATGGTCGGATCATTGCCGCGCAGCTTGACGACGCGGCTATCGATCACACCTTCACGCTCGATCGCCAGCAAGGCGGTGGCCTCCCGGTACGGCATGCGCACCTGCAGGCGCGCCGTCTCGCCCGGTTCATAACGTTTCTTTTCAGCGAGCACATCGATGCGGTCATCGTTGTCCTGCGCAAACCAGAGCTCCCCCTGACGCGTCATCCAGACACTGCTGGCCGCCTGACTGGCGCGCCCGTCGGCGTCCTTGGCGCTGGCCATCAACTCGACCTCACCGGAGACATCAAGTTGAGCTTCGCAAGCCAACAGGCCTTGCGCGTCCGTCGTGCCGCTGCAGACCGAGCCCAAGTCCTTCAACTCCTGCCGGTTGTCATAGGCATAAAAGCCGCCCACCATGCGCTTGCGGCTGCTGATGGTCTGGCGCAGCCTGGCCCGCACCTCAATGCGTTGGCCGGGCTGCGGTTTGCCGGCGGTGTCGAGCGCGACGACATTGAATGCGGCTTTGCCCACATTGCTGGCCCATCCCTGGCTGCGCAGGCCCAACACCAGCTTGGACGGCCACAGCGGCAAGCTGCGCGCGGTGGTCTTGATTTCACCGTTCGGGTCGCTGTAGCTGAGTTCAGCCAACAACTCACTCGGGCGGTCAAACTTCGGCAGCGACTTGATCAACAGTTCGGCCGCACCGTTGCGGTCGGTCATGCCGGCCTGTTTGTCCACGACCAGCCGCGATCCTGAGGCCACGCCGTCGTCGCCGTCCTCGCCATACTCGCCGCTGTCACCGGCCATCGTTGGAGCGGCATCTGCGGCGCGTGGAGGCTCGAACACAAAGGCCTCATAGCCGACAAAGCTGAGCGAGCGCGGGCGCATCACCGCACTCAGCTTCAGCGGGGTCTGGCCGACGCCCCCCCCGGACAAATAGTTCAGCTGTGCGGACAAACGCAACTCACTCGGCGCGGCAGGGATCAGCTTGGGCCCACTGAGTCGCGCATCGATCAAGGGCACGCGGAACTCTTCAACCCGGAACTCACCGCTGGGCCAACTGCGCTGGCGCTCTTGCTCGCGGTCAGCGCTGCCGCGCTCGGACTCCAGCGTGATGCGGTAACTGCCCAGCTTGGCATTGGCGGGAATCTGCCACTGCGAGACGCTGCTGCGGGGCGTGGGCCAGCTCAGCGGCAGATCGATTTGCTGACCACTGCCTTCATGCGTTAGCTTGACGCGGGTGGGCAGTTGCTCGGGCCGGGCCAGGCTCAGGCCCTGGCTGTTCTCAAGCCGGAAGAAATGCTTCATCGACACCGTTTCGCCCGCGCGCAGCAGGCTGCGGTCCAGCACCGTGTGGGCGCGCGCCTCGGCCTCCGCCGCGCGCGAGGTCGGAACGGAGAATCGCCAAGTCTCGATGCCGCGATTCCAGTTGCTGAAGACGAAGCTCATGTCTTGCTGGGGCTTGCCGCCTGGCTTGGCCTCGGTCTTGCGCGCCGTAACGAAGAAGCCCTGCTCAAACTCGCAGCGGTCCTTGTCGTTCCAGCCCGGCAGGCTCAGCGCACGCGGCACCGGGGCCAGGCCTTGCGCGTCGGTGCGGCCGCTCCACAGCTGTTTGCCATGGCAGTCATTCACCGTCACATCGGCCCCGGCCACCGGCTGCGCACGGTCCAAGCTGGTGACCCAGATCAGGCTGTTCTCGCGCCCCCACTTGAAGTGCACGCCCAGATTGGTCACCAAGACGCCGGTGCGCACATACATCGGCGCAGGCTTGTCCAGCAAGGAGGCGCCCAGCCGCCGTGAGCTGAGTTCAACCACGTGGTAACCGGGCTCGCTCAAGGGCAGGCCAATCACCTCAAAGGGCCGCGCTTCACTCGCTTTGCCCTCCAGCGGAGCCGGCAGCGGCAAGACCTGCGTGTCGGCCTCACGCGTCAACAAAGCGATTTCGCGCGAGCCGACATAGCGCGTTTGCTGCCGCGCCACCGACTTACCGCGCCCATCCTCGACCTTGACCGTTTCCTCCCATTGCGAGGGCGGCAGCCCGGCCTCGCGGGCGGAGAACTGGCGTTCATGGTACTTGCGCAGCTTGACGTACCAGGCAAACACATCGGCGTCGCTTTGCAGGCGCTTGATGCGGATTTCGCCGGGCTCTGGGTTCGCTTTGGCCTTGTCGGGGCCGCTAGCCGCCACTGGCTGCGCCCAATCCGACTGCACATGCCGCATGGTGATCGGCAGCAAGGACGGGCCATTGGCCTCGCGCTCAATGACGCCAAAGGGCGCGGCCGCAAACTTGGCCAAGGGCGGCGCTGTGCCGGTGCTGAGTTTGAGCGGGAAACTGGCCGCATTGCTGACCGACCGGCCGCTGCTGTCCTTCAGCCCTGCAGGCAATTCGAGCGTGAACTGGGCGTTCTCGGCCAAGGGCACGGGGAAACGCAGTTCGTTCAGCTCGGGCTGCTTGTCCTCGGGCGCCAGCTTGGGCGCCAAAGAAGGGCCTTGCTGGGGCTTGAGCCGAATCTTTAGCGCCTCATCGCGCGGCACCGGTTCGCTGAAGACCACACGCAAGGGCCGTATCGGCAAACAAGGCGCATTGGCACGCTCACGCTCGCAAGAGAACTGCACCGTGAAGGGCTGGCGCACCTGGTATTCAAAGCGCTGCGCCGAGCGCTCTGGCGCCCCCGCGGCTTGCCATAACAGCTGCACCTTGGCCCCGGCGGGCAAGGGCCGCTGGCAGTGCAGCAGCCAAACCCTGTCCTGCCCCTTGCGAATATGCTGAGATTTCAGCACCGCCTCGCGGACCGGCCCGGTGACCACCATCACCGGCAGCCGCTCACCCAAACCCTCCACTTCGCACCAGGCTTGCCGCGCCACGGCGGCCGCGTCCACCGCGCCATTCAGGCGCAGCAGGAAGTGCTGATCCTCTTCGATTGGGCTGCCCGGCCAGGGTGAAGACTGAACGGCCAAGGCGGCGCCGGTCGAGAAAGAAAACTCGCGCGCGCCGCTTATCTCCGAACCCAAAGGCTTGAAGGCCTCCTTGAGTTGCACCTTGCATTTCACGCCTGCGTCCAAAGGCTCATTCAAGTCGAACCGCCATTCCCGCGCGCTCGACCAACGGCCCGAGCCGGCCGGCGTCGTCATGCCTTCACAACTGAGCTCGGCCGGTGCCGGCAAATGCGCATTGCCGGCCGGCACCACGGCCTCAGAAAAAGCCAGTCGAATCTGCCCGACCTTGGCGACCGTACCGCTGGGGCTCACCGTCAGGCTGGCCGCATGGGCCAGCAAGCTTGCTGCCGACATGGTCAGCCCGACCGCAAGGCGAGTGATGACCTGGCCCGCCAACACCCTGTTTTCAGCCTTCTTCTCCATATGCCCTCCCAAGCATGCACAAGTGCTGCGCGGAGGAGAGTCTAAGGCGATGTGGCTCCATTCCAGCCGCCAGGGCGTGGTGCAAACTGCCCTTTTGAGAGCGAGTTTGTTCGACCATGATGGGGCCGCCAACTGGAATGTGGAACCCCAAAAAACCGAATGGCCCACAGTTCATTGCTGGATGCTCACCGAGGCCAGCCAAGAAGGTGAAGGCCGAGCCGATGCGAATATGAAGCGCAGCAATAGGTCCCGAAGCTATTCGCGGCGCCGGCCGGCAAGTAGTGGGCCCGGACGGCAGACAAGGATGGCGCCGAGAAGCGATTGCCGCAACACCAGGCCATCCAAAGCCCGTCGCGCTGTTGGCGAGGACTCCAGGCAATCAGGCCCAGATGAGCCACTGGAATGACGCCGCCCCTTGTGCAAGGTGCTGCGGTCCTCGTGCGAATCCAGCTTTTCGGCTGAGGCGGTCGGGCAATGCCGAGGTCCTTCTTTAAAATCCCCCGCTTTCCGCAACAAAAGCGCTGGCGTCGGCTTCACCGAATGCAAACTATTTCCAAGCCGATACCCTCAGCCCCGCCCGAGTCTCTGTCTCGGCTGCTGCGGCAATGGGGCATAGCGCCAGCCTCCCCCCCACCGGCAGCCGAACGGCTAGGGTCCTGGTTCGGCTGGGCGGATGCCATTGAAATCGCCCAAGTGTTGACCACTCCCCCGGGCCGTGCGGCCTCTAAGGCGGCTCGAAACGAGGCGATGGCTTGGGCGAATGCTGAACTGGGGCGGCTCCAGGCCGAATTGACGTCGAGCTTCAATCACACCGAGTTGGCCGCTGAGGCCGCCCTGCTCGCCGATGACGCAAGGCTCACCGAGCTACTGGCGCCGTATTTGCAGCATTTCGCGCTGCAGCAGCGGGTGATTGCAAGCCGCACCGCCACGTTTCGAGCGCTTCTGCGAGCCCGCCTCACCCGGGCCTCCGATGAACTCGCACGACTGGCTCAGTTGGACGAATACATCGAGCGAGCCATGGCGCCTCCTCAACTGCACGCCCTGGCTGGGCTTTCCGCCTTGCTGGAGACGCGAGCTCAGAAGTACTGCGCCACCGATCCGCTTCGGTGGCGCCCCCGTCTCTGCTCAGACCTGCAGCGCTTGTTGCGGGCCGAGCTGGATCAAAAACTTCAACCTGTGCTGGGTCTCATTGAGGCCTTGAGCACCCACAGTCCCCCATGAACCGATCTCTCAACGCCCTCTATCCCATCGCCATGGCTGCCGGTCTGGCCGGCATTGCCGGCGCCGGGTTGGCCGCCGCAAGGAATCACCCCATCGCCCTGGCCATGGCGGTGTTGATTGCTGTCTTCTTTGTCATCGGCGCATGGGAGCTGGCGGCTTTTCGCAGAGACAGTCGCGCCTTGGCCGCGGCCACAGAGCGCGCAGTGCCTGAATTGCCCGACGATTGGATTGCCTCTGTGCCCGTCGCTTTGCGCGGCGCTGTGCAGATGCGTCTGGAGGGCCAGCGCACCCTCCTCCCAGGCTTGGCATTGGCGCCAGCGCTTGCAGGGCTGCTGGTCCTGCTGGGCATGCTTGGCACCTTCATTGGCTTGGTCATCACCTTGAATACGACGGCCAGCGCACTGGGAGCCTCTGCCGACCTGGCCGCTTTGCGTTCTGCGCTGGGGGCCCCGATCCAGGGCCTGGGCCTGGCCTTCAGTGCCAGTGTGGCTGGCGTTGCCGGCTCTGCCATGTTGGGGCTGATGGTGGCCCTCGCCCGCAGGGAGCGCTCGGCCGCTGGCGCTCTGCTGGACGGCGCTCTGTTGGGGCGGCTGCGCCATCTGACGGCTGCACATCGGCGTGAGCTTGAGCAGCAGGCCAAGACTGCAGCTGCGATTGAGCGCGATAACGCAAAGCAGCTGGCGATGGTCGCCCAACTCCAGCAGTTCACCGAGCGCATTGCAGAACAACTTTCCGCGCAAAACAGTCGTTTCCACGGCGAGACCAGCCAGGCCTATGCCGCCTTGGCCAGCAGTGTCGACGCCACCTTGCGCAGCAGCCTTGCAGAAGCGGCACGGGAGGCCGGCGCCGCAATTCAACCCGCCGCAACAGCGACGATGGCTGCCATTGCACGTGAGGCCGCATCCTTGCATGAGCGCGTTGGAACCCAGGTGAATGATCAACTGAGCGCCCTGAGCCGCCGCTTCGAAGAGGGGGCCGAGCGCATGGCAGATCGCAATAGCGAAGCTGCTCAGGCGCAATCCACCGCACTTCGAGAGCAGCGAGAGATCGCGCAGCGCTTCTTGGAAGATGCTGGCGCAGCGTCGCATCGCGCCCTGGAACTCCAAGCACAGCGCTCGGCCGCGGATTCGCAAGCGATGCTCTCGGCGATCGACACCATGGCCACCCGCCACCAGGCGGCCCAGGCGCAAGCTGATCAAGCACGCTGGGCCTCGCTGCAAGATCAGCTCGGCGCGCTCGCCGAGCAACAGACCTCAGCAAGAGAGCTTGTTGCGCAAGCTGCACAGCAGTTCGCCACGCAGACGCAGGCCCTGCTGGAACGCGTCTCGGATGGGCATACCCAACAGCTCACCTTGCTGGCCGAGCTCAACGCTCAGCGCCGCGCCGAGGCCTTGTCCGATGCGAATGCCATCAGCCAACAGCGTGAAGGCCTCGAGCAGTTGCTGACCACGCAGCGCGAGGAAGCCCTGCAATTGCAGCGCGACAGCGCAAGCCGCGTGCAGCAGGCCTTGACCGAGATCACCAGCCTTTTTGCCCAGCAAACTCAGGCCGGCGTCACCGAGCTGGCCGACGCCTTCACGCGATTGCAGGCCAGCCAGCAAACCCATGACGCACAGCAGCTGGCGGCATGGCGCGCTGAGCTGACATCGGCCGGTGCCGCGCAGTTGAAACAGCAGCAAGTGCTGGCCGATGACCTGTTGGCGAACACGCGCAGTCTGGTGGCACAGGCCGAGGCCAATTCACAAAAGACACTGGCTGAGGCCGGCGACGTTCTGCAAGCGGCGAGTGCTGCGCCACGCGCGGCCGTCGAGGTCGTCAGCGCACTGCGAGAGCAGCTGGCCCAGAGCCAGGCCCAGGACCGAGCGGCTCTGCTAGAACGAGCCGAACTGATGGGGACGGTATCGACGCTGCTCGCGTCGCTGCAGCAAGCTGCGGGCGAGCAACGCGTGGCGATTGATTCGCTGGTGGATCGTTCTGCATTGCAGATCGAGGCCTTGGGCCAGCGCTTCACAACACTGGCTGAGACCTCGGGTCAGGCGCTTGCCGACGCCGCCACCAATTTGGCGGCCAGCGCTGCCGACGTCGCCAGCGTGGGCGAAGGCTTTGGCGAGGCGATTGAGCAGTTCCAAGGTGCTAATGCGCAACTTGTGCAGCACCTGGCTGCGCTGGAGGAACGCCTGTCCGCGTCGATCACCCGTAGCGATGACCAGCTGGGCTATTACGTGGCCCAAGCGCGCGAAGTCATCGACCTCTGCCTGGGCTCGCAAAAGCAAATCCTGGATGCGCTGCAAGGCGCCGCGTCAAATGGATGAGCAATTGGAGATGGAGCACGAAGGCACGGGCGCCTCCGCTTGGGCGGCTTTTGGGGACTTGATGGCCGGCGTGCTGGGCGCCTTTGTTTTGGTACTTGCCGCGGCCCTGGTGGGGCAACTCGATCTCGCCACCCAGTTGCAAGCAGAAGTGCAGCAGCGCATGGCCGAGCAGAGTCGCCGGGAAGCGCTGGAACGCGCCTTGGCCGGCCCGCTTGCGGACGGCCGCATCACGCTGGTGGAAGGTCGAATCGGTATCAATAGCGCGGTGCTCTTTGCGACGGGCTCGGACCAGCTGCTCGCCGAGGGCCGAACGCTGCTCGGTGCCTTGGCAACGCCGCTGCGTACCTATCTCGCGCAGCGCGACGAGATCCTGATGGTCAGCGGCTTCACCGATGACCGGGGCGTCGTGGCGGGCATGCAGTTCACCGACAACTGGGATCTGTCTGCCAGGCGAGCGCTGAACGTGACGCGGGCCTTGTTGGCGGACGGTCTCCCCCCCGACGCGGTTTTTTCTGCTGCATTCGGCTCGCAGCAGCCGGTGGCGCCCAACGACACCGCGGCGGGCCGTGCGCTCAATCGCCGCGTAGAAATCGCCCCGACACCACGGCCACGGCGAGGGGCTGCAACTGCAACTGCGTCGTCTGCATCCGCATCCGCGCCTGGATCCGCACCTTCACCGTGAGCAGCATCGAGGATCCCGTCCATTGGGTTGCAGCGCAGCCAGCTGAGCCGGTGCGCCGACGCATGCTGCATGCACTCGCCCTGCGTGCGGCCGCCCAGCCCCCAGGCGCTCTGCGAGACAAGCTGATTGCAAAACTGCAGCTTCGCGCAACGCGACAACCACCGGTGCACCGGAAGCAGAGCTACCCTGCCCTCGGCAATCCGATGACCGAATTGCTCGCCTTGCTGCCGCCTGATGCGAACCAAGAGCTGCGCCAAGTGCGCATCCACCAAAGCACCTGGCGCCAGCTCCGCGTCGCTCAAAGCATTGCTGAGCTACAAGCGCCGGTCACCGGCCATCTGGGTCCCCTCAATGGCCAAGCACTGGCGACGCGCGTGCTCCAGCAGGTTCAGCAACTGGCTCCAGACTATTTAATCAGGCTGCTGACGCAGATGGATGCGATCGCCGCCCTAGATCAGGTGCAGGCTGCCGACGAGGCCGAAAAACCCGCGCGAACAAGCAAGAAGAAGGTACCTGAGCGGCGCCGGTGAGACACGCATGGGATGTATGGCCCCAGGCGAAAGTGGCGGCCGCCAAGGCAGGTGTCCATACGCCAGAGCGCCATTCAAGTTCTTCGAGGGGAAGCTTGGTATGGATCTAGCGCCGCACACCACCAACGCCAGGCCATCGGGCTGGCGGCACAATTTGCCCCCAGCCAATTCCGAATGACCGGCGAATTGTCGGAAAATTGCAGGCGAATTGTTTGTCAGACGGAGAGCTTTCAGCTCCCCAGAAAGCCGAAAGGCCTAGTTCATTGCTGAACTAGGCCTTCGATTCAATGGTCGGGACGGTGGGATTCGAACTCACGACCCCTTGCACCCCATGCAAGTGCGCTACCTGGCTGCGCTACGCCCCGACTGAGCCTGAAAGTATAACCTAGTTTTTGACTCTCAAGCAAGAAGAACATCACGAATCGAGAGCAACTCGGCGCGCACCTGTTCAATCGTCAGCTTTTCTTGACTCGATCCGGCCATCAATGACCCAAAGCCATTCGGGGGCATCAACTCAATGCCATCAAGACGCACATGATCGGCGCTGCCCTCGACTGCGCCATCGCTATCGTCGAGCATCTCTTCATCGGGCAAGGCATCATCGAAGGCCAAGCTGGCCATCCCATCTGCTTCCGCTCGCACCGGAACACCGGCAGCATCCAACAGCTGATTGCGCGCACCGCTGATGGTGAAACCTTGGTCGTACAACAAACCGCGGATGCGACGAATCAGCAGCACCTCATGGTGCTGGTAATAGCGCCGGTTGCCGCGGCGCTTCATCGGCTTGAGCTGGGTGAATTCCTGCTCCCAATAGCGCAGCACATAGGGCTTCACACCGCACAAATCACTCACCTCACCGATGGTGAAGTAGCGTTTGGCAGGGATGGCGGGCAGCGCGATTTCCATTGAAATCAAGAGGTTCGGATGGGGAGGTCAGACTCTACTCGAAGTCGTCTTCGGCGCAAACCTCGCCTTGCACCAAACTTTTCAGTTTGTGGCTGGCGTGAAAAGTCACCACGTCGCGGGCCTTGATCGGGATCGATTCACCGGTGCGCGGATTGCGGCCCGGACGCGAAGCCTTGCGGCGAATATTGAAGTTGCCAAAGCCGGACAGCTTGACGTCGTCGCCCCGCACCAAGGTGTCGTGAATGATGTCAAAGAAGGCCTCGACCATGTCCTTGGACTCGCGCTTGTTCAAGCCGAGCTTGTCGAACAAAAGCTCGGCCAACTCGGCCTTGGTCAGCGTGGGCGTTTCAATGCTGGGCAGCAGCACCACGGCGCCTGAGGTCGGGCGTTTGACTTCTTCGTCGCTCATCTCAAGTCCTCCTTTGCCTCAGCCTCAAGCACGCAGGCGCGCGCCCAAGGTTTCAGACAAGGCAGCCAGCACCTTGGCAATGGTTTGCTCGATGCGTTCATCGGTCAGCGTCGCTTCGTCGTCCAGCAACTCCAGGCGCACGGCCATGCTGCGCTCGCCCTCTTTCAACTCGCCACCGGCTTGTGTGGGCTTGAAGACGTCGAAGAGGCGTGCCGAGCGGACCAAACCATCATGAGCCGATGCAATCGCCTGCATCAGCGCATCATGCGTCACATGCTCGCCAACGATCAGCGCTAGGTCACGCAGCACCGATTGCTGACGTGGAATGGACTGTGCTGCCGGCAGCTGACGCGCCAGCACGGCGGGCAGATCCAATTCAAACAAGACCGGCGCGCTGGGCAGCTCATAGCCTTGGCGCCACTTCGGGTGCAACTCGCCAATCACGCCGATGTCTTGGCCATCAAGCTCCACGCGGGCGCTACGGCCTGGGTGCAGGGCCGGATGCGAAGCCGCCTTGAAGCTCAGCTGACGCGGTGCGAACAAGGCCTCCAGATCACCCTTCACATCGAAGTAATCGACCAGGCGATCACGCTGGCTCCATTGCTGCTGATCGGCCGGACCAAATGCCAGGCCCGCCAATCGCATCGGCTGGGCGACGCCGGCGATGCTGCTATCGCTCTCTTGTACCGAGGCGTCACGCAAGAAGACGCGACCGATCTCGAACAAGCGCACCCGCGAGGCCTTGCGGCTGAGGTTGTAGCGCAGGGCTTGGATCAAGCTGCCAATCAGGCTGGAACGCATCACGCCCAAAGGCGCGGCAATCGGGTTCAGCAACTGGATCGGGTTGGTGTTGCCCGCCAGTTCGGCTTCCCAACGTGCTTCGACAAAGCTGAAGTTGATGGTCTCGAAATAATCCCTGGCAGCCACGGCATGGCGCAGCGCATGAATGGCGCGGCGCGACTCGGAAGCCACCTTGGCCACCACCGGCGCCAAAGGTGGGGTGTTGGGCAGACTGGGGTAACCCATCACGCGGATGATTTCTTCGATCAGGTCTTCTTCGATCTGGATGTCGAAGCGCCAGCTTGGCGGCGTCACCGTCAGCACGCCGGGTGCTTCGGTGAACTGCAAGCCCAAGCGGCTGAACACGCGAGCGCAGTCTTCTTGCGTCACCGGCATGCCAATGATCTTGGCAGCGCGGGCCACGCGCAGCGCCACCGGCTTGCGCTCGGGCAGTTGGGTGATCTGGTCGTCCATCGGGCCGGCCTCACCACCGCAGATCTCCAAGATCAGCTGGGTGATGCGCTCGATATGTTCCACCGTGCCGACGGCATCCACGCCGCGTTCGAAGCGATGACCGGCATCGGTCGAGAAATTGAAGCGGCGCGAACGGCCGGCGACGGCCTTGGGCCACCAGAAGGCGGCTTCAACATAGACGTTCTTGGTATCGTCCGACACGGCGGTCGAATCTCCACCCATGATGCCGGCCAGCGACTCAGGCGCCGATGCATCGGCCACCACACCGACAGTCTCGTCCAACTCGACCGTATTGCCGTTCAGCAGCTTCAGCGCCTCGCCCTTCTTCGCCCAACGGATCACCAGTTCACGGTCGATCTTGTCCAGGTCAAAGATATGGGACGGACGCCCCAGCTCGAACATCACATAGTTGGAGATGTCGACCAGCGGAGCCACCGAGCGTTGGCCGCAACGGGCCAGGCGATCGACCATCCAAGCGGGAGTCTTGGCTTGCGTGTTGACGCCGCGCACCACACGACCGGAGAAGCGACCACACAGGTCCGCTGCTTCGATGCGCACTGGCAGCTTGGCGTCGTGCTTGGGTGCGACCGGTGTGATAGCGGGAGCCAGCAATGGCGCGCCGGTCAAAGCCGAGACTTCACGCGCGATGCCGTAAACGCTCAGGCAATGGGCCAGGTTGGGCGTCAACTTGAGGGTGAACAACTGGTCATCCAGATTCAGATGTTCGCGAATGCTTTGGCCCACGGCAGCGTCGGCCGCCAGTTCCAGCAGGCCGCCGTGTTCTTCGCTGAGCTTGAGCTCGCGCGCCGAGCACAGCATGCCGAAGCTCTCCACACCGCGCAGCTTGCCCACGCCGATCTTGAAAGGCTTGCCGTCTTCGCCAGGTGGCAACTCCGCGCCCACGATCGCCAGCGGCACCTTGATGCCGGCACGCGCATTCGGCGCGCCGCAGACGATCTGCAGCGGCTCGCCGTTATTGAAACCAGCGCCGGCATTGACCTTGCAGATGCGCAGCTTATCGGCGTTAGGGTGTTGCTCGGCTTCGAGGATTTCGGCAACGACGATGCCATGGAAAGGCGGCGCCACCGGGCGCAGCTCTTCGACCTCCAGGCCCGACATGGTCAACAACTCGGCCAGCTCTTGCGTATTCAGCGAGGGATTGCAAAAGCTCCGCAGCCAGGATTCAGGGAATTGCATGGTGTGACTCTTCTTCTCTTTGGCGTGTTCTTGAGGATGGATCTCGAGGCTTACTTGAACTGACTCAAGAAGCGCAGATCGCCGTCAAAGAACAGGCGCAGATCGTTGACGCCATAGCGCAGCATGGCCAGGCGGTCGATACCGGAGCCAAAGGCAAAGCCGATGTAACGCTCAGGGTCCAGACCCATATTGCGGATCACCTGCGGATGCACCTGGCCGGAGCCGGACACCTCCAACCAACGGCCCTTGAGCGGACCGGACTCGAACATGATGTCGATCTCAGCACTGGGCTCGGTGAAGGGGAAGTAGCTGGGGCGGAAGCGCAGCTCCAGCTGATCGGTTTCGAAGAAGCTGGTGATGAAGTTCAGATAGACCGACTTCAAATCCTTGAAGCTGATGTTCTCGCCCACCCACAGGCCTTCGACCTGATGGAACATCGGCGAGTGAGTGGCATCGCTGTCAACGCGGTAGGTGCGGCCCGGCGCAATGACGCGGATCTCGGGCATAGGCTGACCGGCGTCGATCAAGGCCTTGTGCTTCTTGACATGCTGCACTGCATAGCGGATTTGCATCGGGCTGGTGTGGGTGCGCAAGACATGACCCCCTTCCACATAGAAGGTGTCGTGCATGGAGCGCGCCGGATGGTCTTCCGGCGTATTCAAGGCCGTGAAGTTGAACCAGTCGTTTTCGATTTCGGGGCCGTCGGCCACATCGAAACCCATGGAACCGAAGATGCCTTCGATGCGCTCCATCGCACGGGTGATCGGGTGCAGCCCCCCGGTGCCACGCTGGCGGCCGGGCAGGCTGACGTCCAAGGCCTCGGCCTTGAGTTGCAATTCAAGTTCCGCGTCGGCCAGGGCCTGACGACGTGCGGTCAGCGCGGCTTCGATGCCGGACTTCAGCACATTGATCTCGGCACCACGGGCTTTCTTTTCCTCGACCGGCAAGGCGGCCAGGCTCTTCAACAATTCGGTCACGCGACCGGACTTGCCCAGAAAACGCGCCTTGGCATTCTCCAGATCGGCGGGCGTGGAGGCGGCGGCGAATTCGCCTTGGGCCGTTTGCAGCAGTTGATCGAGCTCGTTCATCGCGGTGCCGTTTTCATCAAGCGGGTCTTGAATGCAGGAAATGGGGGAAGGCAAAAAAAAAGGCCGAGCGCTGCGCACGGCCTTGAGGTTGCTGACCCCGGATCAGGCAAAGCCGATCCAGGGCTGCCGTGAGCCACTTGCGTGGCTCGCGGGCATTAAGCGAGAGCGGCCTTGACCTTGGCGAAGATGCTGGCAAAACCAGCAGGATCGTGAACAGCCAGATCAGCCAGGACCTTGCGGTCGATGTCGATCTCAGCCTTCTTCAGGCCAGCCACAAACTTGCTGTATGTCAGACCCAGGCCACGGCTTGCTGCGTTGATACGAGCAATCCACAGGGCACGGAAGACACGCTTCTTGGCACGACGGTCACGGTAGGCGTATTGGCCTGCCTTCATCACTGCCTGCTTGGCAATGCGGAAGACATTCTTACGACGACCACGGAAGCCCTTGGCTAGTGCCAGAACCTTTTTGTGACGAGCACGTGCGGTAACACCACGTTTAACGCGAGGCATAGTATTTCTCCTTCAGAAGTCGATCAGAGGCCAGCGCCGGGCAACATTTGAGCCATGTGGCCCATGTTGGTCTCGTGCACAGCGGCAGAACCACGCAGGTGGCGCTTGTTCTTGGTGGACTTCTTCGTGAGGATGTGGCGCTTGAACGCCTGTCCGCGCTTGACCGTACCACCCGGACGAACGCGGAAGCGCTTCTTGGCGCTGCTCTTGGTCTTCATTTTGGGCATGTTATTGCTCCTTTTAAGTACGTCCCAGGGGCGATTGCGGGCCTCGCAATACTTTGACCAGCCTCTGGAGACTAATAAGCCTGCCGACGACCAAATCGGCAGGCTGAAACTTTGAGACCGAAGTCTCGATGACCTTGTTGCTTAACGCTTTTTGGGCGCCAGCACCATGATCATTTGCCGGCCTTCCAGCTTGGGCATGTTTTCCACCACGGCCACATCGGACAACTCGTCGCGGATACGCTCCAGCAAACGCATACCGATGTCTTGGTGAGTAATTTCACGGCCGCGATAGCGCAGCGTGACCTTACCCTTATCACCGTCTTCAGCGATGAAGCGACGCAGATTGCGCATCTTGATCTGGTAGTCGCCTTCGTCCGTACCCGGGCGGAACTTGACTTCCTTGATCTCGATGACCTTCTGCTTGGACTTGGCCTCGGCTGCGCGCTTTTGCTCGATGTACTTGAACTTGCCGTAGTCCATCAAACGGCACACCGGAGGTGTCGCCGTGGCGGAGATTTCGACAACGTCCACATCCAACTCACCCGCCATGCGGAGTGCTTCGTGGATGCTCACAATACCGAGCGGCTCATTTTCCGGGCCGTTCAAACGGACTTCGGGAGCCATGATTTCGCGGTTCAGCCGGTGCTTGCGCTCCGGGATCGCTCGACGATCAGCAAAAGTAGCGATGGTGCATACCTTTCAACGAGCCCCAAGGCGAGAGGCCCAAACAAAGCAAAAGCGCGCCTGAATGGCAGGGATCAGACCTTGTCGGCAATGTCTTTGGAGAGCTTCGCAATGAAGTCTTCCAGAGCCATCACACCCAGATCCTGGTTGCCACGGGCGCGCACCGCAACGGCTCCATTTGCCTTCTCCTTGTCGCCAACGACGAGGATGAACGGAACCTTTTGCAAAGAATGCTCGCGGATTTTATACGTGATCTTCTCGTTGCGCAAATCAGCCTGGACTCTAAGCCCTTGTTTTTGCAGAACTTTCACGATTTCCGCGACGTAATCGGCCTGCGCGTCGGTGATATTGGCCACCATCACCTGGGTCGGCGCCAGCCAAACCGGCAGCGCGCCGGCGTGCTGTTCGATCAAGATGCCGATGAAACGCTCCAGGCTGCCGACGATGGCACGGTGCAACATCACAGGGGTCTTGCGCTGGCCATCTTCATCGACAAACTCGGCGCCCAAGCGGCCCGGCATCGAGAAGTCCACCTGCATGGTGCCGCACTGCCACTGGCGTCCCAGCGCATCCTTCAGCGTGTATTCGATCTTGGGACCGTAGAAGGCGCCGTCGCCCGGGGCGATCACGATCTCCACACCTGAAGCGCGCAGCGACTCCATCAAGGCGAACTCAGCCTTGTCCCAGACCTCGTCCGAGCCAATGCGCGCCTCGGGGCGAGTGGCCACCTTGTAGATGATGTCGGTGAAGCCAAAGTCCTTGTAGACCTTCTGCAGCAGCGCGGTGTAGTTGACGCATTCCTGCAGGATTTGGTCTTCGGTACAGAAGATGTGACCATCGTCCTGCGTGAAGCCACGCACTCGCATGATGCCGTGCAAGCCGCCGGTCGGCTCATTGCGGTGGCATTGGCCGAACTCGCCGAAACGCAGCGGCAGATCGCGGTAGCTCTTGATGCCGTGCTTGAAAATCAAGATGTGACCGGGGCAATTCATCGGCTTGAGCGCGTAATCACGCTTCTCCGACTCGGTCGTGAACATATTGTCTTTGTACTTATCCCAGTGGCCCGAGGCTTCCCACAGTGTCTTGTCCAGCAATTGCGGACCCTTGACTTCCTGGTAGCCGTTATCACGGTAGACGGCGCGCATGTACTGCTCGACCTGCTGCCAAACCGTCCAGCCCTTGGGGTGCCAGAACACCACACCCGGTGCATGCTCGTCGATATGGAACAGCTCCAGTTCCTTGCCCAGCTTACGGTGGTCGCGCTTCTCCGCCTCTTCGAGCATCAACAGATACTTCTGCAGATCATCCTTGGTAGCCCAGGCGGTGCCGTAGATGCGCTGCAATTGCTCGTTACGGTGGTCACCGCGCCAATAGGCGCCGGCCACCTTCATCAGCTTGAAGTGCTTGAGCTTGCCGGTGGAAGGAACGTGCGGGCCGCGGCACAGATCGGTGAACTTGCCTTCGGCATACAGCGACACGTCCTGGTCGGCCGGGATGCTTTCGATGATCTCGGCCTTGTAGGCTTCGCCAATGCTCTTGAAGTAAGCCACAGCCTCGTCGCGCGGCAGCACGCTGCGCGTGACCTTCTCATCCTTCTTGGCCAACTCAGTCATCTTCGATTCGATGGCAGCCAAGTCTTCCGGCGTGAAGGGACGCTTGTAGCTGAAGTCGTAATAAAAACCGTGCTCGATAACGGGGCCGATGGTGACCTGCGCCTCGGGGAAGAGTTCCTTCACCGCATAGGCCAGCAAGTGAGCGGTCGAGTGGCGGATCACCTCCAGACCGTCGGCATCCTTGTCGGTGATGATGGCCAGCTGCGTATCCGCTTCCATCAGGTAGCTGGTATCCACAATGCGGGCGGCATCACCACTGCCCACGCGGCCCGCCAAGGCGGCCTTGGCCAAACCCGCACCAATCGAGGCGGCAACGTCGGCCACAGTGACGGCTTGCGGGAATTCGCGTTTGGAACCGTCAGGCAATTGAATTGAGATCATGAGGCACTCCGAGTTTCGGCAGGTCTAACGAATTGAAATGGGAACCGGGCAAGGACAAAAAAAAACGCGGCTGGTTGCCGCGCTTTTTTGGAAACTGCGCCGTTGATCGAGCAGTTCAGACTGGAAAGATAAGGCGTGACGAAAGCGCGGCCGACTTCACCCCTGTGAAGGTGTGGTCGTAGTTCGCGGTGTCATAACCATGATGCCTTTCTCGCCCTTGTTCGTTGCTGTTGGACCAATTGTAGCCATGCTTGAAGACAAGCGGCTTACAAAGGCAAGGCCTGAATCGAAGGCTGCTCACAGGCCTGGGCAAATTCATCACGCAGGCGTTGGCTTTCGGCAATGGCGCGCAACCACGCCGTCGCGCGCGCGCTCACGTCATCACCGTAATGCTGAAAGTCAGAACGATCGGGCAGCTTGCCCAGGGGCAGCGTCTTGATCCAAGCCTGACTCGGCGCCAACAGCACCACATTGTCGAGAAAGGCGCTGGCGCGATGACGCGACTTCAGGGCCTTGTCCAGCCAGCCAGGAATGACCTGCTGCTGGAAATGCGGGTACAGCACCAAGCCCTCGCCCGCCATGGCCGCGTAGTTCAGATGCAGGTGATAGTCGGTGATGCCGCCGTCCCAGTAGGCGCCGCGCGGTGCGCCTGGAATGTCGTGCACCGCCTGCAGCCAAAACGGAATCGAGCAACTGGCCAGCAAGGCCGGCTGAAAGTTTTTCACCGTCAGCTCGACCCGATGGCTGCGGTAATCCTGCAGCGGCACAGGCAAAGCCTCACCGGGGGCGGAGAACACCACCCGGTCCAGCCAACGCCCCAAAGACCGTCGATGCAGGAGATTCGCCATGAAGGCGCCGGTATAGCCCAGCGGCGTCCGCAGGCGCCCTTCCCGCCCGAGCAGATGCCGGCCGCGTGAGGTGAACAGGTGCAGGCGATAGCGCGGATGCGTCAAGGCCAGGCTCTCCCGGTCACCAAAGAACTCATTGAGCTTGGCCGCAAAGCCTCGCGTCACGTCTTTGGCCTTGGGCATCTTGCCGGGCAGACTGTCGTAACGCTGATTCACATAGTCATGTGCCAGACGGTCGAAATCCCGCTGCGCATCAGCCGCAGAACGCCCCAAACAAGCGGTGGCCATGCGCCAGGCGCCAATCGATGCGCCCAGCAAATGCAGTTGCTGCGAACTCCGCGCCAACCAGTCGCCAAACAGATACTGATCCAGCGGCCCGAGGATCAATCCCTTGGGGCCACCGGCGGCGGCCGGCACCACGCGGATGTCTTCGGGGCGCAGACCCCGCTCCGCCAGACGCGCCCGCGCCCGAGGGCCCGCATAGATTTGCAGCGCTTGTGGACCGCTAGAACTCATGCGCCCGATCACATCAAAGCTTCAATTCCAAAGCCAGGCCAAACTGGGTCCGGCCTTCGCGCAAGACCTGGGTGCTGCCGCCATCGCTGATCAGGGTCAGGGATCGCGAATCCAGAGGCGCCAGATTGTTGGCCGAGAAACGCAGCGAGGCCGACTTGCTGAACACCCACTGCGCATACACATCCAGCGAACGCGTGTTCGACAGGTCAAAAGACTGGCTCAAGGTCTGCTGGGTCACATAGCCTGGCGTGTAGGCCAAAGACACGCCAATGCTCAGCGGCAGGCTGCTGAGGCGATAGTCAAAACCGACATTGGCCGACCACGGTTGTTGGCCGTCCAAACGATTGTTCGCCATCGGCAAGGCATCAACATTGGAGTGGTAGATGCTCAGATTGCCGCGCAGATTCAGCGCTAGCTTGGGGTCAAACATCGAAGGCAGCAACTCGCCCGCGCGACCCTTGACCTCCAGCTCCAAGCCCATGGTCTGAGCATTGGAGAAGTTCACCGGCCGCGAGACATAGCGCTGCAGCGGCGACCAATCCACCGTTTCCAGGGCCACGCGGTTGCGAATCAAGTCGCTGATGCCGCGATAGAACACGCCGACGCTGGCCATGCCGCCACCACTCAGATACTTCTCAAAGGCAACGTCCAGGCCGGTCGCCAACTCAGGCTTCAGATTCGGATTGCCCGCGCGGTCGGGGTTGAGCTCGTCGTTCGGCAAAGGCGTCACGCCGTCTGGGCCGAAGACCGGCTTCACGCTATTGGTCAAAGGGCGTGCCAGCAAGGCGTTCAGATCGGGCGCCTTGTAGCTGCGCGTCAGGCTGGCGCGAATCATGTCGCGGCCCTTGGGGTCGAGCTTGTAATTCAGGTGCCACAAGGGCGTGATCACGGTGCTGACATTGCTGAACTGCTGGTCGGTGCCGCGGCTGCTGGACTTGATGCGCTCACCGCGCAGGCCCAAATAGGTCGACCATTGCGGCGACAGTTCCCACTCGTCCTGTGCAAACAAGGCTTGGCGCTCAATGCTGGCGGCAAAGACCTGGTTGTCGTACTTGGGTTGCAGGATCTGGCCGTTTTGCGTTTGGGTGCGCAACTCGTCGCGCTTGCGCCACTCCAGATCCCAGCCCACGGTGAGGCTGTGCTCGTCACCCAGCAGCTGCGCGTACTTGCCGCCTTGAATCAGGCTGCGGTCGTGGTTGTTGCCCACGGTATTGCGAAAGGGCTGAGAACCAGCCCCTGGTGTCGGCTCGCGGTAGCTCTGGTTGTCAAAGGTGCCCTTGGAGTCTTGCAGGGTCAGCTTCAGCTCGACTCGCTGCGAGTCACTGAATCGGTTGACCCACTGCGCATTGCCACGAATGTTTTGCCAGGTGCCGTGGTTCAGCGCGTCATCGTCGGCAAAGGGTAGGTTTTGCGCGCTGGTCTTGTTGAAGGTCTGGCGGTTGTTCCAGTAGCCTTTTTGCACAAAACCTTGCAGCGCCAGGCTCTCCTCGTCGCTGATGCGCCAGTTCAGACGCGGCGCTGTGTTGAAGCCATGGCCCCAGTTGTCTTGTTCGCCCAGGCGGCTGTAGCTCTGGCGAGTTTTGTCCGCTGCGACCAAAACCCGATCGGTGGTGAATTGATTCTGGCCCCGCCACTCAAACACCGACACCGGCACCGACACCGACACATCGCCAATGCGCTCGCCATAGGTGAAAGTCGCCGAGGGCGTGGGACGCACCGCGCTGTAGCCGGTGCCCAAACGCAGATCCCGCTGGCTGACCCGAGGCGCGTCTTTCAAGATGATGTTGATGGCGCCCGCCACCGCCTGCGCGCTTTGGTCCGCGCTCGGGCCCTTGGTCACTTCGATGCGCTCCACTTGCGAAGGACTGAGCTGGTCCAGCGCAAAGCCCGGAGGCGCGGGGTCGCCATTGATCAGGATCAGCGTGTAACCCGAGCCCAGGCCGCGCATGCGCGGGCCACCGTCTTGCACCGTCACGCCAGGCAAGCGCTTGAGCACGTCGGAGACATTGGTGTCGCCGTACTTGTCCATCTCCTCGCGACCATAAATCTGCTTGGCCACCTGCGACTTGCGGCGCAGATCGGTGTCGCTTTGGCGCGCGCTGATGTCCACTCGCTCCAAGCGGCTGCTGGGCTGGCGCTGTGGCGTGTCCCCCATGCCGGGCGGGATGTCTTGAGCCTGCACAGCAGTTACGCCCAGGCCTAGGCCCAGCACGAGCAAAGAACTCAAGGTGGCACAAGCAGCCGGCACGGCACACAGGGTCAAAGGCTTCAAGACAGTGGCGGACATCGAAAGACTCACAAAATCAATGGCAAAAACGCCCGCCACCATAGCGCGCCTGCGCCTTGTTTGCAGCAGCAGAGCGATCAGACAAGGATTCAATGGGGCGATCTGCGGCGATTCGGGCCTGAAGCGCCGCCATTTCGCCACAGAAGGAGGGAGAGCGAGCCCCCTCCCCCAAGCCGCTCAGCGCTTGTTGCCGCCTTGCAGCTTGGCAAAAGCCGCAGCCATGGCGCCGCCTGCCGGCGCGGCTGCGGGGGCGGACGAGCGCCCTGCACCACCACCACCGCTGCGCTCATTGCGCGCCGCCGGGCGGTAGCTGTTGTCAGCCTTGCCGCCTTGAGCGCCGCGCTGCACCGGAGCGTCCAGCTTCATCGTCAGCGAAATGCGCTTGCGGGCAATGTCCACCTCCAAGACGCGCACCTTGACGATGTCGCCGGTCTTGACCACTTCGCGCGCATCGGTAACGAATTTATTCGACAGCTGGCTGACGTGGACCAAGCCGTCTTGATGCACGCCCAGGTCGATGAAGGCACCGAACTGGGCCACATTGGAGACCGTGCCCTCCAGCACCATGCCTTCGACCAGGTCCTTGATGTCTTCCACGCCGTCATTGAAGCGGGCCACCTTGAAGTCGGGGCGCGGGTCGCGACCCGGCTTTTCCAACTCGGCCAAGATGTCCTTGACGGTGATGGCGCCGAACTTCTCGTCGGCAAAGGCCTCGGGCCTGAGCGTGCGGATCACATCGCTCTTGCCCATCACCTCAGAAGCCGGGCGACCCACGGTCTTCAAAATGCGCTCGACCAGCGAATAGGTTTCAGGGTGCACGCCGGAGAAGTCCAGCGGGTTCTCACCTTCGCGGATGCGCAAGAAGCCGGCCGACTGCTCAAAAGTCTTGGGCCCTAAGCCCGCCACTTCGAGCAATTGCTTACGGTTTTTAAAAGCGCCATTGGCATCGCGCCAGCGCACGATGGACGAGGCCACATTGGCGGACAGGCCCGACACGCGCGAGAGCAGCGGCGCAGAGGCGGTGTTCAGGTCCACGCCCACCGAGTTCACGCAGTCTTCCACCACCGAGTCCAGCATTTTGGCCAACTCGCTTTGGTTCACATCGTGCTGGTATTGGCCGACGCCAATGCTCTTGGGGTCGATCTTCACCAACTCCGCCAGCGGGTCTTGCACCCGGCGAGCGATGGACACCGCGCCACGCAGGGTCACGTCCAGATCGGGCAGCTCTTTGGAAGCAAATTCCGAGGCCGAGTAGATCGAGGCGCCGGCCTCGCTGACCACCACCTTTTCGATCGGTGTGCCGGGCGCCAATTGCTGAATACGCTTGATCAGGTCGCCGGCCAGCTTGTCGGTCTCGCGACTGGCGGTGCCGTTGCCGATGGCGATCAGGTTGACGCCATGGGTCGCGCACAGCCGGCCCAAGGTGTGGATGGAACCTTCCCAGTCCTTCTTGGGCTCATGCGGGTAGACCACGCCGGTGTCCAGCACGCGGCCGGTGTCACTGACCACCGCCACCTTCACACCGGTGCGGATGCCGGGGTCCAGGCCCAAGACCACGCGCTTGCCGGCCGGCGCGGCCAGCAGCAGGTCGCGCAGGTTCTCGGCAAAGACCTTGATGGCCACACGCTCGGCTTCTTCGCGCAGGCGGGCGAACAGGTCGCGCTCCAAGCTCATGCTGAGCTTGACCTTCCAGGTCCAGGCCACGCATTTGCGGATCAGCGCATCACCGGGGCGGCTGCCCATGGTCCAGCCCAGATGGCGGGCAATGCGTCCTTCTGCCAAGCCGGGTTGGCCGGCCACCACTTCTTCCTCCAGCGCCAGCTTGGCGTCCAAGAACTCCAGGGTGCGGCCACGGAACACGGCCAGGGCACGGTGCGAGGGCACGGTGCGAATCGGCTCGTCGTAGTCGAAGTAGTCGCGGAACTTGGCGATGTCCGGGTTGTTCTCGTCCTTGCCGTCCATCAGCTTGGAGCGGAATAGGCCCTCGGCCCACAGCCACTCGCGCAGCTTGCCGATCAAAACGGCATCTTCGGCCCAGCGCTCGGAGAGCAGATCGCGCACGCCGTCCAACACGGCGAAGGCATCGGCAAAGCCGGCGTCGGGGTTCAGGAAGGCGGCGGCCTCGCTCATCGGGTCCAGATTCGGGTCGGCAAAGAGCTTGTCGGCCAGCGGCTCCAGCCCCGCCTCGCGGGCGATCATGCCCTTGGTGCGACGCTTTTGTTTGTAGGGCAGGTAGAGGTCTTCCAACTCCTGCTTGGTCGGCGCGGCCTCAATGGCGGCGCGCAATTCGGGCGTCAGCTTGCCCTGCTCTTCAATGCTCTTGAGCACCGCGGCGCGGCGGTCTTCCAACTCGCGCAAATAGCCCAAGCGCGCTTCCAAATCGCGCAATTGGCTGTCATCCAGCCCGTCGGTCACTTCCTTGCGATAGCGGGCGATGAAGGGCACGGTGGCGCCGCCATCGAGCAGCTCCACGGCTGCATTGACTTGGGCCGGGCGAACCTTCAGTTCGGCGGCAATTTGTAGCAGGATCTTGTCCAAAACGTCGGAGACCACTCAAAAACAGAGTCGCGCAGTTTGCCACAGGGCCCCGTAACGCCCGACGGCGCTTGGGCCGCGGAGCTGCTGAGCAAGCGCCGGCCAGAGCCAACGAAGGCCGGCCGGAGCTCAGCGCCAGCCCGTCAACCCACCATTGCGCAAGATTTTGGCGTAGCTACCGTCCGCCTTCATGCCGGCCAGCCCCTGGTCGAAGGCCCGCAACCAGGCCTCCTTTTGCGGGTGCTGTTTGCTCAGCGCCAGATAGTGGTCTTTCACCTCAAGCACCGGCCGTTTCCATTCCAATTCCTCGCGCAGTTCCGGTTCCGATCGGATCAAGTACTGGCCCAAGGCCTTGTTGCCATAGGCCAGGTCGACCCGGTCCCGCAAGAGCTTGCGCAGGCTGCTGAGCAAATCATTGCCCAGGTCAAAGCGCAGGTCCTTGGCTTCCAGTTGCGGCGGCAAGTAGGTGCCGCGTTGAATGCCGACCAAGAGGCCGGCCAAGACCTTGGGGTCGCCAAAATCGTGCTGCACGCCGCGACGACCGAAAAAGCCCAACTCCATCTGAATCATCGGTTTGGAGTAGTCAAACAACTGGTCGCGCGCCGGATTGCGCCAAACACCAAACAGCGCACAGCGCGCCGCCTCGGCGTCTTTGAGTGCACGAGCCCATGGCAAGAACTGCACCTGAACCTTCAAGCCCGAGCGACGAAATGCCTCGCTCGCGATTTCGATCAAAGGGCCTTGGCGCGGCAGGGTTTCGCTATTGAAGGGCGGGAACTCGGTCAAACACAGCGGCACTTCTTCCGCCTCGGCGGCCCAAGCGACCGTATGCAGGCAGTTCAGCAGCACCAACAAAGCAGCCAACACCGGTTGCCACGTCCCGGATCGCTCCGGACGCGGGTTTGGCGCTTGCCACAGCGACTTGATCATCCAGATCACTCCAAGACGAGCTCAAACATTGAATTTGGTACTCCGCACCAAACTACTGTCCAGTATCGCTGTTCAGCGGAGAATCCCGCCGGCCGACAAAGGTCACAAACTTCGGTCATAGTGCGTGCCTTTAGGTACGCCCGCGACTCACGAGGCCTGCCTTTTTTCGATCCTCTTGCCTGACGCCTGACTAGGCAAGTTGAAAACATTTTTTGAACTCACGCCAACTGCCATGACAACCATCGTCCGCCACACCATTGCCGCCACCCTGATCACCAGCTTGGGCCTGCTGGCCTCGACCGCGGCGCAGGCACAGTCCTTCGATGCGGCCCGCATCTACGGCGCTGCGCCCGACCGCGACGGCGGCATGCTGGCCTTGGCGGCCATTTCCGGCCATGAATATCAAGGCTCCAAGAAGACCCGCGCCTTGCTGCTGCCCGGCGTGGACTACCAGTGGAGCAATGGCTTCTTTGCCGGCACCACCAATGGCCTGGGCTTCAATTTCTCCAAACACCCGCAGATGAGCTATGGCCTGCGCGTGACCGCCGATTTCGGCCGCGACGAAGACCGTTCGCCCGCGCTGAAGGGCATGGGCGATATCGACATCCGCCCCGAGATTGGCGGCTTTTTCAACTACAACCTCAGCCAAAGCTTTGTGCTGACCTCGTCGCTGCGCTACGGTTCGGGCAATGATCGCAAGGGCATGCTGGTCGACTTTGGCGCGGTCTATCTGATGGTGCTGGCGCCACAATGGCGTCTGGGCCTGGGTGGCGCCATGACCGTGGCCAACGCGGAATACCAGCAATCGGCCTTTGGCGTCAGCCTGGCCCAGTCCGCGAGCAGCGGCTACAAGACCTACACGCCCTCGGCCGGCGTGCGCGATGTGCGCGCCAATGCGTCCTTGACCTACTCGATCGACCAGCGCACCGGCATCACCGCAGCCCTGTCGGCCAGCTCCCTGCAAGGGGACGCCAAGAACAGCCCGCTGAGCCAGGAAAAAACCAGCCTGAACGGCGTGCTCGCCGTCACCTACTTGTTCTGAGTGCGCTGCTGAAACTTGTGACTTGAGCCCTCGGGCTCAAGTGGCTGATATCGCAGATGAGGCCGCCAGCCAAGCCGCGGCGCCCTCTCCCGCCACCACACCGCTGGCCATGCTGGCGGTGAGCAGATAGCCCCCGGTGGGAGCCTCCCAGTCGAGCATTTCGCCGGCGCAGAAGATACCTGGCAAGCTTTTCAACATCAGGCCGGCATCCAACTCTGGCAAACGCACCCCGCCGGCGGTGCTGATGGCCTCGGCCACGGGTCGCGTCGAACGCAACCTCAAGGGCAAGCGTTTCAAGGCGGCAGCCAAGACCGCGGGATCGGCATAGTCCTGCTTGCTCAAGACCTCGTGCAGCAAGCCAGCCTTCAAACCTTCGATGCCCAAGCGGCTCTTCAGATGGGTGGACATCGAGCGCGGGCCGCGCGGCCGCGCGACCTCGGCTGCGACAAAGTCGGCGCTGCGATCGGGCAGCAAGTCCAGATGGATCAAGGCCTCGCCAAACTCGGCGATCTCTTCGCGCAGCAAGCCGCTGGCGGCGTAGATCAGCGAGCCCTCGAGACCGCTGGCGGTGATCACGAACTCGCCTTGGCGAGAAAAACTACGACCACTTCGCCCCTCGAAGTGAAGCGCCACCGGCTTGACCGGCAGGCCCGCAAACTTGTCGGCGAAAAATGCGCTCCAACCGATGGTTTCGGTCTCTGCTCGGGCCGGTCCCAGATCGAAGCCGCAATTGGCTGGACGTAGCCCAGCAATGTCCACACCGCGCGCGGCCAACAAAGGCACCCAGCCGGCATTGGAGCCCAGCTGTGGCCAGGAAGCGCCGCCCAAGGCCAGCACCACCGCTGAGGCAGCGACATGGCGCTCTTGGCCCGCGTGCGAGAAGCGCAGTTCACGCGCTTCGTTCCACCCCAGCCAGCGATGGTGCATATGGAATCGCACACCGGAGGCGCGCAAGCGGCTCAACCAGGCGCGCAATAGCGGTGCGGACTTCATATCGACCGGAAAGACTCGACCCGAACTGCCCACAAAGGTTTCAACCCCGAGGCCCTGCGCCCAGGCACGCAAGCCCGGCCCGTCAAGTCGCTCAAGCCACTGCCCCACCTCGGGGCAGGCCTCACCATTGCCGCTGCTGAAGCGGCTGGCAAAGGTTTCGCCCACATCGGAATGGGTCAGGTTCAACCCGCCCTTGCCGGCCAGCAAGAATTTGCGTCCGACCGAGGCCATCGCGTCGTACACGTCAACCTCAACCCCAGCGGCCCGCAGCCGTTCGGCCGCCATCAGGCCCGCTGGACCGCCGCCAATGACGATGGCGTGGCGCGTGGAATCGCTTGGAGATGTGTGCTCAGGCATGACGAGAAAGAAGGCGGAGATTGGTTCGGCAGTGTGCCAGATCACGCCCAGGCCAAGTATGCGCAAAAATAACGTTACAGGGTCTATCAAACTGGCAAGATAAAAGCGAGCTACCGGTTTCAAACCCTGCTTGCAGATGAACAGCTTGTCCGGCTCCACACCTAAGCTCAAGGCCCCGCTTGAGCCTTTGGGTTCGTTTGTCCCACCCGCGACCGCCCTGAACCGGCGCCACGTTCTAACGACGCTATTGAGCACTGCTTGGCCAGGCCTGGCGATGGCCCGGCCGACCTCTGTTCAAGCCGTACCGATCTTGGTCTACCACCGTTTCGCCGACAGTGCTGTTGACAGCATGAGCATCCGCCGTAGCCTGTTCGCGGCACATCTGGAAACGATTCACCAGCTCGGCGGTCAGGTCATTCCCTTGAGCGACTGGGTTGCCTACCGGCGCGGCGAGCTCAAGCAATTGCCCGCACGTGCGCTGGTGCTGACGGTCGATGACGGCCACCTGTCGCAATACCAGGTGATGGCGCCGCTCTTGCAGGAAGCGAGTCAAAGGACCGGCGCCGCTTGGCCCATCACCTTGTTCATCTACCCCTCGGCCATCTCAAACGCCAGCTATGCCATGAGCTGGGCACAGTTGCAGGAGCTGAGCCGGCAGAGCGGGTACAAGGTGCAATCGCACAGCTACTGGCACCCTAACTTCGCGCAAGAGCGGCGCCGGCTTGATCCGGCCGCCTTTGATCGCTTGGCACGCCAACAATTGCAGCGCTCACGCGATGTGTTGCAAGACAAGCTCGGCACCGCGGTGACGCAACTGGCCTGGCCCTTCGGACTCAGCGACGCCGGCTTGCAAGCCCTGGCGGAAGAGCTGGGCTACCACGCCGCCTTTGGCCTGGGCAACCGCGCCGCCACGCCGCAGTCGCCTCAGTTTGACGCGCCACGCTATCTGACCCTGGACAGCGTCAGCGAGCATGCCCTGGCCGCTTGGCTGAGCCAGGCCTTTCAAGCCGACAAGGAGAAGCCCACATGAACGCCCGGTTGTTCGCAGCCGCCTTGTCGCTGGCACTGGGTCTTCTCGCCCAGCCCGCCTGGGCCACCCCAAGCACCCTGCAAGGCGTAGTGCGCGACCAGCAAAGCGGCCGGCCGATTGCGCAGGCGACCGTGGTGCTGGGCCCGCACATCGTCGTCAGCGACGAGCGCGGCGGGTTCAGCCTGACGGTGGAACTCGGGCCGACGCCAAGCCAGATCAGTGCCCGCGCGCCGGGCTACCGGCGCAGCGAAAAAGTGCTGCCGATCAGCACGGATGCGCGCAACCCGCACAACCAGCCAGCAATCACGCTGAGTCTGAGCCCGCTGCGCGCCAAGGGCGTCTATTTGTCGGTCTATGGCATTGGTAGCAGCAGCCTGCGCGGCGAAGCGCTCGCCCTGATCGAAAAAACCGAACTCAATACCCTGGTCATCGATGTCAAGGGCGACCGCGGGCTGGTGCCCTATCGCAGCGCCGTCTTGGCCCGCGCGGGCCTGGGGCCGCAAACCATCATCACCGTGCGCGATATGCCGGCCCTGCTCAAGGACCTGCGGGCGCGCGGCCTTTACCTGATCGCCCGCATCGTCACCTTCAAGGACGATCCCTTGGTGGCCAAGCATCCGCAATGGGCGGTGCGCGATGCCCAGGGTGCCATCTGGAAGGACCGCGAAGGCCTGGCCTGGATCGACCCCTTTCAGCGCGCCGCCTGGACGCACAGCCTGGACATGGCCGAAGAAGCGGCGCAACTGGGTTTTGACGAGGTGCAATTCGACTACGTGCGCTTCCCCGATGCCGTGGGCCTGAGTTTCAGCCAGCCCAATCACGGACCGGACGCCGAGGCCGCCCGCGTCGCCGCCATTGGTGGCTTTCTGACGGCCGCTAGGCAACGTCTGGCCCCCTACAACGTCTTCATCTCGGCCGATATCTTCGGCTATGTCAGTTGGAACAGCAATGACACCCAGATCGGCCAACAGTTGGAAGCGCTGGCTGGCTTGGTCGACTACCTGTGCCCGATGCTCTACCCCTCCGGCTTTCATCTGGGGATTCCCGAACACCGTAACCCGATGGAGGCGCCCTACGAGATCGTCGAGCGCAGCCTGCGCCACGCGATTCAACGCACCGGCCTGCCGGGCACGCGCTTCCGTCCCTGGCTCCAAGCCTTTCGGGACTACGCCTTCGATCACCGCGACTTTGGTGAGCTTGAAATCCGCCGCCAGATCGAGGCCGCCGACAGCGTCGGCAGCAGCGGCTGGCTGCTGTGGAATCCGAAGAACCGCTACGGCAGTGCGGGCTTGGCCGAACGCAAACCGCCACCTTGAGCATCGCTGCGGCGGTGGCCGTTCAACGGGGCGATCGACCCACGACGACGTTTTTTTGATCTCTATCAACAACGCCGGCCAGCCCCTTCCTAAACTTCAATTCAGTGGGACTGGCGCTGTCCCACTGAATTGAACATCCATGCGCCAAGCTCCACTTCATTGATACAAACCTGTCACCAGGAGATGACCATGAGTGCACTGACACGCATTGATCCCTTTGATCAATCCTTTCCGGAAATCTTTCGCCGCTTTGCCCAGCCGCTGCGCTGGAGCGAGAACGCGCCGGGTGAGATTCGCCTCGACGTGACCGAGCATGCCGCCGACTACGAGGTGCGAGCCGAAATCCCGGGCGCCAAAAAGAGCGACATCCGCGTCACCGTGGACGGCGGCTTTGTATCGATCGCCGCCGAGGTCAAGCAGGAACGCGAAGAGAAAACCGGTGGCCGCGTGCTCTTGAAGGAGACCTATGTGGGCAGCGTCTCTCGCGGCTTCACGCTCGCCCATGAGGTCGATAGCAAGGGCGTGGTGGCCAAGTTCGAGGACGGCGTGCTCAAGCTGAAGCTACCCAAGCGCGAAGGCGCAGGTTCGCGGGCCATCCCAATCGACTAAAGCCGCACCTGTCCGCTACTTCAAGGCTTCGCGCAGCTTGGCGCCCAACTCGGGCCGATCTTTGAATGGATCGCTCGGGTTGCGGCTTTGCATCACGTCTTCCAGACGCGTTTGCACGCCGGCCAGCGACTGCGGATGGCTGAAGATGTAGAACTGTTCGGCCTCGATGGCCGCAAAGACCATGGCAGCCACCTCGGCCGCCGTGACCTTGCCGGCATTGACAGCCTTGTCGCTCATGGCCTGCCCGATCAACTGGCTCTGCGTCGGGCGGCCGCCCTGCAAGGCCAGCGGGCGGTTACGGTGACTCTGCGCGATGCCCGTCGGAACAAAGAAGGGGCACAAGACCGAACAGTGAATCTGCTCGGTGACCAGGGCCAGGTCTTGATAGAGCGTCTCGCTGAGAGCCACCACCGCGTGTTTGGAGACGTTGTAAACGCCCATATTCGGCGCATTCACGACCCCCGCCATGGATGCGGTGTTGACGATATGCCCCTCGAAGCTCGGGTTCGCCGCGGCGGCCTCCAGCATCATCGGCGTGAACAGGCGCAGCCCATGCACCACGCCCATCAGATTGACACCCAGGACCCAGTCCCAGTCGGCCAGGCTGTTTTCCCAGATCAGGCCGCCCGAACCCACACCGGCATTGTTGAAGACCAAATGAGGCGCGCCGAATCGGGCCTGCACCGCTTGCGCCAGTGTCTCCATCTCGGCGGCCTTCGACACATCGACCTGTTGCGCCAACAGCGGCCGCCCGCTGAACTCGGCAGCGGCGCGTTCAAGGGCATCGGCCTGCACATCGCAGAGCACCAAATTCATGCCCCTGGCCGCGGCGAGGCGCGCCAACTCAAGCCCGAAACCGGAACCCGCGCCGGTGATGACGGCGGTCTTGCCCTGGAAACTCTTCATGGGTTCAAGCCTGGTGCCTTGCGCAAAGCGTAGCCAATGCGCGGGAAATGCACATGCACCAGACCGGCTCGCGCGTCGACACGGCGCAGGCTGATGCGCTGGTGGTTCAGGCCCACCAACTCGCCGACCACCGGCTCGCGGCCATAGTCGCTGGCATTGACCTGCACCACCTCACCGGGCACGAAACCCAGGCCACTTTGCACGCTGACCGCGGCCTGCGGACCGCGGCTGCGGGCGAGCTCGATGGCGGCTTGGCTGTCCAACTTCAGACGCTCGCCATGGCCGAAGCCAGCCACCCGGTCAAACCAAGTGGCCAGCCGGACAAAGGGCTGCAAAATGCCGGTCACCGGCGGCGCCAGACGGATGAACCAGATGCTTTGTGCCACGGCAAAGTCGGCCACGCAGGGCTCGGCACCCAGCAAAAAGTCGCGCCCATCGCTCAGCAGCGCTTCCAGCCATTCCAGATAGCTCTGCAAGGCGGCGCCCGCATCGGCACTGCTGGGCCGGCGGTTGCCTTCGGTCATGGCGGCCCGATCGGCCACGAAGGCCGGCAAGAACTCCGGCGGCGCGTCGGCAAAGATGGCCGCGGCACCGGCCGGCTGAAGGGTATAGGGCACGGCAGCAAGGAACAAGCTGCCGTCGGCCCATTGCGCCAGCATCCGGTCGCTACCCAGACTGCTGGCCGGGAACAAGCTGGGGCTTGGGTAACGCGCCTCAAGTTCCTCGCACATCAGCGCGGTATCGCAGAAGATATCGCCCCCGATTTGCAGCAAAGGCGTGCGCCGGTAGCCGCCGGTCAGGGCCAGCACATCAGGCTTGGGCAACATCACGGGCACATTGACGCTGTGCCAGGCCAGGCCCTTGAAGCCGAAGATCAAGCGCATCTTTTCGGAAAAGGGTGAGCCGGCGTAGTGGTGCAGGATCAAGTCACTCATGCCGCGCTGGGCCTTTGCATATCGATGTGAACAATGCCGTCTTCGTCATAGGGTTCGGAGGTCTTCACAAAGCCCAGGCCGGCGTAGAAGCCCTCCAGATAAGCCTGTGCATTGATGGCGATCGCCTGGCCAGGCCAGAGCCGTTCGCACTCGCTGATGGCCCGCTCCATCAAGGCCCGACCGCTGCCATTGCCCCGCGCCTGCTGACCGCACACGACCCGCCCGATCTCGGGCAGCAGATGGCTCGGTCCCTTGGCCAGCGGCGGCAAGAGCCGGGCCGCCACGCGCAAGTCGCCGCTGCTTTCGTCATGGCCCAGCAAGTGCCAGGCCTGCAGATCGACGCCATCCGGGTCGAGATAGACACAGGCCTGCTCCACCACAAAAACCTGCGAGCGCAGCGCCAGGGCTTGGTACAGCGCCAGCGGGTTCAAGTCCTGCAGGCGCGCACAGGTCCAACGCAGGCCCATCAAACCAGCTTCACCAATTGCTTGCCGAAGTTGCGGCCCTTCAGCAGCCCCAGAAAGGCCTCGGGCGCGCTGGCAATGCCTTCGCTGACCGACTCACGGAACTTCAGCTTGCCGGTGGCGACCAAGGTGCCCAATTCCTTCAAGGCCTCGGGCCAGACCTCCATATGCTCGCTGACGATGAAGCCCTCGACCTTCATGCGGTTGACCAGGATCAGCTGCGGCGCGCTCATCGGGATGGGCTCACCGTTGTAGCCCGAAATCATGCCGCACATGGCAATCCGGCTGAAGGCATTGGCGCGCAGCATCACCGCGTCCAGAATCATGCCGCCGACGTTTTCGAAATGGCCATCAATGCCGTCCGGGCAAGCCGCCTTCAGGGCTGCCGAAAGCGACTTCACATCGGTGTGCTGCTTGTAGTCGATGCAGGCGTCGAAACCCAGTTCTTCGACCACGTAACGGCATTTGTCGGCGCCGCCGGCCAGGCCTACCGCCCGCGCACCTCGGGCCTTGGCGAGTTGCCCCACCACCGAGCCGACCGCGCCGCTGGCGGCGCTGACCACCACCGTCTCGCCGGCCTTGGGTTGAATGATCTTGACCAGGCCGTACCAAGCGGTCACACCCGGCATACCCACCGCGCCCAGATAGGCTGACAGCGGAATATGCGTGGCATCTACCTTCTGCAACACGCCGCGCTGGTTTGCATCCACCACAAAGTACTGCTGCCACCCGCCCATGCCGACCACTTTGTCGCCGGCGGCGAAATGGGCATTCTTTGAGGCCAGCACCTCGCCAACGGTGCCGCCCATCATCACCTCGTTCAAGGGCTGGGGTTGGGCGTAGCTCTTGCCGTCATTCATGCGGCCGCGCATATAGGGGTCCAGACTGAGGTAGTGGTTGCGCACCAAGACCTGCCCGTCCAGCAACTCGGGCACGGCGGCCTCGACCTGTTTGAAATTCTCCAGGCCGGGCTCGCCCTGTGGACGGGAGACCAGATGGATTTGATGATTGCTCAAGCTCATGGCGGAAATCCTGAATTGCTACGGTCTGATTGAGCGGCGCCACACCTGCGCCGCCTGCTGGTAAGAATTTGAACATGCACCCGCGGAGCAACGCGTCCCCGCTGTGACAAAACCCGCCGTCTAGGGTTTGCCCCTTCAAGTTGCTGATTCTGCGGCCGATATGCGAACGGATGCAGCCGTCACAAAAGTGACTTGCGGCGCTGACCTAGGCGCGCCATGATTCAAACAACCAAAAAACCGCTGGAGTTGCTTATATGAAGCTTGAAGATTTCAACATCACCAGCAAATTGATCGCGGCCTTTTCGGCTGTTGCCCTGATCGGCGGCCTGTTGGGTGGCTTCGCCATCTACAACATGAAAAAGATCAACGATGCCGATACGGCACTCTACGAGCATGAACTGGTGGGTCTGTCCCTGACCAAAGAAGCCAACGCCCAGCGTTTGCAAGCGCTGGTCTCGGTGCGGGAAGCCCTGCTGGCCACCGATGCCCAGGAGCGTGATCGTGCACTCGCCTTGATGGCCGAGTCGCGCAAGAAAACCAGCGAACTGCTGGACAGCGCGTCCAAACTCCATCTGAGCGACAAAGCCCAGAGCACGATGAAGCAATTGCGCAGTCTGTGGGAGAAAGACCAGCAGATCGCCCAAGACTTGGTGGCGCGGATTCAAAAGACCGATCTGAGTGGCTCCAATGAAGCCATCAAATTCATCAAGTCAGATGTGACCCCGCAAGGCATCCTCGTCGATCAGGCGATGGGCGCTTTTTCGCAACTGAAGGAGAGCGAGGCCAAGGGGGTGTCGGATGAGAACGATGCGCTCTACGCCAGCAGCCGCAACACGACCCTGGTGCTGATTTTGCTCAGCATTGGCGTGGGCATTGGCTTGGGCATTGGCATCAGCCGACACGTGACCCGGCCCTTGGCCGAAGCGGTGGCCGGCGCTCAAGCGATGAGCGAAGGCGATATGACGGTGCGCATGCACAGCGAGGGCCGTGACGAAACATCGCAACTGCTGCAGGCACTGGACCATATGCGCGAACGGCTGAAAGACATCGTCGTCACCGTGCGCGAGAACTCGGAAAGCGTGGCCACCGGCAGTGGAGAAATCGCGCAAGGCAATGCCGACCTCAGTCAGCGCACCGAAGAGCAAGCCAGCGCGCTGGAAGAAACCGCCGCCACCATGGATGAACTCAGCTCCACCGTGCGCAACAACGCCGACAACGCCAAGCAGGCCAATCAACTGGCCTTGGGCGCCTCGCAGGTGGCCAGCCAAGGTGGCGAGGTGGTGGGTCAGGTGGTCGAGACGATGAAGGGCATCAATGACAGCTCGAAGAAGATCTCCGACATCATCAGCGTGATCGACGGCATTGCCTTCCAGACCAATATCCTGGCGCTGAATGCGGCCGTCGAAGCGGCTCGAGCCGGTGAGCAAGGGCGCGGCTTTGCGGTCGTGGCCAGCGAGGTGCGCTCACTGGCGCAGCGCAGCGCCGAGGCGGCCAAGGAGATCAAGACCTTGATCAACGCCAGCGTTGAGCGGGTCGAGCAAGGTACGGCCCTGGTCGACAAGGCCGGCGTGACGATGACGGAAATCGTCACCGCGATTCGCCGCGTCACCGACATCGTCGGCGAGATCAGCTCGGCCAGTTCCGAGCAAAGCTCGGGCATCGCCCAGGTCGGCGAGGCCATCACGCAGATGGACAAGGTGACGCAGCAGAACGCCGCCTTGGTGGAAGAAAGCGCGGCCGCGGCCGAGAGCCTGCGCGTGCAGGCCGATCAACTGGTGCAAGCGGTGGCCATCTTCAAAGTGCGTTGACTCGGGCCCGTCCAAAGCCGCGGCCAAAGACGTGGCTTTGGGCGTGGATTCCTAGACGAGGCCTGAACCGCTGCCTCAGCCCTCGGTTCGCTGCAAAGTCTTGACGCTGCGATCACGCCCCGGCAGCGCCTTCAGGTACTTGAAAGTCGCGGTGGCGTGGGCGCAGAGCTTGCCGTCCTCACCAATCACCCGGCCCTCGCAGAACGCCATGGTCGCGGTGCTGTGCAGCAGCTCAGCGATGGCTCGCAACTCGCCTTCACCGGGGCGCATGAAAGAGGTCTTCATCTCGACCGTCACCACGCCTGGGCCCATGCCGCGATCGCTGACATGAATGCTGCGGGCCGCGTGGGCCATGGCCACATCCAGCATCGTCATCAAGACCCCGCCATGCGCCACCTCCCAGGAGTTCAGGTGGCCCTCCTTCAGGTCGACCCGCAACTCGGCCCGACCATCAGCCATGCTGTGAAGTTCCAGCCCGAGTTGTTCGACAAAGGGAATGTGCAGCGGAAACTTCATTGCACCGGCGCGGGACTTGCTGTCTGACATGAGATTGGTTTGATCAGGATCCGTGGATAGCGCTGACACCCCCATCCACCGCCAACACTTGACCGGTGATGTGCTTGCCCGCCCGGGAGGCGAACAGGAGCGCGGCGCCCTTGAGGTCCTCATCATCGCCGATCCGACGCAAGGGCGCCGAAGCCGCCAGCGTCTCCTCCCCCACGCTGGCCAGCAGGCCATGGGTCATCTTGCTCGGGAAAAAGCCCGGCGCCAGCGCATTGACGGTGATGCCATAAGCACCCCACTCAGCAGCCAGGGCGCGGGTGAAGTTGACCACCGCGCCCTTGCTGGTGTTGTAGGCAATGGTTTTCATCATCGAGGGATTGCCGGCCAGGCCGGCGATCGAGGCCACATTGATGATGCGGCCCGTGCGACGCGCAATCATGCCTTGCTTGGCCACCGCCTGGGCGAAGACGAAGAGGCTGCGGATATTCAGATTCATGACCTTGTCCCAAGCCTCGATCGGATGGTCTTCGGCCGCCGCACCCCAGCTGGCGCCGGCGTTGTTGACCAAGATGTCAATTTGGCCCAGGCGCTCCATCGTCTGCGTGACCACCGCGACGGCCTGCACCTCGTCGGCCGCATCGGCGGCGATCCAGCGCGCATCAATGCCACGCGCTTGCAGATGCGCTACCGCCAGTTCCAGATCGGCGGCTTTGCGCGAGGTCAGCATGATTTTGGCCCCGGCCTCACCCAGGCTTTCGGCAATCTGCAGGCCCAGGCCTCGCGAGCCGCCGGTGACCAGGGCCACCTGCCCAGTCAGATCAAACAAGTCTTGTACACGTTGTGTCATTGCATTCCTTGTAACGCCCGCCCGCGCGCCGGATCGCTTTACTTCCAGCGTGAACGCAGCCAGATCATCAAGCCCCCCAGCAGCACCGCGAGAGCGCCCTTGCCCAAGAGGAAGTAGGCCAATATTTCAGCGTCCGTCATGCCATCCCCCTTGCCGCCCAGGCTGTGCGGGCCAAACTGAAGCACGGCCAAACCCAGCACAAACACCAACATGCCGCCATAGACAAACACCCAGACCAAACGCTCCATCCACTGCAAAGCCTTGGGGCTCATTTCTCGCATGTTTGCGTCCTCTTCATTGGCCATCAGCGCATTCTCCAAGGTCCATCAAAACCAGGCCTCGGGCATGTCTTTGCAGAGTGCCTCTCGGCTGCCGACCACACCGAGCCAGGCGTCGATCTTGGGTAATTCATAGACGAAGAAGTAGCGGCAAGCGGCCCGCTTGCCCTGTGCAAAATCGCTGCCCTGCCCGGACTGCAACTCCGCAGCCAGGGCCACATCCAGCCAGACCCAGGCCAGCACCACATGACCAAAGGCTTGCAAATACGGCGTGGCGTTGGCCAGAGCCTCGTCGGCTTGGCCGCTGCTCCAAGCTTGCTTGGTGGCGCGGCCAAGGCGGGCCAAAGCCGCCGCCAGGGCGTTGCCGAGCTCATCCAGCCCCGGCTGCTGCATCGCCGCCTCCACCGTGCGATTGACGCGGGCGGCCAGCGCCATCAGCGCTTGCCCGCCCTGCATCACCACCTTGCGGCCCAGCAGGTCCAGGCCGTGGATGCCATGCGTGCCTTCGTGGATCATGTTCAGGCGGTTGTCGCGCCAGTACTGCTCAACCGGGAAGTCGCGCGTGTAGCCATAGCCGCCCAAGACCTGAATGGCCAGTGAATTCGCCTCCAGACACCATTCGCTGGGCCAGCTTTTGACAATGGGGATCAAAACCTCCAGCACCAAGCGCACTTCCTGCGCGGCCTCGGGCGTGCCCGTGTGCTGCTCGTCCACCAACCGCGCGCACAACAAGGCCAAAGCCAAGGCGCCCTCCACATAGCTCTTCTGCGCCAGCAGCATGCGCTTGACGTCGGCATGCTCGATGATGGGCCGCTGCGGCTGCGAGGCGTCTTTGCCGCTTACACCCAGGGCACGGCCCTGCGGGCGCTGGCGGGCATAGGTCAGGCTGGCCTCATAGCCGGCATAGCCCAGCATGGCAGCACCCAGGCCAACGCCGATGCGCGCCTCGTTCATCATGTGGAACATGCACTTCAGGCCTTCGCCGGGCTGGCCGACCAAGTAGCCGACGGCACCGGCCTTGCCGCCGGGCAAGAACTGACCCTCGCCAAAATTCAGCAGGCAGTTGCTGGTGCCGCGAAAACCCAGCTTGTGGTTCAAACCGGCCAGCGCCACGTCATTGCGCTCTCCACTCAACTGGCCCTCGGCCGTCACCATGCGCTTGGGCACGATGAAGAGTGAGATTCCCTTGGCGCCCGGAATCAGCTGGCCATCCGGCCCCGGAATCTTGGCCAGCACCAGATGCACGATGTTCTCGCGCAGCTCATGCTCGCCGCCCGAGATCCACATCTTGTTGCCCTTGAGGCGGTAGCGCGGACCCAAGGGGTCATCGGCAAAACCCTCGCCATCGGGCGTCGCCCGGGTGGCAATGTCGGACAGCGAGGACCCGGCCTGCGGCTCGCTCAAGCACATGGTGCCGAGCCAGCGCCCGGCGAACTGCGCGTGCGCGAACACCTCGCGTTGCTGAGCCGTGCCATGGGCCATCAAGAGATTGGCGTTGCCGCTGGTCAGCATGGCGTAGGCGCCAATCGACACATCGGCCTTGCTGAAGAAGGCATTGGCGGCCATCTCGATCACACAGGGCAGTTGCATGCCGCCCAATTCATGATCCTGGGAGGCCGCCAACATGCCGGAGGCCACATAGGCATTCAAGGCCTCCAGCGTGCCCTCGGGCAGGTGCACGCGCTCGCCGTCGAAGTGCGGCTCCTGCGTGTCGGTGATGCGGTTGACGGGCGCGAACTTGTCGCGCGCGATGCGCTCGCAGGTGTCCAGCACCGCGGCGAAGGTCTCGGCCGAATGTTCGGCAAAGCGCTCGCACTGATTCAGGCGATTCACCTGCAACCAGTCATTCAGCAGGAAGTCCAGGGTCTGGCGCATGATGGACTAAGCCCGGATTCAGGCCAGCTTGACGATGGTGCCCTGCGCCAGGGCGCAGAGCTTCTCAAGACCGGCCTGCACAACGAACACATCGCAGCGACACACCGCTTGCGACTTGCTCACCGCATCGGCGCTGGCGCGCACGATCAGACGCTCGCCGACCGCCGGCCGCACATAGTTGATCTTGAACTCCGAAGTCAGCACCGGTGCATGCAAGGCGCTACCGCCGGCAAAGGTCAAGGCGTTATCGGCCAGATAGCTCAAGACGCCGCCGTGGGCGAAGCCGTTCTGTTGCTTGAGCTGCTCACTCAAGCCCAGTTCCAGCTGGGCCTTGCCGGGCGTGAAAGCCGTCAGCTCGGCGCCCAGCAAAACGCTGAAGGGCTGCTCCGCCAACACAGCGCGCCCCATGGCCAAAAACTCTTCCGGGCTGACCATGATCACAAGACCTCGAACACGCCGGCCGCACCCATGCCGCCGCCAATGCACATGGTCACGCAGACCAGCTTGGCGCCACGGCGCTTGCCTTCGATCAGCGCGTGGCCAGTCAGCCGTTGACCGGACACACCGTAGGGGTGCCCCACCGCGATGGCGCCGCCGTTGACATTGAGCCGGTCCATCGGAATGCCCAAGGTGTCGGCGCAATACAGCACCTGCACCGCAAAGGCTTCATTCAGCTCCCAGAGGTCGATGTCGGCCACCGTCAGGCCCAGGCGCTTCAAGACCTTGGGCACGGCAAAGACCGGGCCAATGCCCATTTCATCGGGTTCGCAACCGGCCACCGCAAAGCCGAGAAAGCGGCCCAGCGGCTGCAGACCATGGCGCTCGGCATAGCTTTCGCTGGCCAGCACGCAGGCACCCGCCCCGTCCGAGAACTGGCTGGCATTGCCGGCCGAGATCAGGCCGCCGGGCATGGCCGAGCGCAGGTCCTTGATGGCGTCATAGGTGGTGCCCTCGCGCAGGCCTTCGTCGGCGCTGACGGTCACTTCGCGCGTCATCAGGCCCATCACCTTGTCGGCCACACCCATGATCACGGTGATCGGCGCCAACTCGGCGCTGAAGAGGCCTGCGGCCTGGGCGGCACAGGCGCGCTGTTGGCTCTGGGCGCCGTATTGGTCCATGCGCTCGCGGCCGATCTTGTAGCGCTGCGCCACGTTCTCGGCCGTCTGCAGCATATTCCAATAGATCTCGGGCTGGGCCTTCAGCAGCGCCGGGTCGGTAATCATGTGGCGATTCGCCTCGTTCTGCACGCAGGAGATGCTCTCCACGCCGCCGGCCACATACACATCCCCCTCGCCGGCCATGATGCGCTGCGCCGCCATCGCAATGGTCTGCAGGCCGCTGGAACAGAAACGGTTGACGGTAACGCCGCTGACCGTGATGGGCAGGCCGGCGCGCAGCGCGATCTGGCGCGCGATATTGCTGCCGGTGGCGCCCTCGGGCGTGGCGCAACCCATCAACACGTCTTCGATGTCGGCGGCATTGACGCCGCTGCGCGCCACGGCCGCAGCCACCGCATGGCCGCCCAGGGTGGCGCCATGGGTCATATTGAAGGCGCCCTTCCAGCTCTTGGCCAGCGGTGTACGGGCAGTCGAAACAATCAGTGCTTTGCTCATGGTATGGATTCCTTTGGCGGTGCGGCTCAGCCGGTGAAAGAGCCGCCTTCGGCGACCAAGCGCGCCAGCAGCGGCGCCGGCTCCCAAAACTTCGCGTCATCCAGCGGGTTCTTCGCAAAGCGTTTCATTGCCTGCACCACATTGAACAAACCGACCGTGTCGGCGTAGCACATCGGGCCACCGCGCCAAAGCGGGAAGCCGTAACCGGTCAGATAGACCATGTCCACATCCGAGGCGCGCTGGGCGATGCCCTCTTCCAACAGATGCGCCGCTTCGTTGACCAAGGCGTAAACCAGGCGCTGCACAATTTCCTCATCGCTGATCTGGCGCGGCGCCACCGCCGGGTCCTGACCCAGTGAGGCGCGGTGCTTCGCCAGCATCTCCGCCACCACCGGAGAAGGCTGCGCATCGCGCTTGCCGACCTGGTAGTCGTACCAGCCGGCTTGCGTCTTCTGGCCGAAGCGGCCCAGTTCGCAGAGACGGTCCGCGCTGGCCGAATAACGCAGATTCGGCTTCTCAACATAACGGCGTTTGCGGATGGACCAGCCGATGTCGTTGCCGGCCAGGTCACCCATGCGGAAGGGACCCATGGCGAAGCCGAACTTCTCGACCGCACGGTCCACCTGTTGCGGGCTGCAGCCCTCGTCCAAGAGGAAACCGGCCTGGCGGCTGTACTGTTCGATCATGCGGTTGCCGATGAAGCCGTCGCACACCCCCGAGACCACCGCCGTCTTGCGGATCTTCTTGGCCACGGCCATGACGGTGGCCAACACGTCCTTGGCCGTGGCCGCGCCGCGCACCACCTCCAAGAGCTTCATCACATTGGCGGGGCTGAAGAAGTGCAGACCCACCACGTCTTGCGGACGCTGGGTGAAGTTGGCAATTGTGTTGACGTCCAAGGTCGACGTGTTGCTGGCCAGGATGGCGCCGGGTTTCATCACGGCGTCGAGTTGCTTGAAGACCGATTCCTTGACGCCGATCTCCTCGAACACCGCTTCGATCACCAGATCGGCCTGGCCGATGTCGGCGTAGTTCAGCGTGGTGCTGAGCAGGCTCATGCGCTGTTGGAACTTGTCTTCCTTCAGCTTGCCCTTTTTGACCTGGGCTTCATAGTTCTTGCGGATAGTGGCTACGCCGCGGTCCAGGGCCTCTTGCTTGGTCTCCAGCATGACGACCGGGATGCCGGCATTCAAGAAGTTCATGCTGATGCCACCGCCCATGGTGCCGGCACCGATGACGGCCACACGCTCGATCTTGCGTTGCGGAGTGTCGCTCGGCACATCGCCGATCTTGGTGGTGGCGCGCTCGGCGAAGAAGGCATGCCGCAAGGCCTTGGATTCGGGCGTCACCATCAGCGCGGCAAAGCCCTCGCGTTCGGCGCGAATGCCGTCCTCGAACTTCATCGTCACCGAGGCGGCCACCGCCTCCAGGCAACGCAGCGGCGCCGGGAAGTTGCGGCTCTGTCCGCCCACCATATTGCGGGCGAACTGAAAGTAGGCGTCCGGATTGGCATGCCGGGCCTTCAGATCACGCACACGCGGCAAGGGGCGTTTGTCGGCCACTTCGGCAGCAAAAGCCAGGGCCTCAGCCATCAGATCGCCCTGGGCCATACGGTCAAACAGCTTCTGGCCCGGCACCATGGCCAGCATCTCGCTGTTCACCGGTTCGCCGCTGACGATCATATTGAGCGCCGGCTCAACGCCCAGGGCGCGCGGCAGGCGCTGCGTGCCGCCTGCACCGGGCAAGAGCCCCAGCTTGACCTCGGGCAGGGCCACCTTGGTGCCTGCCGCGGCAATGCGGTAATGGCAGCCCAGCGCCAACTCCAAGCCACCACCCATGCAGACCGAGTGGATGGCGGCGACCACCGGCTTGGAGCAGGCCTCCACCAGCGCGATCAGGCTGAGCAGATTCGGTTCGGCCAGGGCCTTGGGGCTACCGAACTCCTTGATATCGGCGCCGCCGGAAAAGGCCGCACCGGCGCCGGTGATGACGACTGCGCTGATGGCGGCATCACTCTCGGCCTGTTCAATGCCGGCGGCGACCGCCTTGCGGGTGGCATAACCCAGACCATTGACGGGCGGGTTGTTCAAGGTGATCACGGCCACCTGGCCGCGGACGTCGTAAATCGCTGTCATGCTGAGCCCTTCTTGAAAGCCGATTGCTCGGCACCAAACGCAGGGCGGTCATGAGCTCATCAAGCCCGGCCTGCGCAAAATAGAACGATCGTTCGATTCTAGGCAGCATTCGAGCTTCAAAGATGTCCCAGCCGTGACAGCCGTGGGTGGGCTCGGGTTTATCCGGATCTCTTCTCCCGTCACGGCAGGCATTCGGGAATTTAGGCGTCCAAACCTAACTCCTGGATCTTGCGGGTGATGGTGTTGCGGCCAATGCCGAGTTTTTGCGCCGCCTCGATGCGCCGGCCGCGGGTCAACTCCAGCGCCGCCAAGATCAAGCTGGCTTCAAAGCGGCGCGTCAACACGTCCCAGACATCAGGCTCGCCAGCGGCCAAGAGGCGGCGCGCCTCACGCGCCATTTCGGCCACCCAGGCATCCGGCCCCGCACCAAAGCTGGGCATCACCGCTGCCACCGCCCCACTCGGTGGCAGGCCTGCGCTCGGCGCATTTCGCGACAGCTCGGGCTCGTCCAGCAAGGCCAATTCGGCCGGCAGATTCGCCGACCCGGTTTGCAAGAGCTCCTGCGGCAAGTCCTTGGCATCGACCATCTGGCTGGGTGCCATCACGCTGAGCCAATGGCAGATGTTCTCCAGCTGCCGCACATTGCCGGGGAAATCAAAGGCCACCAACTGAGCCAAGGCGGCGTCGCTCAAGCGCTTGGGCTCCACGCCCAACTCGGCCGCGCTGCGCTGCAAGAAAAAGCGCGCCAACACCGGCACATCCTCACGCCGCTCGCGCAGCGCAGGCAGGCGCAGGCGAATCACATTCAGGCGATGGAACAAGTCCTCGCGGAAGGCGCCCTGGCGCACCCGCGACTCCAGGTTTTGGTGAGTGGCGGCGATCACCCGCACATTGCTGCGCAAGGGGCTGTGGCCACCAACGCGGTAGAACTGCCCATCGGACAAGACGCGCAACAAGCGGGTCTGCAGCTCCAAGGGCATATCGCCGATTTCGTCCAGGAACAAGGTGCCGCCATCGGCCTGCTCAAAGCGACCGCGTCGGGTCGCCTGCGCACCGGTGAAGGCGCCGCGCTCATGGCCGAAGAGCTCGCTTTCCAACAAATCCTTAGGGATGGCCGCCGTGTTGATGGCGACGAAGGGACCCTCCGCACGCGGGCTGTGCTTGTGCAGCGCGCGCGCCACCAACTCCTTGCCGGAACCGGACTCACCGGTGATCAGCACCGTCACATGGCTTTGCGACAAACGCCCGATGGCACGGAACACATCCTGCATGGCCGGGGCCTGACCCAACATCTCGGGCACTTCGGCCGCCGCCTCTTCGCCCTGCGCCTCTTCGCGCTGGCTCTCTTCTTGAGCGCGACGAATCAATTCAACCGCGCGCGGCAGATCAAACGGCTTGGGCAAATACTCGAAGGCGCCGCCCTGGAAGGCCGACACGGCGCTGTCCAAGTCGGAGTAGGCCGTCATGATGATGACCGGCAGCTGCGGCAGACGGGCCTTGACCTTGGCCAGCAGGTCAAGACCTGACCCTCCCGGCATGCGGATATCGGACACCAGCACCTGCGGGCTGTCTTCGTCCAAGGCCGCGAGCAGGTCGCGCGCATTGCTGAAGCAGCGGACCGGCAGGCCCTCGCGAGCCAGCGCCTTCTCCAGCACGAAGCGGATGGAGTGGTCGTCGTCTACAACCCAAATCGATTTCATGCAAAGGCTTCCAAAAAACTATTCAGCGCGTCCGACTTGCCGATCAAGGCAAGGGCAAGGTCAATCGAAAATCGGTCCGGCCCGGTTCACTCTGACAGTCCAACATGCCCTGGTGTTGCTGGGCAATCGTCTGTGACAGCGTCAGTCCCAGACCCGAGCCGCCATCTCGCCCCGACACCAGCGGGAAGAAGATGCGATCTCGAATCTCGGCCGGCACTCCGGGGCCGTTGTCCTCCACATGCAATTCCAATGCCAAGCGCCAACGCTGCTTGCCAATCGTGATCTGGCGCGCCACCCGGGTGCGCAAGCGAATACAGGCGGGCTGCTCGGGGTCGGCCTCGGCGATGCGCGCCTGCAGGGCCTGCGCGGCGTTCTGCACGATGTTCAACACCGCTTGAATCAGCTGCTCGCGGTCACCGCGAAAGTCCGGCAGTGAGGTGTCGTAGTCACGAATGACCTTCAAGCCCCGCGGGTACTCCACCAAGATCAGCGCCCTGACCCGCTCACAGACCTCATGGATGTTCACATCCGCAAGCACCGGCGCATGGCGGTGCGGCGCCAACAAGCGATCGACCAGCGACTGCAGCCGATCCACCTCATGGATGATGACCTGGGTGTACTCGGCCAACTCAGGCCCCAACTCGGTCGGCGCCAATTCCATCGCCAGCAGTTGCGCGGCACCTCGAATGCCGCCCAGAGGGTTCTTGATCTCATGGGCGAGATTGCGAGTCAACTCCTTGGTCGCCTGCACCTGGTCGAGCGTGCGCTCCTCGCGGTCCTGCCGGCTTTGCTGGGCGTTCTCGATCAATTCGACCAAGACTTGCGAGTCGCTCTCCATCTGAGAGACGATCACATGCACCGGCAACAGGTCCTCGTGCTGACGGCCTGCCCGCCGCAACAAGGCGTCGAAGCGGCTGCTCGAATAGGCATTGCGGGCCACGCCGCTGACGGTGTCACTGAGACGGCTGGCGTCGGCAAACCAATCAAACAGATTGCTGCGCTCTACCGCCCGGCGCGACAAGCGCATCACGTTCTCAAAGGCCGCATTGGCGAACAGGCATTCGCCGTCGGGGCGCACCACGGCCACCATGGTGGCCAGGGTGTCGAAGGCTTCAAAGCCGGTATTGGGAAGTCGGATCTCGGTCATGCTGTCTAGGCCCATCGCCCCGACGCCGCCGATACACCGTGGCCGTCAAGGCAGTTTGCTGATCTCGCGTTTGAGCGCCTGGATGTCGGATTCCTGGCGCCCGATACTGGCCTTGAGTTCGGCCATGCGATCCAAGAATTTCTGGTAATTGCGTTCGTCGCCACGCCGCTCGGCGGCACCGCCGGCGTACTCGCGCTGCAGCGAAGCCAAACGATCCTCGGCCTCGCGCAACTCGGTCTCAAGCACGCGCCGGCGCTCACCATCACGCGAACGCTGCTGATTCGGGTCGATCCGGCCATCAGCACTGCCCCGCGCCGATTCGCCAGCCTGGGCCGCAGGGGCCGATGAATTGGCCCGCGGCTTCGGCGCTTGCAGCACCGTGATGGGCGTGCCCTCGATCGACCGGCAACCTTTGTCTTGCGCCTCTTTGGCCGACAAGGCGTCGGTGTAGAGCACCGGCGGCCCTGGGCAGCGGTAGACGGTGGACTGCGCCAAGGCGGCAGCGCCCGGCAGCGCCAGCAATGCGGCCAAAGCCATCAAGCTCAGACGTGAAGAACAAGGTCGAATCAGCATGGCGGCATTGTGGCGTATCGCCAGCGATGCAAGCACAGAAGTAGCCCCACTTTGCCGGCTGCTCGTCAAAACAAATGTCGAAACAAAAGCCGCAACAAGTGTTGGCGCCAAAGAAAAGGGACGACCGCGGTCGTCCCTCAACAGCGCTATGCAGGCCGAGCGGCGTCACGTGAAGGTCACGCACGCCGCTCACCGGCATTACAGCGAGTAGTACATATCGAATTCGACCGGGTGAGTGGCCATGCGCAGCCGGGTCACTTCCTGCATCTTCAACTCGATGTAGGCATCCAAGTAGGCATCGGTAAACACGCCACCCTTGGTCAGGAACGCGCGGTCCTTGTCCAGGGCTTCCAGAGCCTGGTCCAGGCTGTGGCAGACGGTCGGCACCAATGCGTCTTCTTCCGGCGGCAGGTGGTACAGATCCTTGGTGGCGGCTTCGCCCGGATGGATCTTGTTTTCCACGCCGTCCAGACCGGCCATCAGCAGCGCTGCGAAGCACAGGTATGGGTTGGCCGATGGATCGGGGAAGCGTGCCTCAACACGGCGACCCTTGGGGTTAGCCACGTAAGGAATGCGGATCGATGCCGAGCGGTTCTTGGCCGAGTAAGCCAGCTTCACCGGGGCTTCGTAGCCAGGCACCAGACGCTTGTACGAGTTGGTACCGGGGTTGGTGATGGCGTTCAGCGCGCGGGCGTGCTTGATGATGCCGCCGATGTAGTACAGGGCGAAATCGCTCAGGCCAGCATAGCCGTCGCCGGCGAACAGGTTCTTGCCATCCTTCCAAACCGACTGGTGCACGTGCATGCCGGAGCCGTTGTCGCCAACGATGGGCTTGGGCATGAAGGTCGCGGTCTTGCCGTAGGCATGAGCGACGTTTTGCACCACGTACTTTTGCAGCTGGGTCCAGTCAGCGCGCTGCACCAGCGAGCTGAAACGGGTGCCGATTTCCATTTGGCCGGCGTTGGCCACTTCATGGTGATGCACTTCAACCGGGATGCCCAGCTGTTCCAAGATCAGGCACATTTCCGAGCGCATGTCTTGGCCGCTGTCGACCGGAGGCACGGGGAAGTAGCCGCCCTTGACGGTCGGGCGATAGCCGGAATTGCCGTGCTCGTATTCCTTGCCGGTGTTCCAAGCGGCTTCTTCAGATTCGATCTTGAAGAAGGAGCCGGACATGTCATTGCCCCAGCGGATCGAGTCGAAGATGAAGAATTCTGGCTCCGGACCGAAGTAGGCGGTGTCGCCCAGGCCGGAGGACTTCAGATAGGCTTCAGCGCGCTTGGCCAGCGAGCGCGGATCGCGCTCATAGGCCTTGCCGTCGGCCGGGTCGACCACGTCGCAAGACAGGATCAGCGTCGGCTCTTCAAAGAAGGGGTCGATGTTGGCGGTGTTCGGATCGGGCATCAACAGCATGTCCGAGGCTTCGATGCCCTTCCAGCCGGCGATCGAGGAGCCGTCAAAAGCGTGGCCCGACACGAACTTGTCTTCGTCGAAGTGCGAGACGGGCACGGTCACGTGCTGCTCTTTGCCACGGGTATCGGTGAAACGGAAGTCAACAAACTTGACTTCGTTCTCTTTCACCATCTTGATCACGTCTGCGACGGTCTTGGCCATCAAAAACTCCTAGCGGGAAAAACTTTTGGGGACTCGAATGAATTCGGCACGCGCTGCAACTCTAGGCGCCGCACTCCAGAACAAGCACTTTGTGTGCCAACTTAAGACCAGATCTCGGGCCTCTGTTCAAAAACTGCACCAAAGCTGCGCTGCACCGCCCTCATCCAAGCAGGCGGGCGAATTATGGCGCTGCACGGCGGCATAAAACAGCACTCAAATCACAGTTTTGAACACGAGCTCGCCCGACTTGGTGCAAAGCGTCGCGCGCTACCGCACCAATTCGGTGCTTATTGTTGCACCAAACTGGATCACGCCCGTTTTCAGTGCAAGGTAGGCGGCATCGAGTTGACCCGCCTCGCCCTTGACGCCCAATTCAATGTGGCGACCCCACTGCGGATGATCCACACTGGGCAGGCTGAAGACCTTGATGCCAGGGAAGTCGGCTTCCACCGCCACCATCAAGGGCGTCAGGCTGGACTCCATGGTGCTCTGCACAATCATCGAGCGCTCTTGCACGCCCAGGACGCGGTGCAGATCCGCATGACGATGATCCAAGATCCAGGCCATCATCGGGTGCGCCATCACCGGGAAGCCGGGCATGAAGTACACCGTACCGACCGAGAATCCGGGAATCTTGTTGAAGGGATTGGGCACGATCTCGGCGCCCAGCGGGAACACGCCCATCTCGAACCGTCGCAAGGTGTCGGGGTCCTCGGCCTCGACCTGCTTGCCCTGCTCGGCCGCCATCTGCTGGATGCGTTCCCAGATCAATTCCTTGGCCTGCGGATGCAAAGCCAGCTCTCGGCCCAGCGCAGCCGCGGCGGCTTGGCGGGTATGGTCATCAGGCGTGGCGCCAATGCCACCGCAACACAGCACCAGATCACCACTGGCAAAGGCCTGACGCAGTTGCGCCGTGATGTGCGCACGGTCATCGCCCAGGTACTGCGCCCAGTCCAGGCTCATGCCGCGCGCCGTCAGCAAGTCGATGCAGGCGCTCATGTGTTTGTCCTGGCGCTTGCCGGACAGGATTTCGTCGCCAATGATGATCAGACCAATTTTCATGTCCGCGCTTTCGGGAGTAAGTGCTGGGCCTGCGCCGCAGAGTCAGAGAAAAACCAAAAAGGCATCAAGGCAGATGCAGGGTGGGCGGCGGGGCCTGCAGCAGCTCATCCACCGTCGGCATGGTTTGAGCGCCGGCCGCGGCGCGCTGCTGGCGCAGCTCTTGCAAAGCCGCCAAGCAGTAATGCGTGAACCACAGGGTGGAAAAGGCAAAGACCAGGGTGTAGAGCCAGATCGAGGCCAAGATCAGGAACGGCGCCAAGGCCACCGCCATCACGCCGAAGGCCCAGATGGCCGCGGGTGCAGCGCCAAGATAGCCGGTCACCAGCCCCAGCAGCATCAGGGGCAGGCGATGCTGGCGCATCAGCTGTCGGCGCTCTCCAACCGACGCATGTTCGGCCAAGGCATCAAAGCTGAAGACCTTGTAGCCCAACCAGCCCCAGATCAGCGGCGGCAAGATCAGCACCAATGGCGGAATCAACCAAAACGGCATGCTGACCAGCAAGGCAAACAAGGCCAGCACGGCGTGCCAAGCGGACCAGGCCAGGGCCTTCCACCAGGGGCCGCCATGTTTGAGCTCCAAGCCCATGAAACGGCGATCGGCCACCATCTTGACCAGGGTCGGCGTCATCAACAGTGCCACCAACAAGAGGCTCAGCACCACGATCACCGGCAGGGCCAGCACCAGCACCAGCAAGGGCGCCATCACGCTGCGAAAACCGGTGGCGCCGACATGGTCGAGCCAGCTCAGCAAGGTGTCGACCAAACGCCAGGAGTCCAGCGTGCCGCGCATTCCCGTGACAGCGTCTTCCCAAAAAAAGTAGCCCAATCCGAAGGCCAGGCCTGCCGCCAGCAGCAAGGGCAACATCGACAGCGCGATCACCCGCGGGTGCAGGCAATAGGCGGCGGCGCGCCAAAACGCGTCACCCACACGACTCATCGAATTGACCATCGATCACTTCCCTCGCAAGCCTGAAAGAGGGTGATCTTAGCGAGCGAAGAAGTCAGCGTGCCGGCCACAAGCTTTCAACCGAGCGGCGCTCGCTGCGCTGAGACTTGCCCTTGTGCTTAATCGCCTTCAGCGCCAACCGATCAAGCGCCCCAGCCCCAGCCATTGCTGGGCCCAGAAGCCGCGTCCATAGTCGCGCCCGCCCTCCTCGGCCAACTGGTCTCGCACGCCGGTGGCGTCCCAGCGCAACTCGAAGTTAGCGGTGCCGAACAAGATATCCCAGATCGGGAACAAGACCGCAAAGTTGTGACCACCGAGCGTGCCGCGACCTGAGGACTCATGGCCCACGCCGATCGAATGGTGCAAGCGGTGAAAGCGCGGACTGACCACCACCCGCTCCAGCAGCGGACCAAACCAGAGCTTCACGTTGGCGTGCTGCAGGTTTTCCATCAACTGCGAGACCGCCACCAAGGCCACAAACTGGCCCGGTTCCACACCGATCAGGCGTGCCAACAACACAAAGGCGGTATCGCGCAGCACGTCGTCGAGCAGATGGTTGCGGTTATCGCTCCACATCGTCATTTGGCGCTGGCTGTGGTGCAGCGAATGCAAGGCCCACCACCAATTCCAAGCATGCTGACCCCGGTGTAGCCAATAGTTGGCCAGGTCGAAGACCAGCAGATACAGGCAAAAACTCAGCAGCGGAATATCGGTCACGCCGGGCCAGAGGGCATCGAGCTGAAAAGTCGGCAGGCCGGCCAGACGAGCTTGGCCAAATAAGGCATCCCACATCGGATCGATGCTGAAGAACATCAGCAGGCGGAACACACCCAGGCGGTGAATCAGGGTGTAGATCACATCGACCCGCACCGCCGCCCGGTCTTGCAAGGGCTCAACCGGACGCCAGCGCTCAAGCCCCCGGATCACACTCAGCATCACCGCGATCTGCAGCAAACCGACCAGCAACCAGCCGGTGGCGGCAAAGGCGTCTTCCAAAAGATTGCCGCCCCCCAAGGAAAACACCAGCGGCTGAACCACAGCTTCAAACAATAACTGCTGCGCTTGCGCGAACAGGTCGCTGAACCATTCCATCATTTCTCGCGAGATTCCTGTGTTGAGGCCCCGGGCAAGGCCGGCTTTTGCAAGACCGAGGCCACCTTGAACAACAAGGCATAGCGTGGATGCTCACGCAGCGGAGCAAAGCACATGCCCTTGTCCTTCAAGCCCTGCATCAGCGGCGCCAACACCGACGGGGCCCAGGCGTCCTGGCGCGACCAGATGCCCAGATGCGCCATCAAAATATCACCGGGCCGGATGTTTTGCAGCGCGCGCTGCAGCAGCTGTTCATTGGGGTAACGGTCGCTGGGCAACTCATCGCCCAAGAAGCCGGCTGCATCCCAGCCCACATGCACATAACCGCAACGCTGGGCGGCTTGCTGCAAGGCGGGCGAGGTTTTGCCGGCCGGGGCGCGAAAAATCGGCCCCATGCTGCGCCCGGTCATCTCGCTGAAGCGGGAGGCCACCTGCTTGAGGCTGGCGCAATACTGCTCGGCGCTCAGCTCGCGATAGACCGGCTGGTTCTCGCCCGCGACGGTGCGTACCTTGAAGGCGGCGCCACCCTTGGCGTCGGCCAGCCAGATGTCATGGTCCCAGGTGTGGCTGCCGAAATCATGGCCCTCTTGCGCACGGGCTCGCCACCAGGGCGCCCATTGATCATCCAGCGTGCTGCCACCATCCTTGGTCGGCTCATTGGCCAAGAAGAACGTAGCACGCGCATCGAAACGTTTGAGCGTCTCGGCGATCAAGGGCGCCACGGCCATATGCCCGGTGTCAAAGGTGAGGAACACCGGTTTGTCACAGGTCTGCGCCGCTATGGAAAGCGGTAACGTTGCCAGACCCAGGGCCAGCACGGCCCAGCGCTTACTCATCACTGCCTCGGCTGATGATCCAAGGTCCACACGCCGTGCGGAGACTTGCCGACCTTGACCTGCTTCACGACCTTTTTGGTCTGCGTGTCGATCATGGTCAGCTTACCGGCCCAGCGCGAGCTGACCAGCAGCGTCTTGCCGTCGCCCAACACTTCCATATCGTCCGGGCCGCTGGGGCCAGGGAACTTGTCGACGACGGTAAAGCTCTGCAGATCGATCTTGCTGATGGTGTTGGCGGCGCGGTTGCTGACCAGCACATGGCGACGGTCACCCCAGGCGCGGAAGGAGTGGGCACCATCACCAGTCGGGATGCGTTTGACCAGCTTGGGCGCGGCGCCGCTGACGTCATAGACCTCAACCAACTTGTCACCGGTCAGCGCCACCAAGATGTGCTTGTCGTCCGGGCTCAGGAAGATGTCCGCCGGCATCTTGCCGACCGGCACCTTCCAGCGCGGCGCCTGCGTCGCCAGGTCCACCGCCAGCAACTCGTCGCTGTCTTGCAGGCTCACATACAGCACCGTGCTCTTGCTGTCGATGAACAAGTGGCTGGGCGTTTTGGGCGCCGGGATTTTCTTGACCAATTGCATCGGCTTGTCCGCATCGGTGGGCACCCAGCGATAGATGGCCACATGGTCGAGGCGGTTGGCGGCAGTGACGAACCATTTCATGTCCGGCGAAAAACGCAGGTGATAGGGGTCGTGAATGCCTTGCAGCACGCGCTGCACCTCGGCCGTGACCGGGTTGATGAAGGTCAGCGAATCACCCAGCGCATTGGCTACCAGCAGCGACTTTTCGTCCGGTGTCAGGTAGAGGTGATGCGGCTCCTTGCCGGTCGGGATGCGCTTGATCTGCTTGAAGCTAATCGGGTCCACCACGCTGATGTCGGCGTCCAGCGAATTCAGCACAAAGATCGGCCGAGCGGGCTTTTCCGTTGCAGGGGCCGCATGGGCGGCCCCGGAGGCAGTGATCGAAGCAAGCAAGGTCAAGCACAAGCTCAGAGCCCGCACTTGGCGAGGCCGGGGCTGAAAAAACATCGGGAGTTCCTTGAACAACACGGAGCTGATAGAAAACGGGCGGCAAATGGCTTGCGGCCAAAGGACTGGGATCAAATCGAGTGGATCAGCGACGAGGGGCGCGCCACTGCATCACCCTTGAAGTGTAGTGGGCCGAGCGAGGCGCCCGTTTGCCTTGCCTCATGCACAGCGCATTAACACCCGCCGATGGCCGGCTCATTCGTCGTTATCGCCCCCCAGCAAGCCGCCCAGCAAGCCGGCGCCGGCAAACCCGCCCAACACCGAACCCTCTTCGCGGCTGCCGCCACGCTGCGGCGCGGCCGCGAAGATGCGCGAAGCCAGGCGCGAAAACGGCAGGCTTTGCAACCACAGCTCGCCCGGCCCGGTCAGCTTGGCCAGGAACAAGCCCTCGCCACCAAACAAGGCCGTCTTGATCTTGCCCACGTATTGGATTTCGAAACTGACGCTCGGCGTGTAGGCCACCACACAGCCGGTGTCGACCAAGAGCGTCTGCCCGGCTTGCAGCGTGCGTCGCACCACGGTTCCGCCGGCATGCACAAAGGCCAGGCCATCACCGTCGAGCTTTTGCATGATGAAGCCCTCGCCGCCGAAGAAACCGGTGGAGAGCTTTTGCTGCACAGCGATGCCCAGCGAGACGCCGCGTGCCGCGCACAGGAACGCGTCCTTCTGACAGATCAGCGTGCCGCCCAGCTGGCGCAGATCCATGGGCAAGATCTTGCCCGGATAGGGTGCAGCAAAGGCCACACGCCGCTTGCCCGAACCCTGGTTGGTATAGATGGTGGTGAACAAGGACTCACCGGTTACCAAGCGCTTGCCCGCGCCCATCAGCTTGCCGAAGAAACCGCCCTGCTGCTGCGCGCCATCGCCAAACACGGTGTCCATCTGGATGTCGGTGTCCATGAACATCATGCTGCCAGCTTCGCCGATCGCGGCCTCGCCGGGGTCGAGCTCAACCTCGACGAACTGCATCTCGGCGCCCTTGATCTCGTAGTCGACTACATCCATGGCCATGGTTCTCTCCGGTTGGCATCTCACTCAATGAGCGCCATCCTACCCAAAGTAGACCCAGGCTTACCCGGACCCAAGCGGGACCACAGAGGACCTTAGACAATGCTGCAGCGCAGCGTTCTTCAGTCGGCGCGCGCCACCAACGCCTCAGCGTCCGATAAGCCGTTCTTGGCCCTGATAGAGAGTTCGCTGCGCCGGGGCTGCCAAGCAGCCACCAGGTCTTGCGCCCGCTGCAACTGCTCGGGCGACAGTGAGCGGCCCATTTCATCCAAGCTGCTTTGGGCGCGTGGATTGACCTTCCCCGCGGCGGCAAGGTGGGCCAGCTTGAAGTAGGCATAGCTCAGGGCTGCATCTGCCTCGGGCCACTGCCCTTTGGCATGGCCGGCCGAGAGGTTGTAGAGCGCCTGCGCGTGGCCTTGCGCGGCCGCCCGCTCCAGCCACGGTCGGGCTTGCGCCCCCATCGAGCGCTTCAGGTACATCTGCGCTACATCCGACTGCGCTAGGTCATAGCCGGCTTCGGCGGCGCGCAACTTTTGCCTGAGGGCTTGCTCCATGTCCAAGGGCACCACGCCAGGAAATTGCCCAGCAAGGTAGCACCCCACTTTGTACGCACCCAAGGGGTCGCCGGCAGCGGCGGCAGCCACAAAGCTGCGATAGGCTCGATGCAGGTCCTTGCTCACGCCGATGCCGTTGTTGTAGAACATGCCCAGGTGGTAATGCGCCTGGGCATCGCCCCGCTCAGCCAGTTGCTGCATGCGGTCCACCAACTGCTCATGGGACAGCGGAGCGGCCACGGCCGACAGACAACCCAATAGCGCTGCGGCCAGCAGAGTTTTCTTCAATGTCATTGCGCCTCCCGCGCCTCCTTCGCCTCACACACAAATGGGCCGGGCTGCGTTTCTTGGCGCAGTCCACGGCCCATTCAGTTCATCAGCGCGCCTCACGGCATCTCAGCCGCTCAGGCGCTCAAAACCAGGGCATCAGCCCATATGCAAGCCGCCGTTGCAGCTGAAGTCGGCGCCGGTGGTGAAACCGGAGTCATTGCCAGCCAACCAGGCCACGATGGCGGCGATTTCTTCCGGCGTGCCCAAGCGCTTGATTGGGATGGTGGCAACGATCTTTTCCAGCACTTCCGGCTTGATGGCCTTGACCATATCGGTGCCGATATAGCCGGGGCTCACCGTGTTCACCGTCACGCCCTTGCTGGCCACTTCTTGGGCCAGAGCCATGGTGAAGCCATGCATGCCAGCCTTGGCGGCCGAGTAATTGGTCTGGCCGAATTGGCCCTTTTCACCGTTGACCGAAGAGATATTGATGATGCGACCCCAGCCCTTGTCGAGCATGCCTTCGATCACCTGCTTGGTGACGTTGAACATGCTGTCCAGATTGGTGTTCATCACCGCATCCCAGTCGGCCTTGCTCATCTTGCGGAACATGCCATCACGCGTGATGCCGGCGTTATTGACCAGCACATCGATGGTGCCATGCTCGGCCTTGACCTTCTCAAAGGCGGCGACGGTCGAATCCCAGTCACCCACATTGCCCACCGAGGCGTAGAAGGTGTAGCCCTGCGCGGCTTGCTCGGACAACCACTTGTCGAAGTCGCGGCTGGGGCCGCAGCCGGCGATGACCTTAAAGCCTTCTTTGTGCAGGCGCTGGCACATCGCGGTTCCGATGCCACCCATGCCGCCGGTAACGTATGCAACTTTCTGACTCATCTTGATGTCTCCAAAATAAATAGGCCGATCGGCTCACTCAGGCTCCCGCAAGCCACAAGTTGGGTCAAGCGGGTTGGCCCTTAGTCGAGCCGGTTTTGTTGTTCGTAAAACTCAGCGTTCGACCGTCAAGGCCACGCCCATGCCACCGCCGATGCACAGCGAGGCAATGCCCTTCTTGGCATCGCGGCGCTGCATCTCATGCAACAAGGTCACCAAGATGCGAGCACCGGAAGCGCCGATCGGGTGACCCAGCGCGATGGCGCCGCCATTGACGTTGACCTTGCTCAGGTCCCAGCCCATCTCTTGATGCACCGCGCAGGCTTGCGCAGCGAAGGCTTCGTTGATCTCCAGCAGGTCCAGGTCTTGGGCCTTCCAGCCGGCGCGCTCCAGCGCCTTCTTGGCCGCCGGCACCGGGCCCATGCCCATGATGGAGGGGTCCAGACCGGCCGAGGCGTAGGAGGCAATGCGTGCCAAGGGCGTCAGGCCCAGGCTGGCGGCCTTGGCGGCCGACATGATCAGCAGACCCGCAGCGCCGTCGTTCAGGCCCGAGGCATTGCCGGCGGTGACGCTGCCGGCCTTGTCAAAGGCGGGGCGCAGACCGGCCAGGGCGTCGGCATTGCTCTTGCGGTTGATGAACTCATCGGCGTCGAAGACGATGGCATCGCCCTTTTTCTGCGGAATCGTCACCGCAGCGATTTCGTCCTTGAAGCGGCCAGCGTCCTGTGCAGCGGCAGCCTTCTGCTGCGAACCCAAGGCCAATGCGTCCTGCGCTTCGCGGCTGATGCTGTACTGCTTGGCCACGTTCTCGGCCGTGATGCCCATGTGGTACTGGTTGTAAACGTCCCACAGGCCGTCGACGATCATGGTGTCGACCAGCTTCCAGTCACCCATGCGCTGACCATCGCGCGAGCCCGGCAGCACATGCGCGCTCAGGCTCATGTTTTCTTGACCACCGGCAATGACGATGTCGGAATCGCCATCACGAATCGCTTGAGCTGCCAGCATCACCGCCTTCAGGCCGGAGCCGCAGACCTTGTTGATGGTCATGGCAGGCACGGTGTTAGGCAGGCCGGCCTTGATGACCGTCTGGCGAGCCGGGTTCTGGCCAGCGCCAGCGGTCAAGACCTGACCCATGATCACTTCATTGATCTGCGCGCCATCCAGGCCGCTGCGACGCAGCAGGTCGCGCACCACGGTCGCGCCCAGGTCCACGGCCGAGGTCTTGGCCAGGGTGCCGCCGAACTTGCCAATGGCGGTACGGGCCGCCGCCACAATCACGATATCGCTCATCTCTGCACTCTCCGTTAGAAATCAGGGTTAGGCCATTTCAGCAAGGGCCGAATGAATCGGACTTTCGGTCAGGCTATTTAAGACTTGATCAGGCTTTCTGCTTGACGTAGCGGCCCGGCGCGGCCTCGATGGCCTTGTACTTGCGGCTGCCGGCTGTCTTCGGTGCGGGCTTCTTGCCACCCGCATGGGCGGCCAACCAATCGGACCAAACCGGCCACCAGCTGCCTGGGCGCTCTTCGGCGCCGGCCAACCATTGCTCTGGCGCAGCCGGCAGCGCGTCATCGCTGGCGAGCCAGTGGCTGCGCTTGTTCTTGCTCGCTGGGTTGATCACGCCAGCGATGTGACCCGATGCGCCCATCACAAAGGTGCGCTTGCCGGTGAAGACCTGGGTCGAACGGTAAGCCGCTTCCCAGGGCACGATATGGTCCTCGCGCGAACCGTAGATGAAGACCGGCGCCTTGATCTTGCTGAGATCCAACTTCTCGCCACAGACCGTCAGCTTGCCCGGTATCTTCAGCTCGTTTTGCAGATAGGTGTGGCGCAGGTACCAGCAGTACATCGGGCCGCTCATATTGGTCGAGTCGCCGTTCCAGTACAGCAAGTCAAACGGGGGCGGCGCCTCGCCCTTCAAGTAGTTGGCGACCACATAGTTCCAGACCAGATCATTCGGGCGCAGGAAGCTGAAGGTGGTGGCGAGTTCCTGCCCCTTCAGCAAACCGGGGCCGTTCGGGGCCTGCGCGCCAATGGTGGTCTCGCGCTGATGCACCGAGGCTTCATCGACGAAGATGTCGAGAATGCCGTTGCTGGAAAAATCGATCAGCGTGGTCAGCAGCGTGACGCTGGCCGCCGGCTGCTCACCGCGGGCCGCCAGCACGCCCAAGGCGGTCGACAAAATGGTACCGCCGATGCAAAAACCCAAGGTGTCGATGGTCTTGGCGCCGCTGATTTCCTGCACCACCGAGATCGCCTTGATCGGCGCCTGCTCGATGCAGTCGTCCCAGGTCCAGGCCTTGCAGCTGTCATCAGGGTTGCGCCAGCTCAGCACAAAGACCCGGTGCCCCTGCGCCACTGCGTAGCGGATCAAGGAGTTTTCCGGCTGCAGATCCAGGATGTAGTACTTGTTGATGCAAGGCGGCACCAGCAGCAGTGGCCGCTCAAAGACCTCGGCGGTCAGCGGCTTGTACTCGATCAGTTGGAAGAAATCGTTCTCGAACACCACATCACCGGCGGTGGTGGCCACATTGCGGCCGACCTCGAAGGCGGTTTCGTCGGTCTGCGAGACATGGCCGCGCTGCACGTCATCCCAGAGCTGCTGCAGGCCCTTGGAAATGCTCTCGCCCTTGCTCTGCAAGGCCAGCGCCTGGGCTTCTGGGTTCAAGGCCAAATAGTTGCTGGGTGCGGCGGCGTCCACAAACTGCTGCACCGCAAACTTGATGCGGGCACGCATCTTGTCTTCGGCCTCGACCTTGTCGGCCATGTCTTGCAGGGTGCGGGCATTGAGCAAATAGAGCTGCGCCATGAAGGCGCTGGCCGGGTTGCTGCTCCAGGCGGGGCTGGCGAAACGCCGGTCTTTCAGCGGCTGCGCGGCTGCGGCGGCACTGCCCTGCAGCGAGGCATTCCACAACTCGGTGGCCTGCTTGATGTAGTTGGACTGCAGTTCAGTCAATGCATTGACGGGGATCTGTATGCCGGCCAGCGACTTCCACATATCACCAAAGCCCAGGGCCGCAGCAGCATTGGCCTCACTTGGCCCTGCACTGGCTTTCTTGTTGTCGTTCTGCCCCTCGGCGCCTTGGGCCGGGGCTTTTGTCTTACGGGTCATAGATCTCCTCAAACAATCGGACAAGCTCGAATAGGTTCAGACCGGTGCGCTGGGTCTGAGCGCATTCGAGCTTACCCCGCCGGCAAGCAGGCCCTTCGGCACGGGTAGTGTTGTAATCTGGCTGTCTTACCTACTGATGACATCACATGTATCTGGTTGCAATAGCCTGGGGCTATGTTGCTCTGATGATGGCGCTGGCCGAAGCCACCAGCAGCCAAGGCAGCGTGCTGGGCGCCATCGTAACTTTGTTTCTTTACGGTGTATTGCCGATTTCCATCGTTATGTACATCCTAGGGGGGTCTCACAGAAAGGCCGCCCGGCTACGCCAAGCCGCCTTGGAGCAAGCCGAGAACACTCCCGCCGACATAGAGCAAGTTGCGGGCCAAGCTGATGCCGTGAGCACGGATATCCGCAACTCAGACCAGACTGATGACGGCCACCATGCGTCCGCAGACGGGATCACGCCGATAAGAAAAGAAGCGTGAGGGCTCGCTGAAACTGCAGCCCGCGGCACTTTCGATGTAACTCAGTTCCATCTCTTGCAAGCGCGCCCGCGCCAAACCGGACAGATCGGCGCGCCAGCGTGGCGCACCATCGGCATTCGGCTGATACCGGAAATAGGCGCAGTCCTGCGGACTGGCCTCACGGCCAAAAGCGACCAACACCTCAGCCCCCACCTCGAAGGCTTGTGGCCCTATGCACACACCGAGCCAGGCCTGCACCTGATTGGGGCGGCAATGCACCGCCTTGCACAAGGCCGCCACGGTGTTCTCCAGCACCCCGCTGCTCAAGCCCCGCCAACCGGCATGGGCACCCGCCACCCCGCCCGGCGCGGCAAACAAAACCGGCAGGCAATCGGCCACCTGAATGGCGACGCCCAAACCGGGCGTTAGGCTGATGCTGGCGTCGGCCACCGGCACCGGCGCACCGGGGCGCGCGTGGTGCTCTTGCAGCAGCACAACGTCGGCGCCGTGTACCTGCTGCAAGAAAATCGCCCGGGCGCCCAGCGCCTGATCAATGCGCGCCCGATTCTCAGCCACCGCCGCCGGCTCGTCCTGCACCGCCAGGCCCACATTCATGCTCGCATAAGGCCCTTGGCTCACCCCGCCGCTGCGGGTACTCATGAAGGCCCTCAGCTTGCCCGCAGGCAGGCCCGGCTCATCGCGCCAGCTCGGTCGTAGCCAGTCAGCGGGGATAACGCCGGCCTCACTCGGCATCGGGACAGGCACTGGGCTGCGTCTTGGCGAATGCTTCCAGAGCCATGCAGTTCTCGAACACTCGCATCACCTCGGGCACATGTTCCAGTCGGCAATCAAAGCGCTTGGCATTGAAGATCTGCGGCACCAGCACGCAGTCGGCCAGCCCCGGCGTGTCGCCATGGCAGAAGCGCCCCGCGCCCTGCTTCAGGCGCATCTCAACCACCTCCAAGCCGGTCTCGACCCAGTGGCGGTACCAGCGGTTCTTGTTCTCCTCGTCGACCCCCATCTCCTTGTTCAAGTAGCGCAGCACGCGCAGATTGTTCAAGGGGTGGATCTCGCAGGCAATGTCTTGCGCTAAGGCGCGCACATGAGCGCGGCCCAGCGCATCGGCCGGCAGCAAGGGCGGTTGAGGATGCGTTTCATCGAGGTATTCGATGATGGCCATCGACTGGCTGACCAGCGCATCGCCATCGCGCAGCAGCGGTACCAGCTTGGACAGCGAGGCACTCGCGTAGGCCGGATCGAACTGTTCGTTCTTGGCCAAATGCACCGCGCGGTAGTCGTAATCCAGCCCTTTCAGCGCCAGCGCAATGCGCACGCGATAAGAGGCCGAGGAGCGAAAGTAGTTGAAGAGTTCCATGAGGCAGATGATGCCATGGGTGACACCGGCGAGGCCGCTAAACTGAGGCCATGTGGATTCCCAGACGCTTCAAACATTGCCCCAGTTGCGGCGCCACGGTGGACTACCGTGTGCCAGCAGACGACAACCGCGAACGCGCCACCTGCAGCGCCTGCGCCGGCATCCACTACGAGAATCCGATCAATGTGGTGGGCTCGCTGCCCATCTGGGAACCCGAGGGTGAAGGTAAAGGGTCGCCTCAGGTATTGCTGTGCCGCCGAGCCATCGAGCCGCGCCATGGTTTTTGGACCCTGCCGGCCGGCTTTTTGGAGTTGGGCGAAACCTCGGCGGAGGGCGCTCGGCGCGAGACCGACGAGGAAGCTGGCGCGCAGATCGAGCTGCTGCCGCTCTACTGCTTGATGAATGTGGTCAAGGTCGGACAGATCCACCTCTACTACCGCGCCCGGCTGCTCTCGACCGTATTCAATCCGGGCCCCGAAACGCTGGAAGCGCGGCTCTTCCATGAGCATGAAGTGCCCTGGGACGAGTTGGCGTTTCGCACCGTGCGCGAGACGCTGCAACGCTACTTCGAAGACCGGCGCCTCGGCCGGCCCTTCCATTTGCATTGCGCGGATATGGGCTGAGCCTGCGGACAGGCTCGGTCAGCCCCGCCCTTTCAGCGCTGCGACTGCGCCGTCGCCCAAGGCCCGGTCACACCGTCTAGCTCGCAGTCCCACAAGGCCTGAACGTCCATCTCATCGCGCAGGCCTTCGGCATAGACCTTCAAGGCCAAGCTACGCAGCATGACCAACATGCCGCGCACAAAAGCGGCGCGAGCGGCATCACCCGACACACCGGTGACCACGGACACGTCCAGCTTCACATAGTCCAAACCGGCCTGGTAGAGCCGGTCGACCTGGGCCAAACCGGCGCCCGCGTGTTCCAGGCCCAGCTTGACGCCCAGCGGGCGCAATTGGCGACCCATTTCAAACAAGAGGTCGAAGTGCTGAATGGCCGCGCTTTCGGCCAACTCTAGACCAAGCTTGCGCGCCGCCTGCGGGGCGTGAAACACCTGCTCACGCAGGCGCGCCACGAAGCTGCCGTCAAGCAAGCTGGCCGGCGCGATATTGACGCAACGCTGCAGACCGTCCTTGCCAATCGCCTCCAGTGCCAGCGAGACCGCCAGCAAGTCCACCTCGGCGGTCAGTCGGCTGCGCACCGCCAGCGGCAGCCAGCGCGTGGCCGACTCGAAGCTACCCTGGGCCTCCAGTTGCAGCTGCAAGGGGCATTCCAGATGGATGATTCGGCCCTCGCGGTCCAGCACCGGGAACTGCACCAACTGCCCGCGCCGGTCCTTCAAGGCCTCCCCAATCTGCGCCCGCCAGGCACGCTCGCCTTGGGCTTTTTGCATCAGCGCACCCTCGGTCTTCGGTGCAGTCATGGACTCAACCACAAAGCCGGCTTGGTTCTCGGCCCGCGCCAGCGCCGCATCGGCCTCGCCAAACCAAACCCCGGTCTGCGCCTCACGCGGCAGGTCCACCGCCCCCAAGGCCACCTGAATGCCGCCACCAAAGGCCGGCAGGCTGGCACGCAAAGCATCGGCCAGCGCCTGCGCAGTTTCGGCCGCCACATCGGGCGCCGGCAACCACAGCGCAAAGTCGGCGCCATTCAGGCGACCGGCCAAGCAGCCGCGCACCCGCTCTGGATACGCCATCACCGCCGCCGCCATGCTGATGAGGATGTGGTCCACCGCTGGACGGCCCAAGCGCTGGTTCAAACCCGCCAAATCACGCAGGCGCAGCAGCACCAAACCGGCTCGCGCCGGACCTTCATCGCGGGTCAAGGCCGAATCCAGCTCGGCCAAGAAATGCTTGCGCGAGCTCATGCCGGTCAAGGGGTCGCAATGGGCTTGCACCCGCAAGACCTGCAGTTGCTCGGCCTGCGCCTCAAACATGCTCTTGACGCGCAAGACCATCGCATTCATCGCCTGCGTCAGGCCCTTCAACTCCGGCACGGTCGACACTTCGATCAACCCAAAACTGCCCTCCATCACCGAGCGCGCCTGCGACACCGCACTGTCCAGCGGGCGACGGATCCGGTGCAAGGCCAGATAGGCGCCAAAGCCCGCCAGCAAGGCCACCCCGCTCAGCAGCAAGGTGACACGCGTCAGGCTGCGCCACAACTCATCATGGGCGTAGGCCGAATGAGACAGCACCTCGACCGAGCCGATCGCATTCCAACCATTCGAGACCTGGGCCACGCCGGGTTGCAGCGCGATCGGCAACAGTTGCACAAACCAAGCCGGAGCGCTGCTCGGTTTGGCCGCGGCATTGCGCTCGAAAGCCAGCTTGCCATCGGCGGCGCGCCAGACCACGCTTTGGTAATAGCCGGTGTCGAACTGGGCCGAGATCAGCAACTGCATCAGCTCGGCGTCGCCACGTTGCTGCGACATCGCCAGCGCCAGGGCCGCGGCGTTGTCGCTGTTCTTGATCTGCATTTGCGATTGCAGCAATTGGCGCACCGACAAGGTCGACACCGCCACACTGCCGGCCAAGGCCAACAGCACCGCGCCCACCACCAACAACCAGACTTGACGCATCAAGGACATGACAAAACCCAATCGACAGTTTTCATGATCAAACTTTTCCTCAAAATCCTTCGGCCCTGACCTTGGCCAGCAAGTCGCGCCACTGCGACAGTCGCGCCAGCGGGTCGCCCGCCGAGGTGGCCCCGACACCCTGCCACAGCCCCTCGCTATTGAAGCTGAACACCGGCTGCAGGTCTGGCCGCTGCGAGGCCGGACGCACCACACCGATCAGATTGTCCAGAATCAGCGGTTCGGCGTTCGGTTCGGCATAGTAGGCCAGCACCATATGGGCCAGCGAACGCCCGCCCACCATGGCTCGAACATAAACCATGCGCAGCTTGGCCACCGGCGTGCCGGCCGAAACCAGGCTGAAATACTTGGCAATGGCGTAGTCCTCGCAATCGCCCCGCCCCTTGTCCAAGGCTTCCAAGGGGCTGGCCCAGTAGTCCACCTTGCCCCAGACCTCGATATCTTCGCGAAATTCAATACGGCGGTTCAGGTAGCTGTTGACCGTGGTCAGGCGCGTGTCTTCGTCTTGCGCGCCGGCGCGTTCGATCATCTGCAGCAGCGATTGCGCCTCGCTCACCGTGCGCGAATTGAACTTGGCGGCGGCCTCCAGCAGGCGCGCGTTGTCGAGCGCACGGCCGGGCGCCGGCAACAGACTCACCGCCCCGCCCAGCAAGAGCGCGGCCAGCATCCGTCGCGGGGCCGCCAGGGCTCCGGGTAGCGTCACACTGATAAAGCCGGCAGGCATGCGAGGAAACTATGGTGCGCCGGAGCGACAAGCCGAGATGAGATGAGATGAGATGAGAAACACTGTACAGGCATGCCGGCCGATGTGTCGCCCGGCGCTGCGCCTGAGCGCTTAATTCTTGGCCAACCAGTCGAAGACTTCGCGATACCACTGCCTGGAGTTCTGCGGTTTCAGGATCCAATGGTTTTCATCCGGGAACCACAGCAAGCGCGCCGGCACCCCGCGCGCCTTCAAGGTGTTGTAGTAGGCCAGACCGTTGTGATCCGGCACGCGGTAGTCCAAGGCGCCATGGCTGATCAGGGTCGGGGCCTGCATATGGGCGGCAAAGCTGGCCGGGCTTTGCGCCGCCACCTTGGCCGGCTCTTGCCAATAAGGCGCGCCCAGATCCCGAGGCCGCTGGTTGTAGGAATCGGCGCTCCAGGTCGCCACCCGATCGAACACGCCGGCATGGCAGATGTAGGCGCGGTAGCGGCCGGGCGCCACATGGCCATTCATCCAGGCGACCATAAAGCCACCATAGCTGCCACCGCTGGCATAGATGCGACTGCCATCGACCCAGGGCTGACGCAGCAGCCAATCGGTGCCGGCCTCAATGTCTTGCAACTCCAGCTCACCCATCCGGCCCATGATGCTGTGGCGAAACGCATGGCCAAAGCCACTGGAGCCGTGGTAATTGACCATCGCCACCACATGCCCCTGGCTGGCCAGCAACTGCGGGTTCCAGCGGTAGCCAAAGGTATCGCCACAGGCCGAGTAAGGGCCGCCATGAATCACATGCAAGACCGGGTATTTCTTCTTGCCGGCAGGCTTGAAGCCCGGCGGGTAGACCAGCCACATTTGCAGCGGATCGCCCAAGGCGCCCGGCAGGCTCAGCTCTTGCACTTGGCCCAAACGCAGGCCGGCCAGCAACTCGTCATTAAAGTGCTCAAGACGCAGCAAGGTCCCCTCGCCCCGCCGGGCATGGATGCGCACCGGGTGCTGCAAGCTGTCGGCCGCCAAAGCCAATACCGTTTCACCATCAGCGTCGGCCCGCAGATCAAAGCCTTGCAGCCAGCCGCCCCGCCAGGCGAGCTCCGGCGCGCCTTGATCCAGGCGCTGGCGCCACAAATGGCAACGGCCGGCCTGCTGGGCCGCAAAGTAGATCGCATCACCGGCGGGCGACCAGCGCAGCGGCGCCTCAGGCTCCAGATCAGCGTCCGCACCGATCAGGTGCCACGCACCATCCGCCTCAACCCGTGCCAGCCGCCCCAGCATCGTATGCACAGGCCGCAGCGGTGTCGCAATCGCCACCAAGCCTCGCCCCTTGGGATCAAAACTCGGTGTCGAAAAATCATGTGTTGGCTCATCCAGCAAGACCCGCACGTCAGCGCGCCGAGTTCGCAGCGGATTCAGCTCCGCTAAGGCGCATCGCTGACCGGCCCGTTTGAGCGGGGCCGGGTCGTATTGAAAGACCAAGCGCCGCCCGTCCGGGCTGATGTCAAACAGATCGGCGCCCGGGTTGTCGCGAGGCAGCTCAAAACCACTGCCCTCCAGCAGATCAACAAGACGGCCGCTGGCGAGCTCCAGTCGCAGCAGATGCGCCACCCGACCGGCCGGCACGTTGTGATCGAAATGGCGGTATTGCGCCTCACTGGTGACGTAGCCACTGGCCTTATTCGCCTTGTGTTCCTGCATGCGCTTGTTCTGCGCCGCCAGGCCTTTCAATTCGGGCCAGACCCAGGCGATCAAGACGATGTGCCGGCCATCGGGCATCCACTTGAAGGCCTCAACGCCAGCGGCCACCTCGCTGACGCGGCGAGCCTCACCGCCATCGGCCGCCATCACGTAAAGCTGGGCCGACTCATCCTTGCTGCCCTGCTGTTCACGGCGCGACAGAAAAGCAATGTGCTTCCCATCCGGCGACCAGGCCGCTTGCCCATCCTTGTCGCCACAGTGGGTCAAGGCTCGCGGCGCTTGCTGCCTACAAGTCGACAAAAGCCAGAGCTGGCTGCGACTGCGATTGGCCGCCATATCGGCACGGCTGACGCTGCAGACCGCACGCTGTCCATCCGGTGACAAGGCCAAGCCGGCAAGGCGGTCGAACTGCCAAAGGGCCTCAATGCTGATGGCGGCGCTGGCCGACTTGGTCGAAGAAGAAGAGGATGCGGAGACGCTTGGACGGTTCATCAGGACAGCTGGGACGGCACAGGGGCGATCCTTCATCCTAACGTGGCCCCTGTTCACGCCGCAAAGTTCACGGTCAAATTGAATCAAGCCGGCGATGACCCAGCCGATAATGATGAGCAACTGAAAGGCCGGCTTGCCGCGCTTTTTGTGCGAGGCTAAAGCGAGCCGCCTCCAGCCTCAACCGACCCCATTTCCCATGAGCATCCAGACCGTCCAGCAAGAAATTGACCACTCGCGCAAGAGCGGTGCCCTCAAGCAAATCGTGATTCCGCCCTGCCCCGAGTTGCTGGCTCGCCTGCAGCAGGCGATGGCCTACGCCGAACCCGACCTGAACGAAGTGGCCCGCATTGCCGCCAGCGATGTGGCCATGTCGGCCACCTTGCTGCGCCTGGCCAACAGCCCGATGCACCTCTCCGATGGCCTGCCTTGCACCACGGTCGGCCAGGCCATGACCCGCATCGGTTTGAAAGAGACCGCCGCCGTGATGACCGGCTTCCTGGTGAAGAACGCCATCCCGATCAACAGCCCCCATCTGGCTCGCTTCTGGGAGCGCTCGACCAAACGCGCCTTGGCCATGGCCTTTGTCGCGCGCCAGTTGCCGGGCCTCTCACCGGACCTGGCGCATACCTACGGTCTGTTCTGCCACGTCGGCATGCCGGTGCTGCTGCAATGCGTGCGCGGCTATGGCTCCACCATGGTGGAAGCCGCCGCCCGCGTAGACCGCAGCTATGTCGCCACGGAGAACGCCAACCACCGCACCGACCACGCGGTCGCCGGCGCCCTGCTGGCGCGAGCCTGGAATATGGCGCCCGAGCTGATGGCAGCGATTCGCCTGCACCATGACATGGCCTCGCTGGGACATGCCGGCATCGAGCCCGAGGTGCACACCTTGGTCGCCGCCGGCCTGATCGCCGAGCACCTGATGCGCCAACATGAAGGCCTGCCCGATGACGCCGATTGGGGAGCGCACCGGGAGTCGGTGCTGGACTGGCTGCAGATCAGCCAGTCCGACCTAGAGCATTGGGACGATCAGCTGCGCCCGCTGCTGGACGAGGCCTGAGCTCCTAGCGGGGTTCACTCCGCCCCCTTTAAAACGAGAAGCGCCCCTCGGCAACGATCTCGGCCAAGGGCTTGCGCGTGCTGGCTTCCTCGCGCGCCTGCAGTGCCTCCGGCAGCAAGGCCTTGTCGCCCGGTTTGCCAATCGCCACCACGGCCTCGAGTTGGTGATCCTCGGGCACCGCCAGCGCTTGGCGCAGCCGCGCGGCATCAAAGCCACCCATCGCGTGCGCCACCCAACCCGCATGGTGGGCCTGCAGGGCCAGACTCATCCAGGCCGAGCCGGTGTCAAAACTGTGCGAGCCAAAAGGCTTGGTCTCGCTGCCCTCGCGCTTCGGCCAGTTCTTGGCCGATATGACGGCAACCAGGGCCGAGGCGCGCACCGCCCAGTCCTGATTGAAGGGCACCAAGCTGGCAAAGATCGCATCGAATGCGGGCGTTCCAGCCAAGCCATAGACAAAGCGCCAGGGCTGCACATTCGAAGACGAAGGCGCCCATCGCGCCGCCTCAAAAAAACTCAGCAAGGTCTCGCGGGCGATCGCCTCACCGCTCAGCGCGCGCGGGCTCCAGCGCTCGGTGAACTGCGAGTGAATCGGGTATTCGGCAATGCGTGTGCTCATGGTGTTCTTGAATGGGTGTGGGTTAAGGAGCGGAGGGCGGGCTCAGCTTTGCCGCGCCAGCCAGTCGCGGTCGGACATTTGATAGACCGAGGTGTCCATGTCATACCAGCGCTCAAGGCCGCGGTAGCTCATGCCCAAACGCTCCATCACTCGGGAGGAGCCGGTATTGGCTGGGTCGCAAACCGACACTAGCAAGTCCGTCTTCAGGGTATCGAATGCAAAGCTGGCCATGCCCTGGGCCGCCTCGGAAGCAAAGCCCTGGTGCCAACGGTCCTTGCGCAGCCGCCAGCCAATCTCCAAAGGATTGGCCACATCCCGAGCCAGATGCTGAATGCAGCCCGCACCAATGATCTGGCCGTTCTCTTTGTCGATGAAACTCCACCAAGAGTAGCCGGTGTCGACCCAGCGCGCCTTGACCCTGTCAATCATGGCCTGGGTACCCTCGCGGGTTTCGGGCTTGCCGGTGATGTAACGCATCACCTCAGGGTCGCTATTGAGGGCATACAAGCCCTCCAAATGCGCATCGGTGCAGGGTTCAAGTCGCAGACGCTGGGTGTTCAGGACTGTCATGGGGGTCTCAGAGAAGGGAAAAAGACGGCCGGCCGCACAGTCTAGCGAAGCGCTTTGTCGCGTCAATGGCTCCACATTCGCTGATTCCATAGGAACTGCAACCCGAGCAACCGCCGGGGCCGCAGTGCGCTCGCATGGCCAGACTTGGGAGTTCTCGACGATGGTGAAGACCACCCCGCAGGTGGCCCGGCCCGACCACGGGCGATTTGTGCGCGGCCGAGGGCGCAGCGGAGCGGGTCAGGTGCGCGCAGCGCACTTCAAGTTCTGACTTGGCGGCATTTGTTTGAACGCAGCGAGTGCCAGCGAGCGAAGTTAGTTTGCCGCCGCTGACTCGCGCAGTGAGACCGAGGGAAGTCGGCTCGCCAGAGCCGACCCGGGCACCATGAGCACGGCGGCGGGCCGGGCCGCCGAAGCGCTAGGGCCTGCCCCTTTGAAAGCAAGGCATCTCAATGCCTCAGCAAGGCCGGCAATCCCGTCGACAACCACGGGACGCAAGCAATCACCAAAGTGCCCAAGAAGATCGCCAGCAAAGCGGGCAGCACCGAGGAGGCTACATAGCGCAGCGATTTGCTGAACATGGCCGAGGCGAAGTAGATGTTCATGCCGGCCGGTGGGCACAAGAAGCCCACCTCCATCGCGGCCAGAAAAATAATGCCGAAATGCAGCGGCTCAATACCGTAGCTCAGTGCCACCGGCAGCAGCAAAGGCACCAGCACCACCAAGGCGGCATAAATCTCCATCAGCGCCGCGGCCACAAACAAGAACAGGCACAAAGCCAGCAAGAAGGCATAGCGATTGGGGATCCACGCTTGAGCGGCCTCCACCGCGGCGTCCGGAATGCCGGCGTCGACCAAAAAGTTCGTCAAAGCCAGGGCCATGCCCAGAATCAACATCACGCCGCCGATGATCTGCGCGCACTCGCTCAGGCAGCGCCCCAAGGAGCGCCAAGTCAGCTCGCGGTGCGCCAGCGCCTGGGTGACCAGCGCGTAAGCGGCGGTCAGTGCCGCGCTCTCGGTGGGCGTGGCCAAACCGCTGACCAGGGCGCCAATGGCCACCACCGGTGCGGCGACCTCCCATTTGGCGCGCCAGGCACATTGCCCCAAATGAGCCCAGTTGAATGAGGCCCGAGCGCTGACCGAAGGGGCACTGCCCTTGGTGCGCCAGAAGCCGCCCACGAACAAAAGGCTGGCCACCATCACCAGCGCTGGGATCAGGCCGGCCAAAAACATGTCCTTGATTGGCACACGCGCAATCACCGCATACATGATCAAGGGCACCGAGGGCGCCAACAAAACACCCAAAGCGCTGGCACTGGTGACCAAGCCGATGCCGCGCTGCTCGGGGTAGCCGGCATTGCGCAGCAAGGGCAAGAGCAGGCCGCCCAAGGCCAGAATCGTCACCCCGCTGCCGCCAGTGAAGGCGGTGAAGGCCGAGCACAAGACGGCTGCCGCCAGCACGGTGCCATGCACCCCGGAGCCGAACAGGGCCAAGAACAAATCGCCCAAGCGCTGCGCAGCGCCGGTGCGCGCAAAAATCAGCCCGGCCAAGGTGAACAAGGGCAAGGCCGGCAGCGAAGGGTTGACGGTGATTTGGTAGTGCGACAAAGGCACGGATGCCAAGGGCAGGCCATCTTGCCAAAACAGCAGCAAGGCCAAACCACCCAGCACCGCAAAAATCGGCGCGCCACCAAACAGCAAGGCCAGCAGCGCCAAGGCCAGCGGCCACATCAACGCCACGGGGCGTCCGTCGAAGGCAGCGGCCGCCGCCCAACCCAGGGCCGGCAGCAGCACGGCCAAAAGCAGCCGCCAAGGCCAGGCTTGGGCGCTGCGCGAGGCCAGCTTGGCTCCAAGCAAGACAAAGCCCAGCGGCATGCAGGCCTGCACCCACCACACCGGAAGCCCGTAAGCCAGCGGCTGAGAAGCCTCCATCTCACTGCGCACAAAATGCCAGCTGGCTTGAGCCAGCGCACCGCAAATCAAGGCGGAACCGCCTTTGGAGAGCGCCAGCATGCAGCGCTGCCGAGGCGTGGCTTGCGAGGCGTCCAGCTGCCCTGCACCACTGGCGCCCAAGCTGGTCAAGTGGCCGTGGCGCTCGGCCGCCAAGGCGCCGAACATGGCCATCACCAAGCCCAAATGCTGCACCAGCACCGAGGCGTTATCCACCCCCTGGCCCAAGAGCGGCCGCATGGCGATTTCCGCGGTGGGGATCAGCATCATCAAGGCCAGGGCCAGCGCCGACAGGCCCTCGTCAAAGCGCATCCAAGTTCGCCAGTTGAAAGTACCCAAGCTCAACGCCCCTTGCCTGCGCGGTAAGCCTTCAGATGCACAAAGACCTCATCAAAGGTCTCGGCCGGCACCATGCTGCCGCGGATGCGCGGGTAGAGCTGTTCGGCCAAGGCATTCCATTGCTGCATTTGGGCGGCGTTCGGCTTGTTGACGGTGAGGCCGCGCTTCTTCATCGCATCCACCGCCTCATCGACCTCCTGGCGGGCCTTGTTGCGCATCTGCAGGCCGGCTTTCTCGCCGGCGCTGCGCAACGCGGTCTGCGCCGCCGGGCTCATCTCGTCCCAAGCCTTCTTGGTCACGACAAGGGCACCGACGATGGGCGCCCAGTTGATTTCCAGCATGTTGGAGGCCGTGCCGTAGACTTGGCTGGCCAGCGCGAAGTACGGTGTGGACGGCACCACATTGATCATGCCGGTCTGCATCGAGGGCAAGATATCGGCCGTCTCCAGCGGCACCGGGGTGTAGCCCAGGCTTTTCATGATGGCTTGCTGCTCGGGCTCAGAGCCCCAGGCGAAGAACTTCATGCGTTTGAAGTCATCGGGCGCAAAGGTCGCCTCCTTGGAGAAAAAGCGCACCCAGCCGGCATCGCCCCAGCCGACGACGACAAAGCCGCGGTCCAGAAAGCGCTTCTCCATGGCCGGGCGCATCTTCTCGCGCACATAGTCCACTTCCTCCCAGTTCTTGAAGAGCAAAGGCAGGTTCTGCAGCGCCGCAATGCTGGGCTCGATCTCGCGCAGACCCACCACCGACATCAGCGCGCCCTGCAACTGCCCGATGCGCATGCGCCGTGCAATCTCGGCCTCGCCGCCCTGGCTGCCATCGGTGAAGACGACAAAGCGCCCACCCGGCTGAGCCGCACGCCAGCTTTCACCCAGCTCCAAGAGCTGCTGGTGGTAGAGCGAGTTCTTCGGCACCACGGTGCCCAGACGCAGCTGCACGACTTGCGCCTGAGCAACCGTAGGCAGCAAGGCCGCCCAAGTCAGCAAAGCGGGAAGAAGAAGCTTGCGGCAAATGGTTTTCATGCTGTGAGGGCCGCCCGAAGCGGCCGATCTTGGAAGAGGAAAAAGAAGGGGCGGCGCGATCTGCCCTGAGTTCAATGCGCGGGGCAATGCGCGCTGTAGAAATCGGCTCAAAACAAGTCGTCAGCACTGTCAAGCAGCCACTGAGCGCGGACCTGCATCACTTGATTGGCCAAATCGGGCCGGCTCTGAGCCACCGCCAGCGCTTGCTTGAGCCAGGCTTCGAACTGAGCACGGTCGCCGGCCGGCTGGGCCAAAGCTTCGGCGCGCGCTACCCAGATACCGGCATTGCGTACACCACCCGCCTGTACGGCCCGGTCGAACAAGGCCGCGGCTTCTGCGCTGGAGCCACCAGGCCGCGCCGCTTCCAACGTGCCGCGCAGCGAGCTGAGCCCGCCGTCGGCAAAGTCGGGTTGGCGCTGCCAGGCCAACTTCGCCAGAGCGACCACCTGCGGCAGATCCGCCACCTGATCGGGCCGATCTTTGGACAAAGAAATATGGGCCCCCCAGGACGCCGCGGCCCAATAGGCCAGACCCACTTCGTCCTCGGTCAGATTCAAGACGGTTGCCGTCGGAGCTGTTGAGCCGCTCGAACTCGCCTGAGCCGCCAAGGCCACAGCAAAGCCGGGATGGCGCAACTCCAAGGCTCGCATCGCATGCTGCTGCGCTCGCCAGTACAAGCGCGCGGCCCGCTCGCGCTGCCGCTGCGCCGCACGGGCGTCGCGGGTGGCCAGTTCGTCCGCCGACTGGGCCACGAAGGCGTAGGCGTATTGAGTAAAGCCAGACGCCACCGACTCGGCCAAGGCCACATGGCCAGGCGTTTGCCGCAGCACCGCTTCCGACAGCTTCAGGTGATAGGCACTCGCCTCGCGGGCCAGTTGCAGATCGTCTTCTTGAGCATCCTGCCCCTGGCTGGACAAGCCATCCGCCACACCGTTCAGCAAGAGCATGCGCGGCGAGCAGGCGCTCAAAAGCGCGAGCAAGCCCCCCAGCAGCACCAGGCGCAGCCAAGCTTGTCTGACGAAGAACCCTGGAGCGTTGGCGGCCATGTCTTGACTCTGAGAATGAAACAAACATCGCCGCCCGCAGAAAGAACCAAGAAACAAGGCGGAACTGCGACGAATGCGTTTCAGTCTAGTGACCCAATTTGAAGCGCTGGTGACAATGAAATGCCTGGGCCCAACCGCGACAATGCGCGCCATGCCGCTCGCGCTCCCCTTCAAACCCCGACTTTTGTTTCAGCGCCCGCCCCTGCAAATCGCGCTGGCCCTGCTGATGCTGCTGGCCCTTGTGCAAGCCGGCCTGCGTCTGTTCGGACCCAGCGGCAAATTGGTCAGCGTGGAGCGCAAGACCTGGCGCCTGGAGATTGATGTGGAGCGCCGTCTGGAAGAACTGGGCTCCAGCTGGTGCCGCGACATGCCTGCCGACGCCACCGAACTTTCGCGGCGCCTGATGCCCGCCCCCCAACACCCAGAGCAGCCCGCTGCCGAGCACTGCAAATACCGTGCGCCCGGCTGGCGCACTTCTTGGCGAGCCCAAAGCGAAGGCGTGGCGCCGCAGTTGCCGCAATGGCCGCAACCGCCGCTGCGCATCGAGACCCTTGGCACAGCCGCAGACGGCCAAACACCCTTGGGCATTGAGCGCCTGGGCGAACGCTACGAGTTCTATGAGCTGGAATTGGCCCATGCCGATGGGCAGATCTGGACCTGCCGCCTGCCCCGCGCGCGCTGGGAGGCGGTGCCACTGGGTCTGCGCTTTCGCTTGCCGGTAGACCGCTACGGCGTCGCCAATTGCAGCGGCATCATTGCGGCCAACCCCGACTAAGACGCGTCGGGCTAGCTGTCGTTTCCCAAGAGGTTGTTCACCCGAAGTAGTCGGGGAAGATGGAGGTTCTCAAGCCAAACCATCAACTCAAAGCAACTTCGGATGAACAGCCATAAGAATGCCTCATTAACGCCGCGAGGCCGCGAGCACTTGGTCAAAAACATTGCCTCGCAGGGCACCAAGAAGGCCGCCGATGCGGCAGGCGTCAGCAAGCGAACGGCATCGCGCTGGAAGCGGCGCCATCAACTTGAAGGTGTTGCTGGTCTGCTCGACCGCAGTTCGCGCCCTCACCGCAGTCCCACGCGAATTGACGCGCGCAAGGCCGAACGGATCGAAGGCCTGCGCCGCAATCAACGGCTGGGCTACGCGCAAATCGCTGAACGGGTGGGCGTTTCCAAGAGCACTGTGGGGCGCGTCTGCGTACAGGCTGGCCTGGCCAAGCTGCCCTCGGTGCAGAACAGCGTGCCCGTGCGTCGCTACGAGAAGGACCGCCCCGGCGAGTTGCTGCACCTGGACATGAAGAAGCTCGGCTGCTTCAAGCAGCCCGGGCATCGCGTGACGGGAGATCGCACGCGCAACACGCCGCGCGCGGGCTGGCAAGCGCTGCATGTGGCCATTGATGACCACTCCCGGGTCGGCTTCAGCCGGGTTCTTCGCGACGAAACCAGCCGCAGCGCCTGCGACTTCCTGATCGCGGCACTGCGCTACTACCGTGAACTCGGCGTGCCGGTCCAGGCCTTCATGACCGACAACGGCTCGGCCTACAAGTCCAAGCGCTTCGCCAAGTTGTTGCACCGGCTTGGCATCAAGCACAAGCGCACGCGGCCCTACACGCCGCGCACCAACGGCAAGGCCGAGCGCTTCATCCAGACGTTGCTGCGTGAATGGGCCTATGCTTACCGCTACCCCAGCTCAGACGTGCGCGCCGCTGAGTTGCAGCCCTGGATGCAGCACTACAACTTCCATCGACCACACTCCGCCGTCTCCCACAAACCACCCGCCTCTAGACTCGGCTTTGACGGGAAGAACGTCTTGAGAAACTACAGCTAGCCACACGGGCCACCTTGGCGAAAGCCGCACCAGGAACGTGGCTCGGCGAGCAAGGCCACCAAACGTGTGCACCATGGAGTTCAACACCCTAACCCATGGCGATATGGTGCGCCCCCATTCCGCCTCGAATAAAACGCAGAGGCCATGAAGGGGGGGTGGAACATTGCAAGCAAAATTTCGTTACACCCACCATGGCACCAAGAAGCGGGGCGCTGCCGATCAATGCTCCAATAGACTCAGCAGTCTTGAGTGAGTCGATCATTGAACAAGGGCTTTCGCCGGCATGGCAAGGCCCGGAATGCACATCAACCGGCCGCATGCCATGCAATTGTTGAAGTTGGTCGCAGAACAAATTCAGATTGGGGCTCGCCTGCCCTTCAATGTGCGCAACTTCGAAGGCGGGCTGCTCTTGGCCCGGGGGCAGATCGTGCTCAGCGCGGCACAGCTCACCGCCCTGCTCGAGCGCGGCATGTATGCCGATCAGGAAGAGCTGCTCGCGCTCGAGGCCGGCCAGTCAGCGCCAGCCGAACCGCCGCCCCTGGCCACGCGCTGGTCGCAGGCGGTGTGGTCGGTTGACTCGATGTTGAAGAAACTGACCGATGGCGAGCACTTCATCAGCAGCTGCGAAGAGGTGAGCCACGACGTCATCGCGCTGGCCCAGGAGGATGGTGATCTGGCGCTCTACCAAGTGGTTCGCCAAGAGCAACAACAGTTGAAACTCTATGGCCTCAGCCACGCCTTGCATGTGGCAACCCTGTGCTGGATGATCGCCCGCCGTCTGGGATGGACCGAGGCGCGACAGCGCATCGCCGTCAAGGCCTCGCTGACCATGAACGCCAGCATCATTGACTTGCAAGGGACGTTTGCCATCAGTGGCCAGCGACCCGTCGCCGCACAAAGGGAACTGCTGCGCGATCACCCGGAAGAAGCCGTCCGGCGCCTGCGGCAGGCCGGCATCGATGATGAAGAATGGCTGATGGGCGTGGCGCAGCATCACGAACAAGCTGGGGGCAAGGGCTATCCCAAGGGTCTGCGTGAGGTGGAGGAAATGGCCCAACTGCTGCGGCTGGTCGATGTGTTCTTGGCCAAGATCAGCCCGCGCCTGAATCGACCCGCGCTTGAAATCAAAACCGCGGCCCGACAAGTCTATGAGCAAGGCCCGAGCAACCCGATGGTGGCCTCCTTGATCAAGGAGTTCGGCATGTACCCGCCCGGTGAATTGGTGCGACTCGCCAATGGCGACCTCGCCGTGGTGGTGCGGCGCGGCGCCACGCTGCACAGCCCTGTCGTGATGGCCTTGGCCGATGGGCAGGGGCGCCTAAAGCCCAACTTCTGCAGCTATGACACCGCCAAGCCCGAGTACAAAGTGATGAGCGTGGAAGCTGACAAGCGCCGCATCATCGGCATCCCCAGCGAACGTTTCTACGGCCTGTATGGCATGCACGGCCGCGACGTGCTGAACCCGACGCATTGACGCGTTGGCTGCAGCGATGCCGGCCAGCGCCGACGCTGGGAAATGAAGGCGAGATCACCATGGACGCCGATCACGCGGCCCGACCTAGGGTAATGCCGAGCAAGTTTGCGTCTTCAGGCCTCGAAAAAAAGAGCCCAGCTCCTTTCGGATCCGGGCTCTTGCTTTTTGCTCGATTAAGCGAGCTTACTTCCGTGCCGGCGGCAAATCCGTGCAGCTGCCATGCGCCACTTCCGCCGCCATGCCGATGCTTTCGCCCAGCGTCGGGTGCGGGTGAATGGTCTTGCCGATGTCCACCGCATTGGCGCCCATCTCGATGGCCAGGGCGATCTCGCCGATCATGTCGCCGGCGTGGGTGCCGACAATGCCGCCGCCGAGGATCTTGCCATGGCCGTGGGCTTCTTCGCTGTCGTCAAACAGCAGTTTGGTGAAGCCTTCGTCGCGGCCGTTGGCAATCGCCCGGCCGGATGCCGTCCAGGGGAACAAGCCCTTCTTGACCTTGATGCCTTGGGCCTTGGCCTGGTCTTCGGTCAGACCCACCCACGCCACTTCGGGGTCGGTGTAAGCCACGCTGGGGATCACGCGGGCATCGAACTGGCTCTTGGCTAACTTCGCATCGCCCAGGATGGCGCCGGCCGCCACTTCGGCCGCCACATGGGCCTCGTGCACCGCTTTGTGCGCCAGCATCGGCTGGCCGACCACATCGCCGATGGCGAAGATGTGCGGCACATTGGTGCGCATCTGCACATCGACATTGATGAAGCCACGATCGGTCACGGCCACGCCGGCCTTGTCGGCAGCGATCTTTTTGCCATTAGGCGTGCGGCCCACGGCTTGCAAGACCAGGTCGTAAGTGCCTTCGCTCTTGGTGCCGTCCAAACCTTCGAACTGAACTTTGATGCCTTCGGGTGTGGCGCTTGCGCCCACCGTCTTGGTCTTCAACATGATGTTGTCGAAGCGCTTGGCGTTCATCTTTTGCCAGACCTTGACCAGGTCGCGGTCTGCGCCTTGCATCAGGCCGTCCATCATCTCCACCACATCCAGGCGCGCGCCCAGGGTGGAGTAGACCGTGCCCATTTCCAGGCCGATGATGCCGCCGCCGACGATCAACATCTTCTTCGGCACTTCCTTCAGCGCCAAAGCACCGGTGGAGTCCACGATGCGCTCGTCATCGGGCAGGAAGGGCAAACGCACCGCCTGCGAGCCGGCCGCGATGATGGCCTGCTTGAAGTGCACCGTCTTCTTGGTGCCGGTCTTGGCTTGGCCGTCGCCGGTGGTTTCTTCCACTTCCACATGGTTGGCGTCGATGAAATGGCCATAGCCGCGCACGGTGGTGACCTTGCGCATCTTGGCCATCTGCGCCAAGCCGCCGGTCAGCTTGCCGATGACCTTTTCTTTATGGCCGCGCAGCTTGTCGATGTTGAGGGTTGGCGCGCCAAACTCAACGCCCAGGTCGCCCAGGTGCGAGACCTCATCCATCACCGCCGCCACATGCAGCAGCGCCTTGGACGGGATACAGCCCACGTTCAAGCAGACGCCACCCAGCGTGGCATAACGTTCCACCAGAATGACCTTCAGACCCAGATCGGCGGCGCGGAAGGCTGCCGAATAGCCGCCAGGGCCGGCGCCCAGCACCAGCAGATCGCAGCTGAAATCGGCGTTGCCGGTGTAGGCAGCGGCAGCGGTGGGCGCCACAACCGGCGCTGCAGCGGGCGCAGGGGCTGATGCCGGAGCCGCTGCGGCGGGTGCCGGGGCGGCCGCAGTCGCAGCACCATCTGCACTCTCCAGCGCCAACAGCACCGTGCCTTGGTTGATCTTGTCGCCGAGGGCGACCTTGATCTCTTTGATCACACCGGCGTGCGAGGACGGGATCTCCATCGAGGCTTTGTCGGACTCCACGGTGATCAGGCTTTGGTCCACCGCCACGGTGTCACCGACCTTGACCAGCAACTCGATGATGGCGACGTCTTTGAAGTCACCGATATCGGGAACGAGAACATTCACTAGTGCCATAACTCAGCTCCCGATCAGAGCACGATGCGGCGGAAGTCCGCCAGCAGCGATGCGAAATAGACGTTGAAGCGCGCGGCTGCGGCACCGTCGATGACGCGGTGGTCCCAGCTCAAGCTGAGCGGCAACATCAGACGCGGCTGGAAGGCCTTGCCATCCCACTTGGGCTCGATCTGGCTCTTGCACACGCCCATGATGGCCACTTCGGGCGCATTGATGATGGGGGTGAAGTAGCGGCCACCGATGCCACCCAGCGAAGAGATGGTGAAGCAGCCACCGCTCATCTCGGCCGGGCCCAACTTGCCGTCGCGGGCCTTCTTGGCCAGCTCGCCCATTTCGGCGCTGATCTCGAAGATGCCCTTCTTGTCGGCATCCTTGATCACCGGCACCACCAGGCCATTGGGCGTATCTGCCGCGAAGCCAATGTTGTAGTACTTCTTCAGCACCAACTTCTGAGCATCGCCCTCGCCTTCCAGCGAGGCATTGAACTCGGGGAACTTCTTCAAAGCCGCCACGGCGGCCTTGATCATGAAGGCCAGCATGGTGACCTTGACGGCTGCCGGGTTCTTCTCGTTTTCCTTGTTCGTTTGAACGCGGAAGGCTTCGAGTTCGGTGATGTCGGCATCGTCGTGGTTGGTCACATGCGGGATGACCACCCAGTTGCGGTGCAGATTGGCGCCGCTGATTTTCTTGATGCGAGACATGTCCTTGCGCTCGATGGCACCGAACTTCTCGAAGTCGACCTTGGGCCAAGGCAGCAAGCCAGGCAAAGCGCCGCCGCTGGTCGAGGCAGCGGCAGGTGCGGCAGCCTTTTGCGCCAGCGTCTGCACGGCGCCGGCCATCACCGACTTCACAAAGCCCTGCAGGTCGATGTCTTGGATGCGGCCATGGGGGCCACTGCCCTTGACCTCTTCCAGCGGCACGCCCAACTCACGCGCCATCTTGCGGATGCTCGGCGAGGCGTGCGGCAGCTTGGTCTTCAGCGCGGTCGGGTCATGCGCGGGCACGACGGCGGCGGGCGCTGCGGCGACTGCAACGGGTGCAGGTGCTGCTGCTGCGGCGGCGACAGGCGCGCTGGCAGCCACGGCAGGCGCAGCTGCGGCCACCGGTGCCGGTGCAGCCACGGCAGCAGCCGACTTGGACTCCACCACGGCCAGCAACGAGCCCTTGGCGACCTTGTCGCCCAGCTTGACCTTCAATTCCTTGATGACGCCGGCATGCGAGGACGGGATCTCCATCGAAGCCTTGTCGCTCTCCACCGTGATCAGGCTTTGCTCGACCTTGATGCTGTCACCCACCTTGACGAAGACCTCGATCACCGACACAGACTCGAAGTCGCCGATATCGGGCACGAAGACCTCGACCAGCGCGCTCGCTGCGGGAGCTGCAGCGGCCACGGGTGCGGCGGCCGCAGGAGCAGCGGCGGGCGCGGCTGCAGGGGCAGCAACAGCCGCCTCGCCAGCGGCTTCCACCAGCAAGATCAAGCTGCCTTCATTGACCTTGTCGCCGATGGCGATCTTGATCTCCTTGACCACGCCGGCCGCCGAGCTGGGGATCTCCATCGAGGCCTTGTCGCTCTCGACGGTGATCAGGCTTTGCTCCACCGCGACGGTGTCACCCACCTTGACCATCAACTCGATGACGGCCACATCCTTGACGTCCCCAATATCGGGAACCTTGACTTCTACCAATGCCATGTTTCTAGCTCCGTAACGCCAAAGTTTGACGCGCTTAGGCGTACAGCGGGTTGATCTTATCGGCCTTGATGCCGTACTTGGCAATGGCTTCCGCCACGGTGGCCTTGGGCAACTTGCCTTCATCGGCCAGCGAGTTCAGGGCGGCCACGACGATGTAGTGGCGGTTGATCTCGAAGTGCTCGCGCAGCTTGCTGCGGAAGTCCGAACGGCCGAAACCATCGGTACCCAAGACCTTGTAAGAACGGCCGGCCGGCACAAAGGCGCGGATCTGTTCGGCGTAGTTCTTCATATAGTCGGTCGAGGCAATCACCGGGCCGGTGGTCTGGCTCAGTTGCTGGCCCACGAAGCTGCTGCGCTGCTCGTCGCTGGGGTGCAAGAGGTTCCAACGCTCCACGTCCTGGCCTTCGCGGGCCAGTTCATTGAAACTTGGGCAGCTCCAGACATGAGCGCCCACGCCCCAGTCGGCTTCCAGCAAGGCCTTGGCGGCCTGGCTTTCGCGCAGGATGGTGCCGGAGCCGAGCAGATTGACCGTCAGCTTCTTATCGCCAGCGGCTTCGTCGAGCAGGTACATGCCCTTCAAGATCTGCTCTTCGGTGCCGGTCTTGAGGCCTGGCATCGCGTAGTTCTCGTTCAGCAGCGTGATGTAGAAGTACACGTTCTCCTGGTTTTCGACCATGCGCTTCAGGCCGCTGTGCAGGATCACCGCCACTTCGTGCGCGAAGCTCGGGTCATAGGAGATGCAGTTCGGGATGGTGCCGGCCAGGATGTGGCTGTGGCCGTCTTCGTGCTGCAGGCCTTCGCCGTTCAGCGTGGTGCGGCCCGAGGTACCTCCCAGCAAGAAGCCGCGCGCTTGCATATCGCCGGCTGCCCAAGCCAAGTCGCCAATGCGCTGGAAGCCGAACATCGAGTAGTAGACGTAGAACGGGATCATCACGCGGTTGTTCGTCGAGTACGACGTTGCCGCAGCGATCCAACTGGCCATGCCGCCGGCTTCGTTGATGCCCTCTTGCAGGATCTGACCGTCCTTGGCCTCGCGGTAGTACATCACCTGGTCTTTGTCGACAGGGGTGTAGTTCTGACCTGCGGGGTTGTAGATGCCGATCTGGCGGAACAGGCCTTCCATACCGAAGGTGCGGGCCTCGTCGACCAGGATGGGCACGACGCGCGGACCCAGATCCTTGTCGCGCAGCAACTGGGTCAGGAAGCGCACATAGGCTTGGGTGGTGGAGATTTCACGGCCTTCGGCGGTGGGCTCCAGCACAGCCTTGAAAGTCTCCAGCGCAGGCACGGTGAAGCTCTCTTCGGCCTTGACGCGGCGCTGCGGCAGATAGCCACCCAGGGCCTGGCGGCGCTCGTGCAGATAGCGCATTTCGGGCGTGTCGTCGGCCGGCTTGTAGTAAGGCAGCTTGGGTAACTCGCTGTCGGGGATGGGGATGCCGAAACGATCGCGGATGTACTTGATGTCTTCGTCGGTCAGCTTCTTGGTCTGGTGGACGGTGTTCTTGCCCTCACCGGCCTTGCCCATGCCATAGCCCTTGACGGTCTTGACCAGCAGCAAGGTGGGCTGCTTAGATTCGTTGTTATGCGCCGCATGGAAGGCCGCGAAGACCTTCTCGGGCTGGTGGCCACCGCGACGCAGATCAAAGATCTCTTCGTCGCTCATGTGCTCAACCAGCTTGGCGGTCTCGGGGTACTTGCCGAAGAAATGCTTGCGCACATAGGCGCCGTCATTGGCCTTCATGGCCTGGTAGTCACCGTCGACGGTTTCCATCATCAACTGCTTGAGCTTGCCGCTCTTGTCGCGCGCCAGCAACTCGTCCCAGCCCTTGCCCCAGATCAGCTTGATGACCTTCCAGCCGCTGCCGCGGAACTCACCTTCGAGCTCCTGGATGATCTTGCCGTTGCCGCGCACCGGGCCGTCCAGGCGCTGCAGATTGCAGTTGATGACGAAGACCAGATTGTTCAGGCCTTCGCGAGCGGCCAGACCGATGGCGCCCAGCGATTCCGGCTCGTCCATCTCGCCATCGCCCATAAAGGCCCAGACCTTGCGGTTGGCGGTGTCGGCAATGCCACGGGCATGCAGATACTTCAGGAAGCGCGCCTGGTAGATCGCCATCAAGGGGCCGAGGCCCATCGACACGGTCGGGAACTGCCAGAACTCGGGCATCAGCTTGGGGTGCGGATAGCTGGACAAGCCCTTGCCATCCACTTCCTGGCGGAAGCTGTCGAGCTGCTCTTCGCTCAGGCGGCCTTCCAGGAAGGCGCGAGCGTAGACACCGGGGGCGCTGTGGCCCTGGATGTAGAGCAGGTCGCCGCCGTGGTTCTCGCTCTCGGCGTGCCAGAAATGATTGAAGCCAGCGCCCAGCATCGAGGCCAGCGAGGCGAAGGAGCCGATGTGGCCGCCCAGGTCGCCGCCATCGGCCGGGTTCAGACGGTTGGCGCGCACGACCATGGCCATGGCGTTCCAGCGCATATAGGCGCGCAAACGCTTTTCGATCTCGATATTGCCCAAGCAGCGCGCTTCCTGGTCGGCAGGAATGGTGTTCACATAGGGCGTGGTGGCCGAGAAGGGCACGTCGATGCCGGCCTGGCGCGCATGGTCGATCAGTTGGTTGAGCAAGAAATGCGCACGCTCACCGCCCTCCTCGCCGATGACGGCGGACAGCGCGTCCAGCCATTCCTTGGTCTCCAAGGCGTCGGTGTCATTGGCGGCGGCGCCTAGAAAGGACTGAGGCTGTGCGGACATCTTGCTTGTCTCCAATTGAGTTGAATCAGGCAGGCCACCCAAGAATTTGCGAGCAGCACCACCCCAATGGTTTAGAGGTTCACGTCGAAATGCGTTTGCGCGAGTGTCTCACAAGTTTTGCGCACTCTCAAATTGTGCGAGATCATTTTGTATTGTGAAATTTATCAAAATTGGACTTGAGCCGGGCTTGGCGCGGACACCCGGATAATCAAGCCCATGCCGAATGCTTTCGATCTCAAAAACGCCTTGCGGCGTCTGCTCCTGCCCACCCAGCGCCTGGCCACCGGCTGGTGGCGCCGCCAATCACCGGCCCGTCAGGATCGCTTTGCCACGTTGGGCCCGCTGATCTCGGTGCTCTTGTTCTTGACCGCCATCATCCTGGCCTTCTGGTACCTGCGGAACGAAGAGAACGAGCGCGAAGACGAAGCGGTCAAGCGCGACACCGAGATCGCCCAGCAACAGATCCGCCTGCGCCTGATCGAGAACCAGGAGCAGCTGATGCGGATTGCGCGCGAGATCGTCACGCGCGCGGTCGACACGCATGAGTTCAGCGCCCAGGCCAAGAGCTTCGCGCGCGAACGGCCCGAGATCACCCATATCAGCTGGATCAACAACCGCCGCGAGACCCGCGCCAGCATCAGCGGCGCAGGCTTTCAAGACGAAGCCTTGATGCAAACCGACGGCAACGACCCGTCGATGCCGATCGCCAATCAGTCGAGCCCGCCCGAGCTGGCCTTTCTGGCCGCCAAGGAGCGCCGCCAACCCACCTACTCGTCGGCCTTCAACGATTACAACTCGGCCACCGTATTCCAGGTGCAGGTACCGCTGATCGACCGCACCGGCTTCTCCGGCGTCTTGATCGCGGAATACTCGGTCGAGGCCTTGTTGCGCTATTACGTGCGCTCCGAGGTGACGGCGCGCCATGTGGTGGCGATCGTGAACCCAAACGATCAGGTGCTGGCCAGCACGGTCACCCAAATGCCGGGTCGCAAGACCAAGCGGGCCTCGATCTTTTATGAGGTCCCGGTTGCGCCAGCGATGAACGGCCTGGTTTTGCGCGGCGAGGGTTACCGTACCTCGATCGGCTTGATCAGCAACACCTTGTTCTGGATGGTGGTGTCGCTGTCGACGCTGACGGTTTGGATGCTCCTAGGCACCTGGAAGCACATGCGCCGCCGCCTGCAGATTCAGACCGCGCTGACCTCGGAGACCAACTTCCGGCGCGCGATGGAAAACTCGATGCTGACCGGCATGCGGGCCATGGACATGGAGTCGCGCATCTCCTACGTCAACCCAGCGTTTTGTGCCATGACCGGATTCTCCGAGGCCGAGATGATCGGCCGCAAGCCGCCCTTCCCCTTCTGGCCACCGGACCGCATCGAGGAGAACGCCCGTTTGCTGCAACAGGAACTGCAGGGCCGCAGCCCGGCCGGCGGCGTGGAGGTGAAGATCCTGCGCAAGGACGGCACCACCTTTGATGGCCGCGTCTACATCTCGCCGCTGGTGGACACCAAGGGCAAGCAGACCGGCTGGATGACCTCGATGACCAACATTACCGAGGCCAAGCGGGTGCGCGACCAACTCTCGGCCTCGCATGAGCGCTTCACCACGGTGCTGGAAGGCCTGGATGCTGCCGTGTCGGTGCTGTCGGTGCAGCAAGGCGAGCTGCTGTTCGCTAACCGCAGCTACCGGCTTTGGTTCGGCGCCGATCCAGCCGGGCACGCACTGCTGTCCGGCAGCCAGCTGGCGCGCAGCGCCGAGACCGAGGTGGAAGAAGACGTCGACGACTACTCAGGCCTGCCCACGCAGGCCTTGACCGAGTCGGGCTCCGACCCGCGCGAGGTCTATGTGGAGTCGCTGGAGATGTGGTTCGACGTGCGCGCCCGCTATCTGCAGTGGACCGATGGCCGCCTGGCGCAAATGCTGATCGCCACCGACATCACGACCCGCCGCCATGCCGAGGCGCAGGCCGCCTTGCAGGCCGAGCGTGCGCAGATGACCAGCCGCTTGATGACCATGGGCGAGATGGCCTCCAGCGTGGCGCATGAGCTGAACCAGCCGCTCACCGCCATCACCAACTACTGCAACGGCATGGTCTCGCGGGTGCGCAATGACGCCATCCAGAAAGACGATCTGCTCGCCGCGCTAGAAAAAACCGCCAAGCAAGCGCAGCGCGCCGGCCAGATCATTCACCGCATCCGCAACTTCGTGAAGCGCAGCGAACCGAAGCGCGAAGCGGCGCAGGCCAGCGACATCGTGGAGGACGCAGTCGAGTTGGCCGGCATCGAGCTGCGGCGCCGCAATGTGGCCATCCACACCTATGTGGCCCAGCGGCTTCCACAGTTGCTGGTAGATCCGATCCTGATCGAACAGGTCTTGATGAATCTGCTGAAGAACGCGGCGGAGGCCATCGACAACGCCGGCCTGCCGGCTTCGCGTCGGCATATTGAGTTGCGCGTTGTGCCCAAACACACGCCGGAGTTGGGCGGCCACATCGACTTCTCGGTCACCGATATGGGTCCCGGCATGCCGGAAGAAGTGATCGCCCGCATGTACGAAGCCTTCTTCTCCACCAAGGCCGATGGCATGGGCATCGGCTTAGGGTTATGCCGGTCTATTGTGGAGTCCCATCAGGGTCGAATCAGGGCCGAGAACTTATACAATGGGACGGCTATTGTGGGCTGTAGGTTCGCCTTCAGCATCCCAGTAGATATCTCCCGAACCGAGACGCCCGGTCTGACAATCCAAAACAATACGGCCTCCGGGCCTGCTGTAAACCAAACTGCGACACCATGAGTCTGATTCCGAAGAAGGGTAATGTCTACGTTGTCGATGATGACGAGGCCGTGCGTGATTCCTTGCAATGGCTGCTGGAGGGCAAGGACTACCGGGTCAAGTGCTTTGATTCCGCCGAATCTTTCCTGAGCCGTTACGACCCCCGTGAAGTCGCCTGCCTGATTGCCGACATCCGCATGGAAGGCATGAGCGGCCTGGAGTTGCAAGACCGCCTGCTGGAACGCAAGAGCCCGCTGCCCGTGGTCTTCATCACCGGTCACGGCGACGTGCCGATGGCTGTCAACACGATGAAGAAGGGCGCGATGGACTTCATCGAAAAGCCCTTCAAGGAAGACGAGTTGGTGTCCCTGGTCGAGCGCATGCTGGACCAAGCCCGCAACGCCTTCTCCACCCACCAAGAAGCCGCCAGCCGCGACGCCTTGCTGCAGCGCCTGACCACGCGCGAATCGCAAGTGCTGGAGCGCATCGTCGCCGGTCGCTTGAACAAGCAGATCGCCGACGACCTGGGCATCAGCATCAAGACCGTGGAAGCGCACCGCGCCAACATCATGGAAAAGCTGAACGCCAACACCGTGGCCGACCTGTTGAAGATTGCCCTGGGCGCTTCGGCGCCCGCCAAGGCCTGAGCCTTCGCCATAGAGTACACACTGATCCACCTCCGAGCCGCATTTTTGCGCGCTTGAACAAGGCCGCTGATCGCTCAGCGGCCTTTTGCGTTTCTAGAATCCCTCCCTAGCCTGTACCTAGCGTTCACTGACATGACTGCAAAACTGATTGACGGCGTCGCCTTGTGGCTCCGGCATCACATCGCAGTGCGATATGAGCCTACGCCGCAAGGCTTAAACCTGACCCTTGGAGTCCTTTGACATGACAGCAAAACTGATTGATGGCGTCGCCTTGTCTCAACAACTGCGCGCCGAAGTGGCCCAGCGCGCCGCCGCCCTCACCGCCAAAGGCATGAAGCCCGGTCTGGCCGTCATCTTGGTGGGCGAAGACCCGGCCAGCCATGTCTATGTGCGCAACAAGGTCAAGGCCTGCGGCGATGCCGGTCTGCACTCGGTGCTGGAGAAGTACGAAGCCACCATGAGCGAGGCCGAACTGCTGGCCCGCATCGACGCATTGAACAAAGACCCGAGCATCCACGGCATCTTGGTTCAAATGCCGCTGCCCAAGCACATCGATCCGCACAAGGTCATCGAAGCAATCGCCACCGCCAAGGATGTGGATGGCTACTCAACGCTGAGTGCCGGCGAGTTGATGACCCAGTTGCCGGGCTTTCGTCCCTGCACCCCTTATGGCTGCATGAAGCTAATCGAAAGCACCGGCTACGACTTGCGCGGCAAGCATGCAGTGGTGATCGGCCGTTCCAACACCGTCGGCAAGCCCATGGCCTTGCTGCTGTTGCAGGCCAATGCGACCGTCACGATTTGCCACAGCGGCACGCCGGACATCGGCTATCACACCCGTCAAGCCGATGTGGTGGTGGCCGCTGTGGGCCGCCGCAATGTCTTGACCGCAGAGATGGTCAAGCCCGGCGCCGTGGTCATCGACGTGGGCATCAACCGCAATGAGGAAGGCAAGCTCTGCGGCGATGTGGACTTTGACGGCGTGAAAAACGTGGCCGGCTGGATCACCCCGGTGCCTGGCGGCGTGGGCCCGATGACCATCACCATGCTGCTGGTCAACACCATCGAGTCGGCCGAGCGCGCTGCTGCCAGCCTTTAAACCCCCGAAGGCGCTGCGCGCCTTCCCTCAAGAGGCCGAGCCCGAGAGGCCTGGAGAAGCACTATGAACCCCTTGCTCAGCACCGCCGCCCTGCCGGCTTTTGCACAAATTCGCCCCGAGCATATTCAGCCGGCCATTGAGGCCTTGCTGGAAGAGTCTCGTGCCGCTTTGGCTGAGGCGACGGACCCGGCCACACCGGCCGACTACGACTATTTGTCCGCCACCCTGGGCGTGGCCACCGAACGCTTCGGCGCTGCCTGGGGCTCTGTCGGCCACTTGAATGCCGTGGCCAATACGCCCGAGCTGCGCGAGGCTTACAACGCCATGCTGCCGCCGGTCACCGAGTTCTTCACCGCCTTGGGTGCCGACGAGAAGCTCTACGCCAAGTACAAGGCGATTGCCTCGGCACCGAGTGCCGCCAGCCTGAGCCCGGCGCGCCAACAAGCCTTGAAGAACTGGCTGCGCGACTTTGTGCTCTCGGGTGCCGAGTTGCAGGGCGAGGCCAAGGAACGCTTTGCCGCCATCCAGGAGCGCGCCGCCGAGCTGGGCCAGCAGTTCTCTGAACATGTCTTGGACGCCACCGATGGCTTCGCCTACTACGCCAGCGAGGCTGAGATGAGCGGCGTGCCGGACGACGCCAAGCAGGCCGCTCGCAGCGCCGCCCAGGCCGATGGCAAAGACGAAGGCTACAAACTCACGCTGCACTTCCCCAGCTACTTGCCGGTGATGCAGTACGGCGAAGACCGCGCCCTGCGCGAGCGGCTCTACACCGCCTATGTAACCCGCGCTAGCGACTTGGCCGGCAAGCCGGAGCAGGACAACACGGCCATCATCGAAGAGCTCTTGAAGCTGCGCCAAGAAGAGGCGGCCATCCTGGGCTTTGCCAATTACGCCGAAGCTTCGCTGGTGCCCAAAATGGCCGACTCGCCGGCTCAGGTGCTGGAGTTCTTGCGCGACCTGAACCGCCGCGCACGCCCCTTCGCCGAGAAAGACCTGGCCGAGCTGCGCGAGTTCGCCGCCAAGGAGTTGGGCCTGAGCGACCTGCAGGTCTGGGACAACGCCTACGCCTCCGAGAAGCTCAAAGAAGCCCGCTACGCCTTCAGCGACCAAGCGGTGCGCCAGTACTTCACTGTGCCGCGCGTGCTGGCTGGTTTGTTCGACATCATCGAGCGCCTCTTCAACGTCAAGATCAGCGAGCAAGCGGCCGAGGTCTGGCACGAGTCCGTCAAGTTCTACCGTTTGGAACGTGGCGGCAAGCTGGTCGGCCAGTTCTACCTGGACCTCTATGCCCGCCCCGGCAAGCGCCCCGGCGCCTGGATGGACGAGGTGCGCAGCCGCTGGGCCCGACCCGAAGGTGCACAACAAACGCCGGTGGCTCAGCTGGTCTGCAACTTCTCTTCACCCGTGGGAGACAAGCCAGCGCTGCTGAGCCATGACGACGTGACCACGCTCTTCCATGAGTTCGGCCACGGTCTGCACCATCTGCTGACCCAGGTGGACGAGCTGGGCGTCTCCGGCATCTCGGGCGTGGAATGGGATGCCGTCGAACTACCGAGTCAGTTCATGGAGAACTTCTGCTGGGAATGGGAGGTGCTGCAGCAACTCACCGCCCATGTGGACAGCGGCGAAGCACTGCCGCGCGAGCTGTTCGACAAGATGACCGCCGCCAAGAACTTCCAAAGCGGCCTGCAGACCTTGCGTCAGATCGAGTTCGCCCTGTTCGATATGCGCTTGCATGCCGAGCCGGGCTCGGAAGCCGCAGTGCAAGCCCTGCTGGACGAGGTGCGGGCGGAAGTGGCGGTGATCCCCTCCCCAGTCTTCAACCGCAGCCAGCACAGCTTCTCGCACATCTTTGCGGGCGGCTACTCGGCCGGCTACTACAGCTACAAATGGGCCGAGCTGCTGAGCGCCGATGCCTGGAGCGCCTTCGAGGTGGAAGGCGTGTTCAATGCCGCCACCGGCCAGCGTTATTTGCAAAACGTGCTGGAAGTGGGCGGCTCACGCCCGGCGATTGAGAGCTTCAAGGCCTTCCGCGGCCGCGAGCCGCAAATCGATGCGCTGCTGCGGCACCAGGGCATGAGCTGAGCACTGAGCGAAGCGACCGACCCAAAGAAAAACCGGCCAAGGCCGGTTTTTTTGTGCCCTCATCTGAGCCGCATCAGGGCTTGTCTTTGAAGTCCCCGGCTGCCGAAATGACAAAACCATCGCGCCGCACATGGCGCTTCCACGCGGCATTGACCTGCGCCAGCGTGGCGGCCTGAATGGCGGCGTCGCGACCGGCGACATAGGTCCAGTCTTTGCTCCGGTCGGCAAGCAGATTGAGCGTGCCGGCCAACTGCGCCTCGCTGGCGCGAGACTGCAGCCGGGTCTCGGCAATGTCCTTCTTGGCGCGGACCAATTCGGCTTCGCTGATGCCGCCCTCCTCCATCCTAAGCAACTCGTCTTGCACCAGGGCCAGCACCGCCTCGCGGTTCTGTGGCGCAAAGCTGCCACCGATCGACAGGCCGGCATCATCACCCCAATAGGGCACCGACAACTGCGCGCCGACCCCATAGCTCAGTCCGGCTTGTTGACGCACACGGGTCGACAAGCGGCTCTCCATGCCGCCACCGCCGAACACATGGGTGGCCAGCATCAAGGGCACAAAGTCGGCATCGGCCTCGCTGAGCTTGAAGGACTGCGCCATCGCCAACACGGCATTCGCCTTGTCCTTGGCGACGACATCAAAACGCGCCGCGGGCACGGCGACAAAGTCTTGCAGCTGGCGCTTGAAACGCGGCGCGGCGGGCTTCTTCCAGGAGCCGAACAAGGTCTCCAGCGCCGCGTCCAAGCCCTCAGGCAGCGCGCCCACCACCGCGACCTGCGCTTCATTGGCTGACCAGTAGTCGGCATAGAAGCTGCGCACATCCGCCAATTGAACCGACTGCAGATGCGCCAGGCGCTCATCCAAACTCATCACATAGTCCGGCTGACCCAGGCTGAGACCGCGGGCCTTGTTGGTGTGCGCGCGGGTGGCCTCGCTCATCAAGACGCCCAGATCCTGCCGAGAGGACTGCAGGCCGGAAAGCTTGGCCTGCTTGTCGCGCTGAAAGGCCTCCTCCGGCAACAGCGGCTGCTGCATCAGCGTTGCCGCGAGCTTCAACACCTCCAGCAAACTGTCCCGCTCGGCTTGAATATGCAGCGTCGCACCTTGGTCGCCGCTGGCGATGGACAAGCCGGCCTTCAGTCGGATCAAGGCATCTTGCAAGGCCTGCTTGCTCAGGCTGGTGCTGCCCTCCATCATCAATTCGCCGACCCAGCCGGTGCCACGGCGCGCAAAAGTGGCGTCTCGCTCACCCCAACGCAGCTGCATCTGCAACTGCACCGCATTGCCGCGGGTGCGCTTGTTCAGGGTCTGCAAGGCGATGCCGCTGGGCAGAGTTTTGCGCACAGTGCGCTCTTGCAAGAGTTGCGGCGTCGGGTCGAAGCGCTCGCCTTCCTCGACCTTGGGCGGCCCTTTCAAGCTGGCCAGGCGTTCATCGAGTGCCGGAGTCGCCGGGACCTCAACACGCGTCACCGCTTCGGCCGGCACATAGCGGCCCAGGGTGCGGTTGGCCGGCTGCAGATAAGCCTTGCGCACCCGCTCGACATCGGCCAGGGTGACGCGCGGCAGATCCTCCATCAACTGGAACAACAAGCGCCAATCACCGGCACCGAGCAAATTGGAAATCTGCTGAATCAGCCCTTCCGGGTTTTTCATCTGCTCCCGGTAGGAGTTCAGGGCCACATCGCGTACGCGCTGCAACTCGGCCTCCTCAAAAGGCTTGCCGGCGCGCCCCTCGACCAGGTCCAGCAACAGCTTCTCGACCTTGTCGGCATCGGCCTGCGCCGGAGGAATGGCCAAGGCCGTGATGCCGCCCGGCGACTGACCGCCGAGCCCGCCCAAGCCAGCATGCAAGGCGATCTTGGTCTCGACCAGCTCCTTGTACAACTGGCCACTTGGCGGCATCGACATCAGCAGGCTCAGCACCAGCAGCGGCGCCGAATCGGCATGCGCAATCGCCGGCACATGGTAGTGAGCCAGCAGCGCCGGTTGACCGCCCACGCGCCGCACCACCACGGTCCGCTCGCCGTCCTGCGCCGGCTCTTGCGTGTAGGTCTGCGGCAATGCCTCGGAAGGGTTCTTCAAGCCGCCGTAGTGACGGGCAATCAAAGCCAGCGTGGCCGCCTTGTCAAAGCGGCCGGCCACCAGCAAGGTGGCGTTGTCGGGGCGGTAGTAGCGTTTGTAAAAAGCCTGCAGCCGCTCGATCGGCACGTTCTCGATATCGCTCTTGGGACCGATGGTGGCGTTGCCATAGGGGTGCCAGTCATAGGCCACCGACTGAACGCGCTTGAACAAAACCTGAAACGGCTCGTTCTCGCCGCGCTCAAACTCATTGCGCACCACGCTCATTTCCTTGTCCAGATCGGACTTGGCGATGAAGCTGTTGACCATACGGTCAGCCTCCAGCGCCAGCGCGAAATCCAAGGTTTCGGGGCTGGCGTTGAAGCTGCTGAAGTAATTGGTTCTGTCAGTGGTGGTGGTGCCGTTGTATCGAATGCCCTTGGCGGCAAACGAACCGGGAATGTCCCGGTTGCTGGGCGTGCCCTTGAAGACCAGATGCTCCAACAAATGGGCCATGCCGTATTCGCCCTGCGACTCGTGCCGGCTGCCGACCCGGTAGGTGATATTCACCGTGGTCGTGCTCTGTGCCTCATCGAGGAAAAGCAGGATCTGCAGGCCATTGGCCAAGCGGTATTCCTCGATGCCACCAAGTTCGCGCACCCACTGCGCTGGCGCAGGCTGCGCCGCCGCGGGAGCCAGTTTGGCGGCGGCCACCGGGCCACGCTCTTTGGGCTCAACCGGTTTGGCTTGGACGGAACCCAAGGCCAAAGCCAACAACACGCTCAGGCAAGAAAGACGAAAAGGACGACGCAACATAGCGATGCAAGCTCCAGGAACGAAATCGAGCGCAGCACACACAGGCCTGCATGGCGGGCATTTTGAGGCCTTCTTTAACTGGCCTTTGCAGCGGACACTTTTTTCTTCAAGCTTGCGCCGACAATAGCGGCGCTATGAAAACACCCAAACGCCTGCAATCCCTGCTTGAAGAAGGCTTGATCGACGCCGTTTCCCGCCAGCTGATGAGCGGCAAAGAGGCGCAAGTCTTTGTGGTTCAGTCCGGCCTTGAGACCCGCTGCGCCAAGGTCTACAAAGAAGCTACTCAGCGCAGCTTCCGGCAGGCGGTGGACTACACCGAGAACCGCAAGGTCAAGAACAGCCGCGAGGCCCGCGCGATGGCCAAGGGCAGCAAGTTCGGCCGCGAAAAGCAAGAAGAAGCCTGGCAGAGCGCCGAAGTCGATGCGCTCTACCGCCTAGCGGCGGCTGGCGTGCGGGTGCCCAAGCCTTTCAACTTCTTCGAGGGCGTGCTCTTGATGGAGTTGGTGGTGGACGCCGATGGCACGGCCGCGCCGCGCCTGAACAATGTGCAGTTCAAGCCCGAAACCGCACGCCAACACCACGCCACCCTGGTGCGCGAGGTGGTGCGCATGCTGTGCGCCGGCATCGTGCACGGCGACTTGTCGGAGTTCAACATCCTCTTGGCCGCCGACGGGCCGGTCATCATTGACCTGCCCCAGGCGGTGGACGCGGCGGGCAACAACCACGCCAAACGGATGCTGCTGCGCGATGTGGAGAACCTGCGCAACTTCTTCGGCCAATTCGCTCCTGACTTGCTGCAGAGCGACTACGGCCATGAAATCTGGGCGCTGTTTGAGCGCGGCGCGTTGACGCCAGAGGCCCCCCTGACCGGCCGCTTTGTGCACAAGGCGCGGCCGGTGGACCTGCGGGGTGTGATGCGCGAGATCGACGATGCGCGCGACGAGGACGCCGCGCGGCGGCTGCGGATGGCGCAGCCGCGCTGAGCTAACTCAGCAAAAAATCAGCGGTAGAAGGCCTCCACCCGGCCCTTGAGCTTGAGCATCATCGGGTTGCCCTTGCGGTCCTTGGCCTTGCCGGCGGGGACCTTGACCCAGCCTTCGCTGATGCAATATTCGGCCACATCAAAACGCTCCACTTCATTGAAGCGGATACCGATTTCATGCTCGAACACCGCGGTGTCATGGAAGGGGCTGCGCGGATCGATGGAGAGGCGATCCGGGATGGCGGGGCGGTCTGCGGTGCTTGCTACTTCGCTCATGGCGGGGGCTTTCTTCTTTTGAAGTGATGTCAGAGATCCGCGATTTTCGCGGATTTATCAAGCGCCCCATGCGGCGACGAGAATTGGCTGTTGTAAGCAACGAGCCCAGTCTCACCGCTAACGAAACAATTGCGCGGCAAATGGGCCATTCGGGCCCAAGCACTGCCCCACCATGCTGGCATGGTCGGCGGCGAGTTGCATATTGCAATTGGCCGACAAGGGGCCTTGGCCCACGACCTGGAAGGTCATGGCCACACGCAAGAGGGTGCCGTCAAGTTCGCCGCGGCCACCACCCACGGTCTGGCCGTTGACTTCGGCACTCAGCTGGATCTGGCGGCCACTTTGCTGCAACTGATAGATCTCGCCACTGAGTGTGCGCCACATGCCGGCCAAATTTGGAATCGAAGGGGCCGCGGGGGCGACCGGCACCTGGGACTGAGCGGTCCGCTCCGGTTGAGTCGAGGGCTGCGTCTGCGCCTCGGCCTGCGTGCCGCCTTGCGGCGAGGACTCCGCGGTCGGCTTGTTGCCCTCCACCAGCAGGCTCAGCACGATGAGCCCAAACACCCCCAAGCCGATGCCCAGCCACAACTGCTTGCGGCTCCCTTTGGGCGGTTCGGCCTTCAGCGGCGGCGTGGCGCTTTTTTCCTCAGCACCCTTCAACTTCAAACCTGGCACGCGCGCCAAGGTTTCGACCAGGCGCTGCAGATCGCCACGCCAGCGCGCATCCGCCAAGTCCATGCATTGGCGTCGCACCAAGGGCCTCAGGTCTTCGGGCAGATCGCTCGCTTCGGGCAGGCTCGTGCCCTCGATCAACACCGGCACCACCCGCACATCGCGGCGCAAGGCGGTGGCGATCTCTTGCCGGATCCAATCGTCCGGCTGATCCAGACGCCGCTGACCCTTGGCGTTTTGGATCGTCAGCCAGTTCGGGCCGATCAAGACAAGCATCACCGAACAAGACGCCAGGGCGCTGTCGAGCGACTGGGTGAAGTCGAGCCCCAGGCTGATGCCTTCGATGTCCCGAAAAATGCTGTCGGCCCCGAAAGACTGCGCCAAATCTTCAGCCAGACGACCGGCCACATGGCGCGAGTCGTCGCGTCGGTAACTGATGAAAATTCCTGCTGCCACGGCATCTCCTTCGAGGCTGGTCCGGGTCCGCGCCGACGGCGCAGCCGAAAACCGCCCTCACTGTGCCATGTTCGGGCACAGAGGCAAGCACCTAAGACAGAGGCGGGGCCTCCGCCCCAGCGCCCTCCGCCCTGGAGCGTCCGAGTGCGCGCGCCGACGCTTGCGACAAGAACAACAGCCCCGCCATCAGCCACAGCGGCGCGGCCAGCGAGGAGGCGCTCGCCAACAGGCCGAAGCTCACCGGCATGGCCACCGTGGCGCCATTGGTGGCCGTCATGCGAATACCGAGCGCTTGGCCGTGGCGATCTGCCGGCGTGACCTGATGCAGCATCGCCATCACCATCGGCTGTACCGCGCCCAAGGCCAGGCCCAGCAAGGCAGAGCCCAGCATCAAGCCCGCCGTGCCGGGCAGATAGGTGTAGATCAGCAGGACCAGGGTCGCCAGCCACATCGCTGCCCGCAAGGCCGTCAACTCGTCCAGGCGCTCGGCCCAGCGGATGATGGCCAGCCGCACCACCGTGGCGGCCACCGCAAACGAAGCCAACACCAAGCCCACCGCAGACGCGCTCAGGCCCTTGGCATGGCCGACCACCGGCACGACAAAGCTGTGCGCGTCCCAAGCCGCGGCCAGCACCACGTTCAGCAGCAGCAAATGGCGCAGCGCCGGGCTCTTCAGCAGATCCCAGGCGGGGCGCGCACGGGCGGCGGCACTTTGTTGCCGCGGCCGATGGCGAGGGATCTGCTGCGCGCAAGCCCAGGCCAGCAGGGGCAAGGCGACCGCCAGGCCAAAGGCGGCACGAAAACCGATGTGGTCGATCAGGACACCCGCCGCCAAGGGCGCCAGCGCATTGGACAAGGCCGGGCCAAGCGCCAGCCAGCCGAAAATGCGTTTCAACTCGGACGGCTCCGCGGCCATCATGCCGGCCTCACGCTGCACCGCCACCGCCGCCACACTGAGCGCACCACCCGACAACAAACAACTCAGGCCGATGCTCCACAAGCCCTGGCCCGCCAGGGCCACCAGCGCGCCGAACAGTCCCATCAGCACCGCGATGCCGACCGGTCGATGCATGCCGTGCCGGTCCGCCAATCGGCCCGCCCACATGGCCATCAACATTGGCGCTATCGCGAACAGGCTTAACAAGACGCCGACCGTCCACTCCCCATAACCTTCGCGCAACACCCAAAGACTGGCCGACACCCGCGTCACCGACATGCAGGCATGCACCGACACCGTGGTGGCGATCAAGAAAGGGAAGGCTCGCCGCAACTGGGCCGGGCTGGCGGCGCCGCTGCGGCCCACGGCGTCGGCCGCAGCCGGCTCAGTCAAGCCTCGCCCCCAACATCTTTTGCGGCGGGGTCGATATCCTCATTCTCCGCACCGTTCCCCAGCGCCAGCAGGCCTTGCGCGGCCGGTTCGGGCAGCGCCTCCACGCCCTTCAGTTTGCGCGCCATCACGCGGGTGCGGGTCTCGGCGGCGTCGATCGAGGCACTCGCTTCATCGAGTTTTTTCTTCGTCTTGGCCAAGACCTCGCCAAATTTGCCAAACTCGGTTTTGACCGCGCCCAACACCTCCCAGACCTCGGCCGAGCGCTTTTCCAGGGCCAGCGTCCGAAAACCCATCTGCAAGCTGGTCAGCGTGGCCAACAAAGTGGTCGGGCCGACCAGCATGACCTTGTGCTCACGCTGCAAGGCTTCCAGCAAGCCCGGCCGGCGCAGCGCCTCGGCGTAAAGGCCTTCGGTGGGCAGGAACAGAATGCCGAAATCGGTGGTGTGCGGCGGGGCCACGTATTTTTCGCGGATCGAGCGAGCCTCTAAACGCAAGCGGGCCTCGATGGCTTTGGCGGCGCTTTCCGCGGCCGGCGCATCGGCGCGCTCCTGGGCGTCCAGCAGACGTTCATAGTCCTCTCGCGGGAATTTGGCATCGATGGGCAACCACAGCGCCGCCCCATCACTGCGCTGGCCCGGCAGCTTGATGGCGAACTCCACCCGCTCGGCGCTGCCGGGAATGGTGGCCACATTGGCGGCGAATTGCTCGGCCGTGAAGACCTGCTCCAACAGGCCCAGCAATTGCACCTCACCAAAAACGCCGCGGGTCTTCACATTCGTCAGCACCCGGCTGAGCGAGCCGACATCCCGCGCCAGCCCTTGCATCTCGCCCAGGCCTTTGTGCACTTGCTCGAGCCGCTCGGCCACCTGCTTGAAACTCTCACCCAAGCGCTGCTCCAGCGTGGCGTGCAGCTTCTCGTCGACGGTGGCGCGCATTTGTTCCAGCTTGGCCTCATTGCCCTGCTGAATCAGCCCCAGGCGCTGCTCCACCGTTTGGGCCAGGGCCTTCAGGCTCTCACTCAAGGCCTGGGTTTGGCGCTGCGCGGCGGCGTCCTGCGCCTCACGGGCGGCCAGCGCCTGCAAGGTTTGCGATTGGTTATTGCTTTGCAAGCCCTGCCCCAGCGCTTGCTGAAAGCGCGCCAGGCTTTGCTGCAACTCCTGCCGGGTGGTCGCCGCGCTGCGGCTCATCTCATCGCGCAATTCGCGCTCGAGCCGCTCATTCGCCTGGCGCAGCTGCGCAAGCAGCGCTTCCGACTCCTCCCCGCCAGCCGCAGCACGCTGGCGCAGCAAGATCAGGCTCAGGGCCACGAGCACGAGGGCCAAGCCCGCAAGAATCAACACGTCGACAAGACTCATGCGCCGATTGTGTCAGCAGCACCGACACCGCTCGCTTCGGCCGGGCGACAGGCGCAAGTTCTCAACCCGCGCCAAGGGCATTTGGTCCCAGCCCAGGCTATCCCTGATAGCGACTCCATACATTGGTACTAGACTGGTAGCAAGACCAATAACAACGAAGCGCTCAACAACTAGCCCAGGGAGGCTGCGGGGTATGGACCGAAGAGAATTTCTGCGCCTGGCTCCGGCCGGGGCCCTGATCGGCAGCGCGGCCGCGAGTTTGGTCGCCTGCGGCGGTGGCGGGGGGAATAGCAAGCCTGCGCCCCCTCCGGCACCTCCGCCCTCGCCTCCGTCACCACCAACGCCGCCCTCGCCCAGCGGGCCGACCGAAAGTGAATGGGCCGCCTTGTCCCAGCAATTCAAGGGCGCGCTGGTGCGCCCCGGCCACGCCGATTACGAGCGCCTGCGTCTGCCCGCCAATGCCCGCTATGACGGACTGCGGCCCATGGCCCTGCTGCGCTGCGCCGACGCCGCTGATGTGCAAGCCGCCCTCGCCTTTGCGCGCCGCCTCAAGCTGCCGCTCGCCCCGCGCGGCGGTGGCCACAGCTATATCGGCAACTCCACCGGCAACGGACTGGTCATCGACGTGGGCGCCCTCAACAGCGTACGTTTGCAGGGCGAACTCGCGGTGGTGGGCGCCGGCGCCACGCTGGCCGATGTCTACACCGCCCTGTTGGCGCAGGGACGCTGCATCCCCTCGGGCAGTTGCCTGAGCGTGGGCATTGCCGGCATCACGCAGGGCGGCGGATTCGGCGTGCTGGACCGCGCCTACGGCCTGAGCTGCGATGTGTTGCGCGCGGCCCGCGTGGTGACGGCCGACGGGCGCGACTTGCTCTGCAACGAACAGCAAAACAGCGAACTGTTCTGGGCCCTGCGCGGCGGTGGCGGCGGCAATTTCGGCATCGTCACCGAGTTCAGCTTTCAAACCCATGCCACCCAGGCCTTGACGCAGTTCTCGGCCGACTTCCAACAGGCCGATCTGGCCGAGGTGCTGGCCGCCTGGAGCGCCTGGCCGCAAACCATGCCGGACGCGATCTGGTCACAGCTGCTGCTGACGCCGCAAGGCGGCTGTCGAGTCTGGGGCATTTGTAGCGGCGGCGAGGCCTTGCTGCAAGCCCATTGGCAGGCGCTGCTGACACGCATCGGCCGCAACCCACTCACGCCGCCATCCGTGCAGGCACGCAGTTACCAAGAGGTGCTGCTGGGTAACTGCGCCGGCACCGATCCGGCGAGTTGCCATCTGCCCAGCCAGAACCCGGCCGGTCGACTCGGCCGAGTGGCCATGGCCGCCAGTTCAGACTTCTTTGACAAGGCACTGGACGCCAACGCCGCCGCGGCCATGGCCTCCGCTTTACGCTCCGCCATGGACGAGCGACGCAGCAGCGGCCGCAGTGGCAGCATCATCATGAACCTGATGGGCGGCGCCATCGGCCGTATCGCCCCAGAGGCCAGCGCCTTTGTGCATCGGCAGGCTCAGTTCAGCGCCCAGTACTACTGCGAACAATTTCCAGGCAGCCCGGCCAGCGTCTTGGAAGAAGCCGAGCTCTGGGCCCAGGGCATGCGTCAAAAGATGAGCCCCTGGAGCAGCGGCCGGGCCTACCAAAACTATCTGAACACGCTGCTGCCGAACCCGCTGCAGGCCTTCTATGGCGGCAATCTGGCCAGGCTGCAAGCGCTCAAGACCAGCATCGACCCGGAGGGGCTGTTCAAGCAAACACTGGGGTTGCTCAGCGCTTAGGCGCCGCTGGAGACCAAACTTAGTCAGCGGACACCCGGCGGTCCGATCTGCGCTTAAACCTTCAAAGGCGTCAAGACCTGACCCCCGGTCAAGGCCGCAATCAGGTTGTCGACAGCTAGATTGCACATGGCTCGCCGGGTCGGTATCGAGGCACTGGCGATGTGCGGGGTGAGCACCACATTGCTGAGCGCCAGCAGGGCCGGGTTCAAGTGAGGCTCGCCCTCGAAAACATCCAGCCCCGCGGCCGCCAACTGGCCAGCGGCCAAGGCCGCGGCCAGGGCCGCGTCGTCCACCACACCACCTCGGGCGATATTGACCAGGGTGGCCGTGGGTTTCATCTGCGCCAACTCGGCAGCGCCAATCAAATGATGAGCGGCCGGCGTGTAGGGCACGACCAGCATCAGATGGTCGGCTCGCCGCAATAGCTCGGCCTTGTCCACCCATTGCGCCGCCAGCGGGGCCTCTAACTCCGGTGCTAAGCGGCTGCGGTTGTGATAAATCACCCGCATGCCAAAGCCAAGCGCAGCGCGGCGAGCAATCGCCTGCCCGATGCGGCCCATGCCCAGGATACCAAGGGTGCTGCCGTACACATCGGGTCCGGCCAGGAGGTCGATATTCCACTGCTTCCAGCGACCGGCGCGCAGGTAGTGCTCGGCCTCGGTGACACGCCGGGCCGCGGCGAGCAGCAGGGCAAAACCAAAATCAGCGGTGGTTTCGGTCAGCACGTCGGGCGTATTGGTGACGATGACCCCGCGCGCCGCGCAGGCCGCCAGATCGACATTGTTGTGACCCACCGTCATCAGGCAGACCGCGCGCAAGTCGGGGCAGGCTTGCAACAAGGTGGCATCGATCAACTCGGTGCCGGTCGCGAACAAGCCGGCCTTGCCGGCCAGACGGCGGATCAACTCGGGCTGAGGCAGCGGCTCGTCGTCAAGCGGTTCCTCCACCTCAAAATGCTGCCGCAGTCGCTCAACGATGTCCGGGAAGATACGCCGCGCCACCAGCACGGAGAGTCGCTCGCTCATGGCTCAGTCCTCCAAGAAGCGCGCGAACTCTTGGACCGAAGCGCGTTCGGTCTGCAAGCCGTTTTCCACCGCATCTGGGTCGGCATAACCCAGCGCCATGCCGCAGACCAGCATCTGTGTCGGCGCCAATTGCAGCTCTTCGGCAATCAGGCGATGAAACTGGGTGAAGGCCGCCTGCGGGCAGGTGTGCAGGCCATGGCCGCGCGCGGCGATCATGATGTTTTGCAAGAACATGCCGTAGTCCAGCCAACTGCCCTGCTGCATGACACGGTCGATCGTGAACATCAGGCCGACCGGAGCGTCGAAGAAGCGATAGTTACGGCCATGTTGAGCGGCCATGCCGGCGCGGTCGGTCTTGGCCAGACCCAACAGCCCGTACAGATCCCAGCCGACCTTGCGGCGCCTGTCGATATAGGGCGAGGCCCATTCACGCGGGTAGTAAGCGTACTCCTCACTGTGCGTGGCCAACTCGGCCGGGTCTTGGTAGGCGGCCATGATGCGATCGCAAAGCCGCTCCTTGGCCGCACCGGTCAAGACATGCACCTGCCAAGGCTGGGTGTTGGTGCCCGAAGGCGCGCGGGCGGCGACCCGCAGAATTTGTTCGATCAGCTCACGCGGCACCGGCGTGGGCAAAAAGGCCCGCATGGACCGGCGGGTTTCAATCGCGGCATCGACGGCGGCGCTGGCCGCGGGGCTCGGTTGCTCAAAAAGGTTCACAGCATCAGTCCTTACAGTGCAGTCAAATTTAGGGGCCATGTTGATGTCGACATGCCGACGCGTCATCGCTCATGCGCCACATTCTTTCACCGCTGTGGCATGCGGATGCTGCTGCCACAACAACCAGCTGTGCGCCGCCTCGTTCAGGGTGTTGACCTGGCAGGCCACGGTGGTCGCGAGATCTCGTCCATAGCCTCCGGCCATGCTCAAAGCCACCGGGATGCGACGCTCGCGCAGGGCCTGCAGCACCAGGCGGTCGCGGGCCAGCATGCCGGCTGTGCTCAGTTTCAATCGACCCAGTCGGTCGCCTTCATGCGGGTCGGCACCGGCCAGATAAAACACCAGGCCCGGCATGGTGGAGGCCTGCGAGGCCCAAATGCGGGCCAAGGCATCGTTAAGCGCGGCCAAATAGTCCTCATCCCCGCAAGCATCGGGCAGGGCCACATCCAAATCACTGGCCTCCTTGCGGGCCGGAAAATTCTTCTCCCCATGCATGGAGAAGGTGAACACGCTCGGGTCATCGCGAAAGATCGCGGCCGTGCCGTTGCCCTGGTGCACATCCAGGTCGATCACCAGCACCCGCAACAGTTGCCGATGCGAACCATGCCACTCCGCCTGCATCAGCCGAGCCGCCACCGCCACATCATTGAACACACAGTAACCCGAACCCCGATCGGCATAGGCATGGTGAGTCCCCCCGGCCATATTCGCCGCCACGCCCTCGGCCAGGGCGGCCCGCGCGGCCATGATGCTGGCGCCGACCGAGCGGCGCGAGCGCTCGGCCATCTGCGGCGACCAGGGGAAGCCTATCTCACGCTGCGCCGCCGCACTCAAGCGCCCCAACAGCACCGCCTCCACATGGCCGGGGGTGTGAACCAGCGCCAGCTCGGCCTCGCTGGCGGCCTCGGCGGCTTGCAGGCGCAGCAAACCGGGTTCGGCCTCGAAATGCTCGCGCAGCAGCCGGTATTTGGACTGCGGGAATGGGTGGCCCGGCGGCAGCGCCAAGCTGTGGGCGTCGGAATGAAAAACCTGCATCAGCCGCAGCGTAGCCGTTTTAGCGCAAGGAGGTCTGTCATCCCAGCGTCACGCGACGCAAGCAAGCTCGGCACGAGCGTGCACGGAAGGCATTACGGTGACTTTGCTGACCACACCCCCTAGTTTGTTGCAATGCAGCAAATATCACTTGCAAAGACTTCCGACATCTCTATACTTTGTTTTGCTGCAGTGCAACATTCATTGCTGCTGAAGTTTTTCAACAGACAACAAACGGGCTTGCGCCCGAATCAGGAGTGCCCCGCCATGCTGACCGCTGAACAAATCATCGCCGCCCACAAAGCCAATGTCGAAACGCTGTTTGGTCTGACCAACAAGGCTTTCGAAGGCGTGGAAAAGCTCGTCGAACTGAATATGCAAGTGGCCCGCACCGCCTTGAGCGAAGCCATGGAATCGACCCAAGCCGCTCTGTCGGTGAAGGACGCACAAGAGTTGCTGAGCCTGCAATCGGCCCTGCTGCAACCGAGCGCCGAGAAGGCCGCGTCTTACAGCCGCCACCTGTATGACATCGCCACCGCTACCAACGCCGAAGTGGCCAAGGTTGCCGAATCCCAATTCGCCGACATGCAAGCCAAGTTCTCGGCCGTGGTCGAAAGCGCCGCCAAGAACGCCCCCGCCGGCACCGAAAACGCCGTCGCGTTTGTGAAGACGGCCGTGGCCGCTGCCAACAACGCCATCGAGTCGGTGCAAAAGGCCAGCAAGCAAGCCGTTGAAGTGGCAGAAGCCAACTTCGAAGCCGCCACCAGTTCCGCTGTCAAGGCCACGCAGACCGCAGCCCGCAACGCCAAGCGCGCAGCAGCCTAAGGTCAAAAAGCAAAAAAGCCGCAAGGCAGTGACTTAATCGGCCGACCGAGCCGAGAGCCACCGCCTTGAACGGTTGTCAGACGCAGTACCCAGGCCCGCTGTTCGCAGCGGGCCTTTTTCATGGTCGAAACGGCTCGGCGTCGCGCTTCGTTTGGGCATTCTGCACGGCGATGCGGGGCACAAATGCTGCACCGCAACAAATTTCCCTTGCATTGACCGCGGAGTCCCGTATACTCAATTTTGTTGCAGTGCAGCAATTCACCGCAAGAACTGATTTCATTGATATCAACCTGGGGCAGACGCCCCACCCAAGGAGCTCACCATGCTGACCGCAGAACAATTCTTCGCCGCCCACAAAGCCAATGTCGAGACCCTGTTCGGCCTGACCAACAAGGCCTTCGAAGGCGTTGAAAAACTGGTTGAACTGAATATGCAAGTGGCCAAGACCGCCCTCGGCGAAGCCGTTGAGTCGACCCAGGCTCTGATGTCGGTGAAGGACGCCCAAGAGCTGCTGAGCCTGCAGTCGGCCCTGCTGCAACCCAGCGCCGAAAAGGCCGCTTCTTACAACCGCCACCTGCAAGAAATCGCCAACAGCACCGGCGCCGAAGTCTCCAAGGCTGCCGAAGCTCAAATCGCCGAACTGCAGAGCAACTTTGCTGCCGTGATCGATGCCGCCGCCAAGAGCGCACCAGCCGGTTCCGAGAACGCCGTGGCCATGGTCAAGGCCGCCATTGCCAGCGCCAACACCGCGTTTGAGTCGGTGCAAAAGGCCAGCAAGCAAGCCGCCGATGTGGCCGCCGCCAACTTCCAGGCCGCCACCAACACGGCCGTCAAGGCTTCGCAAACCGGCAGCCGCGCCAAGCGCGCCGCCTGATGCCCAGCCGGCGCAGCAGCGCCGGCCTGAGCCGCAGACTCAACAAAGCCCGGTGCAGCGATGCACCGGGCTTTGTCCGTTCAAGCCGGTCGAATTTGTAGCCGATCCAGTTGATCGGCCACCAACTCCAGGCGCAGCAATGGGTTGTCCAGTTGCATCAGGCGCTGGCGCTCTTCGGCTCGCAAGGGCAAGAGCTCGCTCCAGCGGTTCGACAGCCAGCCGCAATCCGCCCAGTGATATGGCGGCTGCAAGGGTAGATCGGCGGCGGCCGCGCCCTGCTCTAAGTTGTGCAGCAGCGTGCGCAGCAATTCTGCGGCCGGCTGCAGATCGGCCGGCACACCCACCGCCGCATCTTCGACCAGCAACTCACCCTCCCCCATCCACAGGCCATGCGGCAGGCAGTGGCTGCTGGTCAAACGAAAACGTTGGCCGCCTCGGCAGCGCAGGTGCAAAAGCCCAGACTGCGGTCGTTCCATCGACTCGATATGCGCCAAGGTGCCGACCGGGTTGAAACGCTCGCGCACAAAGCCGCCCTCGGCCTGCGGGTCCAGGCGCCGTACCTCCGCCCCTTCCAGCAAGCTGACCACACCGAATGGTGAGCCGGCCTTGTGGCAGCGCGCCACCATGTCCAAATAACGCGGCTCAAAGATCTGCAGCTGCAGATAGCCGTCGGGGAACAGCACCGACTGCAGCGGAAACATCGGCGTGCTGGGCAGTGGCGGGCTGGTGGCGCTCATCGCGCCCATCATGCCAGCCGCCAGCCCGGCGTCAACGGGTCTTGCTCTCGATGCGCGCGCGAATCTGCGCCAGCATCTGCTGGGCCACGTCGCGGCCGGCCTGCACCGAGCGCTTGCGCGCTGCGAAGTCAGCGCTGCCTATGCCGTCCAGCTTGGGCCGCAACACCACATCGGCCTCGCGCAGCTCGAAGTTATTGATGCTGCGCCCCATGATGGAAAAGGTCTGCAAGAGCATGCGGATCGCGTCGCCACCGGGTTTCTCGTCAGGCGGCGAGCTGATGTCGACCGCGATCACCAGCTCAGCCCCCATCTGCTTGGCATAGCGCACAGGCACCGGCGCCACCAGCCCGCCGTCAACATATTCACGGGTGCCAATCTTGACCGGCTGGAACACCGCCGGCACCGAGCTGGAGGCGCGCACCGCCGCACCGGCATCACCCCGCTGGAACAGCACGCCCGAACCATCGGACAGATCGGTGGCCACGATGCCCAGCGGCAGCTTCATCTGCTCGATTTGGCGGGAGCCGGTCTTCTCACGCACATAGCGCGCCAAGGCTTCACCGCGGATCAGGCCACGGGTCGGAAACGCCCAATCGGTGATGGCCCCTTCGTCCATGTTCTCGGCCAGACTGGCCAACTCGCGGCCATTCATGCCCGAGGCATAGAGGGCCGCCACCAGACTACCGGCCGACGTGCCGGCCACCAGGTCAACCTTGATGCCGGCTTCCTCCAACACTTGGATGACACCGATGTGCGCGAATCCTCGCGCCGCACCGCCACCCAAGGCCAAGCCAATCCGTGGCGGCACCCGCGGAGGGGCGGGTTTGAGCACCGGTTGCGCCGGCTCCACGACGGGTGCAGACGCAGCCGGCGGGCTGGCGGGTGATGTACCCAGAGAAGGAAGGCTGCTGCAGGCCGCCAGAACGCCCAGGCCCAAGAGCATGGCGCTGCGGCGGGCCCAGACCTGGCCGGCCGCGAAAATTCGATCAGAAAGCATGGCGGGATTCTAGAGGCCCACCCAAGCGCATCGCAGAGGTCCACAATCAAGGCGGCAGCCACACAGGAGACAAGCATGGCCCTCCAACACGCCAATCACGGACAGCTGATCGACCTGAAAACCCTGGCCGAGTACAGCCCCGACAGCCCCAGCAGCAGCCTGATCAAGGCCGACCAATTGCAGTTGCTGCACCTGCTCTTGCCGAAGGGACAGCACATGCATGAACACAAACTGGCCGGCGAATTGAGCATCCAATGCCTGGCCGGACGGATTCGTCTCGACATGCATGGCACCCAGCTGCCACTCAGCGCCGGACAGATGACGCTGCTGCGCGGCGGCGAAGCACATGCCGTGGTGGCCGAGTTGGACAGCAGCCTGCTGCTGACGCTGGTGCTCAAGTAAGACGCGGCGTAAAAACCCCCATCCAAAGGCCTCTGCGGCGCGGCCACAATCCGCGCCATGAACACCTCCGCCTCGCCCATTCGTCGCTGGATCAAGCGTCTGCTCGTCGGCCTCTTGGCCGTGCTCCTGCTGGCACTGCTATCAGTCTGGCTGCTGATGCGGGCCAGTCTGCCGCAGCTGGATGGCAGCATTGGCTTGCCCGGCGTCAGCGGCCCCTTGAGCCTGCAACGCGATGCCCTCGGCACCGCCACGCTGCGCGCGCAGAACCGGCCCGACCTGGCGCGTGGCCTGGGCTTCTTGCACGCGCAAGAACGCTTCTTCGAGATGGACCTGACACGCCGCTCCGCGGCCGGCGAATTGTCGGCGCTGTTCGGCGCCAAAGCCCTGCCGCGCGACAAGGAGCGCCGCACGCACCGCCTGCGCGCACGCTTGAGCGAGCGCTTCCAACAACTGCCGGCTGCCGATCAGGCACTCTTGCAAGCCTATGCCGATGGCGTCAACGCGGGCCTGGCCGGCTTGCGGGTGCGGCCTTGGCAATACTTTTTGCTGCAGGCCGAACCACTGGCCTGGACACCGGTGGACTCGCTGCTGGTCGTTGGCGAAATGTTTTGGATGCTGCAAGGCGACAGCTTCAAGACCGGCTTCGAGCTCAACCGCCTGCGTGAGCGCGCCGGCGACCACCTGTTCGACTGGCTGAACCCGCGTGGCGGCCATTGGGACGCCGCCCTGGACGGCAGCACCCTGCCCGCGCCGATCCCACCCAGCGCGGAGCAGATGGATTTGCGCAAGGGCGTCGAATCGAAGCTGGCGCGAAACGAGCCAAACCTCAAGAGCCATGGTTCCGAGCTCTCCACAGAGGCCGGTCTAGTCGGCAGCAACAACTGGGCCGTGGCCGGCAGCCGCACGGCGAATGGCCAAGCCATCTTGGCCAACGATATGCATCTCGGCCTGGGTGTGCCCAGCATCTGGTACCGGGCCCAGTTTGAAATCCAAGCACCGAAGGAAGCGGGCAAGCAGGGTCAGGTCTTGCGCGCCGCCGGTCTGACGCTGCCGGGCATGCCCGGCCTGGTGGTGGGCAGCAACGGCCATGTCGCCTGGGGCTTCACCAATGCCTACGGCCAATGGTTTGACTGGATCAAACTGCCAAAGGATTTGCCCGCGAGTCGTTTGACCCGACACGCAGAGAGCATCGCCATCAAGGGCGCCCCTGCGCAGCCGCTTGAGGTGTTGGAGTTCGAGGGCGCGCCGGTGCTGCAGGAGCAGCAAGGCGAGCGCTATGCCTTGCGCTGGGTCGCCCACCAGGGCTTGGCCTACAACCTGGAGCTCGACCGGATGCTGCAAGCCACGACCGTTCAGCGGGCCCTGCGGATTGCCGCGGGCTCCGGCATGCCGCATCAAAACATCTTGCTCACCGACGCGCAGGGGCAAATTGCCTGGAGTCTGGCCGGCCGGGTCTGGTCACACCGCGACCTGAGCAGCAGCTATGCACGATTCCAAACCCCGGATCTGCCGCCGACTCAGTGGCTGGCCCCGAGCGACTATCCGCAAGTCCTCAACCCCAGGGACGGCCAGCTGTGGACGGCCAATAACCGGCAACTGGGCGGCGCCCACGGTTCCCTCATCGGCGACGGCGGTTTCGGCTTCGGTGCCCGCGCCCAACAAATCCGCGAGCGGCTCAGCGAAAAACCTCGCCACGATCCGGCGAGCATGACGGCCATCCTCTTCGACGATGAAGCGCGCTTGATTCAAAGCTGGGCCCATCGCATCGCCCCACTGACGCAAGCCAGCCAGGCGCATACCGAGGTCAGCCAGATCTTGCGGCAATGGAATGGCCGCGCCGATGCCGACCAAGTCGGCTACCGGCTGGCCCGTGCGGTGCGCTTGCGCACTTTGGACACCTTGTGGGCGGCCTGGACTTTGCCGATCCTGGGGCCGCAACAGCTCGAGAAGAAGCCCAAGCTCAAATGGCCTTCGCACTTTGAATACAGCGCGGTGCAGGCACTGGAGCAGCAGCCGCCGCATCTGCTGCCGCCCGGCTATAGCAGCTGGGACGCCTTGCTGCTGGCCCAGGTGGACGCCGCGGTGAAAGAGCTGACGCTTGATGGCCGCCAGCCCCTGAGCAAGGCCAGTTGGGGCCAACACAATCGCAGCCACATTCAGCATGTTTTGTCCAAGGCGATACCTGCCCTGGGCTGGCTGCTGGACATGCCCTCGCAGCCGCAAAGCGGTGACTCGAACCTGCCGCATGTGGCGCATCCCGACTTCGGTCAATCGCAGCGCATGGTGGTGTCGCCAGGCCACGAAGAGCAGGCCACGCTGTCAATGCCGGGCGGCCAGAGCGGCCATCCGCTATCGCCCTTCTACGGCGCCGGCCATGCCGATTGGGCGCAGGGCAAAGGCACGGCCTTGTTGGCCGGCCCGCCCCGGCACCAGATCAGTGTCAGACCATGAGCAACTGCCCGGTCCAGGATGCGGAGCCAGACCTGTCCCCGTGCCCGCACCGCCCCCCCATTCCCTGAACTGCACGCCAGAGGAATCTTGGCTCAGGAGAGAACGCTACCGACATCACCCCGAGAGACCGTGCTTGCCAGCAACGCTTCGAATTCCCCCACCGGAAGTGGCCGGCTGAACAGATAGCCCTGATAAGCAAAACAACCCTGGCTACGCAAGAAGTCGCGCTGCTCCTCGGTCTCGACGCCTTCGGCAATCACTGACAAGCCCAGACTGTCCGCCAGCACCACCACCATGCGAGCAATGGCGGCGTCATTGGGGTCGACCAGGATGTCCCGTACAAAGCCCTGATCGATCTTCAGCTGATCGAGCGGCAAGCGTTTCAGATAGGCGAGCGAAGAGTAGCCGGTGCCGAAGTCATCGAGTGAAAAACCGACGCCAATCGCCTTCAAGGCCTGCATCTTGGCCGTCACCTCTTCGATATTGTTGACCAGCAGTCCTTCGGTCAACTCTAGCTTCAGGCGTTCCGGCCGCGCCCCAGTGCGCGCCAATACCGCCTGCACCTGCTCGACAAAGCCGTCCTGGTGAAACTGCTTGGCGCTGACATTGACCGCCACGCTCAGCGCAGCCAATTCAGGTTGATCTGCTCGCGCTGCCCAGTCGGCCAGTTGACGACAAGCGGCATCCAGCACCCATTCGCCCAGCGGCAGGATCAGGCCGGTGTCCTCGGCCAAGGGAATGAACTCGGCCGGCGACACCATGCCGCGCTGAGGGTGCCGCCAGCGCAGCAGCACCTCCGCACCCACAATCCGATCAAAGCCGCTGCCTGCGGACGGCTGCTGCATGAGCTGGGCTTGAAAGTACAAGAAGAACTGCCCCTGCGCCAAACCCTCGCGCAGGCCCTGCTCCAAGGCCACACGGGCCGTCACCACGGCCTGCATCTGAGGGTCAAAAGCGCGCAAGGTGTTCTTGCCGGCGGCCTTGGCCTGGTACATCGCCAGATCGGCTCGCTTCAAGGGCTCGTCAATGCCCTCGGGCCGTTCACCAAACAAGGTAACGCCAATGCTCGGCGTGCTGTGGTGCTCTTGAGTGGACAACTCGTAGCCCTTCCCGAGCAGCTCAAGCATCTTGCGGCCCACCACATCCGCCTGCGCCGCAGCCTCGGCAGGCTCACCACTCAGGTCCTCCAGCATCACCACGAACTCATCACCGCCGAGCCGAGCCACCGTGTCGCAGTCGCGCACGCAAGCGCTCAAACGCTTGGCCACCTGAACCAGCAGGATGTCCCCGTACTCATGGCCCAAAGTGTCATTGAGCGTCTTGAAGTTATCCAGATCCACAAACAGCAAAGCACCCAGATGCTGGTGGCGCAGACCCGTGGCCAGGGCCTTCTGCAGCCTGTCCATCAACAAGCGCCGATTGGGCAACCCGGTCAACGGGTCATAGTAGGCCAAGCTCTTGATCTGCTCCTCGCTGGCGCGGCGCTCGGTGATGTCTTGAAAGGTGCCCGCCAAGCGCAGCGTGACGCCGCCCTCTTGCTCGGCGAATCCTTGCGTGCGCAGCCACTTGCTGCGTCCGCGCACCGTGATGATGGGCAGTTCTAGGTCATAAGGCGTACCTTGCTCAATCGCCGTCTGCATCGCGGCCTCGAGCTGCGGCCTGATCTCGGCCGCGAAGAGGTCGAGGCCCCACGCCGGTGGAGGCACAGAAGAAGGCTCGAGGTCATGGATGCGGTAGGTTTCATCCGACCAAATCAGCGTATTGCTGCGAAGGTCCAACTCCCATCCGCCCACCTTGGCCAATTCGCCGGTGCGCGCCAGCAGCGCGGCCGAGCGATCGAGCGCCTCGCGCATTCGGTAGTCTTCGGTGACATCACTGAACACCAGCACCACGCCCAAGATCGTTCCAGCACTATCTCGAATCGGCGCGGCGCTGTCGGAGATTTGGTACTCCCGCCCGTCCCGGGCCAGCAAAGCGGTGTGGTTTGCCAAGCCAACCACTTGCCCATGGGCCATGACCGATTGCACCGGGTTGGTCGACGGCTCGCGCGTCTGCACATTGATGATGCGGAAGACCTCGGCGAGTGAGCGCCCCAGGGCCTCGGCCAAGGTCCACCCTGTCAAACGCTCAGCGGTCGTGTTCATGCGGGTAATCCGCCCTCCGGCATCGGTGGCAATCACGGCGTCACCGATCGACTGCAAGGTAATGGCCAAGTTCTCTTCGCTCAGGCGCAGGCGCTCCTCGCTGGCTTTGCGGGCCGAAATATCGCGAATCGTTGCCTGCATCAGCGCCAAGCCCTCGACCTCGACGCGGTTCAACAGCACTTCGGTCATGAAGGCCGCGCCGCTGTCGATTCGCTGATGCAGCCATTCAAAAGCCAGACTGCCATCCTGCAAGGAGAGCTCAGTGATTTTTTCAGCCGCCAAGCGCGAACTTTCGCCACTCGGCTGCAAGGGCGGTGACAAGTCAGCCGGATGCCGACCCAACAACTGCTCGCGCGAATCGACGCCAAACATCCGCAGCGCGGCAGGATTGCAATCGATCACCAAACCGCCATTGAGCAGCAAGACCGCATCGGCGCTGAACTCAAACAAGGTTCGGTGCCGCGCCTCGGATCGCTGCAACTCTTCGCTGCGCTCACGCACCTGCGTTTCCAAAGTATGGTGAGCGCGCGCGATATCGCGCGCCATGCTGTTGAAGGCCGTTGCCAAAACCGCGACTTCGCGGCTCTGGTCACGCTCAGCCACCTCTGCGCGCACCGTCAGATCGCCGGCACCCAAGGCGCGGGCGGCAGTGGCCAGCGTTTGCAGCGGTAGGCTTAAACGCCGCGCCAACCAGTTGATCAACACCAGCCCGAGCAGCGTCAACAACACACCCGCCAAGCCCAAACGCCAGGCTGTGTCACTCAAGCCCTCGACGGCCTCCCGCTCCAAGATGAAGTGAGCCAGATTCCAGCCCCGGGAACCACTGAGCGGCAGCGGCCGATACACCACCAGCAGCTTCTCGCCGCCACGCCCTTGCTCCCGCAAGGAGCCCTCGAAACCTACAGTGAGTCGAGAGTTGCTCTCGTACACCTCGGCGGCCCCCTCCAATTCCGGAAAACGCGCCAAGGGCCGACCCGTCGAATCAAACAACAAGGTCGCCCCGAGTTGCCCCGCACCCGTCAACTCGAACGCAGCCCCGAAATCGACAAACTTCTGCAGGTCGATGAAGGCCACCACGACCCCGACAAGTCGACCGCTCACATAACCATCGGCATCCCGCACATGCATCTGGCGAAAAATCCCCAAGCCCCGACGTCCGTCGGGGCCGGCCATTTCTGCCACGACTTCAAGTGCACCGGGCTGGCGCAGCATGCGAATCAACTCGGGTTGGCGAAAGGCCTGGCCCACCTCGGCGGCATCGCTGCTTGCCACCACGCGCTCGGTTTCTGGATCAAGCAAAGCGAGACCCTGGAACCGGTCGGGATAGGCCCGCTGCCAGCGCTCGAAGACCCGCAACAAACTCGCTTGCGCCGACTCGCGTCGATCCAGCAGCCCGGACAGAACGACGTTCTCAGCGACGATCAGCACATCGCCACGGCGTTCCTTGATGCCACTGGCCAAATTGTCGCGTTGCAGATCGGCCCGCGCTTCCAGGGTTCGCAGCGCCTGATTCAGGCGCATATCGGCCGCGCCCGATATCCCCAATTGCGGTAGGCCGAAATACCAAAGCGCCAGCAAGGCCGTCATGGCCAGCAGAAACAAAGCGCCGAAGTAACTCGCAATTCGCTTGGACAGCGCTAAGTGCCGATGCGACGCGGCGCCCGGCGACGAAGGCACATCGGACAAGGTGACAGGCTCAGTCCGAATAGTCATAACTGCGCAATTGGTAGGCGCGGGCCATGCCCTGCACGCGAGCCAAGCCGTCGTAACGGAAGGCCGTCTCCACCTGCGCCCAGGTGCTGGACGGCGGTAACTTGCCAAGCTTGCGCAGGAATTGGAACTCCTGCTGCAAGGGCGGCGCCTCGGCATGAACCAAGATATGCGGCGCCGACGGGACATTCAGGATCTCGCGTCGGGTAATGGTGGCAATCTGCGCCGCCGTCAGTCCCGAGGCCTTCCCGTCGAAGGTCTGGGTGTCAGCCATCGCCCAGCGTGCAGCCCGTTCTAGATTGGCGCTCGACATGCGCATCCATTCCAAGGCACGCAGATACGCCGCCACCAACAACGAAGCGGCTTGCGGAGAACGCTGCTCAAAGCGCCGTTCGATCACAAAGTAATCGCTGCTCTGGCTGCGAAACACGATATGGTTCTTGTCGCTGCGGGCCAGCGCCAATGTGGGTGCGGGCTCCCAGGCCGCAAAGGCGTCGATGTCGCCGCGCTCCAGCGCCTGCGGCATGTCGACCACCCCGACCGGCACCATCTTGACCTGCGTCTCTTGAATACCGGCCGAGGCCAAGCCTTGCAGCAAGGTCAGATGGGCACTGGAGCCTTCCACATAGCCGATGCGCTTGCCGGCCAGATCACCCACCTGCACATCCCCTTTGGCCACAATGGCCGTCGACGTTTGCTTGACCAGACCCACGATCAAGACCTGCCCCGCCGCCGCGGCCAGCAAGGTCGGCATATCCCCCAAGAGCCCAGCCTCAAGACGCTGTTCACCGAGCAAGCCAATCATGTCGGCGCCGCGGCGAAAAGGATGCACCTTGAGCGGCTGTCGGATCTCCGCCAGCGCCCGCCTCAAGATGGAGTCGCGCTGAATGACGGCACTGATCACGCCGGAGGGGTAACCCAGCGGCTGAGCACCCAAATCAAGTTCCGGCGAGGCGGGCTGCAAGCCATAGCGATCAAAGTAGTTGTCCGCCATGGCCGGACTCAAAGCACAAGCGCCGGTCAGCATGAGCAGCACCAGGAGGATGCGCTGCCCCCTACGAGCGTGCGGACCGAGCGAACGCTGCGAACGCCAAGCTTCAGCGGCATCGCGCGCGTCCGAGTGACCATTGACGGAAAAATCCATGGCGATTCCCTCGCTCAGTCCCACCGTTTCAAATCGACCGCTTCAAATCGACCGCTTCAAATCGAATCGCAGACCATCCTACTATGGGCTCGGTCGCCCGCCAGCCGAGTGTTGTCAAGCTTTTTGAGACTGGCGCGCTCAGGTCGCCTTGTAGCTCTGCAAATGGATGCTGGTCTCGGTGGCACCAATGCCCTTGATCAGCCGCACCCGCTCCAGCACCTCGGCCAACTCGCCCAGGGTGGCCGCGCGCAGCTCGGCCAACAGGTCCCAGCGGCCATTGGTATCAAACAAGCCGGAGACACCCGGTTCGCCGAGCAAGATGCTGATGACTTCGCGGGTCTTGTTGCCCTCCACCGCAATGCTGGTCCAGGCGGTGATCTCATTCGGCGTCACGTCCGGGCGCAGCTTGACGGTATAGCCAACGATCACGCCGCTGTCCTCCAGCTTGGTGATGCGGTTGCTGACCGTGCCGCGCGAGACCTTCAGCTTGTTCGCCAAGGTGGCGACGCTGGCGCGCGCGTCGTGGCGCAAGAGCGCCATCAGTTGTTGGTCCAGGCTGTCCATAGCGGCTCCACATCGACGTTGAAAGCTGGGGCGCGTTGCGCCCTTTTTCGCTCGAATTCTGTCATATCGGCAATTGCTACTGTCGAAATGGCAAGTTTTTATGATTTTTTAATCATTTGTTGCTCTTCTCGCTAACAGCCAGGTTGGCAAAAATCTCCCCAAGAAATCAAATGGAGACTTTCATGACCACCTTGCTGACCACCCAAGACGTCGCCCACATCACCCAGACACTCGGCATCGCCGAGGTCTTCAAACGCATGGTCGGCTATCTCGAATCCGACTATCTGCGCTGGGCCGAGTTCGACAAATGTGCCCGCGTCGCCAGTCATTCCGAGGACGGCGTGATCGAGCTGATGCCGATTGCCGACGGCGAGCTCTACAGCTTCAAATACGTCAACGGCCATCCGAAAAACACCAAGTCCGGCCTGCCCACGGTGATGGCCGTTGGCCTGCTGGCCGAAGTGGCCACCGGTCGCCCTGAGTTGGTCAGCGAGTTGACGCTGACCACCGCCATCCGCACCGCCGCCACCTCGGTGATGGCCGCCAAGGCCCTCGCCCGCAAGAACTCCCGCAGCATGGCCTTGATCGGCAATGGCGCGCAAAGCGAGTTCCAGGCGCTGGCCTTCCACTACCTGCTCGGCATCAATGAGATCCGCCTGTTCGACATCGAAGCCGCCGCCACCGCCAAGCTGCAGCGCAATCTGGCCGGCATCGCGGGCCTGCGTTTGATCGTTTGCCAGAGCACGGCCGAGGCCGTGCGCGGCGCCGACATCATCACCACCGTGACCGCCGACAAGACCAATGCCACCATCATCACGCCCGAGATGATCGAACCCGGTATGCACATCAACGGCGTCGGCGGTGATTGCCCCGGCAAGACCGAGATGCACCGCGGCGTATTGGAAGCATCCAAGGTGTTCGTGGAGTTCGAGCCGCAGTCGCGCATCGAAGGTGATCTGCAGCAGATGCCGGCAGACTTTGCCGTGACCGAGTTCTGGCAGGTGCTGAAGGGCAGCCGCAGCGGCCGCGACAGCGCCGATCAAATCACCTTCTTCGACTCGGTTGGGTTTGCGCTGGAAGACTTCTCGGCCCTGCGCCTGCTGCGCGACCTGGCGCGTGAATTGGGCCTGGGGCAAGACGTGGCCCTGATCCCGACCATGGCCGACCCGAAAGACTTGTTCGGCCAGCTGCGCGCCCCAGCCCCCACGGGTCTGCAAGCCGAAACCGTTACGAGCTTCAAGCCAGTCGCTGTCAACCGCCGGGCAGCCTGATTCAGCCCAGCCAGCTTTGGTCCGGCGGCTTGAGGCCCTTGCCCTGGCGCCGCTGCTCGCGCAGGCTGCGAATCACTTCGTCCAGCCGCGCACTGTCGGCCTCGGCCAGGGCTTCGACAATGCGCGTGCTCAGCTGCGGTAATTGGGCTTGCACCGCTTGGGCGGCCTGATCACGCCGCGCCAGCCTTGAGGCCAAGCCTTGCTGAGCCACCTTGGCCAAATCTGCTTGCTCCGAAGCGCGGTACAAGCGCTCCAGCGCGCGGTAGGTCGGCATGGCCACCACATCCCTAACACGCAACTCACCGGGCTCAAACACCCGCGTCAGCAGGTCCAGGGCGGTCTGCGCGTCACCTTGCTCATCGGCCATCAAGGCCAGCTCCAACAGCACCGGCCGGCGTACCGCATACCAGCCGGCTGACTCTGATTTGGCCAAGGCATCCAAGAACGCGCCGCGCGCCAATTGCTGGCGCCCACAGCGACGGTGCCAGCGCGCCAAATTGGCCCGCAGCATATAGACGATGTAATCACCGGCCAGTCCGGGAGCCAAGGCCTCTGCCTCGGGCACAAAGCCATCCACCTTGCGCAAGATCGCCTGCGCCAAATGCGGGAGCTCAGCCTCCAAATACATATCGTGCAAGCTGCAACTCAAATGCAGTGCATTCGAGAAGCGCCGAATTCGCTCGTACAGGGGACTGTGCTGGTCCATATAGCCCAGCGCTTCAAACATGAAGCGCTCGGCGGCCGGCCCGTCCCCCATGAAAAAGTACGTCATCGCCACCCGTTCCAGGGCCTGAGCGGTCAGCAAGCGGTCTTGCAGCAACAAGCCGTCTTGCATCGCCACATGAGCAGCGCGCAAAGCCTGCTCCGACATGCCGCATTGGGTATGCGCGAAAGCCAGTTGCGTCATCAACTGCGCGCGTTGGCTGGAGGGTTGATCGAGGGACACCAAATCCAGCATCCGGGCGCCCTCTCGCAGCACCTCTTCAAAACGATCGAGTTTGCTCAGGCCGACGATGCACATCATGCGAGCCCGGAACTCCAAATCACGCAAGCTCGCGTTGCCGGGGGTCGCCAAGTCCTCGATGTCCTTCAACAGGAACTGGACACGGTCGAACCCCGCCTCCAGGCTGCCTTCTTGGAACAGCGCCTCGACCTGCGCCAACTGCTGCTCAAGCGCCGCCAAGGCCTCAGGGTCCAGCGGGTTTTCATTCATGGCAAGCATCGCTCACACCTCTTCTTGGTTCGCGGGCGCCGGCGCCATGGGGCAGTCCGGCGCTCTCGCTTGATGCCGTTCTCGAAGCCTTTGTCTCTCAATCTTCAAAATAGCGCTGCCGCAGCTTGGCGTAGCGCCCGTCGCGTTTGAGTGCATCCAGCGCGGCCTGCAAACGCTGCCGAGTGGCCGGATCAAAATTCTGGTGCAAGCCGTACCAATAAGACAGCCGGGTATCCAACTCATGCACCTGGGTCAGGGCCGAGAACGGCAGCTTGAGCTGGCGCAGATTCCAGGCCGCGGCCCAGTCCAGCATGACCAGGTATTCCATCCGGCTGGCCAAGAGCTTGCGCAAATTGCTGGCGTCATCCTGCGCCCACTCGATGTCCTCGTCGGACTTCAGGCCGAGCGCCAGCAACTGCTTGCCGGCGGCCGATTCACGCACCGCGCCGAGGCGGCTGCCACCCAGCTCACCGAAACCCGCAAAAGACAAGTCGGTGCGCTTGCTCAAACGATAGATGACGATGCGGCGTTCGCTGATCGGCCCAACCCATTGGTATTGGGCCTCGCGTTCAGGCAGGCGCGCGAGCGAAAACAGTAACGAGTCGCGTGACTCGCCGGCCGAGCGGACGGCACGCACCCAGGGTTGCACCTCGATGTCGAGCTTGAGTTTGGCCTCGCTGGCCATCATGCGCAGCAATTCAACACTGAATCCGGCCGGTCCCGTTTCGCCCGAGTAATTCAACGGCGGCAGGTTTTCGGTAAAGCCATGCAAGACCTGACCCTGATCGCTGGCGCGAACCCAGCCGCAAGGCAGCAAAGCGCTCAGCAGCACATGGTTCAACTGACGCCGCTTCAGCATCGGGCGGATTCCTTCACTGTTGGGGGCCTGCGGCCAGTGTAAGCCGAGGTGCGCTCAGCCGAGCAGCGTCGACAGCGCCGCGCGCACCCTTTCATCCAAATCACTCAAGCCGACAGCCAAGCGATCCACCGCCGCCCCTTCCAGGCCGCGCATGGGCACGCCCCAGATCGGATTGGGAAAGTGGCTGTCCCAGTCAAAACGGGCCACAACATGCCAATGCAGATGCGGCACCACATTGCCGAGCGCGGCCAGATTGATCTTTGTCGGCCGCAAGGCCTCGCGCAAGACCCGCTCGATCACGGTGACCGCCTCCATGCAAGCCAGCCTCTCGGGACCACTCAGCTCGCTGAACTCGGCCACATGGGCCTGCCAAACGAGTCGGTAAAAGGCCGGAAACTGTGCATCCTCGGCGCGAATGACGCGCCACTGCGGTGTTTGCAGGATCAACAGGCCTCCATCGTCGCGGCAAAGAGGGCATTCAGGGGCGCTGGTCATGACAAGGGGCTGGCTATGGCTAAGATGCGCCGACTGTAGCAACCCAAGACAGGAATCGCTTCATGTGCCTCAACGCTCCCATCGGCTCGCGTCGCCGCCAACTCCTCGGCATGGCCCTGCTGGCCCTGAGTCCCCTCGGCGCCAGCCCAGCGCTGGCCGACAACTGGCCCAGCAAGCCGATCAAATGGGTGGTGGCCTACCCCGCCGGCGGCGGTTCTGATTTCCTGGCCCGACAACTCGCGCCGCAGCTGGCCAAACAGCTTGGCCAGACCATCATCATCGACAACCGGCCCGGCGCGGCCGGCAGCATCGGCACCGATGCAGTGGCCAAGTCTGCACCCGATGGCTACACAGTACTGAGTGGCGACAACGGCGCCATGGTGTTCAACCACGCGATGTACAAGAAGCTGCCCTATGCGGTCAGCGACCTCGCGCCAGTTGGCCTGATGGCTCGCTTCCCCTTGATCCTGACCGTCAACCCCGCCTCCGGATTCACCAGCGCCCGCCAGTGGCTGGCAGAGGTAAAGGCCCATCCGGGCAAATACAGCTATGCCTCCGCCGGCATCGGCAGCCCACACCATTTGGCGATGGAATTGATCAAGGAACGCAGCCAAAGTTTCATCGTCCACGTGCCCTACCGCGGCACTGCCTTTGCGATCCAAGACCTGATGGCCGGCGTGGTGCCGATGGCAGTTCTGGACAGCGCCGCCGGTCTGCCGCAGATCCGCGCCGGCAAGCTGCGCCCGCTGGCCGTGCTGAGCAGCAAGCGCATCGCGCAGCTGCCGGATGTGCCGACCTTTGAAGAACTGGGCCTGAAGGGCGTCGACGTCGCGGCCTGGCAGGGTCTGTTCGTCCCCAAGGGCACGCCCGAAGCCATCACAGCCCGCCTCGGCAGCGAGATGCAGAAGGCGCTGGCCATCCCGGAGGTGAAGGCGCGGCTGGAGGATTTCGGCCTGGAGCTCGCGCCCAGCGATGGCGCAAACCTGAGCCGCTTCATTCAACAGGAAACGCAGGCTTGGCACGCCTTGATCAAGGAGCGCCGCCTCTCGGCGGAGTGAGTCAGGGCGCCGGCGGGGCGGCCAGGGCCACGATGTCGGCGGCCAAGGCCCGCAAGCTGGCGTTGTTGGCGATGATGGCCTGCGCCAAGCCGGCGCGCCAGGCCGCGTCGGGCGCTTCAGCGGCCTTGAGCATCGCCTCGCCTTGCCCGCCCAACTGAGCCAAGTCGGTCGCCCCCAAAGTGGCGGCCAAGCCCTTGAAGCTGTGCAGCGCCATCTGGGCCTCGGGCATTTGCCCCAGTGACAAAAAGGCGTCGAGCTGGGCCGGCAAGTTTTCTGCATTGCTGCAGAAGGACTTGACCATGCGCTGATACAGCTCGGCCTTGCCCATGAAACGGTCAATGGCCGTCTGAGCGTCGATGCCGCAGGCCTGCGCCCGGGCCTGCAAGTCGGCTGGCAACGCCAGCGTGGCGAACTCCCGCGGCGCGGCCGCACCCGGCTCCGTCCGCCCCGTCATGCGCAGCACCACCCGCACCAGCTGATCAATCTCAAAGGGCTTGCTGACATGGTCGTTCATGCCGGCCGCCAAACAGTCATCCCGGTCGGAGGCCATCGCATTGGCCGTCATCGCCACAATCGGTAGTTCCGTCAGCCCCAGGCCCTCACCCTCCTCGGAGCGGATCAGGCGCGACGCAGTGAAGCCATCCATCACCGGCATCTGCACATCCATCAGCACCAGATCGAAGGCGCCGGGTCGCTCGCGCAAAAGCTCGACGGCCTGCCGGCCATCACCGGCCAATTGCAACTCGGCCCCGGCCTGTTGGAGCAGCTCCTTGGCGACCTGCTGATTCAACTCATTGTCTTCCACCACCAGCAGCCGAATCCCCTTCAAGGCCTGCCGATTGGCGCCACGCGCACGCGCCCGGTGCCGCACATTGGAATGCCCGGCGCGCACGCTCAGCACCATGTCATGCAGCATGGCCGCAGTCACCGGCTTGACCAAAATGCCGTTCAAGCTGGCCTGTTCTTGATCGCTGCGTTCGGCCAGACGTTCGCGGCCGTGGGCCGTCACCATCACCGTCACCGGCGCCTGCGGACCGAGCGCTTCGCGCATGCGTGCGATCGTCAACCAGCCGTCCATGCCGGGCATTTCCCAGTCCATCAAGACCGCGTCAAAAGCACCGCCACCTTCATTGCGTCGAGCCTGCATCAGCGCCAAGGCCTCGGCACCACTGGCCGCCACCTGCGCCTCCCAGCCCAGCGACTCCACCATATGCTGCAGCAGTTCGCGCGCCAGCGCGTTGTCGTCGACGACCAAGACTTGCAGATGCTCGTGTTCAGCGGCGCCTGCGGCTTCATCCGGCACCTCGGCCAGAGCCGTGCCGATCGGCAGATCGAGGGTGAAGAAAAAGCTGCTGCCGCGCCCCAACTCACTCTCAAGCCCCAAGATCCCGCCCATCAGATCGACCAGGCGCTTGGAAATATTCAGCCCCAGGCCAGTGCCGCCAAAGCGGCGCGTGGTCGACACCTCGGCCTGCGAAAAACCTTCGAAGATGTTCTTCTGGTTCTCCGGCGCGATGCCGATGCCGCTGTCGCGCACCGAGAAGCGCAGTCGCGCCGATTGCTCCTGGCGCTGCAGCAGTTCGATGCGGATCAAGACCTCGCCTTCGGCGGTGAACTTGATGGCGTTGCCGCTCAGATTGATCAGCACCTGCTGCAGGCGCAAGGCGTCAGCGATCAGCACCGGCGGCACTTGCGGGTCAATATCGAACAAGACCTCGACCGGCTTTTTGCCGACATTGGTGGACACGATCACCGACAGGTCGCGCATCAGCTGATCGACGGCGACGGGCTGCGGGTCCAGCGTCATCTTGCCGGCATCCATCTTGGAAAAATCGAGGATGTCGTTGATCAAGCCCAACAGCGACTTGGCCGCGCCGGATGCCTTGACCGTGTAATCCAGCTGGCGCTCATCCAGGTCGGTGTTTTGCAAGAGCTTGAGCATGCCCAGCACCGCGTTCATCGGCGTGCGGATCTCGTGGCTCATATTGGCCAGGAACTGGCCCTTGGCGGCGGTGGCGGCCTCCAGCTGGCGATAGGCATTGGCATTGTCCAGTGCGATGGCGCCGTAGCCACACAGCGCCCGCATGATCGAAATCTCGCGCTCGCCATAGGCATGCTGCTGCGGTGACTGCACCGACATCACCCCCAGTACCCGCTCCCCAACCAGCAGCGGAAAGTACATCATGCTGCGCGTTTCCAGCGTGCCGGGAATGGCGGCAGTGCCTTCATCGGCACACTCGAGTTCGATCACCAACTCGGCCGATTCGCGCGCGCAGCGGGCGAAATGCGAGCTCGGATGATCCAGTGCCAACTGCGCACCGGGCACCGACTGATCCCCCTCCATGGCGAACACCATTTCCAAACGCCGATTCTCGATATCGAGCAGGCTAACGCCGAAGAAGGACGCATCCATCAGTCGATGCACATGCCGGTTCAGGGCCGCAAATACCTCATCGGCATTCAGGCTGGCCGTCACCTCACGGCCGATCTGACCCAAGGTCTCCAGCGTGTCGCTGGTCTCCTGCAATGCCGCCGCCCGGCGTGCCTCGGTCTGCGCCAGTTGGCGCTGGTGTTCCGCCTCGGCATGCGCGCGCTCGGTATCCTGGCGCACCTGCAGGGCGATGGCCCGCTTGTGACCTTCGGCCACGCGGCTGCTTTCTCGGGTAGCCGTCGCCTGCGTTGCATAGCCATAGGCGGCCCCGAAAGCGCCGATGCGGGCATTGGCCCGCGCCAAATCGTCCAGCAATTCGGTCGGCGCCGACAAGCCACTGACGGCGGCCACCCGGTTCAAGGCCAGCTGCAAAAAATGCAGTTCCGCATTCTCCTGCTGCATATCGGGCGGCGCAGGCAAACCGGGGCTGCGATAGACCTCGGCCATCACCCGCAGGACCTTGATCTGCTCTTCGACATTGCTGTGCTGCTCGGCCAGCGCCTGCGCCAACTCGGCCTTGGCCAAAGCCTCGGGCAAGAGCCCCAGGCGTGACAGCGTCAAGGCCTGACCCCGGAAGCAACGCAGTTGCAACATCGGCTCGCCCAAGACTGCGGCCGAGGCCTCGGCCTGGGCAAAGCGCTGCTGCGCCTCTTGCAGCTCACCCAGGTCGAGCAACAACTCACCCAGGTTCTGCAAAGTCATCACATAGTTGTTGGATTTGTTCAGTGCGCTCAGCACCGACAAGGCTTCCTGCAAATTGGTTCGCGCGTCTTCTCGCCGCCCGAGCAGGCGCAGCACATTGGCCGACTGGGTCAGGGCCAGGCCCAACATGCCGGGCCAGCCGGTACGGCGCGCCAGCTCCAAGGACTGGGCTGACCATTCCAGCGCCGCATCGAAGTCCCCCAACGATGAAAAGGAGTCGGCACCATTGCCGGCGGACACAATCGCCAGCCGGGTCTGGCCGGTCTTGATCGCACAGTCTCGGGCGATGGTGAAGTGCTTGATTGAACCGGCCAGATCATCGGTATAGCCAGCCACCACGGCCCGCACGCTGGCCAGCATGGCCGTCACCACCGGACCGTAGTCGCGCGCGGCATCAAACTGCTCGGCCACCAGCACGGCGGCGGCCTTGGCATCGCGAAAGGCGGCATATAAAAGCCGGCGAGCCGAGCTCGCCTGGACCCGCTCTTCATCGCCGCCGGCGCGAAAATTTTCCTCGGCGGCGCTGAGCATCTCATCGCGCAATTGCGGTTGGCCACGCTCGATGGCCAAGGAAACCAGCAGTCCGCGGCCATCACCGGCGCCGACCCGATCGCCGAATTTTTCGAACATCTCGATCGCTCGGCGCACCAGGGGCTCGGCCAGATCGGGTTTGCCCTTGAGCCAAGCTGACTCGGCCCGCACCAGCAGTAAACGAGCACCACCCCGGTGGGCCGCCTCGGGCTCCAGGTCCAAGCCGACCATCAAGGCCTCGGCCTCATCGACCAGTTGCAAGGCGCGGCCGCAATCACGCTGGCGCAGATGCCAGGCCAGCGGCACCAAGATGGCCAAGCGCATCGGCCCCGACCACAAAGCCAAGGCGTCATCCAGCGCCGCTACCTCAGCGTCATCGACGAACTGCGCGACGGTTGGGTCGAATGTCCTCACAAGTCCCTTGCTCAGAATTGGTCTTGGCCGCGTGTTCAGTTGAACATATTTTCAAGACCTCACCAAGCCGGCTAGAAGGACAAGTTGCTACAAAAACAAAGGCGAATTCGCGCTATCGCCACCGGCCTGCATGGGGCACAAGCCGGCAGCGACACGAGCGGTCGTTTAAACCAAGACGCGCTCGATGCCGCCGCTATTGGCCTTGGCCACATACTCGGGCATCCAGTCCTCACCGAGGATCTTCTTGGCCATTTCCACCACGATGTAGTCGGCCTCGAGCAAGCCGTTTTGCAGGTCGCCGCCGTAGCGCGACAGGCCTTGCAAGCAGCTCGGGCAGCTGGTCAAAATCTTCAGGTTCTCGGCCGCGGCGACCTTGCCGCTGTCGCGCAGCTGGGTCTCGGTCTTGCGCAGCTCTTCTTCCTTGCGGAAACGGATCTGCGTCGAGATATCCGGCCTTGTCACGCCCAAGGTGCCGCTCTCGCCGCAGCAGCGCTTGCTCTCGACCACGTTGTCGCCGACCAAGGCCTTGACGGTCTTCATCGGCTCCTGCAGCTTCATCGGCGTGTGGCAGGGGTCGTGATAGAGATAGCTCTTGTCGGAGCCGAGGGTGATGCCTTTTTCCAGCAGGTACTCGTGGATGTCGATGATGCGGCAGCCGGGGAAGATCTCCTCGAACTTATAGCCCTGCAGCTGGTCATAGCAGGTGCCACAAGACACCACCACGGTCTTGATGTCCAGGTAGTTCAGCGTGTTGGCGACGCGGTGGAAGAGCACCCGGTTGTCGGTGATCATCTTCTCGGCCTTGTCGAACTGGCCCGAGCCGCGCTGCGGATAGCCGCAGCACAGATAGCCCGGTGGCAGCACGGTCTGCACGCCGGCATGCCAGAGCATGGCTTGCGTGGCCAGGCCCACCTGGCTGAACAGGCGCTCGGAGCCGCAGCCGGGGAAGTAGAACACCGCCTCCGTCTCGGCCGTGGTGGCGGCCGGGTTGCGGATGATGGGCACGTAGTCCTTGTCCTCGATGTCCAGCAGCGCCCGCGCCGTTTTCTTGGGCAGGCCGCCGGGCAGCTTTTTATTGATGAAGTGGATGACCTGTTCCTTGATCGGCGCCGGGCCCAGCGTGGCGCGCGGGGCGGCGGTCTGCTTCTTGGCAAAGGTCTTCAGCACATCATGCGCCAGGCGCTGGGCCTTGAAGCCCACGCCCACCATGGCCGCCCGAGCCATCTTGATGGTCTCAGGGTTGGTGGCATTGAGCATGAACATGGCCGCGGCATTGCCGGGGCGGAAGCTCTTCTGCCCCATCTTGCGCAAGAGGTTGCGCATATTCATGGTCACATCGCCGAAGTCGATCTTGACCGGGCAAGGATTGGCGCATTTGTGGCAGACCGTGCAGTGGTCGGCCACATCCTCGAACTCTTCCCAATGCTTGATCGAGATGCCGCGGCGGGTCTGCTCTTCGTACAAAAAGGCCTCGACCAGCAGCGAGGTGGCCAGGATCTTGTTGCGCGGTGAATAGAGCAAATTGGCGCGCGGCACATGCGTCGCGCAAACCGGCTTGCACTTGCCGCAGCGCAGGCAGTCCTTGATGCTGTCGCTGATGGCGCCGATATCGCTTTGCTGCATGATCAGCGACTCATGCCCCATCAAGCCGAAGCTGGGCGTGTAGGCATTGGTCAGGTCGGCAAAAGTGGTCATGGACTCAGGCCCGCCCAGGCGCAAGAGCTTGCCCTTGTTGAAGCGACCTTCCGGGTCCACCTTGGCCTTGTAGCCGGCAAAAGGCGCCAGCTCTGCGTCGCTCAAGAACTCCAGCTTGGTGATGCCGATGCCGTGCTCGCCGGAGATCACACCGTCGAGGCTGCGCGCCAGCTTCATGATGCGGGCCACCGCCTCATGCGCGGTCTGCAGCATCTCGTAGTTATCGGAATTGACCGGGATGTTGGTGTGCACATTGCCGTCGCCAGCGTGCATATGCAGCGCCACCCAGACGCGGCCACGCAGCTGCTCCTGATGGATGCGCTTGCACTCATCCAGAATCGCCGCAAAGGCGCCGCCGGTGAAGATGGCTTGCAGCGGCTTGAGGATTTGCGTCTTCCAAGAAGCGCGCAGGCTGTGGTCTTGCAACTGGTCGAAGAAGCTACGGCCATCGGCTTGCGACACATCCAGCTGATCCAACCACAGCTGCCACTGACCACCGACCTCGTCCAAGAGCGCGAGCGCTTGCTGGACACGGTCGCCCAACAGTTCGGCGCTGGGGATGTCGCCCGCGTCATCGCTCTTGCCCAAGGGCAAAGCGCCTTGGCTGAACAGCTTTTTGAGCGCCGCCACAAAGCCCAGCTTGTTGCGCAGGCTCAGCTCGATATTGATACGCTCAATGCCCAGGGTGTACTCGCCCATGCGCGGCAGCGGGATCACCACATCCTCGTTCACCTTGAAGGCATTGGTGTGCTTGGAGATGGCCGCGGTGCGCTTGCGATCCAGCCAGAACTTCTTGCGCGCATCGGCGCTGATGGCCACAAAGCCTTCACCGTTGCGGCCATTGGCCAGTCGCACCACCTCGGAGGTGGCGCGGGCCACCGCATCGGCGTCCTCGCCAACGATATCGCCCACCAAGACCATCTTGGGCAGGCCGCCGCTGGAGGCGCCGGCCAGATTGGCGCGCTTGCTCTTGGTGGCGTAGCCCACGGCCTTCAGGTAGCGATCGTCCAGATGCTCCAGGCCCGCCAGCACGGCGCCGCCGGGGCGCTTGGCTTCGGCGAACATGAAGTCCTTGATGTCGACAATCGCCGGCACGCAGTCCTTGGGGTTGCCAAAAAATTCCAGGCAGACGGTGCGCACATGGGCCGGCATTTTGTGCACCACCCAGCGGGCGCTGGTGATCAGGCCGTCGCAACCTTCTTTTTGTATGCCGGGCAGGCCGGCCAGGAACTTGTCGGTGACGTCCTTGCCCAGGCCTTCTTTGCGGAAGACGCGGCCGGGGATGTCGAGCCGCTCAGTGCGCTCCAGCTTTTTGCCCGAGGCGTCGAAGTAGCGCAGCTCAAAGCTGGCCATCTCCACATCATGGATCTTGCCCATATTGTGGTTCAGGCGAACCACCTCCAGCCACTTGGCATCGGGCGTGACCATGCGCCAAGACGCGAGGTTATCGAGCGCCGTGCCCCAGAGCACCGCCTTCTTGCCGCCGGCATTCATCGCCACATTGCCGCCCACGCAGGAGGCCTCGGCGCTGGTGGGGTCGACGGCGAAGACAAAGCCATGCTGTTCCGCCAGGTCAGCTACGCGCTGAGTCACCACACCAGCTTCGCTGAAGATGGTGGCCACCTCGCGGTCCATGCCGGGCAAGGTCAGCATCTCGACGCCGCGCAGCGCTTCGAGCTTCTCGGTGTTGATGACTGCGCTGTTCCAGACCAGGGGCACGGCGCCGCCGGTGTAACCGGTGCCGCCGCCGCGCGGGATGATGGTCAGGCCCAGCTCGATGCAGCCCTTTACCAACTGGGCCATTTCGGCCTCGGAATCGGGGGTCAGCACGACAAAGGGGTACTCGACCCGCCAGTCGGTGGCGTCGGTCACATGCGAGACGCGCGCCAGACCGTCGAATTTGATGTTGTCGCGCGCCGTGGTCTTGCCCAAGAGCCGCGTGGTGCGGCGGCGCAATTCGGCCACCGCATCAAACTGGGCCGCAAACTGGTTGATGGCCTTGCGCGCCGCCGTCAGCAACTCGCCCACCGAGGCATCGCGCTGCGGGTCACTGGCCGGGTCACGGCGGCGCTCCACCTCATGCAGGCGGTGCTCCAAAGCCTCGATCAAAAGGCTGCGGCGCTTCGGGTTGTCCAGCAAATCGTCTTGCAGATAGGGGTTGCGCTGCACCACCCAGATATCGCCCAAGACTTCGTACAACATGCGCGCCGAACGGCCGGTGCGGCGCTCTTGGCGCAGCTGGTTCAACAACTCCCAGGCATGGCTGCCGAGCAGGCGGATGACGATCTCGCGGTCGGAGAAGGAGGTGTAGTTGTAGGGAATCTCGCGCAGACGGGGTGCAGCTTCGGCACCATGCTTGGCAGGAGGCAGATCTTGAGCGGGGACAGACATCAGCGGATGCGGTGCATTCATGGCGGCCGGGCGCGGACAAAGCGCCCATGGTTGGCTGCAACCCGGCCTCCTGGGAAGGCCTGGGTCGCAAGGCTGGAATTTTGCAACGGCGCTGGCGGGCTTTTGGCCCTGGGCATCGTGAGACAAACCTAATAAGGGTCAACGGATGGACTCAATCGGTCTAGCACACCACCCGCCCAGCGGGGCATGAACCCAGGGCCGGGCAGCGATCCTACCGCAGCGCAGCATTTTCTCGCGAGCCGGCCCTGCAAAGTCCTTGCCGGCACGCAGCGCTTCGCGACAAGGAAAGAAGCGCTTCGCCTTGTGCGAAGCGCGCGCAAAGCCAAGCGGCTGACTGTCACAATCCGCGCCGAACATCTGACCTTTCTTTTCGCGCATCCTATTTACCGACGGAGCTTCAAGAATGAAATCCAACAAGCTTGCATACTCGCTGGCCCTGCTGCTGGCCGGCGGACTGATCAGTGCCTCGGCCCAGGCCCAGGTGGAAGTGCAATGGTGGCACTCGATGAGCGGCGGCCTGGGCGACTGGGTCACCGATCTGGCCAAGGACTTCAATGCCAGCCAGAAGGACGTCAAGATCGTGCCCACCTTCAAGGGCAGCTACGACGAGTCGATGACGGCCGCCATCGCCGCCTTCCGCGCCGGCAATGCGCCGCACATCTTGCAAGTCTTTGAAGTCGGCACCGCCACCATGATGGCCAGCAAGGGCGCCATCGTGCCGGTGGGTGAAGTGATGAAGATGGGTGGCGCCAAGTTTGACGCCGGCGCTTATGTGCCTGCCGTGGCCGGCTACTACACCGCCCCCAACGGCCAAATGCTGAGCTTCCCCTTCAACAGCTCGACCACCGTCTTCCACTACAACAAAGACGCACTGAAGGCCGCCGGCATTGACCCGAACAAGCCGCCGTCAACCTGGCCCGAGGTCGCTCTGGCCGCCGCCAAGCTCAAGGCCAGCGGCCACAAATGTCCCTTCACCACCTCTTGGGTGAGCTGGACGCAGCTGGAAAGCTTCTCGGCCTGGCACAACGTCGAGTACGCCAGCAAGAACAACGGCTTCGGCGGTCTGGACACACGTTTGGCCTTCAACACGCCGCTGCATGTGCGCCACATCGAGAACCTAGCCAATATGAGCAAGCAAGGCTTGTTGGTCTACAAGGGCCGGGGCAATGCCGCGGACGCCACCTTTGTGTCGGGTGAATGCGCCATGATGACCGGCAGCTCCGGCATGTACGCCAATATCAAGAAGAACGCCAAGTTCGCCAGCGGCATCGCGCCCCTGCCCTACTACCCCGATGTGGCCGGCGCACCGCAAAACACCGTCATCGGTGGCGCCAGCCTGTGGGTGATGGCCGGCAAAAAGCCTGCCGAGTACAAGGGCGTGGCCGCCTTCTTCAACTACCTGGCCCAGGCCGAAGTGGCCTCTGAGAGCCACAAGCGCACCGGCTATCTGCCGGTCACCAAGGCCGCTTTTGAGCTGACCGACAAGAGTGGCTTCTACAAGGCCAACCCCGGCACCGATGTGGCCGTGACACAGATGATCCGCAAGACCACCGACAAGTCACGCGGCATCCGTCTGGGCAACTTTGTGCAGATCCGCACCATCATCGACGAAGAGATGGAACAGGTGTGGGGCGGCAAGAAGAGCGCCAAAGAAGGCTTGGACGCCGCCATTCAGCGCGGCAATGAGCAGCTGGAGCGCTTCCAGAAAGCCAACAAAGGCTAAGGCAAGGTTGAACAAGTCCCCGTACGTCGCGTTTGCGAGAGATGGGGCCCGAAACTAGGCGCGGCGCGCAGGTCGGGCTGGTGGCCCGAACGCCAAGCGCCGCAACGACGGAGCGGGCGGCATCTCTCACAAACCCATTCGGGGCAGGACTTTGCGGGCCTTGGTCGGCGTTGCGAACCTTGCCCAACATCCCGCAAAGACCCTGCCGCGGCGCACGGGGACTTATTCAGCCTTGCCCTCAGCCCGGCTGATTCACAATCAACCCGCCGTCTTGGTGAGCACCGAGCCGGCGGGTTCTTGTTTTCTCAGGCTTGCCACGCACCCTCATCCCCATGGAAAAACGCGTTCAATTCAAAACCTCCTGGCTGCCCTGGCTGCTGCTAACACCGCAGTTGCTGGTGATCACCGTGTTCTTCTTCTGGCCGGCCGGTCAGGCGATTCTGCAATCGCTGCAGCGCCAAGACGCTTTCGGCATGTCGACCGAATGGGTCGGGCTGGAGAACTTCCGCGAGCTCTTCAATGACGCCAGCTATCTGGCCTCCTTCAAGACCACGGCAGTGTTCTCGCTGCTGGTGGCCAGCATCGGCATTGCGGTTTCACTGCTGCTGGCGGTGATGGCGGACCGGGTGGTCAAGGGTGCGGGCTTTTACAAAACGCTGTTGATCTGGCCCTATGCGGTGGCGCCTGCGATTGCCGGGGTGCTGTGGCTCTTTATGTTCGCGCCCTCAATCGGCGTGGTGTCTTACGCGCTCAATGCCATGGGCATCCCCTGGAACCATTTGCTCAACTCCAACCATGCGATGACGCTGGTGGTGATGGCCGCGGTGTGGAAGCAAATCTCTTACAACTTCTTGTTCTTCCTGGCGGGCTTGCAGTCGATTCCTAAGTCTCTGATCGAGGCCGCCGCCATCGACGGCGCTGGCCCCTGGCGGCGTTTTTGGACCATTGTGTTCCCGCTGCTCTCGCCCACCACTTTCTTCCTCTTGGTGATCAACGTGGTCTACGCCTTCTTTGACACCTTCGGCATCATCGACGCTGCCACCCACGGCGGCCCCGGCAAAGACACCGCCATCCTGGTCTACAAGGTCTATTACGACGGCTTCAAAGCCATGGACCTGGGCGGCTCGGCCGCGCAGTCGGTGGTCTTGATGTTCATCGTGATTGCGCTGACCGTGGTGCAGTTCCGTTATGTCGAGAAAAAAGTTCAGTACTGAAGAAGAGGCCGCTAAAACACCATGATTGAACGCCGCCCCGCTCTGACGGTCTTGTCCCACCTGGTGCTGATCCTGGGGGTCTTGATCGTCGCCTTCCCGCTCTACATCACCTTTGTGGCCTCCACCCAAACGGCCGACGCCATCGTGCAAGCGCCCATGCCGCTGCTGCCCGGCGGCCACATGATCGACAACTACAAGGCCGCGCTCTTCGGCGCCGAAACCGGCGCCGGCTCCAAGGCCCCGGTGGGCCAGATGATGATGGTCAGCCTGATCAGCGCGCTGACGATTGCCATCGGCAAGATCGCCATCTCGCTCTTGTCGGCCTTCGCCATCGTCTACTTCCGCATTCCCGGCAAGCCCTTTTTCTTCTGGGCCATCTTCGTCACGCTGATGCTGCCGGTGGAGGTGCGCATCGGCCCCACCTACCAAGTGGTGGCCGATCTGGGCCTCTTGAACAGCTACGCCGGCCTGACCGTGCCCTTGATCGCCTCGGCCACCGCCACCTTTTTGTTCCGCCAGTTCTTCATGACAGTGCCGGACGAATTGATCGAAGCCTCGCGCATGGACGGCGCCAGCCCGATGCGTTTTTTCAAAGACGTGCTGCTGCCGCTGTCCAGCACCAGCATCGCGGCGCTATTCGTCATCCAGTTCATCTACGGTTGGAACCAATACCTGTGGCCGCTCTTGGTGACCACCAACGAGACCATGTACCCCGTGGTCATCGGCATCAAACGCATGATCAGCGGCGGCGACGCAGCCAATGACTGGAACATCATCATGGCCACCGCCATGCTGGCCATGATCCCGCCGGCGTTGGTGGTGATCTTGATGCAGAAGTGGTTCGTCAAGGGCCTGGTCGATACCGAGAAATAAATAAGTAGGACTGGCGTGCCAGACCGCCCGAGCGAAGCGAGTAGCTCTGGCTCCCACTGATTGAGCGGGTTCTTTGAGGTCGAACACTCGCCTTAAGCCGCAAGCACTAAGAGAATTGAAATATGGCAAGCATTTCTTTGCGCAATGTCGTCAAACGCTATGGCCACGGCCCCAAGGCCAACCCGGTCATCCACGGCGTCAATGCCGAAATCAAGGACGGCGAGTTCATCGTCATCGTCGGCCCTTCGGGCTGCGGCAAGTCCACCTTGCTGCGCATGGTGGCGGGCTTGGAAGAAATTTCCGGCGGCGAGATTGCCATTGGCGGGCGCGTGGTCAACGAGGTCGAGCCGGCCGATCGCGACATCGCCATGGTCTTCCAAAACTATGCGCTCTACCCGCATATGACGGTGTTCGCCAATATGGCGTACGGCCTGAAGATCAAAAAAGTGCCCGAGGCCGAGATCAAGGCGCGCGTCGACAAGGCCGCCAAGATTTTGGAGTTGGGCGCCCTGCTGGAGCGCACACCGCGCCAACTCTCCGGCGGCCAGCGCCAGCGCGTCGCCATGGGCCGCGCCATCGTGCGCAACCCGCAGGTGTTTTTATTCGATGAGCCACTCTCCAATCTGGACGCCAAGCTGCGCGCGCACACACGGTTGGAGATCCAAAAACTGCACCGCGAATTGGGTGTGACCTCGCTGTTCGTCACCCACGATCAGGTGGAGGCCATGACTCTGGCCCAGCGCATGATCGTGATGAACGGCGGCCATATGGAGCAGATTGGCACGCCCGAAGAAGTCTATGCCCGCCCCGCCACCACTTTTGTGGCCGGCTTCATCGGCTCGCCGCCGATGAATCTGCTGAAGGGCCAGGCCTCGAGCCATAGCTTCGCCGTGGGCGGCATCAGCGTGCCGCTGCCAGCACCGGCGCCGCGCGATGGCGAATTGATTTTGGGCCTGCGCCCGGAGCACTTGGATCATTGGCACGACAGGGAAGCCGGCGGCCCCGGCTGGCCCTTCACGGTGGAGATGATCGAAATGTTGGGCGCTGAGCGCCTGGTCTACGGTCGTCTGGGCAGCGAGATGTTCACCCTGCGCATCGACGGCACGCTCACCCCGCCAGCCATCGGCGCCACCTTGATGCTGGAACTCAGCGACAAGCATCTGAACTGGTTCGACCCGCAGACCACCCGTCGGGTGGAGAAGTAAGAGGAAAGAGATGCAAGCATCGCCCCACTGGCCCCTGCCCTTTTGGATTGCGCACCGAGGTGCTGGCAAGTTAGCGCCGGAAAACACCTTGGCCGCTTTCCGGCTGGGTGCGCAACACGGCTACCGGGCTTTTGAGTGCGATGTGAAGCTGTCCAGCGAAGGCATTCCATTTCTGCTGCATGACGCCACGCTCGATCGCACCAGCAATGGCCAAGGCGTGGCCGGCGAATTGCCCTGGGGCGAGCTCGCTCGCCTAGACGCCGGCAGCTGGCACAGCCGCGCCTATGCCGGCGAGCCGCTGCCCAGCTTGGAAGCGTTGGCCCGCTTCGTCCTGGCCAATCGCTACGGCTTCAATGTCGAAATCAAGCCCACGCCGGGCCAGGCCTTGCGGACCGGCCAGGTCGTCGGCCGCGAGGTCTTGCGTTTGTGGGCGGGGTCAGGTCTTGCGCCACTGTTCAGCTCCTTCGAGCCGGAGGCCTTGCAAGGCGCTCGCGAGACTGCGCCTGAGATCTTGCGTGGCCTGCTACTGGACAGCTTGCGCGAGGGCTGGCTGAGTGAAGCCCAAGCCCTGAGCTGTGCCGCCGTCATCACCAATTACCGGCTGATGGACGAGGCCACCGTCGGCGCCATCCACGCCGCCGGCATGAAGGCCCTGGTCTATACCGTGAACGACGCAGAAGCCGCCCAGACCCTGATGGATCGAGGCGTGGACGGCATCATCACCGATGCGGTGGACCGGTTTTCTCCGGCTTAAGGACTGAATCAGTAAGCCACGCTGAAGCGCTGGCGGCGATGTGCCGGCCGCTCCATCTCATCGAGCATGGCGACGGCATAGTCGGCCACGCTGATGCGGCTCTGGCCCTCGGCGTCGGTCATCAACTGGTCGCCGCCCAAACGGAAGACGCCCGTGCGTTCGCCCGGGGCCAGCATGGCCGCAGGGCTGAGCAGCGTCCATTCCAACTCGGGTTCGGCTTGCAACAAGCGCAAAGCTTGTCGAGCGCCATCCGCCGAGGCTTTCCATTCGGCAGGGAACTGCGGCGTGTCCAGCAGGTTCACACCTGGCGCTACTTCTAGCGAGCCGGCACCGCCCACCACCAAGAGGCGCGGCGCGGCTGCCGCTTTGGCGGCACTCAGAATGGACTGAAAGCCCTGCATAAAGTAGCCCAAAACATCGGCCTGTGCGTGGCCGCTGAAAGCGCTGATCACCACATCATGGCCACGCAGGGCCTGGGTCAGCGCAGCGGTGTCTTGCACATTCATCGCCTGGGCCTGCACGCCCGGCAGCGCCGGCACTTTCTCAGGATGCTGAACCAAGGCGGTCACCTGATGACCGCGCTGCACCGCTTCTTGCAGCAGTTGCGAACCAATAAAGCCGGTGGCGCCAATCAATGCAATCTTCATGTTTGAACTCCTGTTTGGGTTGCGATGGACTGAACTTTGCCGGAGTCGATTGAATAGATAAACAGCAACAAACTAAACTGATTGTTATTGAATTCAATACAAACTCTCGGAGCATCACCGCATGAACCCCGCCCCGCATGTGGATCTGAATGATTTGCTGGCCTTTGCCGCCGTGGCCGAGGCCGGCAGCTTCACCGCTGCGGCCGAGCGCCTGGACAGCAGCAAGGCGCGCCTGAGCCTGCAAGTGCGCCGTCTTGAAACCGCCCTGGCCCAAGAGCTGTTTCACCGCACCACCCGACGCCTAACGCTCAGCGAGGCCGGCGCGCATTTGTTGGACAAAAGCATCCCGCCGCTGCGCTTGGCGCTGGAGGGGCTCAGCCACGCAAGTCGCGGTGCCGCACCAAGCGAGTTGAGTGGCACCCTGCGCATTGCCAGCACGGTAGAACATGCAGTGCAGCAACTGGCGGCCTATGTGGCCGAGTTCGCGGCCCTGCACCCCAAGCTGGAGATTGACCTGCGCAGCAACGACCGGGTGGCGGATCTGGTGCGAGACGGCATCGATATTGCGCTGCGCAAGGGCTGGCTGCCGGACTCCTCGCTGCGGGCCGTCAAGCTGGGGCGTTTTGAGCAAATCCTGGTCGCCTCACCGGACTATTTGCAGCGCGCCGGCCGCCCGAAAAAGCCCGAAGACTTGGCGCAACACGACTGGCTGGCGCTGACTCTGCTGAGCACACCGCTGACTTGGAAGTTCAGTGACAAGCGCGGCGACAGCGTCACGGTGCGCATGAAGCACCCCCGACTGCGCACCGACAACCCTGGCACCCTGCGCAGCCTGGCCGAAGCCGGCGCCGGCATCACCGCCTTGGACAATGCCAGCGTGGCGCCCTCCATCGAAGCGGGCCGTTTGCAACGCCTCTTGCCGCAATGGCGCTTGCCCGAAGGCGGCCAATACGCGGTCTTCCCGCCCGGCCGCCATCAACCGCCGCAAGTGAAAGCCTTTATGGCGTTTTACAAGGCCAAGCTGGAGGCCGACTGAAGTGCAGCGCTGGCCTCAAGCCGAGTGTCTCAAGCTGAAACACGCGCATAAACGCAAGTATTCCTCACCTCGCCCGCCGGGGTCAGGCTGTCGCAGCGCAGAATGCCTTCGAGCTCAAAGCCGCAACGCTCAGCCACTGCACGGCTGCGGAGGTTGTTGTCGTCCATGCGGATCTCGACCCGGCGCGCCTGCAGTTGCTCGAAGGCCATGCGCGTCAGCGCCATCACGGCCTCGGAGACATAGCCCTGACCCTGGGCGCTGGCGCGAATCCAGTAACCGATCTCGAAACGGCGCACATCCCAGTCGAGCCGGTGCAGCCCAGTGCCACCCAACAAGCGGCGGCCTTCGGGCGCGCGGTCATAGATTTGATAGACCAGATCGCGGCGAGCCACAAAGTCCGCGCATTGGCGGCGCGCCACCGCCTCGGAGTCCTCAAAACTGGGCGCTTGCTGGGCCCAGGGCAGCCAGGGGCTGAGTTGGCCGACAGACTCGGCGATGGCCACCGCCATCGCCGGGCCGATGCCGGGCCGAGGCGCGGCGATCAAGAGCCGCTCGGTTTCGATCGCCTCGGGCACCTCGATCAGAATGGGATTGGGTTTGGCTTGCATCATCACTTCGTTCATTTGCTGGAGACCCGGCCGGCGAGTCCATCGGTTTGGGTTTCAAAGCCGGGGCCGGGCATGGCTTCGGCGCCGAGTTGGGCCTCTTCATCCTCTTCCTCCGGCGTCGGCAATTCGCGAACACTGCGCAGCACTGGAGAGCGCCAGGCCAGCAAGCCCAAGAGCAGCGTGCCCACGCCGGCAAACAGCAAGGCCGAACGCAAGCCCAAATGCTCGCCCAGCCACCCGCCGGCGAGCGCACCGGGGCCAGCCGGAATCAGGATCAACCAACGCATGGTGCTGGTCATGCGGCCCAGCATCGGCGCCGGCGTCACCGCCTGGCGCAGCGACAAGAAGTTGATGAAGATCAGCACCGCGCCAACGCCGAAGGTGAACAGCATGAAGGCGAAGGCCGCTATGCCCAAAGGCCCCAGAGGCGCCAGCGACAAGAGCAACCAGCCCAGGCCGGTGACAGCCACACCCAAGACTAAACAAGGCCCAGGCCCCAAGCGGCGGCTGATGCGATGCCCCAGAACACTGGTCAGCACCGTGCCCGCGCCCAAGGCCACATAGCTCAGGCCGACTTGCTGCGCACTCAGGCCCAGCGTGCGGGTGGCGAAAAGAATCTGCACCACCTGGGCCGCGTTATTGAACAGTTGCCAACCACCGACCGTACAGGCCAAGGCGATCAGCAAGGCCCGCTCGCGCACAAAGTGCACGCCGGCCTTCAGGTCGCGCCAGAAGTGCGAATCCTCGGCCTTGTGCAGTTCTTCCTGCACCTTGATGCCGCGCAGGATCAGGGCCGAAATCAGCACCAGCACCGCATCGACCGCCAAGGCCATCGGCGCACCCATCAGCTTGATCAGCATGCCGGCAAGACCTGGCCCCGCCACCTCGGCGCCGCTGGAGGCCAGCGCGTTCTTGGCATGCGCCTCGACCAGACGGTCGCGGCTGACCACCTGGGTCAGCACGATCTGCGCGGCGCTGCCGGCCGTCGTGTAAACCGTGCCGAGCACAAAGCCGACCACATAGAGCCAAGCCATGCTGAGCCAACCCATCATGGCGGCCAAGGGCACGGTGGCCACGGCCACGGCCAGCAAGGTTTCGCCCCAGACATAGACCGGCAGCTTGCGCACCCGGTCCAGCCAAACGCCGGAAGGCAAGGAGAACAACACGAAGGGCAGAATCTCCATCGTGGTCAACAGGCCCATCTGGGTCGGGCTGGCATTCAGCAGCACGGCCGCCGTCAGCGGCAGCGCCAACATGGTGACCTGCCCCCCCAGCGAGCTGATCAAGATCGAGGACCACAGACGCCGGTACACCGCATCACGCAGCAGATCGCCGGGCGGCAGCGTCAGCGCACGCCGCAGTCTGTCGAGCCAAGCCAAGCTCAGATTGGATTGGGCTTCTTGCATAGAAATTCTCCAAACTCTGGGGAGCAAGCCCTGCTCAGGCGGGGCCCCCGGGTCTCGCGACAATCAAGTCCAGCGAAACTGGTGCACACTTTGGGCACCGAAAAAATGAATGCGCGGACCGTGTTCACGCGCAGGCGGCAGCAAAAACCTAGGCCGTCAATGCGGCGCTGCCGGCAAGGGCGCATGACCGCGAGCGCGCAGGCCCGCGGCGCGGAGTGCGCTACGTCGGGTGCGGTCGAGGAGTTTGGTCATGGCGGAGTACTTGCCTTGGATCAATCGAGCGGCCATATTAGCAGGCCCGCCGCACCCGCCACAAGTGCGAAAAGCCATGGCGAGATGACCCTCGCCTCACTCATTGATCCGCATCGCCCACTTGATGCGCAACGCCCAGATCTCGCGGAGCGCGCCGCTGTGCGGCGAAGGCACGCGAGACCCGCGCAAAACCGAGCGACTCGTAAATGCCAATCGCCACATCATCGGGATCGGCGCACATGACCAAGGTCAGCAAGCCCATTTGCGCGAAGCCATGCTGCAAGGTGGCCGAGATCAGCGCCGTGCACAGGCCGCGCCGACGCCACGCCGGATGGGTGCTGACATGCTGAAAGCGCCCCAGGGCCAACTGCGCCTGAGCCGCATGAAAAAGCCCGCAATCGGCGAGCAGGTCGGCGCCGCGCCAGATGCCAAACCAATGCCCCAGGTCAGCACGCTGCATGGCGGCATAACGCCGCATCTGCAGCTCCCGGTACAGCCGGTAGCCGGCCGGCTCGAAGCCCTGCGCCATGGCGGCGCACTGCAGGTCTAACACGGCGGCAAACTCTGCGGCCTGACTCAGGTCGATCGCGCGAAACTCAAACTCGGGGGCCAAAGGCATGGGCTGAACGCGCCGGTCGGTGCTCCGCAGCCGCAAGGTCTCACTGGCATGGATTTCGAATCCAGCGGCCGCCCAAGCGAGCAGCGGCGGGTGCGGCGCGAGGGCGTCATAGCCGATCGCCACATGGCCGGACTCGGTGGTGAATCGCCCCACTTCCTGCTCGAAACGCGCCAGCCAATGGGCGAGATCTGCATCCAAAGGCGGCCGCGGCAAGATCAGGCAATTGCCCCAATAAAAGCGCGGATTGGCCGGCGTGCGCACCACCACGCAATCGGCACATTCGCTGACCACGCCATCAAAGCGCGCAAAGATCAGGTCGGTCTGCCAACCGAGCGAGAGCCCGTCGATCACCGCCAACTCAGTAGCCCACGGCGGCGCCATCGCGGCGCGGGTCACTGGCCGCCACATAGCCTGCTTCGGCCGGATCACCCATCCGCCAGATGAATTGGCCGGCACCGAAGTCTTGATAGCTGTCGTGGATATCGCCGATCTCATGGCCCAGGGCCTGCAGGCCGGCAATGGTGTCGGGCGGCATGTGCGGCTCCACATTCAGCGACAAGCCCTCGTTGAAGCGCCAGCGCGGCGCATCGCAAGCGGCCTGCGGGTTCTGGCCATAGTCCAGCATGCGCACCAGGGTCTGCATATGGCCTTGGGGCTGCATATTGCCGCCCATGACGCCGTAGCTCATCACCGGCTGACCGTTCTTGGTCAAGAAGGCGGGGATGATGGTGTGGAAGGGCCGCTTGCCCGGCGCCACTTGGTTCGGGTGGCCGGCTTCCAGCGTGAAGCAGTGGCCGCGGTTTTGCAGCGAGAGCCCGTAGCCCGGCAGCACCAGGCCCGAGCCAAAGCCCATGTAATTGCTCTGGATGAAGCTCACCATCATGCCGCTCTCGTCGGCCGTGGTGAGATAGATGGTGCCGCCCTTGACCGGGTTGCCGCATTGGAAATCTTGCGCGCGGCGCGGGTCGATCAGCTTGGCCCGCTCGGCCAGATAGGCCGGGTCCAGCATCTCGGCGGCGGTGACGTTCATGCTGCGAGCGTCGCCGACATAACGGTACACATCAGCGAAGGCCAGCTTCATCGCCTCGATCTGCAAATGCTGCGAGGCCACGCCGTCCACCGCATGGCTGGGCAGGTCCAAATGCTTCAAGATGCCCAGCGCGATCAGCGCCGCAATGCCTTGGCCATTCGGCGGAATCTCATGCAGCTCATGGCCGGCATAGCTTTGCGAGATCGGCGTCACCCACTCAGGTTGATAAGCGGCAAAGTCGGCCGCCGTCATGGCGCCGCCGGTCTGGCGCGCAAAAGCCGCCACCGCCTCGGCCACCTCACCGCGATAGAAAGCCTCGCCCTTGCTCTCGGCAATGAGGCGCAGGGTGCGCGCCGCGGCCGGGAACTTGAACAACTCGCCCACCTCGGGCGCCCGCCCGCGCGGCAAAAAGGCCTCGGCAAAGCCGGCTTGCTGGGTCAGCTCGGACACCGCCGCCGCCATCGCCCATTTGCTTTGCACCACCACCGGCACCGCATAGCCGCGCTCGGCGATTTCAATGGCAGGCGCCATCAGGTCGGCAAAAGGCAGCTTGCCGAAACGCTCGCTCAAAGCCACCCAGCCGGCCACAGCGCCGGGCACGGTCACCCCGCCCCAGCCGCGCTTGGGTGGATTCTTCAAGTCCGACCCATAGGTCTTGAAGAAATAGTCCGGCGTCCAGGCCGTCGGCGCTGTGCCCGAGGCGTTCAGGCCATGCAGTTGCTGGCCGTCCCAGAGGATGCAAAACGCGTCCGAGCCCAGGCCATTGCTGCAGGGCTCGACCAAGGTCATGCAAGCCGCCGTGGCAATGGCCGCGTCCACCGCATTGCCACCCTGGGCCAGGATCCGCAAGCCGGCCTGCGCGGCCAGCGGATGCGAGGTGGACACGATGTTGCGAGCAAACACCGGGCTGCGCACGCTCGGGTAGGTCTTGTTCCAATCAAAGCGCGAGTAGGAAGTCATGATGGGCGCGTCTCCTGTTTCGTGTGAGGGCATTGTGGCGGCTCCACGCACGGCCGGCCACCTTGCAGGAGTCAGAGCTCGCACAAAATGTCGACACCCGCGGCCTGGGATGGATGCACCTCTGCCTTAAAGATAACTACTTGGGTGACGCGAGTTCTACGGCACTTTTGCCATTACGAAAAGCCGTGACGCCAAGTGCGGCCTTTAAACGTCCTCATCGACAGCGCGCACAACCGAAGTCCTCGGCGCCATGGTTGACCGAATTGGTAAGTCACGAACAGGTGTCGTCCCTGTCAAACCAGTGTTCAGGTTTTTCGATCGCCCATATCGCGACAAATGCTCGACTTTTGATGTGTTGAGACCGGTCTCTAATCAAGACACATGCAAGGGATGAGCGATGATCTTGAAGACTTGCTCGGTCTTATGCTCCCGATCCTCACTTGGCGGCTTGCGAGGGTTTCAGATTCAAGGCCTGACCCATCGATTTATAAACGGTCAATTCAGATTGAACTTGAGGGAATGCAGTTGCCACGCGAAACAACGAGGTCACCTATTGAAATCTATTATATTTTTGATTCAGATTTGCACAATTATTGCAGCAATCCCAATAATATACAAAGAATGGAGCCTGGATAAACAACGGAAGAAAGATAAAGCATTGTTCGAAAATTTCAATGATCTCGACAAATACGGGAGAAGCAGTAAATACAAAATGCTGGTCGCATTATTTTTCTCGATATTTTTGATGACAAAGATATTGAGCCTTATTTTTCTATAGTCAACGGCGATAGGGCTTATTTCTCGCATCGTCTTCAATTCGCCATGGGGGTCACCCGATAGACCCTCCCGTCAAGTCGCAAACCCTCGAGCTTGCGCCAAAAGAGCGCACTGTTCTCTTCTTCAAGCTTAAGGACCTCGCTCGTCGAGATCACCGCGTAGTTGGTTCTCACTGCATGGTTGAGCCGCAGGGCACCAGTCACCTTTCAAGATCAAGGCTACACATGTGAATAAACATGCGCGCCCGTGGCGGCACGCCCCCCAGAGAACCCTCTGAGCACACCGTATCCATTCTTTGCAAGGCGCAGTGGGGTCAAGCCTTGAATATCAAAGGGGCCCCAATTTAGGGGCGGACCCTCTCGCGCACTTTCATCAGCAATCTGCGCGAGGCCACTGCCGCATAGGGCACGGACCTGGCCTAGCTTCTGCCCACGGCACAAGAGCGTTCAATTTCAAGAACTGCCCCATCGCCGCAAGCGTCGCTCACACTTGCTCCGCCGGTCATCGCGTGGTCATCTGTAGGTCATTCGGCCCATCTAGACTGCGCCCATCATGCCCGGATCCTTCTCAGTTTTTGACTCCCTGGCGGAGCATCTGATCGCCACGCTGGCCCCGCGCAGCGCGCTCGATATCGGCTGCGGCGCTGGCAAGTACGGCCAGATGCTGGCTCGCCTCGCGCCGCAATGCCGGCGCAGCGCCATCGAGCCCGAGGCCAGCTATATCGAGCAATATCGATTGAACGAGCTGTATGCCGAGGTGCTGAACTGCAGCGCGGCGGATTGGCAAGCGCGTGCGCAGTCGCTGGACGCTCAGTTCGACCTGGTCATCTTGGGCGACTGCATCGAACACATGCCCAAAAGTGCGGGCCTCGATTTGCTCAACTTCCTGGCCTATCGCAGCGCCTACATCCTGGTGCTGGCGCCGGAGTTTGTGGTGCAAGGCGTGGTCGGCGGTGTGACTTCAGAAGCTCATGTCTCGGTCTGGAGCGAGCGCGATCTGGGCTGGCACGATCTCTGGGCCTGGGAGAACTGCCGCTCGGTCGGGCTCTATCTCTTGCGCGGCTATCTGCCGGTGGGGCCGGCGCTGAGCCAGGTGGTCGAGGGCGTCAACGCGCTGAGCCTGCCCATCCATGAGTTCCATGATCGCCAAAGCGTGGTGCGGCCGGCACGGCTGCGCCTGGTCGACCATGGGCGCGAGACCAGCTACCGACCGGCGTGAACGGCCTGACTGCATCAGCCTCGCCTTCCGTAGGTCGTGAGCGCATCTTCATCAGCATCGCCGCCTTTTGCGATCCACTGCTGGGCTTCACGATTCGCAGCGCGCTGCGCCAGGCCAGCCACCCGGAGCGGGTGTTCATTGGTCTGGTGGAGCAACAAGTGCCCGAGCTGTGTCTGCATCTGCCCGAGTCGCTGCAACAACAAGTCCGCAGCATCCACATCCACCCCTTAGAAGCACGCGGCCCTTGCTGGGCGCGTGCCCTGGCCATGGGCTTGCACCAAGGCGAAGAATGGTTTTTGCAAGTGGACTCGCACACTTGGTTCGAGCCCGGCTGGGATGAGCGCTTCATTCGCTGGGGTCAGTCCTGCCAGCGCCTGAACCCGCGCTGCCTGATCACCGCCTACCCCAACCCTTTCACTCTGGTTGAAGGCCAGCCGGTGGCGCAGTTGGTGAGCACCCAGGTGCTAGCCCATGTGGTCAAGACCGATTGCCAGTTTGACCCTGCCCACCCGGTGCTTTACTTTGAAGGCGTGCCGGTGGCCAGCGACAAGCCCATCTACGGCCTGCATGTGGCGGCCGGTTGCTTGTTTGCGCCGGGCGCGGTGGTGAACGCCCTGCCCTATGACCCGTTTCTGTACTTCCACGGCGAAGAGCAGTCTTTTGCTTTGCGCGCTTGGACGCAAGGTTGGGACATCTTTCATGTGCCCGCCGTTCCGCTCTACCACCACTATGTGGGCGCCGGCGGCTCAGGCCGGCCCATGCATTGGTCGCCGGAGCTGGATGCGCAGCGCAAGGTACGCTCCGGCGTGCTGAGCGAGGCCGCCAATCGCCGCTTGAGTGCGCTGTTATGGGAACAGGCCGATCTGGGCGTCTATGGCCTGGGCCGCGAGCGCAGCCTGGCGGACTACGCCGAATTCAGCGGCATTGACTATTTGCAGCGCCGCATCGCGCCCATGAGCTACAAGGCGAGATTCGGCTACTGAAGCCAAGGCAATTTGCGGATCAACGAGCGACCGTTTGCCCGCCGATTGAGGCCACCGGCTGCACCCGTTGTGCCTGCATTTGCGAGCGCAATTCTTCGGCCACGTTCTCCAAACGAATGTCGGTGAAGCCGAACAAGGGGTCGCCAATGCCGGTGATCTCTGAGGGCGTGCGGCTCAGATAGCGCTTGATGGCTTCTTGGCCGATCGCATAGAGCTTGCGGTTTTTGTCTTCGGCATCGGCCAGCGACTGGGTGCTGCGCTCCAGCATTCGCGTCGTCACTTGCACCGCTTGCTGACGCTCATTGCTTTCACGGCGGGCGGCCAGCAATTGCTGTTGCAGCTCTTGCTCGCGGCTCTTGGAGGCAGCCTCCAGCGCTTGGCGAGCGGCTTCGGCAGCCTGCAAATCGGCTTGCAGTTTTTGCGCCTGCGCCTCCAGCGCTTTCAGCTTGGCGGCTTGGCCCTGGGCTTGCGAGCGGGCTTTGCTGGCTTCTTGCTCGGCCTGCGTCTTCTCCTGCTCCAGCTTGCTCTTTTCCGCTTGCAAGCTGGACTGCTGCTCTTGCGCGGCCTTCAAGGCGCTTTGTGAGCGGCGCAGCGCCTCACGCTCTTTGGAGACTTTGGCGTCTTGCGCGTGGGCAGGCATGGCCACACTGGCGCACACCATCAGCGCGGCCGCCCACAGCTGCCGAGATCCAAACAAGGTCTTGCTACTCATGGTGGCCACCTCAGAAGCGAGCGTTCAGATCCAGCTGGATCACATCAATGCGCAGCGGCGCGCTGCCGAAGTAGCCAATCAACGGCGAGTTAGGGTCCAACTTGTTCGACAAGAAGTGCACGCCATCGTCCAAGTTGCGGGTGCTGGTCCAGCGCGCACCCAGCCAGAAATTGCGATCAAAAGCGTAGTTGCCGCCCAAGGACCAGCCCTTGTAATTGGTGCCGCCCAGATGCCATGTGGTGTCGGTGAAAGCGTCCACCCAGGCATCGCGCTCCATATAGCGGTAGGCCAGGAAGCCTTGCCAATCACCGCGCTTGGCCAGCTTGGCCGCACCGGCTTGCACCCGGCCTTGCAGGGCCGTGGTCTTGTTCAAAAGCGGCGCTGTCGGGTCGTTCAATGAAGCACCGGACCGGCTGCGAATGTCGGCCAGGTCAAAGCCAGTGTTCTTCACCCAATCGAAGCTGAAGTTCAGCATCACCGGCGCCAGCGCATCCACGCTCAGGCCGGCGGTGAAGTTGACGGGCTTGAACTTGGAGGCCAGGCCCCAGGTCGGCGCAGCCGCGCTGGACGGGTCATTGATGTTGATCAGCGTATTGCCCTTGGAACGCCAGCTGCTCGGGTACTGGCTGCCAAAGTAGTCCACCGAAGAACTGCTGGCGCCGCTGGGTGGGGGCACGCTCTCACGCTGGCCTTCGATGTTCTTGAACTGGTAGTAGGCCAGACCCAGCTTCAGCTGCGTGCCCTTGGCCACTTCGAACTCCGCGCCGACTTGCGCGCCGAGCAGCCATTTGTCGCGGGTGTTCAACTCCAGCTCTTGCACCAGGAAGGCACCGGCGGTGGCGTAAACGCCTTTTCGAGCAGCGAAGTAATGCTGCATCTTGGCGGCAACACCGTCGAAGGCCAGATCGTCAGACCAGGTCAGATCGCTGCTGTAGAAGGGGTTGGGCATGCGGCCGAAATCGGCGCTCAGGCCTTGCCAGCCGGCGGGCGGCTGCCAGTGCAGCCAGGCCCGATCCAGGGTCAAGTTGTAGCGATTGAAGCCACCGGCATTGTTGCCGCTGCCATTGCTGCTGCCCAGAGTCTGGCTGGTGGAGGCGGGACCGGTCAGGCCGCCGCTCGACAAACGCAAGCCGGCTTGTACCTGGTCGGACAGCTTCGCGTCGATGTCCAAGCGTGCACGCAGCGTCATGCGCTCGCGGTCTTGCGTCGTGTTCTTCAGGTCGGGGGCCCAGGCCGGCGTGCCGGTCTGGTTGTTGTAGTACGAGGCGTGCAGATTGCCCTGGTCGAACTTGTCGCTCTGGGCACGCACCCGCAGGTCGCCGCCGATCTTCACGCGCGACAGCCATTCGGGCATGGCACCCGGCTCACCCCAGCGCTCGCTGCGCGCTTGCGCCAGCACATCGGCCTTGATCTCTTCGCGCATTTGCTGGCGTGCCGACTCGGGCACATAAGGCACACGCACCACCTTGGAGGCAGCAGCGCCGGCCGCCGCACCGGCCGCGCCCGCAGCCAATGGCGTGCCCCATTGCGGCTCAGTGCTGCTAGGTGCCGCAGCAGATTGACGCGCTTGCTTGACGATGGCTTCAGCGCGCTCACGGGTGATCAAGCCCTGCGACACCAGCGCCTCAATCAGCGCCTGCGTGGTGGCGCGCAGCGTGGCCAGCTCCTGCTTTTCATCGGCGCTGGCCTGGCCTTGTTGAGCCCGGGCGGGCAGGCTGCAGCCCATCGCTGCCGCCAGCGCGACCGTGCTCAGGGTGAGCGTTTGCGCGAGGCTGCGAGGGCTCTTGTGTTGAGTGTTCATGACTAAGGCAAAAAAGAGGAAAAGGTTCAAATCAAATTCGGGCTATCGCGCACGCCGCTCGCTCAAACAGAGCGCTCAGGCCTGCGGCCGCACGCTGAGGCGAAAGCGCATCGGCTGCGTCATGGCCACCGGTGGCGGCAGCAGCTTGAACTGGCGCGAGGTCTCGTCCAGAGCCAGGCGCAGCGCCTTGTCATGCGTGGCGTCGCCGGTAGACGTCAGCTCAAAGCGCTGGATAGCGCCGTCTCGGTCTAGCCAAATGGCAAAGGTGGCGGTCAGCTGATCGGCCTCGCTTTTCAGGCGGCGCTCGATTTCGTCGCGCAACATCTGGCGCGCGCTATTGGCATACATGCGCTCTTGCGCACGGTCGACCATCGTTCCGCCGCCCGCACCGGCCGCGCCGGTATTGGCCGCGCCACCGCTGTATTCCTTGCTGACGCCGCCGGCCGCGAAGGCGCTCGGGCCATCGCCGGCCGCACCTTCCATCTTGATGGGCTCGTTCGCCGGTTTGGGCGCCTCGGCCTGCTTGACCTGGTCCTCGCGCATCACCTGCTTGGGCTCGTCCTTGGGCGGCTCGGGCTTTTTCAGCTCGGGCTTGGGCGGCGGGGGCGGTGGCGGCGTGTCGGGCAGGATGCTGATCTTGGCGACCTGGCGCTTGGGCGCCTCGGTCGGCTTCATACCCTTGACGGCCCAATAGCCCGCGCCCACCAGTGCCAAAAAGCCCAGCGCCACGCCCGCGCGAATCAGCCAGACGCGCTGCGGCGAATCATCCAAATGTTCTTCGGCCAAACCTGTACTCATGATGGCGGCCCTCAAGTCCCGATCTTGGCCGTCACCAGGCCCATATTGACCTGCAGCTTGTTGCACAGATCGATCACCGCCACCACGCTGGCGTACTGCGTGCGCGCGTCGCCCTTGATGGCCACCGACATCTGCGCATCCAAGCTCTTGGCCTGCTGCAGTTGCTGCTCCAGCTCGGGCAAGCTCACGCCTACGCCGTTCAGCAACACGCCGCCATCGGGCATCACTTGCACGATCTTCAGCTCATGCTTTTCGGCGCTGGGCTTGTTGCTGGGCTTGGGCAAGGTGATGGTGAGCCCCTGCACCGAGGCAGTGGTCATCAGAATGAACACCACCAGCAGCACATAGGCCAGGTCCAACATCGGCGTGACGTTGATGGTGTCAATCGGTTTGACTTCGTTGATGACTTGCATGGCAATACTCGCCTTTGTTCTGTCTTATTCCGGTGCCGCGCGCTTGGTGACCAGGCCGATCTCGGTGATGTCCAACTTCTTCACCACCTCCAAGACCTCCATCACCTTCTCGTACTGCGCCGCAGCGTCGGCCTTCAAGACCAGCGGCAGCGCGGGATTGGCAGCTTTGTACTGCGCCAATGTGTCACGCATCTGATCCATGCTGACCGGATAGGCATCTAAATACACCGCGCCATCGGCGGTGATGGTGACTGCCCGCACCTGCGGCTTGGCCAGATTGCTGGTGGCCTGCGTGGTGGGCGACTTCACCTTGACCCCTTGCACCGAAGCGGTGGTCAAGATGATGAAGACCACCAGCAGCACATAGGCAAGATCCAGCATCGGCGTGACGTTGATCTCGTCATACGGTTGGTTGTCACTTTTGACGTCAGCCGACATGGGGTGCGCTCCGCTTCAGGCAAACAGGGAGGGAGGTGTTCACGGCGCGCCGTGAACTTCGGCCACGCGGGTGATGAACTCGTCGATGAAGATCTGCATGTCGGACGACACGTTCTTGATCTTGGCGGCCAGGTAGTTGTAAGCAAACAGCGCCGGAATCGCCACGCCCAAGCCGGCCACCGTGGCCAGCAGCGCCGAAGCGATACCCGGGGCAATCGCGTTCACGTTCACATCACCGGCGGCAGCAATCGCCGCAAAAGTGATCATCACGCCCACCACTGTGCCCAGCAGACCCAGGAAGGGGCCACCAGCAATCGCGATCGTCAGCAGCACCATGTTCGAATTCAGATGCGCGTTTTCACGCACGAAGTCGGCATCCACTGAGGCCTTCACCGCATTCATCGCCGGGCCGGTCAAAGCGCCGCCGCCTTGCTGGCCGACCTTGCGCTTGTCGAGCTGTTGCACGCCGGCCTCATACAAGCGAAACAGCGGCGAATGCTTGTGTTTGGCGCCCACGCCCAGCGTCAACAAGTCCTTGTCGGCGTCACGGAAGCGCTTCAGGAAGCTGCGATTGTCCTTGTCGGCACGGCTGACCAAGATGGCCTTGGCGACCGTCACCCAAGCAGAGATGACAAACATAATGCCCAGAATGATGATGACCACCCAAGCGTCGGTCGTCAGGTTCTTGACCAAGATGGCCATATGGCCGCCATGCTCTTCCCCACCGGCGGTTTCCGTCGTTTCACGTTGCGAAGCGACAAGGCGGCTCTCGGCGCCTTGGGCGCCGGCCGTGACGGCCAACCATTCGGCGCTGCGCAGCACGCTGGAGATCTGCAACTCGTCGGCCAGGCCGGTCGTACCCTCGCCCAAGCGTAGGCTGTTGCCGAGCGCCGGCGTGGCCATATCGGCCTGCGCGACCTGGGCGCCGCCCACAAACAAGGTGGCTTTACCCAAACCCAAACGCAGTGCCAGATGGGTCCACTTGGCCGGGGCGATTTCGCCGCCTGCCAATTCGCTCTTGCCAGCGTTCACCACCAGTTTGCCGCCCTTAACAGCCAGGTTCAGATCACCCCACTTGACCAGGCCAGCGCGGTCCACCGCATCCAGCTTCACCCACAGCGACAGCGTCAGCTGATTGCCGCCGTCCACCACCGTCTTGTCGCTCAAGGGGTAAACAATGGCCTGGCCATTCAGCTTGGCGCTGGCCGCCAGCAAGCCATTCGGCTCGATGCTGATCGGGCCTTCCGGCTTCACGCCGCCCTGATGATCGGCCCCGGCGGGCGCCTTGTCGCTGAAGTGGAAAGCCGCCACCGTACCGGCATCAAAGCCCGCCGCGGCGACCGAGTCGCCCGGCTCAGCCGCAGCCTTGGCATTGCCCGAGTAGACATAAAACTGATTCTTATCACTGCCCGGCAGCACGCTGGGCACTTGCACCCACAGCACCGCCAGCTCATTGACGCCGTCGTAGCGCTCGACGCTGAACTTCAGCGGCGTCTTGTCATCGGCGGCGATCACGCGCAGGTCCGAGCCGTCTTCCTTGGCTGCGGTGAAGTCGAAATTGCCCGAGTGCAGACGCACCGCGACCGCCACATTGCTGGCGGCTTCTTTGGTTTCGGTGCCCTGCGCCGAGGTGTTCAGCGTGATGCGGGTGCGGCCGGTCCATTCGCTGTTCCACCAAGCATTGGCGATGCCCGGTAGGACAGCGCCCATCAGTGCAAGGGCAGAGACGGCCCGACGAATTTGTGCGTTACGCATGTCGTAGATCCAAAAAATGAGAGAGGGTCTTGCAATCAAATATCGAAACGAAATCAGCTGTTGCCGAAGCCCAAGAACTCCAGCAGCAGATTGCGGCGGCGGTTGCGACGCTTGCGCTCGTCGTCATCTTTTTCACCGGCGCTGACCCCGCTTGCCGCATTGGTCAGTGCTTCACTCACCGGCAAAGCAATCGGAGCCGGTGCCACCGCCTCAGGCGCTGTGCCGCTGCGCGCACCAGACACCTGGATGTCATTGGCATTGACCAGGCGCTCGGCGCCCAAGAAGGCATTGCCCTTGGAGCGAATTCCCGCCTCGCCGGCATTGATTTCGCCGGTGGGCGCGTACAGGTCCAGATCGCTGCCGGCGCTCAGCACCGCGATACCGCTGCCGCTGAAGGAGCCCGAGGTGTCGAAAACCAAACGCCCTTCGGAGTCCAAGCGCAGCACCGGCGCTGGCGCACCGCTGACCGTCTTGGCGCCGCGACCGGCATCCAAATTGCCCGCCGATGACCACATCAACACATTGCCCTTGTCCAAGGTGAAGACCCGCGAGGAATTGACCTCAAAGCTGCCCTGCACCACGGTGTTGATGTCGCCGCCGCTGACGGTGACCAGGCCGAGGTCGCTTGGCTTCTTCTTGGTGCTGGCCACCAAGTCTCCAGCCACGGCGCCACCGCCGGGGTTGAGCAAGGTGATGTCCGCCTTTTGCATCGACTTGATCTGGCTGGACGACATCAGGATTTGCGCGTTCGGGCGGTCTTGCGGGAACAAGAGGTCTACCGCCAAATAGCCGCTGCCATAGCGCGCCCAACGCTCATCGGCGTCCAGCAGCGAGGCGGCGCGACCAGCCGAGCGAAGCTCGCTCATCAACATCCGATTCAGCCAAGGCATCTGACGCTCCACCGACAAATCGGCGAAGGCACCCAAGGCTTGATCAGGATTGATCGTCTTGCCCAGATGCGCACTCACGTAGGCCGCCAAGGCCTTCAATTGATCGGCCGAGGCCAAGGCGCGCAAGCTCGTCTCGCGCTGGCTGGCGGGCAGTTGCCCCAGCTGCGCCAGCAAAGCGCGGGTGACAGCCTGGGCCTGTTGTGCACCCGACAATTTGTCAAACGCGATCAAGGCCTGGGCTGAAGTCAGAGCCGACCATGCGGGCTCGACCAAGCTGCTGCGGCTCTTCAAGGCCTCATCCACCGCCGCATCACCCACAGGCTTGCCCAGCAGAATCGCCTGACGCAAGCGTTGCTCTGTGGCGTCTGCGCGTGCAGGCAAGCCGCGCACATAACTGCTCAGCACCGCGTCCAACTTGCCAGGGTTCATCAACTGCTTCAGCGCCTGCAACTGAGCCGATCCGCTCAGGCGATCAAACTCAGCCGCCGTTGCGTTCTTGCCGCCCAGCAAGACATAGGCTTGACCCAGCTTGCCGTTCAGACCCGAAGCACCGAGCACATGGAAACCTTGCTGCGTGGCCGCCAGATAGTCCGAGCCATCTTCGCGCAAGCCGGCCACCACGGTCAGGTTGCTACCTTGCGCCGGCAAAAGCACGCTATTGGCCAGATTACCGCTGGCGACAATGCCCGCGCTGCCGCCCAGATTCACATCCCGGCCCGCCAGGACCAGCAGTTCACCCGGTCCTGCAATCTCAATGCCGGCGCCAGCGCCGTTCTCCTGGAAGGCGACGTCGCGCCCGGCCTTGATCCGCGTGATCTCGGTACTGGCACCAGGCTGATGCTGAACCGACACCACACCCGCCACATCAAAGCGCACATCACGTGCGGCCTGGATGTCGACCGGTCGGGCCGACGTCAGACGGCCCTGCAAGAACACATCGCCAGCTCCCGAGACGACCAGCACCGGCTCGCGGCTGCTGCGGTCCAGCTGCTGCTGGCCGTTTGCATCGCGCACCTTGAGACCGGCTTCCGCCACTTGCTGCAGCAGGTCCAGACGCTCGCCACCCAGATTGGGCTCACCACCGCCCAGGGCCATCACCTTGAAGTCGTTCAGCTGAATCTGGCCTTTTGCGGCCAAAGAGCTACGGGCCGATGCCGGGTCGCTCGCCGCGCTCCATTGGGTGACCGAAGCCATGCTCAGGCCACCGTTCGGGGCGTAGGCACGCAGGTCGGTCGGCACGATCTTGGCCAGCTCGTCGGTATCGCCAGGCTTGCGCTGCGGTGCGCTGGCGTAGTTGATCGAACCGCCAGCGCTTTGCATCAGCAAGCTGCTCTCGGCATCTTGCCCCGGCAATATCAGGCTCTGACCGAGCGAATTCTGCGATTGGGCGTAGGCGTAGGCCAGATTGCGAACGCTGGCCACCTCCATATCGCGACCGCTTTGCACCCGGATTGCCGCGTCTTGATAAACCAGCTGCAAGCCATGTGGCGCCAGCAGCGGATCGACCGTGCTGTCAGCCCGCACTTCACCACCAGCCTTGACCGACAGTGCTTGCCTGGCCGCAAAGAATTGACCGCTGACCAGATCCTGGCCCGCCTGCACACGCACCGCACCACCGCCGAACTGCTCAGCGTTGGCGATGCCCTCCACCTGGAAGAGCGGGTTCAGCTTGAAGCCGCTGCTGGCCGCCGCCGCACGCAAATGGCTGACATCACGGCCGGCCTGCACCGTGACGTCGCCGCCACCCAGCGTGGCAATGCCTTGAGCAAACTTGTCGGGTCGAGCAAACCAGCTGGCGGCGATGTCTTCGGTGTGCGCGCGCCACAGCCAGTCACTGACATAACGCTGTTCTGCCTCAGGCTTGGCGCCCACGATGTCGCGGCCGGCACGCACCGTGATGCTGCGGCCACCTTGGGTAAAGGGGCTCAAGCCGGAGGGATCGAGATCGCTGGACAACAAGTCCAGCATCTTTTGGTAGCGAGTGCCCGGCAAGGCCTCCACCGGCTCCGGTGGCACCGTCGGCTGTTGCGTGGGCTCAGCCGTGGGTCCGGTTGTGGGTCCCGTGGTCGGGCCAGTCGAGGGCCCTGTGCTAGGCGGCGGCGTCGGCTTGGCCGTCTGGCCCGGCGAGGTTTCCGGGTTCGGAGGCCTCACAGTGCCCGTACTGTCGCCATTGCCCTTGGACGGCTCGGTGGCAAGCGCAGCTTCGCCGTCCAAAGCACGAGCTTTGGCCTGGGCCAGCAATGCGCTGCTGGCTTGGAGCAATGCCTCAACCTGGGCGGAATCGCCTTCAAGGCCTTGGCTCAGGGCTCCGACGGGCGCGCCAATGCTGAGCACCGTGGCCGAGCTATTCAGCAGCTCGATGTCTTGCGCAGCCGCAAGCTCAATGCGACCCGTGGTGCTGCGCACCCGGACCGGAGTGATCTGCGCCGCGTCGCTGCCGATGCGCAGCGATCCGCCGCTGTCCGCATTGCTCGCGCTCAGACCCTGCGTCGCCAACAGATCGGCGCTACTCAGATCGGCGCCCGCGACCAACCGGATGGACCCGGCACGCTCAGACGTGCCCAGGCGATCCGCCCCATGCACCGGCGAAGGCCTGAAGCCGGTGGAGAGATCCGCCTTCAGCAGCAAGTCCCCTGCTGCGCGAAGCGTGATGGCGGCTTCGGCGGCATGCGGGCTGGCCCGCAACTGCTCCTGGCTCAAGACCGGCATGGCCCAATTCGATTGCAGCTCCAGTTTGCCAGTGCTGCGGATCTCTACGCCGGGCCTGACGCGCATCAATGCCAGTACTTCGGCCTTGCCGCCACTGAGGCGCTCGGCAATTTTCTGGGCGCCGGCATTGTCCGTGCCCATGAATTGAGCGTTGTCATAGACCACGCGCCCCACACCCAAGATGGTCGGGTCCACCGGCGGCAGCGTGGGCTCCGTGGTCGGAGGCAGGGTCGGCGTCTCGGTGGGCGAAATGGTCGGTGCAATTGTCGGCTTGACGGTCTGTCCCGGACCAACCGGCGGTGCAGGCGGATTGGCGCCGCCGGTGGTGTTGCCATTGCCATTGGAAGGCTGCGTTGCATTTGAGGGATCGACGCTGCCTGCATCGAGGCCACCCGCCACACGTGCTGGCGAAGCCGGTGTCGGCGCAGGCGCAGTCGTCGCTTGGGGCGGCTTGACCGTCCCAGTGCTGGGTCCATTGCCGGCCGACGGGCTGCTAGGTGCAGCGGTTGGCGCGGGTGTGGGCGCCGGCGTGGGAGCTACCGTTGGCGCGGGCGTAGGTGCTGCCGTAGGGGCGGCCGTTGGCGCTGCCGTGGGTGCGACCGTCGGGCCAGACGTAGGCGCTACGCTTGGGACGGTCGGAGGCGCCGGTGGCTTGATCGTGCCCGTGCCACCGCCGTTGCCGGCCGATGGGCTGGTCGGCGCAGCCGTGGGTGCCGCAGTCGGCGCAGCCGTAGGTGCAACGGTCGGCGCAGCAGTCGGCGCAGTCGTAGGTGCGACCGTCGGCGCAGCAGTCGGCGCAGTTGTAGGTGCGACCGTCGGCGCAACAGTCGGCGCAGCCGTAGGTGCGACCGTCGGCGCAACAGTCGGCGCAATCGTAGGCGCAACCGTAGGCGCAACCGTAGGCGCAGCTGTCGGAGCTGCGGTCGGAGCCAAGGTTGGTTTCGTCGGGGGAGCCGGCGGCTTGACCGTCCCTGTGCTGGGCCCATTGCCGGTTGAAGGATCTGTGGGCTGAGCCGTCGGTTGCACAGTCGGCGGCACGGTGGGTTGCAGTGTCGGCTGAACCGTCGGTTGTACCGTGGGCTGCACCGTGGGTTGCACGGTTGGCTGAACCGTTGGCTGCACGGTGGGTTGCACCGTCGGCTGCACGGTGGGCTGCGCAGTCGGGGCCACTGTCGGCTTGGTCGGCGGGGCAGGCGGCTTGATCGTGCCGGTGCTGCTGCCATTGCCGGCAGAGGGGTCGGTGACCGGCGCTGCCGTGGGAGCCAAGGTCGGTTTTGTAGGTGGTGCTGGCGGCTTGATGCTGCCGGTGCTATTGCCATTGCCTGACGACGGGTCGGTGGGCCCAGTGGTCGGGCTGACCGTTGGGGGCGTGGTCGGCTGGACCGTCGGCTCGACCGTCGGTTCCAAGGTCGGCTGAACTGTGGGCTGAACCGTCGGCGTTGTCGTAGGCGATGTGGTCGGAGTTGTGGTGGGCGTTGTGGTGGGCTTGACAGTCGGCGTCACCGTCGGCGTCACGGTGGGCGCAATCGTGGGCACACCGGTCGGAGCAAGCGTTGGCATCGGCACCAGGCCGTCCACCAATTGGTTGACGCCGTCATAGACCTTGAAGGCCTCCACATCGACGCGCTTGACACCCTTCAGGGTGGCGCCAATCGCAGCGATGCGCACATCTTGACCTGCGCGTGCGGCGCGTAGCAATAGCTCGGAAGTCGAAGGCTGCGTGTTGCCAGCTGCCGCACTCAAATCGATCAGGGCACCCGACAGCAAGTTCAAGTCACCTTGCTCGCTATTCAAGCTGAGCGTACCGCCTGCTCCGCCACGAGCCACGAGGCTAGCGCCGGCTTGCAAGCGGATGTCATCACGGGCGTTCAAGGCGATATAGCCAGCGCTGGCCGGGCTGCCCGCAGCAAACAGTTGGCCGTCCACCATCAAGCTGCCGCCATCGGCGGTCAGCGCGAGGCGCTGAGCCTGCAAGCTGGCGCCTGCCGGCATGATTTGATCGCCCTTGCGATTGCGCACTGAGATCGCATCAGCAAAGGCGAAACTGCCCGCCCGTTGCAACAGGCCACTCAGGTCAGCAAGATTGATGGCCTGATCGCTGTCCAGGCTCAGTACACCGCCACGTTCGATCGAGGCCGAGGCAGCATTCAACTCGCCCGCCAAGAGCAAGCGCCCTTGCGGCGCGCTCAGATCCAAGCGACCGGCATCGCCTGCATCGGCAGCCTTGCCACTCAGGCCGGCTGCCGACACATCCAGTTTGGAGCCCTGACGCAGATCCACATTGCCATGCTCGCTGGCGATGCTGATACGGCCGGCGGCCAAATTGGCCGTCACCGAGCTGCCAATTTTTTCGCTGCGGCCGGCCACATTGAGCCAGGCCTGCGCGTCGATAACGGCGGCGTCCGTTGTGGCCGAGCCCTTGCTCTGCAGGCTCAATTGGCCGGAAGGCAGATCAACGCCGGTGGCCACACGCAGGCGCTCGGCACTCAGCTTAAGTTGTGCCGCGGCAGCAGCTAGGCTGCTGCCGGTCGTGGAGGTTGCAGCACCTTCACCTGGGCTCAGATCAGCAGCGCCGCGCACCACCCAGCTGGCATCGGCCAGATTGCTGGCCCGCAAAACCGGTGTGCGCAACTGCAGATCACCATCGATCTGCAACTGGCTCTTGCCGTTCAGCAAGACGGCACGGTCGGCGCCCAAGTCCACGGTGGCGGCATGCAAGGTCTGCACCCCGGGGCCCAGGGTCAAGGTGCCGGGGCGCACGGTGCCAGTCTCACTCGCCGTGCCAGCGCGGGCATCCACCACCAGGCTGCCGCTGCTGGCCTTGTCGCTGGCTTGCGGCGCAAGGCCGGTGCTGTTGCTGAGCAAGACGCGCTGCGCCTGCAGCGTCGCCGTCCCTGCGCCCAAGACCTGCAAGCTCGGTGCATCCAGGCTCAGCTGACCCAAGCTAGGAGAGCCCAAGCCCAAACCGGCCAAGAGATCGACGCTGGAATAGCTGCGCAACAGCAATTGATCGGCGCCGCTGAGTTGCTTGAGCAAGTCGCTGTTGAGCAACAAGCTGTCAGCCTGCAACGCCTGGCTGCCGCCAACTTGAATGCGCGGCACGCCCAGGCCAATCTGAGCCGCAGCGAGTTTCACATCAGCACCCAAGCTGCTGGCTTGGGTCGAGTCCATCAGCAAGGTGCCGCCGCCTGCGCTCAAGCTCACGCCGTCCGCCACTTGCAAGCGCCCGGCTTCGCGCTTGGCGCCGCTGCGGGTCAGCACAGTGCCATCATTTCGGCCGGCCAAGAGCAGGGCTGCGCCATCGCCATTGACCCGCCAGTTCTGGCCCGCATCTAGGGTCGGCGCTTTGCCGCTGGTGTCGACGGGCACAAGCGCAGTTTTCAGCACAGCATCTTGGCCGAGATTGAGCTGATCCTTGGCCAACAACAAGAGGTTCTCGGCCTGCAGCGGCTGTTTCGGGCCGTTCAAGACCTGCAGCTCTCGGCTCAGCACATTGAGGCTGAGTGGCTGATCAGCGGCGCCCGGGGTCGCGCCCAAGATCAGGCTTTGCACCTTCAGAGCGGAGAGCTGGGTCGGGTCCAGAACCAAGGGGCTGTTGCTGCCCGCCTGAGAAGCCGAGCCACCGACTTGAATGCGGTCGGCCGCAAAGAAAGCCGAGCCGCCGCTACCGGCCACACCGGCCGCATTGCTGGCGGCCGTGAAACGCATGGCGCCTTGCACATCGGCGCGCTGCGCGGCCACCACTAGGCTGCCGGCGTCGCGGCTCAGCGCGGGCTGCACGCGGTCTTGCTTGGCGGCCAGGCTGCTGAAGAAAGAGTCCGCCTCAGCCATGCGAATTTCACTGAACTTGCGTGCTTGCGCAGGGGTCAGGACTTGCCAGGTGCTGGGCAGCGCATCGCGCACCGCCGTGCCGGCCTGCCCCAATTGAGCACCGACCCAGACCGAGCCATCCTCGCGCTGCACCGTGCTGCCCAAGGTCAGCGGATTGCCGCCGCCGGACACCGGTCGCAGCAGGTAGGCGCCGTCCAGCAAGGCATAACGCGCAGGCAAGAGGGTGTAGGTGCCCGCCGGCACCGGGCCACCCTCACCCAAGGTGATTTGGCGACCTGAGGCAGGCAGACTCACTGCGCCCAAGCCCTGGGTACCCGCGGCACCGCCCGAAGCGTGGCTGGGCACGATCGCAAAAGCGCCGTCCGCCCCGCTGAACACATCCTTGGAGCCGCCAGGTCCGGGCACAAACTGCCAGGCTTTGAGCGCGCCGCCGCCGCTCAAATCCAGCTGCGCTTCTTTGTCGACGCGCACCGCGCCTTGGCCGGCATTCAAAACAATGGCCTTGGCCGGCGCCGAGGTCTGGCCCGTCACCAACTGGCTGCCCGGCGTGTTCCAGCGGTCGCCCGCCCATTGACCAAACAAAAAGTCCTGGCCGGCGGCACTGACCGAGGTCTCACTGCCCGCCAGCAAAGAAACCGAGCGAGTGCCCAGCAACTCGATGCGTCCGGCGGGCGCACGCAGTCGCCCGCCCTGGTTGATCACATCGGCCTCAACGATCAAGCTGCCGCCGGCACTCCAGGGCAAGGCTGGGTTGCTGCCCACGCTGGCGAAAGCCAAGCTGCGGCCCGTGGCCTGCAGGCGGAACTCTTGGTCGGTAGCCGGCACGATCTGAGCGGCCGTGAGGGTCGCATCGGCCTGGGTGCTCAGCAAACCGCTCAATCGCTTGTCGACGTTGTAGAAGCTGCCTTGCAAAACCAAATCACCCGAGGTCTGCAGCTTCAGGCTGCCCACACCCTGGGTCACCAGGCGGCCTTCCAGCGTCAAGCGCTCCGAACCCTGCAATTGCAGACCGGCATTGCCAGCACTGGCTTGCGGCTGCGGTCTGTCGAGCGTGGCCGACACCGTCGCCTGGGTGTTGCTCCACTTCAGTTGCGGCGCGCTCAGGCTGGCACTGGCCGCGCCTGGGTTCATCGCCAACACTGGCGTGTCGATCTGAATGGCTGCGCCCAAATTGAGCGCTACGCCCTCACCCACGCTGATGCGTTCTTGTGCCGCCAGGCTCAAGTCCGAAGCGCCACTGGCCTGCAGCCATTGGCTGGAGACCGCGGCCTGCCCCTTCAGCTCGCTGGCCGGCCGCAGGTCTATGGCGCTCAAATTCGTGGTCAGCGCGGTCTTGCTGCGCTCCAACCGGAAGTCTTGAATTGGCGGCAAGGCGCTGGGGTCCGCGCTGTTGCGAACCGCTTTCAGCTTGAGCGCCACCTTGCCGCCGGCCTGCGAGCTGGCGCCGGCCTGAGCGCGCAGATCGCCTTCCAAGAGCATGTCCTGGTTGCCAGAGATCGTGAGCGAGCCCGCGCTGCTGGCCACAGCCTGGCGCGACACGCGCTCGCCGCCTTCGACCCGCTGACGAAGGTCGAGTTCGCCGCTGCTGCCGCTGATGTCGATCTTGCTGCCCTGCTGCCAGACCAGGCTGGTGCCATAGGTCCCCGCGGCCTCCAGGTTGATCTTGCCGCCGGCCAGAACGCGGCCAGTCTTACGGCCATCGGCGCCGATTTCGAACTGCTCCAGCCCCGCCACATCAATGCTGCTGCCAGCGCCCAGCCACAAATAGCGAGCCAGCGCGGGATTGGGCACAACCAGCTTGGGGTCTGCCTCTTCACTTCCAGCCAGCTTGACCGTCACCGTGCCGCCGGCCACATGCAAGCCGCCATTCATGCTGAGACTGGCACTAGCCCCTAGATCCAACGTCGAAGCCCCAGGCAAATCAATCAGGCTCACGCTGCCGATGTCCAAGCGCCCATCGCTGCGACCTTCACCAAAGCCGCTGGAACGCAAGCTCAGCTTGATCGGTTTGGGCAAGCCATTGATTTGCTTGCCGGTACTGAACACGGTGCTCAGCGGCACCTCCGAGGCGATTGCGCGCGCGTTTGCCTTGGCTTGCCACAGCAAGAGACTGGGCTTGACTTGCGCCCCGCTGGCGAGGTTCAAGAAGCTACGACCGTCAATCGCAAAGTCCTGGAAGCCGCCTTGGCTGAAGAACTCGGTGCCCAGATTCAGATTGGCGGGCGCCGCCCCGGGGGTCGCCCCGCCGATCTGGGCCGAGGCTGCTGTCAGTTTGAGCGCGCCGCCCTGGGTCATCGAGTAGCCGCGCAACTCAGCGCCACCCAGCAGCAGTTGCCGGTTCGTCGCATCGCTGAGGGCATTGGCCGTACCGGCGGACAAGACCAAGCTACCTGCAGCCGCGCCACACAAACGGTCCGCCGCGCAATCGCCGACCTTGCTGCTGCCGGTCAGCATGGCGCCGCCAGATACATCCAGCACCGTGCCCTGACCCAGGCTCACCGTCTTGCCGGCCTGTACCAACACGCTGCCGCCGGTCTGATTCAGCGGCGAGGCCTGAGAATCCTGCGCCAGATTGACCCAACGACCCGACACGTCCAACTGGCTGCCCGGGGCCACCTCCACCGAGTCCTCCAAGCTGCGCAAGCTGACGCTGCCCGAGGCCGAGCGAACGCTGCCGCCCAGCTTCACCAAGCCGCGCTCTGAGAGCAGGCTGAAGCTGCTGCGTGCCTGCAGGTTCAGCGAGCTGTTCAGGCTCACATCGCCTTCAGCCGCCACCGCCACATCCTGGAAGCCCGAACTCAGCAAGCGGCTCGCCGCCATGCCGGAACGCAGCGGAGCCACAACGATGGCCGGATCAGCCATCAATTGGTCCCACTGCGATTTGTCCATAGCCGCAGCAGCCGTGTCCAAGCTGAATCGGCTGAGGATGGCGCCGCCATAGCTGCCTTCGCCAAACTGATTGCGGTTCCGCAGGGCGCCCAGGCGCAGCTGGCCCAAGCCGGCCAGTGCGTCCAAGCCTGCCAGTTGCCGGCGGCCACTGACGGTCTCGCCGGCCAGGCTGCCGTCCAGCACCAAGCGCGGCGCCACCACCGTCAAGCTGCCGGCCGACTTGCCTTCCAGATAGCCGGCTTCCAAGCGGGCCGAGGTCACCGTGCCGTAGCCGATCACAGGGCCCCAGCGGTCATACTTGACCGGGTTGTTGCCGGCATTGCTGATGCCGGTGTAGATGATGTCTTTGGGCGCGTTATTGAGGTTGTAGGCCTGACCATTGCTGGCGATCAGCTGAGTCGGCCGCACCTCGGCCTCGACATAACGGACTTGTCCCCCGGTCACCGAGAGACTCGATGTTTGATTCGTGTAGACCGCGTCGCCGGCCAAGAGTCGCAGGCTGCCACCGGTGGCCAGGCGCTCGTTGGCGCTGCGCAGCAAGCTCTTGCGATAGCTGCCCAAGTCACCCAGGATGGTGGAGTCCTGGCGCAAATCCAAGGTCACCTTGTTGCGATAGAGTAGGCCGTCTTTTTGCAGCGGCGCATCTTTCAGGTCATTGCTGCCCAGCAACTCGGTGGTGACGAAGTTGCGCGCCACGCTCAACTCAGTGTCTTTAGTTCCCGACAGGTCAATGCGAGCACCAGCACCAATCACGATGCGGCCACTTTGGCCGCTCGGATCAAATTGTTCACGATTTAGCAATCCGCCCACATAGCTGGGCGTACTCAAGGCCCGCAGCTCCGCTTGGGCGCCCGGCGCGATGATCTGGGCCTGCTCGCCCAGCACGATATTGGCACCCGCCAAATCCAGGCGCGAGCGCACAAAGGTCGCGTTGTCATCCGACAGCAAAACCTTGCCATCGGCGCCGGTGTTCTCAACCGTCACCTCGGTAACGCTCTTGGCCCCCAGGGTCAGACCACCACTGTGCGAAGCGCGCTTGTAGCGGCTGTCGCTGGGCGTGACCGAATCGGCCACATTGTCCAAGGCGTCACCTTGCGCCAGCAGCAAAATGGAACCGTTCTGACTGACGCTGGTGCTGGCGCTGATGCGGCCCGACTGGTTGACCGCCATGCCCACCAAGGTCGTGTTGCCGCGCGGCGTGCTGATCTGCCCGTCCGGTGCATTCCAAACCGAACCCGCGCCTGTTGTCATGCCGGCTTTACCGACTTCGACCAATAGGCCTCGCAATGAAGGTACATCCGGATTGGCTTCCGAGGCATAAATCCCCTCAGCCGTCGGCAGCTTGTAATAAACCTCAGGCCCACCGGCCAGCACCACCTGGCCGCCCGGGGCCGTCAGCTTGCCTTCGTTCTCGACCCGCTTGGCAAACAGATAGATGCGGCCGCCTTCGGCCGTCTTCAGCTCCGCGCCGGTCTCTACCCGCACAAAGCTGCTGCTGTCCAGATAGGGCACACCGTCTTGCTTGTCCCATCTGAAGGCCGCCGAGCCGCCGGTGATATTGCCGACAAAGCCGTTCAGATAGTCTTCATTCTTGGGCTTCAGCGTGGTCGCCAACAAGCTGCCCACGTCGACGCTGGCTCCACGGCCGAACAAGATCCCGTTCGGGTTGTAGAGCAGCAGTTCACCGCCATTGGTGGCTGAGAGCTTGCCAAAGATCTGGCTGGGATCCCCGCCCGTGATGCGATTCAAGGCGCTGGCGCCGGGCTGCGCCATGTCGAAAGTGACCGAGCTGGCCGAACCGATATTGAAACTCTGCCATTGGTAGATGGCGCGCTGGCTGTCTTGGCGGATGCGCATGTCCTGCCCGCCCTGGGCATTCGATACACCGGCCGGCACGGCCGCCTGCCCCTGCCCGTAGATTCGCCAACCCTGCAGCGTGCCAGCCGGCACCGGCACTGCATTGGCAGCCGGCGGCTTGGGCGCCACCACGCGGGACTGCGCCATTGCCTGCAGCGGCAAGGCACTGGCCAGCGCGGCAGCCAAGGGATGCAAAAGCCAGGCACGCTGGCCCCAGGCAGGTCGACGCAGCGACGCCTTGGGGACGGGCTTGGTGATCGGCTGTGAGCGTGGGGTGGAGGCCATGGCAGAGATTGGGTTCGATCAATACGTACAGGACAGACAAAAAAACGGCGTTGAAGGCTGAAGACTGCTGCGCAGTACGCGGCCTATGAGTTCCGCTTAGAAGCGCAAGGCCGCGCGCACATGCACGAAGTCCTTGGACGCATCGGGTCGATTCGGAATCGGCCGGTGCCGCTGTGCCCAGTCCATGGACAAGCTCACACCGGGGCGCACCGCCAGGCGCAGGCCTAAGCCACCACCCAGCAAGGGCGTGCGCTTTTGCTGTCCAGGCTCGGGGTTGAACAAGCTCACGCGCGCAGCGTCGACAAAGCCGTAAAAGGTCAGTTCATTGAAGAGCGGCAAATTGCTCCACTCGGGCTCCTCGCGCAGCGAGCTCAAGGCACTGCCCAGATTGCGGCTGCGCAGCTCCAAAGAGGCCAAGAGGCCTTGATCGCCAGCCACCGAACCCTCGGCATAACCCCGCACCGTATCGGCGCCGCCAACCGAGAACTTCTCCGCGCTGGTCAGGGCCTGGGTGCTGAGTTGCCCGTTCAAACGAACAGCGAGTTCCACCGCGCCCAGGCGTTGGCTGGCGCGCCAGTCCAAGCGCAGGGTTGAGAAGCCGCCGTCCGCGCCACGTGTTTTGCAGGCAAATTGATCGGCCTCCCCGAAACCCGTGGGGCTGCCCGGCAAGGGGCAGTCTTGACGCGTTCTTTGCAGCAGCGAGCGTAAGCCCTGGGTTAGCGTCACACTGAGCTGCTGCTGCAGGCCATCGCCCCACCAATTGCCGCTGTAACTGGCTTGAAAGGGGATGTACTGCAGCGGGGATGGTGTCACGCCAGTGCTGGAGAGCACGTCTTCGGTCAGATTCTTGTAGTCAAAACCCAAACTCAGACCGTGAAAGGAGCTGGCCAAAGCCTTGGACGTGCTGTAGCGCAAGCCCAGCGTCGTGCCCTTGCCCAAGACGCGGGAGCCGCCCAGCGACTCAATATCGCTGCTGGAATCGACCGCACTGAAAATCAAGGAGTCACCGTCGGCCAGAGGCGCCTGGTAATTGAAGACCAGCACGCGAGACTGCTTGGGCGCACGCGGCGCACCCATCCAGGTGAAGGAGATCTGGTGGTCTTTTTGCAGGAAGTTGTCGTAATGCAGATTGGCCGACATGCGCAAGGGGTCGGTGCCGTCGGCAGCGGCGTTGCTCATTTCCACACTGCCGCCCAAGGGCAGCGTGTCTTCCACCTTCAGCTCGGCCTCCACCGTACCCGGCACCCGGCCGGGGCGCAGCACCGGCTGCACCCGGCGCTCCTCACCGCGGCTCACCGAGGCGAGTTGCTGCTGCACGATGTTGAAGTTAGGCACTTGGCCCGGTGTCAGCTCGGTCACCGCATTGCGAATGCGGCCCTGGGCAAAGTATTTGGAGCCGGTCACGTGCAGGCTGCCGACGCGGCCCTCCAGCACCACCAAACGGATCACACCACCATCGACCCGCTGCTCGGGGATATCCACAAACACGGTCAAATAGCCGGCGTTTTGATAGACCTTCTCCAGCGCTGCCCGGGCCGCTTCGACCTCATTCATGCCCAGCTGCAGGCCCAGAAAGGGCAGCACCGCCGCTTCGATCTGCAGATCGCTCAGGCGGGTGTTGCCCTCGATCTCGTATTCCAAGATGTCGAACTTGGGCGCGGCAATGGGCGCATCTTGCGCAGCGGCTTGCTGGCCGGTTTGCTGAGCCCAGCTAGGGCCAGTGACAGCCAGAGCTGCGCCACCGAGCCAAGCTGCCAGCCCGACTCGATTCCACACACGCAGCCGAAAGTAAAACCGCGCCCTGCGATGGGCGCGGATCTTGTTGAAGTCCATGATCTCAGTGTCACCAGGGCCGGTGAATCCGTTGTGAAAAAGCATGAGCCGAACAGCTCATGCATACACCCCACTCAGGGGATGCACGGGTCAGGCGACCGCAGTAGACGAGCTGGCTTTGCTGCGAGCCTGAGTGCGCGCACGCACGCCGACCGCCAACAAGCCCAAGGCCATCAAACCATAGGTGGTGGGCTCAGGCACGGCGCTGACCGAGCTGATGCTGCTCGGCACCCAGCCGGCAAACTCATCTGCACTGGCGCTCAAGACGCGTGCCTGGCCATAGGCCGCCGCGAAGTCGGTCCAGCTGCGGCGCTGCAGGCCCGCAGCCGACGTGACCTGGGTCAATGCCCCTTGCTGCGTGAAGCTCAGGATGTAGTCACCCTTTTCATCCACCGCCAAGCCCCAGTAAGCGTCATGCTTAAGATTATCGAATTCATCGACAACAACCGGAACATAATCATCTTCACCGGCGTTGGTCAAGTAATAAAACCAAGATGAATTACCAACCTTGTTGGTTGTCAAAAAACCCGTGTTACCAAATTTCCCCCCTGAAATCCCCGCCGCGTTCTTGAAGTTAGTAAGCGAACCTTTAGCGTCGAAGCTGGAACCATTGAAACCGTAGTCAAAATTTGTAGGAACAGGCTCCACCCCGCCATTGGAATTCTTTGTCCAATGGGTATTAAATGGATTTAGTCCAGCGGCAGCATAGCCGATGTTCAAACTAAGCCCCCATGTTTGAGCAATATTTCCAACCGGATCCTTGAAATCCACAACTTGAGTGTTTCGCATCGCGGTGTAGACCGGATTCACACCCGCGCCATTCCATTGATCACTGTTCAGTGTGGTAAACAGCCGAACATCTCCTGCGTTGAAACCATCACCAGTCGCGCCAGATGCGTAAACGCCCCAAACCTGATTGGCAACATCTGGGGAAAACTTACGGAATTGCTGAAAATTCGGATCGGTATTCAGCGCAGAAAAGAACTTCTGATAGCCAGCATCCTGCTGTGCATAGACAAAGAAATTATCTGTATAGCGGTCGCCGGAGGTGTACGGGAAGATGGACAAACCAAGGTCCTTGGTGTATGAAGCCTCGGTTACCGGGTCATACACAACCAGAATCAACTCTGCATCGCCGCGTGTATTGATCGCGCCACCCAGTATGGCTGCCCGCGCAGTAGAAAGCAGCCCAACTGCCGCCACAAGCGACAAAGCAATATGAGCGGTCAGTATTTTGAACTTCATAACAGTTGATACCCAGATACTTGAAACACAAGAGGGAGAGGCTTTGATTTCTCAGCCTCTCCCCTTTTTTTCATTGAATTACTTGCATATTCATTGAACTAACACCCCACTCAGCCCCATGGGCTGAGTGGATGTTTACTTGCTCATACGAATCGGTGTGCAGCTATTGCTTTTCACGCGGCTGGCGCGGGCCGAGAACAATTTGTCGTCAGCCGACAGATTGGCCCATGCACCCGCGTAGCTGTTCGGAGTAGCAACCAGACCAGCTTGCAGATCACCGTCCAGCTTTTGCAAAACTGAGGCCTTGCCCATGTTGTTGCGCATGTCAGTGATGAAAGCCAGAACGTCAGCAGCCGGAGCATTCACGCCAGAATCGCGCCATTGCATCGAGGCCTCGAAGACGAAGTCATAGGAGGTGTCGATGACGTTGGCACGCTCTGGCGCCACGCCATTCAGCTTGACAAAGCGATAGCCCTTGTCCTGCTTGACACCATTGACGGTCGGCCGAGGATTGTTCTCGCGACCGATGATGCCGAGAGCGTAAGCACCCAGGCCTTCGGCGGTTGTACCCAAGCAGCTCTCAACCACCTGAGTGCTACTGCCTTCAAAGTAACCAGTACGACCGTCTTTCTTGATAACTTGGTCGACCGTGCCAAGGACGGAGCCAACTTTGGTACCTGTGCTCGGAATGTAGTTATCTGCGCCGGCGCAAGGATTGGCCGCGAAATACATGTTGGAGGCTGCTTGAGTACCCGAATTGGCTGTACGTCGGCAAACGTTCACTTGCTTTGTATTGACAGCGGCATCAACGGAACTTGGGATCAAGATGTTCCAACCAACCAAGGTGCTCAGGCTGCCAGACGCTTTGCCTGTCAAGGCAGTGCGCACGAAACCAGCCGGAATGGAGGGTTGCTTGGTAGCATCTTCGTCAATGCCGGAGGCGGAGATGTCGACCAAACCTTGAGCCTTCTGCAAGGCCAGGTAAAGCGACTTGCTGACCGCCACGCCGAAGATACCCTGAGCAACGGAATTCGCGTTCAAGGAAGCGGTTGACAGGCTGGAACCACCATTGATCGGTTGCTGGATCATCGCTGGCTCAACGTCGGACATGCCGACATGAGCAAAGCGCTGTTGTGTGGCATTGCAAATGAAGCCAGCCGATTGGACGTCGACTGCTGGGGACACGCCGCCCGGGGCTGCCGTGCAGTTGCTGTCCACCAACATGTGGAACTGATTGGCACCGTCACCATCGACGCCAGGCGTCAAGGTTGCATTAGCATTGACCAAAGGGGTCACGCCTTGCGCCGAGCCGTCCTTGTCCCGCTTGACGATCAGCACCGGCGTACCAGCAGCCCAGGTACCGACGGCCTGCTTCAGCTTGAAGGCGTACGCGCGGTGATCCTTTCCGCTAGCTTGATAAAAGTACACATCGAAGGTGGCGGGTTGGGCCAACTCTTGCATATAGCCGCCGAGCACCAGGCGCAAGGCCGAGGCACCCGCGACATAGACCTCCTTCAGCGTGCCGTCAGCACGAGCGGCGCTGACTTCAGAAGGGGTGAGGGCGTGGGCCGAACCGATGGTAGCCAGGCAAGCCAAGGCAATGGCAGTGGAGCGAATGATGTTCATGATCTTGAGATCTCGCGTTAGAAGTATTCAAAGGTAGGCATAGCTCCGCCAATCCTGGCAACCACAACAACCAAGGTTTGCTTGCGGCAGTTGGCAAGAAGGCAGATCAAACAAATCGAAGGTCGATCTGACCAGGCTGCTTAAGTCAAATCGGTAGACCCAGAGTCGATCGACATATTCAGCGCTTGATCAGTCGACCTAAGCATCAAGCCTGACGGCGACGGGCCACAAAGCCCACGGCGCACAGACCACCCAAGAGCAGCGCATAAGTGCTTGGCTCAGGGACAGCCGTGGTGATGGTCAAGGTCGAGCCAGCAAATTGAGCTGTCTTACCCAGATCGGTGATGGCGACGTTCTCGAGGCCCGCGTCGCCAGCGGTGGCGATGTTCATCATGAACTGAGTTGCACCGCTATTGATGCCGGCTGTGTTCCGAATGGCACCGTTGTAATTGGCATACCCGCCGGAAACGTCGCCCAATTCACCTGTGGCCAATGCAAGCTCATGGTTGGCGACGGCAACACCGCCATTCAATTGCTTGGCGCGGTTTGCAGCATCAACAAACTTCAGAGCCAGACTTTGAGAGCCATCGTTATGCCGCTCAGTAGTGACGGAGATGGATTTGCTCTGAAAGGACGAAGTCAGGTTGTAGTCACCAAGGTTGAAACCATCCCCTTGGAAGCTGGCCGAAGACACGGCCCACTGCGTATCAGCACCATTCAATGCCAAGAAGGCATTCCACTTAGCACCGGAGAAGTCGAAGGCAGTCGTCTCAGTGATGCTGGCGAGGGTCAAACCAAGATCTTTGGTGTAAGTACCCTTGTCGTTCCAGGCCATAAAGACCAATTCCGGGGAGTCTTCAACATTCACGGCGGCGAAAGCCGGAGCGAAAGAGGCGGCAGCCAGAGCGGCCAAGACGATTTTCTTCAGTTGCATAGTGTTCTCCGTTGAGTACAGAAGTAGATGGTTGATAAATAAATCAATGAACCAAAACAGTTCCAGAACTCGGCGCGCTCTGCTTCGAGAGCAGAGTGCGCAACCGGTCCGCTACGCCTGAACCGCCATCCCCTGAAATACAGCTTCGCTAACAAAACTCGCATTTGGCGGTGGCCATGGGCGCCTGGGTCTTTTGGACCCGACATCAAAGAGCAAAAACAAAGTAGCGAACTACTTGCTAAATCCAACAGGCTGAACTTTGACTGCAGCCCGTGACATGCATACCCGCGCTGTGAGGAAATTCACAATCCGAACGGACTAGGGACTTACACGTGGCATTCAAACGCCGCGCCATTCAGGCCCATTCGGGCCTATTCACCCCAAAGCTCGGCATCAAGCCACCGGCACGGGGGGCGTCTTGACCAACTCAATCGGAGCGCGGTCCAGCAGGTTCATCGACATCGCCCGTGCCACCGCCTGGGCCCGGTTGGCTGCGTTGAGTTTGCGCAGGATCTTTTGAACGTGGTTTTTCACGGTGAGCGCGCTGATGCCCAGCACCTCCCCCACCTGCTGGTTGCTCATGCCTTCACGCAGCCAAGACAAGATCTGCCGCTCGCGCTCGGTGATGCCGCTCTGGCGCGCCCCCGACACCGGGGACGGAGAGCTGGCCGAGCTATTGACCTCGCGCTCCACCACCTGCACCCGCTGCCAAGTCGCGTGGATATGCGGCATCATCAATTCGAGATGACTGCAATGCTGTGCCGTCAGTTGAGCGCTTTGATGAGCAAAGACGAAGAAGCTCTCAATCTCGCTGGGGCGTTGTGGGCGTGACACGCCATGCACCAGCAACTGGTGAAACCCGGCCGCACGCAATCCCGCCAACTGCGGCTGCAAGGCCTGACCCTCCAACTGATCGACACCGACGAGCAAGGGCTTGCAGCGCGCCTCCAACCACATCCCCTGCAACTGCTGCATCAAGACGCAGCGCGGCGCACTCAGGCTCAGCAAGACCTCATCGGCCACGGTCACATTGTTGAAGGCATCAAACACCAACTCGCGCTGGCTGCGCTGGTAGGCACCGCAAATCGCCATCTGGTGCGGAATCAGCAATTGGAGATTGCTCTGCGTCCAGACGAAGAATTGGTAGCGACGCCGCACCTCCAAGGAGGACTCGGCAGCACGCACGATGGCCTCGATGTGGCTGTTGCTCAGCAGCACGGCGTCATTCATTTCTTGTTTGTGCATGATTGGCATGGACGCGATGACAAAAGGGGTAGAGGAAGGTACAGATCCGGGGGGTACCGGCGCGTGGACTGTAGAGAGCGCATATGACCGGGTGTTGAACCTCGGGACGAAATGCAGGGCAGAAAATGAGCCATTCGGACCATGCCCAGTGACGCATCCGACCCTCAGGGATCAGCGGAAGGCGCTTCGGCGCCCTGCGCGCCCGAAGTCGCCGCCGAACTGGGCAACACCGTCGGCATAAAACGCAGCTCAGAAACGCGTGGTTTTGGCGCACTGGCTGGCTGGCTGGCCATGGCTGCACCGGTAGAAAGCAAGAGCTGCCGAGCCCGGCTGTGCACCCCGATGATGCCGCTCATCAAGGCCTGGCCCTCGGCATGCGGCTGCGCCGCGTTCTTGGCGACGCCGCCCTCAGCAGGACCTTCAAGGTGCGACCTAAAGGTGGCAGCCGGCAAGCTCGCTGAGCCAAGAGACGAGGTATCACCCGAGCCTTCTTGCGGCGCGCCGAGTTCTGCAGGCGCCCTCGCCGCCGCAGTCTGGCCGATCAGCAAGACCCAGTCAGGGCGACCAGTGAAGGGGTCAGCGTAGAGCCGGCGCAGATGTCGGCGCGTGGCGCCGCTGCGACGGTCTTCCAGCAAATCCTCCAGCCGCTGCGGCAAAGGGTTGGCACCGGCGGGTGTGGCATGCGCGTAACTGGCCAAAGCCTGGGCAATGGCCGTACCGCGAAAACGCAACTCGGCCTCGCGTTCACGCTGCTGCAGGGTCTGCTGACGCTGACCCAAAGCGGCCAGAGCCACGCCACCCAAGGCGATCACGAAGAGCAGCCACAAATAGGTAAAGCCGCGGCTCTTGGCCCTCCTACCCATGAAATGCTGCTGTGCCCTACCAGTCCGCATACAGACTGCCATCGGGGGCCCGGCCGGGCGTGCCGCTCTTAACATCAAACACCTGACCGGCCATCTCCAGCTCTGCCGGCGGGGGCAGCAGCAGCCAAGCGCTACGGCTACCGCTCAGCGGATCTTCCGGGATCTGACGCAGATAGCGTGCTTCGACCAGTTCCTGCAAGGTGTCTGGATAACGCGCTTTATCGGCGGCAAAGTGATCGATGGCGCTGCGCATCACATTCAGCGAACTGCGCAGCGCATGGCTGCGCGCCGCATCCACCTTGGCAAAGTAGCGCGGCGCGGCAATGCCGGCCAAGAGCGCCACGATGGCCATCACCACAATCAGCTCGATCAGGGTGAAGCCCTGGGCGCGCGTCCGTTGACGAGACAAGGCTTGCATCCCCCTCACCAATCTCGGTAAGGCGTGCCGTCCAGGCCGATGCCGGGCGCCCGCGAATAAACATCGAAGACATCGCGGCCGGGCTGTGGCGAGTCGGCCGGGCTGTCATAGCTGCGTAGTCCCCAGCTCCGGGCGGCGGGCAGATTGCTATCGCCCAGCGGGTCGCGCGGCAGGCGACGCAAGAAGTAGATCTTGCGTCCCTTGGGGTCTTTTTGATCGACCACTCCTTCGACCAGGTTCGTCAAACTCGGCGGATAGCCGCTGGCATCGGCCGGCACCGCGATGCGCCCTTCTTGGCCGGCTTGTTTGTAGGCATCCAAGGCCAGACGAATGCTGCGCAGGCTTTGGCGTAGCTCGCTTTCTTGCTGGCGCTTGTGCACCCAAACACTGAGCGGCTGAGCAGCAGCGGCCAAAATGCCAACGATGGTGACCACCGCCAGCATCTCGACCAAGGTGAAGCCGCGCTGACGCGCCGGCCGAGGCAACTCAGCGCCCCACCACGGCCACATTGGGATCCCCCGAGACCTGCACGGTCAGCGGCTCGCCCTTGGGGCCAGCACCACGCAGATTACTGAGTTCAATGCTGGAACTATTGCCCGCTGAGCCGGGGCGCGCCCGCAGCACCATCACCCGATGACCATGAGGCGGCAGCTCAAAATCAATCACCCCGTTGCTGCCGGCATTGTTGGCCTCGGCGGACATGAACAGAGCAACGTCAAACCGAGCTTCGCCTTCCAGTTTGTAGGGCGACTTGTTGTGCAGCGTCACAGACAAGGTCTCGCCGACATCGGCCTCGCTGCTGGTCTGAATCTCGATCTCCCCTTGTGAGGCAGCAGCTTCCTGCCCGTACTGCGCAGGAGCCGCAGTATTTGGCAATGCGGGCACCTGCACCGGCGGCGCAGCGACCACGCCGCTCGCCCCCAGTCCCCCGCCACCCGTCATCGGCAGCGCCACCGCGCCGCTCGCCCGTAAGCGCGAACCTTCAGCCCCAGGGTTGCCGTCAAAGCCGGAGGACAGCACCGTGCGGCTGGCCTCCGGCAGGTTTAAGTTGCGCAAGACCCTCGGTGTGATCAACAACACAATCTCGGTCTTCTTGCGGTTATCGCCATGCACGCCGAACAGGCGGCCCAGCAGCGGCGCCTCGGACAAATAAGGCAAGCCATTGATGCTCTTGCGGTCTTCGTCGCTGATCAGGCCGGCCAGCACCTGGGTTTCGCCGTCGCGCAGGCGCAGCGAGGTGCTGGCGTTGCGCGAACCGATGCGGTAGGCACTGGTCGGCTGCGCGCCGCCCGAGCTTTCCTTCAGGCCCAGGCTGCTGACCTCGAGGTTGACCTTCATCACCACCTCGTTGTCGAGCTGGATGCTGGGCTCCACCTCCAGCTTGAGCCCCACATCGATATAAGTCACCGCGGTGGAGACCCCCACATTGGCCGTCGAGGTGCTGGTGAAGACCGGCACCTTTTCACCAATCTGGATCTTGGCTTTTTCTTTGTTGCGGGCGCGCAGCTTGGGGTTCGCCAGCACATTGCTAGCACCGGTGCCGCCCTTGAGCTTGGCGGTCAAGACCGGGTTGGCCACCATGCTGCGAAAAGCATTGCGCTGCCCTAACTCGACCACGCCGCTGACACCCGGCAGGCCGTAAGTGACCTCGCCGGGCCAGTTCACGCCGAATTGGTCATCGCGGCTGGTCTCGATTTCCAGCACCTCCACATCCAGCATCACCTCGGGTTCGGGTAGATCCAGGCCGCTAATCAATTGCTCGATCATCGCGACCACCTCGGGCGTGTCGCGCGCCACCAGCAGGTTGAGGCGCTCATCGATGAAGATGTCGCGCGTCTTGGCCATCATGCGCACCAAGGCCTGGGCCTGCTTGACGTCAGCGTTATTGAGATAGAAGCTGCGCGTCACCAGTTCCTGATGCTCGCGCTGTTTGGCCTGTGTATTGGGATAGATCAACACTGACTTGTCGTTCAAGAGTTTGCGCTCGAGCTGCTGGGTCGACAGGATCACCCGCATCGCCTCGTCGAGGCTGACGTCCTTCAAGTAAATGGTGACCTTGGCATCGCCGCGCACATCTTTGTCGAAGACAAAATTGACGCCGGCGCCGCGCCCCATCGCCTCGAACACGGTGCGCAGCGGCGCCTCCCGAAACTCCAGGCTGATCGGTTTTTGAAACGAAGCCGACAAGCCACTGGCCACGACAGGTGGTGCGTACTTCTGGCGAAGCTGTTGGTTCAGAGCCAGGGCGCCCGACTGACCTGGGTCCTCGGCCAACACCTGCTGCACGGCGGCCCGCGCCGCATCGAACTGGCCGCTTTGCATCAATTGGCCGGCCTGGCGCACCCGCGCCTCATGCTGGCGCGCGCGCCGCAGGGCCTGGCGCAGCCCTTTGCTGCGCGGCGAATTGGCATCCACCATTTCCATCTTCAGCAACAAGGCCTCGGCCAGGTCGAGTTGGCCCACCGCACGCGCCGTCTCCGCCTGGTTGGCCAGGGCCAGCAGGCTGCGCTCGCTTTGGCGCGCATAAGCCATGCGCAAGGACTGGTCTTGCGGGCTGGCGGCCGAGGCATCGCGAAGCAGGCGCCATGCAGCCTCTTGTTCTCCGCGCTGCAATAACGCTTCAGACTCACGCAGCGCCGGCGAAGCGCAGCCGGCCAGCAAACAAGCACTCAAGAGCGCCTGAACCAGCGGCCTTGGACGCGCGGCCGGCCAACGCCGATTTGAAAAAACAGGAGTCATGGTGAGGGAGAGACAGTAGATGCGTTGAAGGCGACTCAGTTGAAGGCCAGGCTTTGCTTGAGCCCGCCAGGTAGCCAGGTGAACTGGGCCCCGCCGGGGCCGATGGCATCGAGCCGCCATTGCTGATCCAGGGTTTCGCCGACAGCCAAAACCACGGTGCGCAAGCTATTGCTCAGGACAATGCGCGGGCGCTGCGGCTCGTCCATGCGGCCCACCAACTGATAACTCAGCGGTGGCGCGCTCGGTGGTTCTGGCGCGGCCTCTTCGGGCGCTGGAGCGGGGGCAGGCGCGGCAGCGACAAGCGCAGCGGCCTTCGCCCGTGCGCCCGCAAGCCCCCAGCTTTGCAGCACCACATCATCGACCTCGGGCCAGCCTTCACGCGAACCTGAGGCCAGGGCCGGCGGCCAAGTCGTTGTCGCCCTTGCCTCGGCCCCGGCAGCAGCCGTCGGCGCCAAGGCCTGCGCACCGCGCGCTGTCCGCGGCGCGGCCGGCGCCACTGGCACTTCTTCTTCATCCCGCCCAGCCACCCAGGCGGTGGCGGCCAGGCTCAGCGCCAGCCCCGCCATCAAGAGGCGCCGTCGCCAAGCCGGCGTTGCAGTGGTCGATACAACTGTCATCGCTGAAGCCCCGCCGTATGCGGCGCAGCATTGGGCTGCGGCGGCATCTGCATATGCAGCACCCAAGCAAGTTCGGCACTCAGATCCGGCGCGGCGGGGCGAAGGCGGCGCAGCTTGATAGACTCCAAACTCAAGGCCGGATCGCGCCGCAAGGCTTCTTGCACATAACGCCTAATCTGTTCGTAGTTGCCACTCGCATTCATCGCGATCTTGTACTGGGCCAGCCCCAGGCCCGGCTCGGCTTGGTAGCGAAACTCGCTGCGCGGCCAAGGCAGGCCCATTTCGGTAGACAGGGCCAGCAGCGCGGCGGTGCGCGCCTGACGCTCGCTGTCCTCCGGCAAGCTCTGCAAAAAGGCCTGCGGTGATTCGGTCAGGCTGCGCTGGCCCAGCTCTTTCAGCGCCAAACGGCGCTCGCTCAAGGCCTCGCGTTGGCGCTGCAAGGCGCGATCTTGTGCCGGCAAGCCCCAAAGCAGCAGCGCCAGCGCCAACAGGCTCAACAGCGTCGCGAACAGGCCGGGCCAGCCAAGGCGCGCCAGCAGTTGCCTGGCCGGCGGCGGCAGTTGTTCCCACCATGCATGCAGCTGTTGGGCCTTGAAGCGCTGCCAGACACTGCGCCAGTGGGCAAGCGCCGGCAGGCTCATGCGGGTCTGGGCACTCATCCGCGCGCTCCTGCAGCGCGGCGCCGCACCAACTCGAAACGCAGGCCGGCCGACGCTGCATCGATGCCCGCCCCCTCGGCCAAACCTTCGGGCTTTTGCAATCGCGTCAAGACCACCTCGCCGCCACCGCTCTCGCGCGCCTGCAGCGCCAGCCGGTCGACCAGTTGCATCACCAGATCGGCTTGCGGCGACAGACCTTCCAGGCGCAGCGCTTGCGCATCCATCTCCATGGCTTGCAACTGCAGGCCGGGCGGCAAAGCTTGCTCCACGGCCAACCAGCGACTCGCCCAGTCGGCGCCGGGGCGTGGCCGCAGTTCGGCCGTCAGCGCCCAAGCGCGGCGTTGCAATTCGGGAGTCTTGCTCGCTGAACTCTCTGCCGCCGGCTTGCCCGGCTGCGCCGCACGTCCGGCACCGGCCGCATTCAGCTTGTCCAGCAACAGCCACTGTTCATCCAAGAGTTGTGCCTGCTCGCGCAAGACCTGACCCTGCCAGCACTGCTGCGCCAACAAGAGTGCGGCCATCAACAGCCACAGCCACATCCAGGCGCTGGGCCGCCGCGCCGCCGGCATGAAGTCCGGCTGCGGCCATGCCACGCTACGGCCTAGCGGCACGCTTGCCCATTTCTTGCTCATCAAGCCACGGCCTCCTTGGCCAACCAATGCGCGCCTTGCGGACTGTCGTGCAAGGCTTCGAGCCGGCTCCCCTGCGGCCCCCAGCCCATCAGTTTGGGCGCATGGCTGCTGCCGGTGTCGGGCTGCAGGCCTTGCATCAAGGTTTGCAACTCATGGCCATCGGCCTGATCTAGATAGCGCTGCTGCACCTCCACCAGCTGCCCCTTGGACAGGCGCAACCAACTCAGCATGCGCCCCTCCAACAGGGCCAGGCCCGAGCACTCGGCCTTGGCCCAGGCTTGGTCCAGCGTGGCAGCGATCGCCAGCGCATGGCTCCAAGCCGGCCGCAGCGACAAGATGCGCACCCGGTGCGCCCGCGCTGTGTGGCTCAGGGCCGCCAGGCTGAGCCCGCCCTGCTCCTGCAGGGCCACCGCATGGCGCTGCCCCGCGGCCGGGCCACTGCCCGCTTGCCACAGCGCCAAGGGCCAGTCTTGCGCTGCCGCGCCAAAGTAATGCACAAACTGCAGGCGCGCATAGGCCTTCACCGCCTGCGCATCGGCCAGCGGCATATCGGCCGGCACGCTGACGTTGTGCACCCAGGCGCCACCGACCCAGATGCGCAGCTGCTGGCCTGGGTGGGCTGCACACCAGCTCTCAAAGTCGGGCCAGCTCCGGCCGCTCGCCTGCGCGATCGTGTCGCCTTCATGATTGAAGCTCCACAAGCCGGCTTCGCCCCAGTACAGCGAGGCGACCGGCATGGCACAGGCACGCTGCCAGGCGTGAAAGCGCTGCACCCAGCGCGACAGCAGCCCCGGCCGCGCAAGCGTCGGGGACAAGGAAGTTTGAGGGGCGATTTCAGTCGGCAAGCGTGACACGATCGAGTTCCTCCAATGTGGATTCGCCGCGCCGCACCAGGGCGACTGCAGCCTCGCGCAGCGTGCGCATGCCACGCTCGCGCGCGGCCTCCTTGATGCGACTCATCGCGGCGCGTGCTGCGATGAGGTCGCGTAACTCATCATCCAAGCAGAGCAGCTCCGAGACCGCGCGGCGGCCCTTGTAGCCGGTGCCCCGGCAATGGCTGCAACCCCGGCCCTGCATGAATTGATCGTCCGGCTGCGGGCTCAGGCCGAGGGCGGCCAACTCCGCGCCACTGGGCTCAACCGGCGCGCGGCAATGCTGGCAATTGATGCGCATCAGACGCTGGGCCAAGACTCCGTTCAAGGCGGCGACCACGTTGTAGAGGTCCAAGCCCATATGCATGAAGCGCCCGACCACGTCGAAGGCGTTGTTGGCGTGGACGGTCGAAAAGACCAAGTGACCGGTCAGCGCCGCTTGCACCGCAATCTGCGCAGTTTCGGCGTCACGGATTTCGCCCACCATCACCCGGTCGGGGTCATGGCGCAAGACCGAGCGCAGGCCGCGCGCAAAGCTCAGGCCTTTTTTCTCATTGACCGGAATCTGCACCACGCCGGGCAGCTGGTACTCCACCGGGTCTTCAATCGTGATGATCTTGTCTTGCCCGGTGTTGACCTCGGAGATCGCCGCGTACAGCGTGGTGGTCTTGCCACTGCCGGTGGGGCCGGTGACCAAGAGCATGCCGTGCGGTTGCCGCGCCAAGGCGCGGATGGCAGCGCGCGCCTCGGGTTCGAAACCGAGGGAATCAAGTGTTAGCGCGCCCTGCGCCTGGATCTGCGCCCGGTCCAAGACCCGCACCACCGCGTCTTCGCCGAAGACGCTGGGCATGATGGACAGGCGGAAGTCAATCTCGCGACCCTGCATGCGCAGCTTGAAGCGGCCGTCTTGCGGCAGGCGGCGCTCGCCGATGTCCAGCTCGGCCATCACCTTCAGGCGCGAGACCAGCTGCTCGGCCGCCAAGCTGCCCTCGAGGTTCTTCACCTCCAGCATCACACCGTCGACTCGAAAGCGCACCTTCAGGCCGCGCAGATGGGTTTCAAAATGAATATCGCTGGCGCCGTCTTGCAGCGCGTCGTACAGCGTCGCGTCCAAGAGGCGCAGCACCGGGCTGGCCTGCTCGCTCAGATTCAACGCCGACAGTTCCTGCGCCTGCGCGCCTTCGCTGCCATCGGCAAAGGCTTCGCCCAGGTCTTGCAAGGCGCGAAAGTCCAGTTCACCGGCGCCCAAGGCCGCGTCCAGTTCCGCCGCGCTACAAGGCACCCAGCGCAGCGAGCGCTTGAGCCGTGCCTCGACGCGTTGCAGCAGCATGCCGTCCAGCGCCCGGTCCGCCAGCAAAGCCAAGCGCCCGAGCGCAGAAACAGCCATCACCGCGCGCCAACGTTGCGCCTCGGCCTGGCTCCAAAGCTCAAAGCTCAGGCTCCACGGTCCTTCCTCCAGCGGCAGTCGCGCCAGCGCGGCCTGCGCCGTCAGCTCAACATTCAAGACCGCACTCAATTGACCTGCTCCACCAGTTGGAAGATGGGCAGATACATCAACACCACCACGGTGCCGATGACCAAGCCCATCAAAAGCATCAAGACCGGGTTGATCAAACGTGTGACCAACTCACTCAAGCGGGTCAGCTCCTCGTCATAAAAGGCAGCGGCCTGGGCCAACATCAGGCCCATTTCGCCGCTGCGCTCGCCGACACGCAACATGCGCAGCGACACCGGCGTGCCCAGGCCCTCGCGCTCCAGCGTCATCGACAGGCGCTCACCGGTGCGAACGCCTTCGATGCAGCGGTCCAGCTGCGGGCGCAGATGCGCGGCAATCACACCGCGCGCCGTCTGCAGCGCCGGCACCACCGGCACACCGGCCATCAAGAGCATGGCCACACTGCGATAGAACTGCGCCAGAGCCAGCAAGTGCAGCTTGGCGCCCAGCACCGGCAGGCGCCACAAGCGCGACAAGACCGCCTGCCGCAGACCGCGCTGCCAAGCCATGATTGGGCCAAGCAAGAGCGCCGCACCCAAGCCCATCACCGCCCAGGGGTGCTCGCCGCTGAACTGCCCCACCGAGATCAACATCTTTGACGCCCAGGGCAGATCGCCGCCAACGCCCTCCAGCAAACCGGCAAAGCGCGGCACCACAAAAACCAACAAGAACACCACCACCGCCGTGCCCGCTGCGATCAAGGTGGCCGGGTAGATGGCGGCCGCCACCAGCTTGCTGCGCAACTGCTCGGTCCAGGCCAGGTACTCGGCCTGCTCGGCCAAGGCGCGGTCCATTTGGCCGCTGCGTTCGCTGGACTCCACCACCGCGATGAAAAGCCCGTCAAAGGCCTGCGGCTGGCTGCGCAAAGCGGTAGAGAAAGACTCGCCCAGCTGGATGCGCGCGATCACGCCGTCCAAGGCCTCGGTCACGCCGCTGCCCTGCTGCTGTTCTTCTTTCTGTTTCAAGGTCACCAAGGCTTCCAACAGAGGAATACCTGCTTTCAGCAACACCGAGAGCTGCTGCGCAAACTGCCGCAAGGGAAAGCGCTGCGCCGCGCGGGCTTGGCGTGTCTCGCTCGCCCCTGCCCCTCCGGCCGGCAAAAGCGGATGCACCGAGATCAGCGCCGACGGCGCCACGCGCAGCGCGGCGGCCACGGCTTGCGCGTCCGCCGCCTCCACCTGAGCTTGCGCTGGGCGCCGGGCGGCGTCGAGATAACTGACCAGATACTGGGGCATGTGTCTTGGGAAGCGGAGACGAATCGAGGTCGAATCGAGGAACAAGCAGCAGCTCGCAATGAGCCGAAGGAGCTATGAAAGTGAGGCAGCTTAAGAAAACCCTGTGACTGCGCCATGAAAGACAGATTTGTGACGCTTCGCCTCTCAAGCTCGGTGGGTGGTTTGAGCCGTTTGAGCCATGGACAAAGGCTTTGTCACAGGCAATTCATGCGCCGGCGATACCTTGAGCGGATGAAGACCTCACACGCCAAACCCCTCACCTTTGCGCGCAGCCTGACTGCAGCCAGCCTTGCTCTGTTGAGCCTGAGCGCACTGCTTTCGCCTGCCGCTGCAGCAACAAGCACAAGCTCATCAAGCCAGGCCACCAAAGCGCTGCAAACCAGCAGCCAAGGTCTGCTCGTACAGCTGCAGCCCTCCGCCAAAGCGCCTGAAGCCGAAGTCAAACGCCTGCTGGCCGAGCTGAAGCTGCCCCTGCACTACAGCCGCAGCCTGGGCAATGGCTGGCATGTGCTGGAAGGCACGCAAGCCGCTTTGCCGCGCAGCGAAGCCAGCGCGCTGGCCGAGCGCCTGCGCGCCGATGCGCGCGTGGCTTTTGTCAGCCTCAATGGCCGCGAGCAGCGCGCCGCCGTCCCCAATGACAGCTTGTTCCGTCCCACCGACGGCAAGAATGCGCAGTGGTGGTTGGACGACTACAACGCCAGCAGCAACCCGGCCGTCGCGAACTTCACCAAGGCCTGGGATGCCGGCGTGGGCAACGGCTCGCCCATCGTGGCGGTGCTGGACTCAGGCCTGGTGGATCACCCCGAGTTGCCGCCCGGCAAGCTGGTGGCCGGCTATAACTTCGTCAGCAAGATTGAATACGCGAACAACGGCGTTGGCCGCGGCGTCAGCACCGTGGACCCGGGTGACGCGCTGACGCAAGCCGAGTTCGACGCCAACAAGGCGCTGTGGGACGGCTGCGTGGTCAACCCCACGAACAGCTGGCATGGCACTTTGATCGCCGGCCAGATCGGCGCCAACACCAATGACGCCAAGGGCGTGGCCGCCATCAACTGGAACGCCCGGGTGATGCCGGTGCGCGTGTCGGGCAAATGCGGCGCCGCTGTCTCCGACATGGTGGACGGCATGCGCTGGGCGGCAGGCTTGAACGTGACCGGCGTGGCGCTGAACCCCAACCCCGCCAAGGTGTTGATGATCGGCTATGCCGGCCTGACCTCTTGCGATATTGCCGATCCCGACAAAGATGTGGCCGCCGCCGCCAAGCTCTACACCGACACCATCAACGAGCTGCGCGCCAAAAACGTGTTGATCGTGGCCGCCGCAGGCAATCTGCGCGGTGCCGTCGGCCGGCCCGCCAACTGCGCAGGCGTGTTGGGCGTGACCTCGGTCAACAAACAAGGCTTCAAGTCCATTTACGCCAACTTCGGCAAGCAAATCACCCTGGCCGCCCCGGGCGGTGACCAGGACAACGGCGCCACCTGCGACTCAAGCGTAGCGGATACCGGCATCGTTTCGACCTACAAGCCGAATCTGAGCGCGACGCCGGCGACATACCACGCCGCCGTCAGCGGCAGCAGCTTTGCCGCGCCCCAAGTGGCCGGCACCGCGGCCCTGATGTGGGGACTGAATCCAGCACTGACGCTATCCCAAGTGGAAGCCGGCCTAAAAGCCAGCGCTCGGCCCCATGTGCTGGCGCCCGCCCTGGGCTACTGCACCGCGACCAACAAGAGCCGCTGCACCTGCACCGCCGACACCTGCGGCGTCGGCCTGCTGGACGCTGAAGAGGCGATGAAGTTTGCAGCCGCCCCCACGAGCTATGCCGCACCGAAGCGCAATGCCGTGGTGGTGGAGAGCGACTCCCTGAAGGCCTGCGGCAAGCTGCAAGGCAGCACCGCATTCACACCGCCGGCGCCAACGCCCGATCCAACTCCGACGCCTACCCCGACGCCAACTCCGACCCCGCCCCCAACACCTGAGCCTTCGACCGGTGGCGGCGGTGGTGGTGGCGCGGCTTCGCCTTGGTGGGTTGGGGGTTTGGGCCTGGCCGTGGCCGTGCTGCGTCGCCCCAGAAAGGTCCATGCGATCCAGCGTTAGCCTGATGGAAGCGGGGCCACATGAGTCGCCCCGCGCTCAAAGTGAATTTGCACTGCTTTTCCTTTGCTTTTCGTCAAAGCGCTGTCACAAACCCACTGCACAATAGCGTTCATTCGAGGCAACAACAACCGGCTGCAGATTGGGCAGAGTTCTGGAACCCGTCACCAGAGCCAAGAATACCGTCGCCATGTGAGCATGGTGTCCGGAAGTCAACAGGGCCACAAACCGCAAGGGGGTGGCCCTTTGCTTTTGTGGCGCCGGTTTTGGCAAGAGGCCTCAGCATGAACGCCTGAACCAGTCCTCAGCCTCCTGTGGCGTGCACGCCGCATTGCGCGATCTGCCTTGACAAGCGTAAGTCAGACTCGGCACACTGCGCCCTCCATTCGATGCCACCCCGGCATCTGAAACCACCAACCCACTGAGAAGGAGCACACCATGCATGCAACTGATATTGCCCCCAATGCGTCGGCCCTGCTTCTGCAGATGGGCGCTTGCCGCTGAAGTTCCCTCATCTCTTGGTTCAAAACTGACGCCAAGCTTGAGCGGACACTGAACTGAACTGAACTGAACTTCACTTCAGCTGATAAGCAAGCCTGCTTGCCTGATTGAGCAGCACCGCGGTCTCAGCGAGACCTGCGGCCGACGCAAGACTTTCCTCAGCAGCCCCGACAGCGCCCACTCGCGCTGCCGGCCTCTCACGCCTGCACCTTCTTCAAGGCTGCGGCGTGTTGGAAACGTACGACCGTCTTTTCATCACCATGCTGAACAGCAACACAAGCACCACCAACATCACCAACACTCAATTCAACACCGACACAGGGATTGAATCCCTGCAGCCCTTTCGCAGCTTGGGCTTGAACCCCAGCGCCCTGTGGCCGGCCCTGAGCCAGCTCGACTGGAGCGATGACGCGCAGCTCTGGCGTGTGACCGAACTGCATCGCGACCGACTGGGCCTGCAAAGCTGCAAGTCCGACGCGGCCTTGAATGCGCGGGTCTTACCCGCTTTGAGCCAAAGCCTGGCCAGCCAAGGCGAGAGCCTGGCCGTGGGGGACTGGGTCTTGGCGCGCCGCAATGCAATGAACGAGCTCTGGGTCCATGCCCGCGCCACACCGCTCAACACCTTGAACCGGCGCGACCCCGAGGGCCGCCGCCAGGCTCTGGTCAGCAATGTGGACTTGGCACTGCTGGTCATGGGCTTGGACCACGACTTCAAGCTGGCCCGGCTGGACCGATATTTGGTGCTGACGCATTCCGCTGGGGTGCCGGCCGTGGTGGTCTTGACCAAGGCGGATCAATGCCCGGATGTGGTGACGCGCATCGCGCAGGTGCGCGCGCATCTGGCCGGCTCGCCCGGTGCGGTGCTGGAGGTGCTGGCGCTCGACGGTACCGCGCCGAGCAGCCGCCAGGCCCTGCTGCCCTGGCTGGGCCTGGGGCAGACCTTGGTGATGCTGGGCTCCAGCGGCGCGGGCAAGTCAACCTTGAGCAACACCCTCAGCCAGACAGCGCAACAGCAGGTGGGCGGCGTGCGTCTGGACGACAGCCGCGGCCGCCACACCACCACCGCGCGCAGCTTGCAGCGCTGCGTGGGCGGCGCCTGCATCATCGACACGCCGGGCCTGCGCAGCCTGCAACTGGACGCCGACGAAGCGGCCGTGCTGCGGGCTTTTGACGATGTGCAAAGCCTGGCTCAGGCCTGCCGCTTTCGCAACTGCGCCCACCAGGGCGAGCCCGGTTGCGCGGTGCAGGCCGGCCTGAACGCGCAGCGGCTGAAGAGCTTTCACAAGCTGCAGCGTGAGGCCAACCGGGAGCAGATGACGCACCTGGACCGCCAAGAAGCATTGGCCAAATGGAAGACGATTGCGCGGGCCAGTCGCGCCGTCATCAAGTCCAAGCGCGGCTGACAGCACGGCCTTGCAAGCGGCGCGGTGAAGCAACATGCATGCGTGCGACACTGCGCCGCTTCCAACACCCATGGAGCGACAAACGATGAGCCCTGCCGAACTCACCCAGGCCCAATTGCTGGCCTATAACGCCAAGGATCTCGAGGCCTTTGTGGCCTGCTACAGCGAGGATGTGCGCGTCTGGCGCAAGCCGGGCGAAGCGCCGAGCTTGCAAGGCCGCGAGGCCTTTCGAGAAAGCTACCGCAACGGCCCTTTTGCACAGCCCCAGGTACAGGCGGAGATTGCCCAGCGTATCGTGATGGGCAATACCGTGATCGACCATGAGTTGGTGCACGGACGCGGTGGCGACCAGCCGCAGCAGGTGGCGGCCATCTACCGTTGCCGAGACGGGCTGATTGCCGAGGTTCACTTTTTCTCGCCCGATTGAAGGCCGACGCCGCCGAGCCGCAAGCCGGGTAAAGAAGTTAAAACGTGGGTGGGCGGGGCAGAAAATACAGCGCAGGTATGCGATGCTGCGCACCTGCGCAAGCACCCATCCTCATCGTCAACCCCATTGAATAAAGGCATAGAGAGTTTCGCCGCCGCAGGCTCTGTCAGCCCTTACGCCCAATCGATTCCTCTCTCATGCTTGATCTTGATCTCTCCCGCCCCTCGCAATCCCGTCGCAACATGAAGCACGCCCAGCGACTGAGCCGCTGCATCGCTGCCCTGCTGCCCTTGCTCGCGACCAGCCTAGCCCAGGCCCAGGCCCAACCCCAGCCCGTCAGCGGCGCTGCGAACGAAGCGCCGCAAGCCCCCAGTGCTGCGGCCAGTGCCGCAAAGAGAACCTTGTCGCCACCGGCAAAGCCTGCCAGCGCCAGCAAGACCAATGAACAGCCGGCTCAGCTGGAGCGTGTGGAACTCAGCGGCAAGGCCAGCGATGAGGCCGCGCGGCGCGCCTCCACCGCCTCCAAGATCGTCATTGGCCGCGAGGAGATTGAACGTTTTGGCGACTCCAGCGTCGGCGAGGTGCTCAAGCGCCTGCCCGGCGTGACCACCGGCGGGCGGCCAGGCCGTGGCGGCGAGGTGCGCATGCGCGGCATGGGCAGCGGCTATACGCAAATCCTCGTCAATGGAGAGCGGATGCCGCCGGGCTTCTCGCTCGACCAGTTGCCACCCGAGCAGCTTGAGCGCATCGAGGTGATGCGTGCCCCCACCGCTGAATACGGCGCGCGCGGCGTGGCCGGCACCATCAATGTGGTCCTGCGCGAGGCCCTGGCCAAGCGCCTGAATGATTTAAAACTGGGCGTCTCATCGGAGCGCGGCCGGCTGCGCCCCAATGCCAGCTGGAGCCGCAGCGACAAGCTCGACGAGCATGGCGGCGCCTACACCTTGAGCATCAACGCCCAGCAAGGCGATACGCTGGACGACCTCAACAGCCTGAGCCTGACGCGCAATCTGAAGACCCAGGCCGAATCGAGCTTGCTGACCCAGGGCCGCACCGAGGCCTCGCGAAAGAGCTTGAACCTCAATGCCCGCTTGCAGTGGAAGTTAGGCGAAGGCGAGAACTTCAATCTGCAACCTTTTGTCAACGCCGCTCGCGGCAGCAGCGACAACGCCCAGACCTTCAGCCGCACGCCCCCGCAGCCGGGCGACGGCAGCTATTACTTCGACCGTTCCAACACGCACAGCGACACCCGCTTTGATATGGCCCGGCTAAACGCCCAGTGGACCAAGGCCTTGGATGAAAGCCGCCGCATTGACCTGCGGGCCGGCCTTGGCCGCGCCCACGCACTCGGGGACACGCTGACGCAGGAATACCTGGGCGCGCCCGGCTCTGCCGCCATTCGCACCCAGCAAGACCATACCGACAGTCGCGACAGCAATTGGAGCTTCAACGGCAAGTACTCGCATCAACTGGAAAACGAACACAGCCTGGTGGCGGGCTTGGAGAGCGAAGGCACCCAGCGCAATCAAACACGCGACTGCCTGCAAAACGGTGCCACCTGCCGGGGCCAACTGGAGTTTGGCGATGAGCTCTCGGCCAGCACCCAGCGCTTTGCCGCCTATGTGCAAGACGAATGGAGCTTGGGCAAGCAATGGTCCTTCTACGCCGGTCTGCGCGGCGAGACGATTGCCACGCGCAGCCAGAGTAGCGCCCAGGAGGTGAAGAACCGTTCCAGCGTTTGGACTCCGCTCTTGCATGGCGTTTGGAAGTTTGACGAAAAGAGCCGCGATCAGATCCGCGCCAGCCTGACGCGCAGCTACCGCTCACCCAATTTGCAGGACTTGATCGCCCAGCCCTCGATCAACAGCTTTTATCCCTGCCCTGACGGCCAGCCCTGCGGCGCCAACAGCTACGACCACCCTGACCGCGCCGGCAACCCAAATCTCTTGCCCGAGTTGGCCACCGGCATTGACCTGGCCTACGAGAACTATCTGAGCAAGGGCGGCATTCTGAGCGTGAGCGCCTTTGCGCGCCAGATCAGCAATCTGATCCGCAATGACACCCGGCTGGAAAACGTCAGCTGGGCCAATACGCCACGCTATGTGACACGGCCGCAAAACATCGGCAATGCCAAGACCTACGGTGTGGAGTTGGAGGCCAAGTTCCGGCTCGACGAGTTCATCGACGAGGCCTGGCCGGTGCAGGTGCGCAGCAATCTGAGCATATTCAGGTCTTCGGTGGACGGCATTCCCGGCCCGAACAACAAGCTCGACCAGCAGCCCAGCGCCACCGCGAACCTGGGGGCCGACTACCGCCTGCGCAGCCTACCGCTGAGTCTGGGCGGCAGCATCAACTGGACGCCGGCCAACACAGTGCAGCAAAGCCGAGAGACTGAAGCCAATACCAGCCGCAAGATCGTGCTGGACGCGTTTGCACTTTGGAATATCGACCGCGATATGTCGCTGCGTTTGTCAGCCAGCAATCTCGCGCCGTTGGACTACAGCAATGGCAGCCAAACCCTCACCAGCGACAGCCTGATCACCAAGAGCAGCAACGGCGCCAGCTACACGCAGTGGCAGCTGCGCTTGGAAATCAAGATCTGATCAAGCCCATCTGCGCTACGGCAATGGTCAAGAACAAGGCCCCGAGCCCGCCGACGGCGAGCAAGAGGGCCGAGCTGAACCACAGTTCGGCCCAGGTACCGATCTTGGCTCGCGGCCCTTGCCCTGGCCGCTCGACGTTGAGCACCGGCACCCATTGGCCCAGCTTGGGACCGGATATAAAGCTCGTCACTCGGCTGCGCAACTCGGCGCGCTGCCCATTGGCCAACTGAAATTCAACCCGGTAGTAGCGCATCACGCGACCAAAGCGCAGATAGCGCCACTCGCCAATGACCGCGCCCCGAACGAGGTAGGCGCAACGCAGGAAGAAGAGCTGGCGTAGCGCTGAAAGCAAGCCCGACAAAAGCACAAGCAACACGGCGAAGGCCAGCATCAAGAGAGAAAACTCAAGCATCGCGATGCTGGCGCAGCGTTGCAGCCAAACGGGGCTGGGCTTCTAGCTCGAGCGAGCTTTGAAAAAACTCCGGCTGGTTCGCTTGCAAATACGCCCGGCTGCCCAACCACTGCGAAACCACCACAGCCAAGAAGGCCAAAGCACCGGGCTCGGATTCATGCAACAAGGGCCCAAAGACATCCGCAAACACCGCCCAGGCCTGATGCAGCTTGGCGCGCGCGGCGGCCTTCACGGCCTCATGCGCGGCTTGCTCAGGGCTGGTGGTCCATTGCGCGGGAAAGTCGCTGACCGACACTGCGGCGTAACAGTTCGCGGCGATGTAGACCAGGCCTCGCAAATGCTGAGCGCGCAGGCTGGGCTCCGAAGGCAGCAAGCCAGACTGCGGATACTGCAAGCCCAAGTGAATCAGGATGGCCGCACTCTCGGACAACACCGTGCCATCCGCCAAGCGCAAGCTGGGGATCTGCCCCAGCGGGTTCACTTGCAGCAACTCTTGATAGCGGGACTCGGGCTCCCACGAGGACGCTTGAATCAGTTCATAGTCCAAAGCACTGGCCCGCAAAGCCATCTCGATGGCCGCAGAACCAGAACCTCGACTTCCATAGAGCGCAATCGACATTCGGCGAACCTCCGCAAGACGCGTGACGATTGTCGCGGCTACGCGGCGTTCTCGCTCTTGCTCGTCAAATGCTTATCAAACCCGGATGCCTCAACTCGGTGACCGTCACCGCAAAGCGCTCATTGCCGGGCATTCGGCCGCTTTGCTGGCCAAGCGCGACAAAGCCGGCTTTTTGGTAGGTGGCCAAGGCCGCCAGATTGCCGTCCAAGACCTCGGCTGTCAGCGGCGCAGCGGTCTCTTGAAGCACCGCCTGTATCAACTCCGAGCCAATACCTTGGCCATAGTGGAGCGGATCCACATAAAGCCAAGCCAACTCGTCCGGCGTGAAGGCAACAAAACCGAGCACCCGGCCCTCCACTTCGGCAAGCCGAATGGCGTAGTCGAAAAAGTCTTCGTTCTCTGCCGTCTCTGCCAGCGTCAGAAAAGCCTGGCTCAGCCCGGCCGAGGCCAGTTCATCGCGCCGCGCAGCATCGTGAATCTCACAAACGCGAGGCCAATCGGCGTCGGTATAGGGTCGAATTTTCATCATCAAATCACTCTCAAACAGCAAGCACGCGCCCTGATCGAACGCTGCCCTGTCTCAATCAAGGACGCTCTCGATAGCCCAGCAGTCTTGCGGGCAAGAACAAAAGCGTCCTCAGCAAGGCAAATACCGCTTCGACGCTGATGCCGATCAACCTGAAGGGCAGGCTCAACAGCCATATCAGCGGCCACAAGATCAGCGCCAGCAAAGCCAAGGGCCAGCACAGAACCAAGAGCACCAGCCACAACAAGAACTTCATCGCCAGCCTTTCTTAGTTGACGCTCAAAACAAGCCTCAAGGCCGGGCTTGAGTACGCGAGGCCGGCCATGGTAAGAGCCGAGCGTCACCGGGTTCGCGCCTTTTGCGATGAACTGCAGATTCAGTGCGCTGATCGGCATCTGGCCTGGAGGCAGGGAAAAGTCCGAAGACATACCGACAAACAATGCCATTAGGATGCAGCAACACTCAACTGCGACGTATGTCATTTCCTTTTCCACATCGTCTGCCCGCCCATCGGCTTGGATTGATTGCGCTACTCGTTCTCCTGAATGCGTCCGCACCGGTGCATGCGAGCCCCGCCACGGCCGGCGACTCCAAAGACGAGGTCTTGCGCAACTCCATCGGCATGCAGTTTGTGCGCATCCCGGCAGGGGAGTTTTTGATGGGCAGCGAAGAGTCCGTTGAAGCGCTGGCACGAGCCTTTCCGGCGCTGGAGCGAGAGCGATTCGAGATGCTGCGAGACGAAGGCCCGGTGCACCGGGTGCGCATCAGCAAGGCTTTTGCGATGGGGGCTCATGAAGTGACCGTAGGCCAGTTCAAGCGCTTTGTGCAAGCGTCCGGCTATGTGCCCGACTCAATCCGCGACGGCACCGGCGGCTACGGCTACCGGCGTGACTATGACCCTGCCACCACGGAGCGCGGCGATGCCTTCGAAGGCCGCAAGCCGCAATACTCCTGGCTGAACCCCGGATTTACGCAGACCGACGATCACCCGGTCGTCAACATCACTTGGTTCGACGCGGTGGCGCTGGCCGACTGGCTGAGCAAGACCGAGGGCCAGCGCTACCGCCTGCCCACCGAGGCCGAATGGGAATATGCCGCCCGTGCCGGTACGCGCACCCGTTTTCACTCCGGCGACGCCCCCAGCTCGCTGCTCAAGGTGGCGAATGTCTTCGATGCCGACAGTGCGATCAACTGGCCGCAATGGCAGACCCGCGCGCTGCAGGGTCCGGATGGCAAGGGCGATGGCTTCGCCTTCACCGCGCCGGTCGGCTCCTTCGCCCCGAACGCTTGGGGCCTGTACGACATGCATGGCAACGCCTGGGAATGGGTGTCGGACTGGCACGATGACGACTACTACGCCAAGTCCTCCGCGCAAGGCCCGGCGGTCGACCCACAAGGCCCGTCCAGCGGCGATGTGCGGGTGCGGCGCGGCGGCTCCTGGCACACCTGGCCCTTCTACGCCCGTTCGGCCTATCGCAACTGGAACGCGCCGGAAACCCGCTACACCCTGCTCGGCGTGCGCCTGGTGCGAGAAATCAGCGCCGAAAATCCAGGCCGCTGAGCCCTCCGGGTGACGCGGGGCGGCAGCTTCAAGCCGCGCTGATCAGGTGGGCGGTCTCGGGGCTATCCAGGTGTGGCAAGGTGTTGAAGGTCTGTAGCGCCAAGCGTTTGGGGCCAAGGCTGAACTCGCTGAAGGCGCTATTGCGCAAACGCAGGTTCAACTCGATCACCGACTCGCTCGGCATGGCCAGTACCTGGCCAATGGCGACACTGATGGGCCCTCCGCTCGACACCAGCAAGACCTGACCCTCGCAATGCTGCCGCACATGGGCCAAGGCCGCCGCCACGCCGGCAGAGAACTCGGCAAAACTAGGCATGCCCTCGGGCTGGCTTTGGCCCGCCATCCAAGCCCTCAGACCCTCGCGCAGCCAACGGAAATATTGGCGTGCCGCTTCGGCATTTTGCGGCCGCGGCAACGGCGTTGAGGCGCCCTGCACGCTGCGAATCAAGGCCTCGCTGTCGTATTCATTCAGCTCAGGCCAGATCTGTGCTTGCAAGAGGCGGTCTGGACTCAGGCCTTGCTGGATGGCCGCCAGCGACTGCGCATGCCGCCGCAGTCCGCCGCTCAGCACCGCGTCAAAGCGCATCTGACGCGCCCGCCAGTATTCGCCCAACAGCCGGCATTGGCGCTGCCCGAGCTCACTCAGCTGGTCATAGTCGTCGGCACCCAATGAAGCCTGGCCATGTCGAACAAGGTAAAGAGTTCCCATCCGCGCATCATCGGGCCGACGCTGCTAGCCGCTTGTCGCGTCGGTGACCTTGGCCCCCTCTGCGCGGGGCAACGACTCAGTTCGACGCTGCGCCAAACCCTCCATCGGATTGATCCGCGGGGCCACCCAGCCGGCGCCGCAGCAGTTCGCAAGCCTCAGCCGGGCCACTCACCCCGAGCTTGCACCACAGTTGCTCCAAACCACCATGCACCAAACCTGGGCTCGACGCCAAAAGAGCCACCAATTCGGTGCCCGGAGGGCCCTTCAACAGGCCAAACAACAACTCGGCCTCGCTCTCGCTGAGGGCAAAGCTGCGCATCAAGCTGTCCATCAAGGCGGCATCATCGGCCTCGCGCAAGACGATCAGCCACTGCCCTTCACCCAGCACATCGGCATCGACCTGATGCAAGGCGCAGCACAGTCGCTTGCGGGCGGATCGCAGCGGCTCCATCGGCGCAAGCCTGTCTTCCCGCGCCCACACACTCAGGTCTCGCGCAGGCGCGCCGGCCCGCCGCCGCAAGGCCTCTCGATGCAACCACAAGAGCAACTCGGGCGGCAAGCAGCCGCGCTCGAAATGCCCGCCGGGGAAATACTCGGCCATCAGGCTGCGCGCCAAGGCGCTGTGCCAGGTGCAGCGGCCATTCAATTCGGACACTGTCAGGCTGGCATAGCCAAAGGCATCCAGCGCCGAGCGCACCTTGGACTGTGGCTGAGGGGTGGCGGCGTCGCTGTTGATCACCTTGGGGGTGTCACGGTGGGTGACGCTGTCGCTGTCCATATCGGCAATCATGTCGGGCGGGTTCGCGGCTGGCTTCATATGCAGCAAAGTAACGCAAGCCTCATGCCTCCCTTGAGCGAGCGCACTGCGCCGGGCACCAAGGCCGGCTTGACGCCTTGAACATCGCCCCGCCCGCATCATCCGCAATTGGCCTTCTTTTCCAGGCATCAAATGAGGCCTGCAAGGCTGACGCTGAGCCGGACTTCGGGCACCATGGCGACAGTGCGTTGGCATGCCCTGAGGGCGGCCGACCTGCGAGATACTTCCCGGCTTTACAAACACACCTCAACCCAAGACCGCGCGCCCATGGATCGATTGGCCGAGCAAGTGGTGATATGGCATAACCGCCATCCGCTCGCAAAACGGATCACCATTTATGACGTCCACACGATAGGCGTCGTGGCCCTGCCCTTTATGCGCAGCGGGCCGGCCGGCGGCATGGGTGAGGCAGCTCACCCCGGCGACCCCAGAGGCCACATTGAGCCGGTATTGACCGACGAGATTTCGCCCGAAAGCCTGGCCGCGGCCTGGGACGACGAAAACACCGTGGCGGCCAACACCAACGCCGCCCATCTGGACGCATTGGCCGATCAAGAAGCGCCGCCCTCGGCTCAGCAGACGGGCCCGAAATGGCGACAGCTGCTGGCTCGCCTGGCCTTTTGGCGGCGCGGCAACTCGGGGTCGGGCGGCTTGGATAGCCAGATTTGGCCCGCCTTCAGCGAGCGTTTCGTGGCCTCGCTCTCACCCAAGGCGGTGGCTCGCTTCGCCCAAAAACACGGCTATTCCACCCAGCCCGGCGACGCCAGCTGGCCGCTGCGCATCGTCTCCATCGATGACCGACTGATGAGCCGCGGCGGCAAGAGCAGCGGTGGCGCTTGGCCCTTCGAGCTGTACCTGACCAGCGCCGCCATCGATGCCGGACGCTCGCGCAGCCGCGTCTTGGTCGGTCGAGGTGGGCTGCAGGCGCAGATCCTTGGTCATCGCTGCCTCAGCGTGCCGCGCCTGGCCTTGTTGGGCGTCGTGCTGCTGGGCCTGGCGGGCGTTGGCACCGTGCTGCTGGTGCCGGGCGTATTGGTCAAAAAGGGCGAAGACAAGATCGAGGTGCCCGCGGCTCATGAGGCTCATGAGGCCCATGCGCCGGCAGCATCGGCGGCTTCTGGAGCGGCGGCCTCGTCCAACGCTGCGAGCGAGCCCTCGGCCGAAGCCATCACAAACACCGAGCCCGCCGCCTCGGACGCCGCAGCAGGCGAGGCGGACAAGGCAGCGTCCAAGGCAATACCCCCGACACTTGATCTGGCCGCCAGCGCCGCGGCACAACGCGAGGCCATTGCTGCGGCCGCTGCCGAAGCCGCCTCTGCGGCGGCAGCCAAAGCCGCGGCCGGCAAGCAAAGCACCGAGGCTGAGGCTAACCCCAGCACGGACAACGGCCCGCCGCGACCCGACATCCGTCCGCTGTTCATCAAGCCCATTCCCGGCCGAAGCGCCCGTCCCTTGCTCGCCCCGCCGCCCACCGAAGCACCCGCCGCCGCGGAGGACGCGGCCAAGTCAGACAAGTCGGATAAATCAGATAAATCAGACAAGAGCAAGACCGACGCCGGCAAAACAAGCGACAAAGATGCTGCAACTGCAACGGCTAAAGCGGGTGCTGAAAAACCAAAAAGCAAATCAGATGAGAAGCCCGCCGGCAAGAAGGGCGCGCCGGCAGACGAACCCAGCGCGGTGATCAACTCCGCGGCAGGTTTGGGGGAGAAACTCGATGGCCGCGCATCGGCGCGAGTCGCCAGCCTGGCCAACAAACCGGTGGTCGCGCTGGTCGGTCCGGTCAGCGCCAGCAAAGCGGAAGCCGAGGCAACGCTGGAGCGCATGCGCTCAATGGTGGCGCCCACCCAGTCGAGCCGCAGCCCCTTGCAGGCCCAGGTCTTCCAGACCCCCGAGGGCTATCGCCCGGCGGTCTGGCCCTTTGCCAGCCGCGAAGAGGCGCAGCTGATCAATGCGACGCTGGTCGCCCGCGGCATGCGCACGCGGGCGGTGGATTTCTAAGAACCCTGGGCCACCAGGGCACGCCAGCTCGGCGGCCGCTGCCCGCCAAGGCGCTCAGGAACGATAGTCGGCGTTGATGCTGACGTAGTCGTGGCTCAGATCGCAGGTCCAAACGGTGGCACTGGCGGAACCACGGTTCAAGCTGACCCGCACCGTGATTTCGGCTTGCTTCATCACCCGCTGGCCGTCTTCTTCGCGATAAGCCGGATGGCGGCCGCCGGCCTGCACCACCAACACCTCGTCCAGATGCATATCGATCAAGGTCTGATCCAGATCGCCGATACCGGCGTAGCCCACCGCAGCCAGGATGCGACCCAGGTTCGGGTCGCTGGCGAAGAAAGCTGTCTTGACCAGCGGTGAATGCGCGATCGCGTAGGCGGCCAACTTGCACTCGGCCTCATTGCGGCCACCTTCGACCACGATGGTGATGAACTTGGTGGCGCCTTCGCCGTCACGCACGATGGCTTGCGCCAGTTGCTGCGAGACCTGGATCAGCGCGGCGCGCAAGATCTTCGCCTCGGCCGAATCCAGCGATTCGATGCGCGCATGGGCGGCCTTGTGAGTGGCGATCAACACAAAGGAATCATTGGTCGAGGTGTCGCCGTCGATGGTGATGCGGTTGAATGAAGCGTCAGCAGCCTCAGTCACCAGGGCCTGCAGCAGCGCAGGATTGACGTTCGCGTCGGTCGCCACATAGCCCAGCATGGTGGCCATATTCGGGCGGATCATGCCGGCGCCCTTGCTGATGCCGGTGAGTGTGACCGTTTGACCTTGAATCTGCACCTGGGTCGATGCGGCCTTAGGCAAGGTGTCGGTGGTCATGATGCCAAGGGCTGCCTCGCCCCAAGCATCGGGCCGCAAGGCTTCAAGCGCTGCGGGCAGCCCCTTGATGATGCGATCCACCGGCAGCGTTTCCATGATCACGCCGGTTGAGAAAGGCAAAATCTGCTCGGGCTGCACGCCCATCAAACCCGACAAGGCCTGGCAGCTTTGCTGGGCACGCGCCAGACCGTCGGCACCGGTGCCTGCGTTGGCATTGCCGGTGTTGACCAAGATGGCGCGAATACCTGCCCCACCTGCGGTCGCACCGGCCAGATGCTGACGACAAATCTGCACGGGAGCGGCGCAGAAGCGGTTGCTGGTGAAAACACCGGCCACCGAGGCGCCCTCATCCAAGGCAATCACGCTGAGGTCACGTCGATCGGCCTTGCGGATGCCCGCCATCGTGATGCCCAGACGGACACCGGGAACGGGATGCAAGGAGGCGGGATCGGGAGCGTTGAGATTGACGGGCATGATGGGGCTTTAGCGGATCCAAGAACGGTTCGGATTGTAGGGCGACGCCCCTCGCCCTATCGAGGTCCGACGCTAGAACGCACAAGGTGTGGCGGCCACATCGGCCAGCACACTCAGACTCAAGACCATCCGTTGACGATCCAGCACCAGCAAAAACCCACTGCTGCTGGACAAGGGCAGATCGCAGCTGCCGCCGAAGTTGAATCCCGGCCGATCCAGCCACTGGCTACCCGACGCGTAGTTGGGACCAAAGACATTCTTGTCGCTGGCGATCAGGCTCAGCACATGGGCCGACTGTAAGTCCAGGCCGCTTTCACTGATCTGCAGCAAGGCCGTGGGCGACTGGAAGCGGGCATAGCTGCCGCCACCATCAAGTCCGCGCAGATCGGCTTTGACCTCATCCATGGCCAGGCTAAGCCCGCCTCGCACCAGGGGCGCGGCGTAATCGGCCGCCAAGCCCATGCGGGTCAGCGGCAAGACCAGCTCACCGGGCGACAAGGTTTTGGCATCCGCCGCATTCAGCACCTGTTGCAAGGCGGGCTGCGGGCTGCCAGCCAAAAAGGCTTGCAGGCTGCCCGCCATCGGGCGCAAATAGATCAACAAAAAGTCGTCCTGCTGCAGCAAATCGGCCGTGAACTCCGGCACCTGGTAGCGCTGCACACCCTGGCGGACACGCAAGAAATCGCCGTGCCCGACCTCGCCTCTTTCATTCTTGAAACGACCCTTGGCCAGTTCCACATCCGGCCAGACAAAGCGCGTACGCAGGCTGTCAATCACCACCAGCCGAGTCTGCGCCACCGGCACGATGGTATCGGCCGATTGGGGTGGGAGCTGCGCTTGCTTGGCAAGCTGGAATTCCTTGGCGGCGCTGGAAGTGAAATCAGTCTCGGCACCGCGCCATTGCGGCAAGCCCATGGCGCCCGATGACAAGTCACTGGCGGCCAAAAACTGCACATTGAAGGACTGCCCTTGAGCCGCCCACAGCGAGCGTTGCACCCAATTGCTGGCCGCCACTTGGCGAGCCTGCGCCAGGTCGGGCAACAGACTCGGGATTTGGGCCAAGGTGGCCCCAGCGGCAGCCGCCCGAAGCAGTTGCTCCAGTGAAGCACTCAGGGCCGGCGAGACTTGGGCGTTGCCCAGCCATGTGCCCGCGGGCGCGCCCGCCTGCAACTGAGCAATGGCCAGGGCCAGGCTGGCGTTTTGCAATAGACGGCGTTCACTATCGGGCGCCGGGCTGCCCGCCGGCACTTTGCGCGTTGCAGCATAGGCCGGCAAGCTGAGACGCGCGGCACTGGCCGCGCCATCGGCTGGCGTGGTGCCCGGTACGGTACTGGGGACCGTGCTGGGTACCGTAGTGGGAGCGGTCGCTGTTGGCGTCGAATCTGCGCCGGAGCCGCCTCCGCCACCGCAGGCCGCCAGCATCAAGGCGCTGAAGCAGACGCACAAGGACTGCATCGACAACTCAATCGGCCGCCTTGGCTTACACGTTTTTTGTCGATTCACCCTCATGCCCCCTGACTATTCGGCCTCCGTCAATGCCGCTCCGGGCAAGCACTTCGCTGGGCACCAGCGCAAACAAACACGCCCAGGCACCACAGGCCGCGTTTATAACGGTTCATCACGACGGTGCCACTCCCCCAGAAGGACGAAGGGGAGCAGGTTCTTGAAACCTGCTCCCCTTGGTGGGTAGCGCTGAACTGCGCCAAGTCGCTTGGATCAGCGAATTGGGTTCATGCTGCGCATGGTCTTGACAGCGCCCTCACCCATGGAGGCGCCAAAGCGTTTGGCCAAGCGTTCGGCCACGTTTTCACGCGGCGTGTAGTCCACCACCTCCTCAGCCTTGACGACCTCGCGGGCGACAAAGTCCAGGTTGCCCAGGTGATCGGCCAAGCCCATCTTGACGGCTTGTTCGCCATTCCAGAACAGACCGGAGAAGGTTTCCGGTGTTTCTTTCAGGCGCTTGCCACGCCCTTCACGGACCACCGCGATGAACTGCTGATGAATCTGGTCCAACATAGCCTGCGCGAAAGCCTGCTGCCGCGGCGACACCGGGCTGAAGGGGTCCAGCATGCCCTTGTTCTCACCGGCGGTCAGCAAACGGCGCTCCACACCGAGCTTGTTCATCAGGCCGGTGAAGCCAAACCCGTCCATCAGGACGCCGATGGAGCCCACCACAGAGGCCTTGTCGACATAAATTTCATCGGCGGCCGCGGCGATGTAGTACGCCCCCGAGGCGCACATCTCTTCCACCACGGCATAGACTTTCTTGCCATGTTTGGCTTTGAGCCGCTTGATCTCGTCGTAGACGATACCGGCCTGCACCGGGCTACCACCGGGCGAGTTGATGCGCAGCACCACCGCTTGTGAGCCTGCATCCTCAAAGGCGCTCTTCAAGGCGGAGAGCATCAACTCGGCGCTGGCCTCGGTGTCGGCCGCAATCTCGCCGCGCACCTCCACCAGGGCCGTGTGCGGCGTATTCGGCGCCTGCATATGGTGGCGCTGCGGGTAGATCGCCCAGGCCAGCAAGCCCAGCAGCGCCAACCAGATCAAGCGGAAAAACAAACGCCAACGGCGCTCGCTGCGCTTGTCGAGCAGATATTCGCGGGCGAACTGCGCCAGCATCGGCTCATACGTGCTCATTGAAGCCCCTAGCGCCTTGGCGGCTTCGGGTGCCTGACCCCCGATGACGGGGTCGGCAATAGGCTTGGGCAATTCGTCGTTGGGATTCATTGTTCTTGTCTTTGTTGTTCTGCGAAGTTCAGTCTTTGACTGCAGCTTTGGTGTCGCGGGAAGGATACCAATAGACACGCCCCTCGCGCTCCTGCACCTCGAGCTTGGTGAGGCCCATACGGCCACACATGCCGGTGACGCAGCGGCCGGTCAAGGGATCGTAGACCGCACCATGAATAGAGCACATGATGTATTGCTTGTCGCCATCCAGGAACTCGCCTTCTTGCCAATCCATCTCGGCAGGCACATGGGCGCAACGATTCAGATAGGCCACCACCTGCCCCTCGAAGCGCAAGGCAAAGGCGCGCGCCGGCTCCCGGTACTGCAAAACATCAAAGGTGTGAGCGCGGCCGCGCTCCAACAGTTCTTCAGACGGGCACAGCAGCACCGGCTCCGCCGACTCAGGCGTTTTCATCGACTCAGGCATTTTTCAATAACCAATCGTGCAACTCAGGCACCGACTGAGCAATGTACAGCGGCGCGAATTCACCGAAACTTTGATGGTCATGTGCGCCATAGCCCACACCGACACTGGCGGTACCGGCGTTGCGGGCCAGTTGCAGGTCATGGATGGTGTCACCAATCATCAATGTGCGTTCCGCGTCGACCCCGAATTCACGCATCAACTCATTCAACATTTGCGGATTTGGCTTGCCGGCGGTTTCGTCGGCCGTCCGGGTGCCGTCAAACACCGCACGCAGCGACTCGACCTGCAAGACCTCGTTCAGGCCGCGCCGGCTTTTCCCGGTCGCCACCGCCAGCCAATGATGCCTAGCCTTGAGCGCGCCTAGCATCTCCAAAACGCCATCAAACAGGGTGATCTGATGTTGCGCCGCCACATAGTGATGCCGGAAACGCTGGCCCAACTCTGGGTAACGCGACGGCGGCAAATCGGGCAGCGCATGCGCCAAGGCCTCATTCAGCCCCATGCCGATCACATAGCTAGCCCGGGCAGTACTGGGTTCGGGCAAGCCCAGGTCCACTGCCGCGGCCTGAATGCTGCGGGTGATCAACGCGGTGGAGTCGAACAAGGTGCCGTCCCAATCAAAGACGATCAAGTCGAACTGCTGTGGTCTCATGCCTAGCGACCCTGGCTTTTGCCTTGATTCTGCAAAGCTTGGATCAATTGCAGGCATTCAGCCGGCAAAGGCGCCAGCAATTCCATTTCCTTGCCGCCCTCGCTGGGGTGCACAAAGCGCAGGCGCTTGGCATGCAGGAACATCCGGTCAAAACGCAGCGGGCCGCGCGCCAAAGCGCGGTTGGCCTCGAAATCGCCGTATTTGGGGTCACCCACGATTGCATGGCCCTCATGCGCCAGATGAACGCGAATCTGGTGGGTGCGGCCGGTCTTGATGGTCACGTCGAGCAGACTGTGCTCGCCCAAACGCTCCGCCACCCGAACCAGGCTGATGGATCGCTTGGCTTGATCGGCATGGGCGTCCTTTGGATCGGTCACCGCACGGACCCAGCGCTCGCCATCGCTGCCAATGAACTTGAGCAGGGGCACGTCGATGACTTTTTTGTTCGCCGCCCATTCGCCGGCCACCAAGGCCGCATAGGTCTTGCCGGTCTCGCGCTCGCGGAACTGATCTTGCAAGGCCACCAGGGCGCCGCGTTTCTTGGCGATCAGCAGCAGGCCAGAGGTTTCCTTGTCGAGCCGGTGCACCAATTCCAGGAACTTAGCCAACGGCCTTGCCTGGCGCAATTGCTCGATCACACCAAAGCTGACCCCAGAGCCGCCGTGCACCGCCACCCCGGCCGGTTTGTTGATCGCGAGCAGGTAGTCGTCTTCAAAAATGATCGGGAACTCGCGTGCTGGCACATGTTCGACCTTGGTTTCCACTCGTTCGGGCAAGCGCACCGGCGGGATGCGCACCTCGTCGCCGAGCTCCAAGCGCGTGTCGGCATGGGCGCGACCCTTGTTGACGCGCACCTCACCGGCCCGGATCACTCGGTAAACATGGGTCTTGGGGACGCCCTTCAACTCGCGCAGCAGGAAATTGTCCAAGCGCTGGCCGGCCGAGCCCTCATCAATCAGCACCCGCCGAACTGCCGGGGCCGGCGCTTGAGCCGCTTCAAGGACTGGCTCAGCAAGCTGAGGCTTGGCCACAGGCGCCTTCGTCCGCGAGGCCGCGACCGACGGGCGAGAACGCGACTGGGAAGAAGAAGAAGAAGAAGAAGAAGAAGAGGAAGAAGAAGTCGGCGCCCGCTCACTTTTGGACACCGAAACCGCCGGCTTTCGCCCAACCGCAGCGGGTCGCCGCGCGCCGGATTTGCGGGTTTCCGTGGCGGCCGGCGCTTTGGCTTTAGCCCTTATAATGTTGCTCACCACGTTGTTGCCGTAAGTATTTGATTTGTCTGATTTTACCTGGGTAGCCGAAGACAAAGGCTCGCAGCGCTGAAGACAAGGCATACAAGGGATGACGGGGGTCAGTGGGAATGGCGAATTGCCCGGCCCATTGAGCAATGAACAAAATTGGTGATGCAACGCGCAATCGCCGGAAGCGGGCCTTGTCCCCATGTGACAAGGCGGCCTCGGGTGCTGCGCGGCAGAGCAATGTAGAACGAGCCACGCCGCGTGCAGTCCCAATTGACTGTACGAGGCACCAGACAAGGTTTTTTGGGGCGTGAGGCCGGTCGATCAAGAGTCTGACCGCCTCAGCCCAGCGTCCAACAGTCCGCACGGATGATTTCCTTCACTCCCCTCACCCCCCACCGCTCATCAGCACTGCCCCGGCCGAATGCCGGCGAGGCCGTGTTGCCTTGCCGTGGCCGGGCCGCGCAGCTCAGGGTTGCGTGTTCATGGGACGGGACCTCCGCGCCGACTGTCATGTCGCAAGCGCCAACGCTGGCCATTTGATCGCACTCCGATCACGGTCAGTCCAGGGCGATTCCTTCCTCGGTTCCTCCACATTGCCCGTGCATCGATGTGTTGCCGCCAGGGCCCGAATCCGGGTTCGAGCGGTGACGTGATGCTGCGCGTGTGCCGGCCGGACTAGAACTCCGTCCGCTCACGCGTTTGAGGAGTGATGACGATGAAACGCATGCTGATCAATGCGACGCAGCCGGAAGAGCGGCGCCTCGCAATCGTTGATGGCCAAAAACTGCTCGATTTCGAAACCGAGATCGAAGGCCGCGAGCAACGCAAGGGCAATATCTACAAGGCCGTGGTCACCCGCGTGGAGCCTTCGCTGGAAGCCTGCTTTGTGGACTACGGCGAAGACCGCCACGGCTTCCTGCCTTTCAAGGAAATCGCCCGCCAATATTTCCGCGAAGGTGTGGACGTGCGCTCGGCACGCATCCAAGACGCCATCAAGGAAGGCCAGGAACTGCTGGTCCAGGTGGAAAAAGAAGAGCGTGGCAACAAGGGTGCAGCCCTGACCACCTTTGTTTCGCTGGCCGGCCGCTACCTAGTGCTGATGCCCAACAACCCGCGCGGCGGTGGCGTTTCGCGCCGCATCGAGGGCGAAGATCGCGAAGAGCTGAAAGAAAACCTCGACCAGCTCGAGTACCCCAAGGGTATGAGCTTGATCGCTCGCACTGCTGGCATCGGCCGCTCCGCCGCCGAACTGCAGTGGGACCTGAACTACATGCTCAAGCTCTGGACCGCCATCGACGATGCGGCCAAGGGTGGCAAGGGCGCTTACCTGATCTATCAGGAATCGAGCCTGGTGATCCGCGCGATCCGCGATTACTTCACCGCTGATGTCGGCGAAATCCTGATCGACACGGATGACCTGTTCGAACAGGCGCATCAGTTCATGAACCACGTGATGCCCGAGCAAGGCCATCGCGTGAAGCGCTACCGCGACGACGCGCCGCTGTTCAGCCGTTTCCAGATCGAGCACCAGATCGAAACCGCCTTCAGCCGCACGGTCAACCTGCCTTCCGGCGGCGCCATCGTGATCGACCACACCGAAGCCCTGGTTTCGGTGGACGTCAACTCGGCCCGCTCGACACGCGGCAGCGACATCGAAGAAACCGCCACCCGCACCAACCTCGAAGCCGCCGACGAAATCGCGCGCCAGATGCGTTTGCGCGACCTGGGCGGTCTGATCGTGGTCGACTTCATCGACATGGAAGAGTCGAAGAACCGCCGCGAAGTTGAGCAGCGCCTGCGCGATGCGCTGCGCCCTGACCGCGCCCGCGTGCAATTCGCCTCCATCAGCAAGTTCGGCCTGCTGGAAATGAGCCGCCAGCGCCTGCGCCCTTCCTTGAGCGACGGCAACCACATCACCTGCCCACGCTGCAACGGCACCGGCCACATCCGCGACACCGAATCCAGCGCGCTGCAGATCCTGCGCATGGTTCAGGAAGAGTCGATGAAGGACAACACCGCCGCCGTGCATGTGCAAGTGCCGGTGGAAGTGACCTCCTTCTTGCTGAACGAGAAGCGCACCGAGATCACCAAGATCGAAATGAAGCAGCGCGTCACCGTGCTGCTGGTGCCCAACAAGCATCTCGAAACGCCCAACTACAAGCTGGAACGCCTGCGCCACGACGACCCGCGTCTGGAGAACCTGCAAGCCAGCTACACCATGATCGAAGAGCCGCAGGATGAGGTGGGCATCACCCGCCGCAACGACGCGGCCGGCGACAAGGGCAAGAACAAGCAAGAGCCCGTGATCAAGGGCGTGCTGCCCGAGATGCCGCCCCCAACACCGGTGGCACCGGCACCCAAGGCTGAGGCTCCCAAAGCAGCCGCGCCGGCACCTGCCGCTGCAGTGCCTGCTTCGAGCGGTGGCTTCTTCGGCTGGATCAAGGGTCTGTTCGGCGTGGCTGCTCCGGCGCCAGTCGAAGCGCCCGCAGCCGCACCGGCCAAGTCAGCCGCTGGCGGTGATCGCAAGCGAGAAGGTGGACGTGACGGCGGCCGCGAAGGCGGTCGCGATGGTCGCGGCCGTGGCCGCAATGGCGAACGTGGTGGTGAGCGCGGTGCTGAGCGTGGCGAACGCGCTGAGCGCGGCGATCGCAATGCCAAGCGTGATGGCGCCCGCAGCGAGCGTCCGCAAGAAGCCCGCGGCGACAGCCGCCCTGAGGGCCAACGCGGTGAGCGTACAGAACGCACTGAGCGTGGTGAGCCGCGTGGCGAGCGCACCGATCGCAATGGCAATCGTCGTCCAGAGCGCAGCGAACGCCCGGAAGCCGGTGCCGAGCAGCCGCGCACCGAGCGCAACGAAGGTGGCCGCCGCCCGCGTGGCGACCGTCCTGAGCGCGGTGAACGTAGCGAGCGCAATGAAGGCCGCAACGAGCAGCGCAATAGCGAAGAGCTTGGCCTGAACAGCGGAGCCGCCGCGCTGCCGGTGCAAGCCCAGCTGATCGCCGACGCGCCGACAGGCTTTGCCGACACGCAAGCCGATGCCAACGCTGAAGCCTCCAACGAAGAGCGCCAAGGCCGAGGCCGTCGTCGTCGTCGTGGCGGTCGTGACCGCGAAGACGGTGGCGCAAGCAACGAGGCCCCGGTGTCTATCGAAGGCCAAGAGGCCAACGCAGCTGAAGCCGGTTCGGCCCAAGCTGAAGAGGCTGGCGCGACTCGCGCCGAGGGCGAGGCCGATGGCCAAGGCGGCGAAGCCCGCCGTGGTCGCAACCGGGGCCGCGACCGCGTGCGCCGCGAGCGCCGCGATGACCAAGCCCCTGAGCTGAACGGCGAAGCCGCAGCTGCTGAGCTGGCGCCACAAGCGGAAGCTACTGGCAACGCTGCTGTTGAAGCCGCGCCTGCCGCTGCAGCCGTGAACGCTGAAGCTGCTGCTCCGGTCGAAGCTGTACCGGCAGTCGCCGCAGCGCCCAGCCCAGCCCCGGTCGCCGCTGCTCAGGCTCCGGTGGCACCCGCTGCACCGGCTTTTGTGCTGGACCTCGACGCTCTGCAAGCCGTTGCCGCCTCCACCGGCCTGCAATGGGTCAACTCGGATGCCGAGAAGATCCGCGCCGCCCAGGAAGCGATTGCTGCCGAGCCCAAGCCGGTGCATGTGCCGCGTGAACGCGTGGCCACGGTGCTGGCCGATGAGGGCCCGCTGGTCTTGGTCGAAACCCGCAAGGACCTGGCCCAAATCAAGTTGCCCTTTGAGCAGTGATTTGAAGCGGGCTTGATCGCCCGCTTCAGCTCCGGCTGATCCAGCAACGCCGCCGAGGCGCAAGCCCGGCGGCGTTTTCATTTGTTCCATTTGAATAACACTTTTCATTGACGCGATGCCTGCCCTTGCCGCTGAAGAAGGCGCAGCCGCGAAACGAGAACTCCCTGTGACAACAAGCAGCAGTACCCCAGTGGCCAAGATGCCACCCCAAATCCCCTACATCATCGGTAACGAAGGATGCGAGCGCTTCAGCTTTTACGGCATGCGCAACATCCTCACCGTCTTCCTGATGACCAGCCTGCTCTTGGCCGTGCCCGAGCCTTTGCGCAAGGGCGAGGCCAAGGAGGTCTTCCACACCTTTGTGATTGGGGTGTACTTTTTCCCGCTGTTGGGCGGCTGGTTGGCCGACCGCTTTTTCGGCAAGTACAACACCATCTTCTGGCTCAGCCTGGTTTACTGCGCCGGCCATGCCTGCCTGGCGATCTTTGAGAACAATATCCGCGGCTTCTACACCGGCCTGTTCTTGATTGCCTTGGGCTCCGGCGGCATCAAGCCGCTGGTCAGCTCTTTTGTAGGCGACCAGTTTGACAAGAGCAATCGCTCGCTGGCGCAAAAAGTCTTTGATGGCTTTTACTGGATCATCAACTTCGGCAGCTTCTTCGCTTCGCTCTTGATGCCCCTGCTCTTGAAGAACTTCGGTGCCAGCGTGGCCTTCGGCGTCCCCGGTGTGTTTATGTTCATCGCCACCATGATTTTCTGGATGGGCCGCCGCAAGTATGTGCACGTCAAGCCCACAGCCAAAGACGACCCCAATAGCTTCCTGAAGGTGGTGCTGACGGCGCTGAAAACCCCTCGCCCCGGCCAGCTCAACTTGGGTTTGTTCACGGCTTGGGCCGGCGTGGTCTTGGCCGCGCTGAGCCTGGTGCTGCTGAAGCCCACTGGCATCGTGCCGGCCTTGTGCTCGGCCTTGGTCCTGGTGATGGGTTTCGGCGGCTTTGGCGCTTGGCTGCAACTCGATCGGGCCACCGCCAAACATGGCGCCGAAGCCGTGCAAGGCGTGCGCACCGTCTTGCAGCTGCTGGTCTTGTTTGCCTTGGTCACGCCGTTCTGGTCCTTGTTCGACCAGAAGGCCTCAACCTGGGTCTTGCAAGCCGACCAAATGAGCAAGCCCGAGTGGTTCCAGTCGTCCATGATGCAGGCACTGAACCCGGCCTTGGTGATGCTGCTGATCCCTTTCAACAATATGGTGCTCTACCCCTTGCTGGAGCGCATGGGCCTGCGCATCACCGCGTTGCGCCGCATGGGCGCCGGCATTGCCCTCTCAGGCCTGGCCTGGATCGTGGTGGGCGGCCTGCAACTCTGGATTGACCAAGGCCAGGGCATCAGCATCGTCTGGCAGATCCTGCCCTATGCCATCTTAACCATGGGCGAAGTCTTGGTGTCTGCCACTGGCCTTGAGTTCGCCTACAGCCAAGCGCCGCTGGCCATGAAGGGCGTGATCACCAGCTTTTGGAATCTGTCTGTGACGATTGGCAACCTCTGGGTGCTGCTGGCCAACGGCAGCGTCAAGAGCGAAGCGGCGACCGCCTATATCCAAACCACGGGTTTGAGCGTCACCGCCTTTCAGATGTTCTTCTTCGCCGGATTCGCTTTGGTGGCCGCTTTGGTCTTTGCCATTAGAGCGCGCAGCTACACGGTAGTGGACAACTACCGCGACTGATAGCACCCCAAGCGCACCCACCCCAAGCCCGGCATGCCCGGGCTTTTTTCATTTGAACTGGTGAAACTGCCGTCGGAACTTCGCAGACTTCCGTCTTGCTCACTGGAAGCCCACCTGACTCGACTTGGACGGGGCACTAGGGAGGGCTCTGCGCCCCTTCGGCCAACTCAAGCGCGCAATTGGCGATTTAGGCTTGCGGTCAAGTGAAGCAGGTGATGATCTGCAATTCCCCTCATATCAAACCGGGAATTCAGCGCGCAAGATAAGCCCAAGCAGACATTGGAGTTCATATGCAAGCGAGACAGCCCATTTACAAGTCCCTTTATGCCCAGGTCATCAGCGCCATCGTCATTGGCGTGTTGCTGGGCCACTTCTACCCTGAGAGCGGGGCGGCGATGAAGCCGCTGGGCGACGGCTTCATCAAGCTGATCAAGATGATCATCGCCCCCATCATCTTCTGCACCGTGGTGGTGGGCATCGCCGGCATGGAGGACATGAAGAAGGTCGGCAAGACCGGCGGCCTGGCCCTGCTCTACTTTGAGATTGTTTCCAGCCTGGCCTTGGTCATCGGCCTGGTGGTGGTCAATGTGCTGCAACCCGGCGTCGGCATGAATGTGGACCCAGCGCATCTGGACACCAAGGGCATTGCCGCCTACACCGGCCCCGGCAAGATGCAAAGCACCACCGAGTTCCTCTTGGCCATCATCCCCAACACCGTGGTCGATGCCTTTGCCAAGGGCGAAATGCTGCAAGTGCTCTTGATCGCCCTGCTGTTCGGCTTTGCCCTGCATCGCTTCGGCGGCCGTGGCACGCTGGTGTTCGATTTGATCGAGAAGAGCAGCCATGTGCTGTTCGTGATCGTGGGCTACATCATGAAGCTGGCGCCGATCGGCGCGTTCGGCGCCATGTCCTTCACCATCGGCAAGTACGGCCTGGGCTCGCTGCTGCAGTTGGCCAAGCTGATGGGCAGCTTCTACCTGACCTGTTTACTCTTCATCATCATCGTCTTGGGCGGCATCGCGCGCTTCCATGGCTTTTCGATCTTCAAGTTCATCCGCTACATCAAAGAAGAACTGCTGATCGTGCTGGGCACCTCGTCCTCAGAATCGGTGTTGCCGCGCATGATGGCCAAGATGGAAAACCTGGGCGCCAAGAAGTCCACCGTGGGCTTGGTGATCCCGACCGGCTACTCCTTCAATTTGGACGGCACCTCCATCTACCTGACCATGGCAGCGGTTTTCATCGCCCAAGCCACCAACACACCGATGACGCTGACGCAGCAGTTGACCCTGCTGGCCGTGCTCTTGCTGACTTCCAAAGGCGCTGCAGGCGTCACGGGCAGCGGCTTCATCGTGCTGGCCGCCACGCTGAGTGCGGTGGGCGGCATTCCGGTCGCCGGCTTGGCGCTGATCCTGGGCATCGACCGCTTCATGAGCGAGGCACGCGCCTTGACCAATCTGATCGGCAATGGTGTGGCCACCCTGGTCGTGGCCAAGTGGACCGGCGATCTGGACATGGACCGCATGCAGCGGCATCTGAACAACGAGACCGAACTGGAAGCCGATGCACCCGAACAAGTGCTGGACCGCGTCGACAACCACCTGAAGGCATAAGCCCTCAGCTACCAGACGTCGAAAAAGCCCCGGTGCTCACGCAGCCGGTGCTTTTTTTATTGCAATTTGCAGCGCTGAGCTAGCGCGACACTTCAGCGCAAGGCCAAGCGCTCCCGCGCGGCCTGGTACTCACGCGCCAAGCGCGCCACCAGTTGCGCCGCCGGCAGCACTTCGCGCACCGCGCCAATGCCTTGGCCGCAGCCCCAGATGTCTTTCCAGGCCTTCTTGGCATCGCCGCCAAAGTTCATCGCGCTTGGGTCGCTCTCCGGCAATTGGTCTGGGTTCATACCCGCATTGACGATGGAGCCGCGCAGATAGTTGCCGTGCACGCCGGTGAAGAGGTTGCTATAGACGATGTCATCGCTATTGCTGTCCACAATCATCTGCTTGTAGGCGTCCGATGCGCGGGCTTCTTCGGTGGCGATGAAGGCCGAGCCGATATAGGCGAAGTCAGCGCCCATGGCCTGGGCCGCCAAGACCGCATCACCGCTGGCAATGGAGCCTGACAAGGCCACCGGGCCATCAAACCATTCGCGGATTTCCTGGGTTAAGGCAAAGGGGCTCTTCACACCGGCGTGGCCGCCAGCGCCAGCGGCTACGGCGATCAAGCCATCGGCGCCCTTCTCGATCGCCTTCTTGGCGAACTTGTTGTTGATGATGTCGTGCAGCACCACGCCGCCCCAGGCATGCACCGCCTGGTTGACATCTTCACGCGCACCCAGCGAGGTGATGATGATGGGCACCTTGTACTTGGCGCAAACCGCCATATCGTGCTCGAGCCGTTCGTTGCTCTTGTGCACGATCTGGTTGATGGCAAAGGGCGCAGCCGGCTTGTCTGGATTGGCCTTGTTGTAAGCCGCCAGCTCGGTGGTGATTTCATTCAACCATTCGTCCAGCAACTCGGCGGGGCGCGCGTTCAGCGCCGGCATAGAACCCACCACGCCGGCCTTGCACTGGGCAATCACCAGCTTGGGGTTGCTGATGATGAAGAGCGGCGAGCCGATGATGGGCAGCGGCAGGTTTTGCAGAATCGGGGGCAAGGACACGTGAGTCTCCGTTCTATTTTCTAGTGTGCTCAGAAGGCATCCAAGGCCATGGCGGTGACGCTGTCGGCGCCGTCCACGATGGCATCGCGCAAGCTGCTGCTGCGGGTCAGGATGTGCTCGGCGTAGAAGCGAGCGGTGGCGATCTTGGCGCTCATGAAGGCGGCGTCTTCACCGGCGGCCAGCTTGTCCTCGGCGACCAGCAAGGCGCGCGCCAGTTGCCAGCCAGCCACCAAATTGCCGGCCAACATCAGGTAAGGCACCGAGCCTGCGTAGGCGGCATTGGGGTTGCTGCGTGCATTGGCCACGATGAAGCCCACCACGTCGAGGTAGGCCTGTCGCGCCGCGCTCAGGCGCTTGTGCACTGCCAATGCGGCCGCGCTGCCGCGTGCGAGCAACTGCGCCTCGGTCGCTTCGACCAGGGCTGCCACCGAGCGGGCGAACTCGCCACCATCACGGCTGGTCTTGCGACCGACCAAGTCATTGGCCTGGATGGCGGTCGTGCCTTCGTAAATGGTCAGGATCTTGGCGTCGCGGTAGTACTGGGCCGCGCCGGTTTCTTCGATAAAGCCCATGCCACCATGGATCTGCACGCCCAGATCGGTCACTTCCAAGCTCATCTCGGTGCTGTAACCCTTGATCAGCGGCACCAGGAATTCATAGAAAGCCTGGGCCTGCTTGCGCACCTCGGCATCGGCATGGTGGTGCGCGGTGTCGTAGGCACTGGCGCCCACCAAGGCCATGGCGCGGCAGCCTTCGGTCAGCGAGCGCATGGTCATCAGCATGCGGCGCACATCGGGGTGGTGAATGATGGCGCCGCTGCTGGGCAGCGAACCATCCACCGGACGCGACTGAATGCGATCGCGCGAGAAGGCCGCAGCCTTTTGGTAGGCCCGATCCGCCACCGCAATGCCCTGCACGCCCACGCCAAAGCGGGCCGCGTTCATCATGATGAACATGTACTCCAGGCCACGGTTCTCTTGGCCAATCAGCGTGCCGATGGCACCGCCGTGGTCACCGAACTGCAGCACAGCGGTCGGGCTGGCCTTGATGCCCATCTTGTGTTCGATGGAGACGCAGTGCGCATCATTGCGGGCGCCCAGCGAGCCGTCGGCATTCACCAGGAACTTGGGCACCAGGAACAGGCTGATGCCCTTCACGCCCTCGGGCGCACCGACCACACGGGCCAGCACCAAATGGACGATGTTCTCGGCCATATCGTGCTCACCGTAGGTGATGAAGATCTTGGTGCCGAAGATTTTGTAAGTGCCGTCAGGCTGCGGCTCGGCGCGGGTGCGCACTTGCGCCAGGTCCGAGCCGGCTTGCGGCTCGGTCAGGTTCATGGTGCCTGTCCAGCTGCCATCGACCAGCTTGGGGATGAAGGTGTTCTTCTGCTCATCCGAGCCGGCAGTCAGCAGCGCTTCGATCGCGCCATCGGTCAAGAGCGGGCACAGCGCGAAGCTGACGTTCGCGCTATTGATCATCTCGCCGCAGGCCGCGCCAATGATCTTGGGCAGGCCCTGGCCGCCGAACTCGGTGGGGTGTTGCAGACCTTGCCAGCCGCCTTCGGCGAACTGCTTGAAGGCTTCCTTGAAGCCGGGCGTGGTGAAGACTTGGCCGTCCTTCCAGTAGGAAGGGTTCTTGTCGCCTTCCCAGTTCAGGGGCGCGATCACGTCTTCATTGAGCTTGGCGCATTCCTCCAACACGGCCTGCGCGGTGTCGATGCCGTAATCGGCAAAAGCAGGGATCTGCTCAGTCAGCGACTGCAGGCCAGCCAGCTCCTGCATATTGAACAACATGTCTTTGACGGGGGCGCGGTAAGTCATGGTGATGTCTCCAGCAATACGAATCTAGGGTCGTTCAAGGGTGTTCAGGGACGTTCAGATGGAACAAGGGCGCCGCGACCGTGAAGTCGGGCGCCCTGGGGCTCACTCAATCAGAGAGCTTCCCGGTGTTGGAGCCACTCAGAGGCTCTTCACCAACTCCGGCACGGCGGTGAACAGATCAGCTTCCAGGCTGTAGTCGGCCACCGAGAAGATCGGGGCTTCGGGGTCCTTGTTGATCGCCACGATCACCTTGGAGTCCTTCATACCGGCCAAGTGCTGGATGGCGCCGCTGATGCCGGCGGCGATATAGAGCTGAGGGGCGACGATCTTGCCGGTCTGGCCAACTTGCCAGTCATTCGGGGCATAACCCGCATCCACGGCGGCGCGCGAGGCACCCAGTGCAGCACCCAGCTTGTCGGCCAGCGGGGTCAGCACTTCCATGAACTTCTCGTTCGAACCCAAGGCGCGGCCACCGGACACGATGATCTTGGCAGCGGTCAGTTCAGGGCGATCGCTCTTGGTCACTTCACGGCCTGCGAAGCTGCTCTTGCCGCTGTCGGCGGCGGCGGCAACGGTTTCAACAGCGGCGCTGCCACCGCTGGCGGCTGCGGCGTCAAAACCGGTGGTACGCACGGTCAGCACCTTGGTGGCATCGCTGCTTTGCACAGTGGCGATGGCGTTGCCAGCGTAGATCGGGCGCTCAAAAGTATCGGCGCTGATGACCTTGGTCACATCGCTCAGTTGCGCCACGTCCAGCAAGGCGGCGACGCGCGGGGCGACGTTCTTGCCTGAGGCGGTGGCGGGGAACAGGATGTGGCTGTAGCCGGAGGCAATTGCCAGCACCTGGGCGGCCAGATTTTCGGCCAGGCCGTTTTCCAGGCCCGCAGCGTCGGCGTGCAAGACCTTGGCAACACCGGCGATCTGCGCGGCAGCAACAGCGGCAGCGCCAGCGTTGAAGCCCGCCACCAGCACATGCACATCACCGCCTGCGGCCAGCGCAGCGGTCACGGTGTTCAGCGTTGCGCCCTTGATGGAGGCGTTGTCGTGTTCAGCAATAACGAGAGCAGTCATTGTGTTTTCTCCGAATTCTTCTGATCTGGGGTCAGCCAATGACCTTGGCTTCGTTCTTCAGCTTGTCCACCAAAGCGGCCACATCGGCCACCTTGACGCCGGCGCTGCGCTTGGGCGGCTCTTCCACCTTCAGCGTCTTGATGCGCGGGGCCACGTCCACGCCCAGATCGGCGGGCTTGATCACGTCGAGCTGCTTCTTCTTGGCCTTCATGATGTTGGGCAGCGTCACATAACGCGGCTCATTCAGGCGCAGGTCGGTGGTGATGACGGCGGGCAGGCTCAGCTTGACGGTTTCCAGGCCACCGTCAACTTCACGGGTCACGGCGACCGAGTCAGCGCTCAGCTCGACCTTGCTGGCGAACGTGCCTTGCGGCAGACCAGCCAAGGCGGCCAGCATCTGGCCGGTTTGATTGCAGTCGTCGTCAATGGCTTGCTTGCCCAAGACCACCAGGCCGGGCTGCTCTTTGTCCACCAGGGCCTTGAGGAGCTTGGCCACGGCCAGCGGCTGCAACTCAGCATCGGTTTCCACCAAGATGGCGCGGTCGGCGCCAATGGCCATGGCGGTACGCAGGGTTTCCTGGCACTGGGTCACGCCGCAGGAAACGGCGATCACCTCGGTGACCAGGCCCTTTTCCTTCAGGCGCACGGCCTCTTCAATGGCGATTTCGTCGAAGGGGTTCATCGACATCTTCACATTGGCGATATCCACGCCGGTGCCGTCGCTCTTGACGCGCACCTTGACGTTGTAGTCGACCACGCGTTTGACTGGGACCAAGACTTTCATCGATTACTCCAAGACGAATTGACGTTAACGTTAATCAGATTCTAAAGGGGCGGCCCCGAGGCCCTGCACGATCATCGCCGACTTCAGCGAAAAAAGCACGATCGTTCTATTTTAACCACGGCGTCGGCACGGTCCAGCGCAAAAGCTAGACTGCCGCACTCAATGAGCTCAACCCCCTCCTCCAAACCTGCCTGCCTGGGTGTTTTTGACTCCGGTGTGGGTGGCTTGACCGTCTTGCGCGAACTGCGCCGATTGATGCCCGATGTGGCCATGCGCTATGTGGCGGACGCGGCCCACGCGCCCTACGGTTTGCGCGAACCGAAGTACATCATTCAGCGCAGCCTGACGGTGGCGGAGCATTTGATTGATCAGGGGGCAGGCGTCTTGGTGGTGGCCTGCAACACCGCCACGGCGCACGCCATCTCGGCACTGCGCCAGCGCTGGCCACAGCTACCTATCGTGGGCACCGAGCCCGGCATCAAACCCGCCGTAGCGGCCAGCCAAAACGGCCGCATCGGCGTGCTGGCCACACCGGCGACGATTTCCAGCGCTCGCTTCGCCGACCTGGTCCGCCGCCACGCCGGCTCGGCACAGATCATCAGCCAACCCTGCCCCGGTCTGGTCGACTTGATCGAACGTGGCGACCTGCAGGCGCCTGCGCTGCAGCGCCTGATTGCTGAGCTGTGCCGCCCCTTGCGTGAAGCCGAGGTCGACACCGTGCTGATGGGTTGCACCCATTACCCCTTGGTGCAAGCCAGCCTGCAAGCCGAGTTGGGGCCCTCGGTGCGACTGCTGAACATCGAAACGGCGGTGGCTCAACAGGCCAGCCGATTGTGGACAGAACTCGCGCAGCCCGCCCAAGCGCAAGCCCCCGCCCCTTGGCTTGAAACCACTGGCAATGCCCAAGCGCTGAGCCTGTTTGTCCAACAGGCCTTGGCTTGGCCACTGCAGGCCCAGGGCCTGCGGATCTAAGCTTGACCCAAGACCGGCCTATTTCACTTCACGCGCCAGCTTCAGCATTTGGGAGCTGAGCGTCAGGCCGCGCCGTTTGGCCTCGGTGTGGTTGATACGGAAAGACAGACCATTGGGCTCCAACACCAGCGCGATCACGGCGCCATTGCCAAAGGCCTCGGCACTGTCGCCCACCACCAACACCGGCTCGGCCGACAAGGCTTGCTGCCAGCGTTGTAGTTCGGCACGTTCGGTAAATCCAAGCAGCAACAACTGACATTGCTGAGCCTGTTGAGGCTCCATCACCACCAACAATCGGCTGCTGGCCCCCTCATGACTCTTCAGCGTCAGGCCTTGCAAGGCAGACTGCATGCCGGCGTTCCCCGCCACGCAATAGGTGAACTCGCGCAGCGGCGGCGGCGGCCATTGGGTGAACTGGGCGAATCGGTAGATGAATGCGGCCTTCAGTTGGGCATTGTCGGGCGCTGGCGCAGCCCGCGCCGAAACCAGCAACAAACCAAGCACGCCAAGCACCAACAAGGCGGCACAGCGACTGCGCGCCCACCTCATGATCCAAACCTCCAGGTCACCGACAGTTGCCAGACCCGTCCTTCCCGTCGCACAGGCTCACCCAGCAGCGAGGTCCGGTCAAAATAGTCCACGGCGCCCAGGTTGTAGACCCCCAGACTCAGATCCAGATCAAGCCGCGGACGCCAAAGCAAATTGACGTTGTTGAGCAGATAGCCCGGCAACTCGCCATCGCTGATGGTGCGCCGACTCATGGCAAACACCTGCCAACTGGCTTGCAAGTTTTCGCCCAGCAGCGGCTGGCTGAACAAGAGTTTGAGCAGCGCCCGCGGGGAATTGCCCAGGCCTTGGCCTTGAGCATCCGTGCTGCGCTGCAAGCTCAGGCCGGCGCGCAACTCCGAGCCCTGATCCCAGCGCTTATCCAGCCCCAACTCCAGACCGCGACTGCGCATCGTCGCCTGATTCTGGAACAAGGGAAGATCGACCTGATTCAGGGAAATCAGGTCCTGCAACTGCGAGGCGTAAATCGACACCCGGTATTGCATCTGCGAACTCAGCGCCTGATCCCAGGCCAACTCCAGCGTGCGAACCCGCTCGGGTTTTGGCGTCGGCTCACCCCAAGGCGCGTTGGTCTGAAACTCGGACAAATTGGCCGCGCGAAAAGCGCTGCCGTACATCAGCTTCAAGGTCGCGTCAGGCGCGGCGCCACTCCAGATCCAGGCCAGCCGCGGGTTGAGGCTGCTGCTGCCCACCTCATCCTTGTCATGCCGCAAGCCCAAGATCAACCGGTGCTGATCGGTCAATCGCCACTCGTCTTGCAGGAACACACCCAGGCGCCGATTCTTGCCGTTGAACTCTTGCAGCGGCGCCTCTCCGACCAAGCCGGCGGCAATGCGTTGCTGACTGTCGTATTGGTACTCAAGCCCGGTCATCAATCGGTGATCAGCCCACTGGCGACCGCTCAAGCGAAGCTCCCAGTTGGACCAACGACCCCAGGAACCGCTGCGCCACTCACGCAGCCGCCCGCCGGGGTCCAAACTGGGGTAGCGATAGCTGTACTCACTGCTTTTGGCCGAGACCCCAAAGAACACATCCCAGTCTGCACCCAGGCTGCGTTCATAGCCGAGCGACACAAAATGGTTATGGATCACCTCTTTGGCCTGCCCGAACTCGACTGGCGGCCCCTCGCGCAAGAATTCAGGAATGCCATTGCTCAGGCTGCTTGTGCCCACCCGCAGCGCCAAGCCGCCAGCATTGAAGCTGCCAAACAAGCGTTTGCCGCGCGTCCACAGCAAATTACGCAGCGTGTTCACATCCTCGGCCGCGGCCACATAAGGCAAAGGCTTGCGCTCCTGTCGAAACTCGCTGGCCGCCAACCAGCCCTCCCAGCCCGACTCTGAGCGATAGCCCCAACTACCGCGCAACTGTTTCTGACCGGATGAATCAAACCCAAGCCTTGCCGCGGCACCAGCCAGCTTGTCCGCTCGCTTGGTCATCACATTGACGACGCCCAGAAAAGCGTTGTTGCCATAGAGCGCCGAGCCCGGCCCGGGTGCGTATTCAACCCGCTCGATCAAGTCGGCATCGATGTAGAACTCACCGCCAATCTGGCCGGCGTCATAGACGTTTTCGTTGATGCGCACGCCATCAATCAGGAACAACAGCCGTGCATTCAAGTCACCTGGCCGCCCCAGGCCGCGCGCGCCCACATAGGTGAAGGAGAGATCGCTGGTGATGTACAAGCCCGGCATGGTGCGCAAGATGTCGGCCATATTGCGCAGGCCATAACGTGCAATATCGGCGGCCGTAAGCACATAGGTGACCGACGGCGCCTGAGTGGCGCTTTGAGCAAAGCGCGAGGCCGTGCTGACCTCGACATCACGCGAGACCTCTTTCGGCTGCTGGCGCAGCAATTGTTCCAAGTCCAAATCGAGGGTTTCCGCCACTGCAGGCACCGACGGCGGCGCCCCGGAGGGCTGCGCCAAGGCACACAGCGGCGCCAGGCTCAGCACGGACAACAGTGCGAGCAGCAGCGCCTTCCGCACTTGTTTCACCGACCGCAATGGCCAAAGCGCCAATGCGCCTCCGCTTTGCTCAATCCCGGCTCGCATGAGAAGCCCTTCTGAAAGTGTTCTTGCCGGCCCGTTTGGCGGCGTACATGGCCACATCGGCCGCGCTAAGCAGTTGCGCAGCATCCACCTCATCGGTCGGGCAAAAAGCCAGGCCGATGGTGGCGCCAATCGGCATCAGGTGGCCGCCGATGATCATCGGCTCGCGGATCGCCGCGATCAGGCGAAGGGCCAGTTGCTCGGCCACCGTCTCATCCTTGAGCCCCGGCAGAATCAGAGCAAACTCGTCACCGCCGAGCCGGCACAGCACATCGGCGCTGCGCAGCGCACGGCTCATCCGGGCGGCAACTTCGCGCAGCACCTCGTCGCCCGCGTCATGACCATGCCTGTCGTTGACCGTCTTGAAGTTATCCAGGTCGATGAACATCAGCGCCATCAACTCAACCTCCTGGCAACTGACCACGACATGGCGTTGCAACGCAGATTGGAAATACAGCCGATTCGGCAACTGGGTCAAACTGTCGCGGTGCGCCAGCATTTCAAACTGCTGACCACTCAACTGCTCCTGGCGCAGGCGCTGCTTCAACTCGTCCTGACCCTTTTCAACCCGCTTCAGCATCTGGTTGAAACGTTCACTCAGGCGCCCCACTTCGTCGAGTCTATGCACCTTGGCACGCCGCGTATAGTCTTGACTGGTCGCGACCTGTTCGGCCAAATCAGACAGTTCAACGATAGGGGCCAGGGCCGAACGCTGGACCCAGCGCAACAAACGCCCGGCAAGCCCAATCGCCAGGCCGATCAATGCCGCCGCCATGGCGACCATGCGCAACACAGCATATTGCACCTGATCGAGGCTTTCTATCAGGTCCACGCGCCCCAGCACCTCGCCCTTGAAGCGGATAGCCGCACTGACCTCTACATGATGCAAGTGCATTTGGCGCAGCGGCTCTGCCGCTAACTGGCCCAGGCCTTTAGGCATCGCACCGTCTTTCCCATCCACGGGCCATTGGGCAAAGCGTTGCCCAGCCGCGGTACTGACCCGCACCCGATGCCCCTCACCCTGGCGACCAAAAGCAGCCAATTCCTGGATCGCGGCATCCTTGTCCTCGAACACCAGCATCGGCGCCAGGTTGTTGGCCAGCAACTCGGCGCTGTGTTCCGCCGTTTCAGCCTGCATATCTCGCGCCGCCAGCAAGGAGGCCGCCGCGATCAAGACAAAGGTCAGCAGCATGGTGACCGACAAGACCTGCAGATTCAACCGCGTCAGTCGCCTCACCAAGGAGACGGACTCGTCCACTGCGGCGACGGCAGGCTGACGCTGGTGTGGCTCGTCGCTGGCGACGCTAGGCAACTCGGTCGTTTTCACGCAGCATGGGCCCATCAAAATGATGAACGGCCACCTTCACCTTGAGGGTGGCGATGCGCTAGTTTCTAACACGAGAGGCGCTGCGGGGTCGACGAAAAAGAGAACCGAAACTAGCCTCGTCCGAGGCAAAAGGCCGAGAGCAGCCGTTCCAGCCTAGAGCGGGCGCTCATTTGGGCCAGCCAGGGCCGGATCAGCTCGCCACCAGGCCGTTGCGAATTGCGTACACCGTCAACTCGGAATTGTTGGCGAGGCCGAGTTTTTCCAAAACCCGGGCACGGTAAACGCTGACGGTCTTGGGGCTGAGCATCAACTCCTCGGCAATATCACTCAGGCGCTTGCCCGAGGCGATCATCACCAGGGTCTGCAGTTCCCGGTCGGAGAGCTTCTGGTGCGCCAGTTCATTGACCGGTGCGGTCAAGCTTTCCACCAACATTTGAGCGATTTCGGGCGTCACGTATTTGCGCCCCTGCGCTACCGTACGCACCGCTTGTACCAAGACCTGCGGGTCGCCGCCCTTGTTGACATAGCCAAAGGCGCCGGCTCGAAGCGCCCGGATGGCGTATTGGTCCTCGGGGTACATCGACACGATCAAGGTGCGAATCGCCGTGCCCTCGTCCTTCATCACATGCAAGACGTCAAGTCCGCTGCGACCAGGCATATTGATGTCCAGCACCAGCACATCACAACCGCCACTGGGGCCCAAATCACGCAGCAGACTACGCAGTTCGCCGTAATCACCGGCCTCGCCCACTACCTGGATATCGGCCGCATCGGACAAGGTGTCACGGATGCCGCGCCGTATCAGTGCGTGGTCGTCGCAAAGAATCACTTTGATCATGAATTGCCCCAGGCCGCGCCTTCTTGTGCAGCCGTTGGGTTGTCATCGCCCAGCAGACCGCCCTCTTCGGCCCGCAGCGGCACCGAAAGTATCAAGCTCACGCCCTTGCTATTGCTGCTCAAATCCACCCATCCCCCTACCGTTGCGGCTCGCTCATGCAGGCCGCGAATCCCAAAGCTGCGCGCCTTGGCCAAGGCACCGGGTGAAATCCCCACGCCATTGTCGCTGACTTCAAGCGTTAGCACCCCGGAGTCAATACTCAGGTCGATGTCGACCCGGCTGGCCTGAGCATGCTTGGAGACATTGGTCAGCGCCTCTTGGGCGGTGCGGTAGGCCACCAAGGGCACGCCGGCCGGCAGGTTCATCTGTTCACTGCTGGTACGCAGCACCACCGTGATGCCGGTGCGTCGCTCAAAGCGCGCCGCCATCCATTGCACCGCAGCCACCAAACCCTGCTCAAGAATGGCAGGGCGCAGGTTCTGCATGATGCGCTGGCTCGCCTCGATGGCGGCCGTGACCGTTTCAAGAGCCGACTCGACACGCTGCAACACGGCCGGGTCCTTGGCATGCCGATTGATCCAGGCCAGATCGAATTTCAAAGCGGTCAGTGAGCCCCCCACATCATCATGGATCTCGCGCGCAATCGCCGCACGCTCCATCTCGACACTGGTCTGCAAATGCCCGGCCAACTCGTGCAGGCGCTGCTTCGATTTGAGCAACTCACGGTCGGCCTCAATGCGGGCCCGCTCCGACTCGCTCGCTTCGATGGCATGCAGCAAGGCGGGAGCCAGTCGCGCCAGATCTTTCTTCAACAAATAGTCGGAGGCGCCGGTGCGCATTGCCGCGACCGCTGTGTCCTCACCAATCTCACCCGAGACCAGAATAAAGGGCAGCAAGAGCTTGCTTTCCTTCAACATATCCAACACCACGAGGCCGGAGAATCCAGGCAGGTTGTAGTCCGAGATGATGGCGTCCCAAGTCTGCGTCAAGGCACGCTCGACCTCGGGCAAGGTATCAATACGCTCAAGCTCAAGATCGAGGCCGGCGCGACGCAACTGAGCCATGATCAGCTGATGATCGAGCTCTGAATCTTCTATATGGAGAACGCGCAGTCGGCGATCGGCGGTTGGAATCGACATGGGGGCGAAGTATGCAGGCAATGCGTGACGCTCCACCCGGGTGGAAACCGTCTGTTTGCGTTGATTCCCAAAGAATTGCAGCAAAAACAAGGGATAACCCTTATTCTTGTTGTCGCGCCGTCGTCGATCCCCAGAAATAGGCCGCTTCTGTCCGCATTGTCCAGTCGACACGCACGCCAGAAATGCGGAAGATGCAGGCAAGCAAATGGTCGCCGTGATGCGCAATTTAGACAGGCTCTCGTTGGGGCCAGGTTTTGCCTCCGGGGGAACAAAAAGTGTGGAGCAAAGATGCAGATGAATGAAACACCAGACCCCTCCGACCCGGGGATGATTCCATTGCTGGTGGCTGCTGAACTTCAGGATCACCTGATGACGGTGACCAATGATTTGGAGCGTCTGCAACGCTTGCTCGATGATGCGGGCGAAGCGCTGTCGACCCATTTCTACAGCGCGTCCAGCCATGTTGGCTGCCTGCTGCGACAAGACCAGCCCACGGCCGAGGCGCCCGTCTTGCACAAGGTCATGGAAGACATTGCCGGCGCCATCACCGCCCTGCAATTCCAGGACATGGCCACGCAGCTGATTGCGCACACCAGCCAACGCCTGCGCAACTGCGCCGACCAACTCGCCCGCGACACCTTCGGCGACGACGAAGAGGGTGAAGCCATTGTCGAGATTGCGCCGCTTCGGCCCAACCCGGTCACCCAGGACGAGATGGACGCAGGTTCAATCGAATTGTTCTAAAGATCCTCAAACAGTTACCGAAATCAGCTTGATACCCCGGAGAGACAACAATGCACTCAATCCTTGCCGTGGACGATTCGGCCTCGATGCGCCAAATGGTCGCCTTCACGCTCAAAAACGCCGGCTTCAACGTGGTTGAAGCGGTGGACGGGCAAGACGCCTTGGAAAAGTCAGGCACAAGAGATTTCGACCTGGTACTGACCGACCAGAACATGCCGCGCATGGATGGCATCAGCTTGACCAAGAAGCTGCGCGACAACCCGAAGTTCAAGACCACGCCCATCCTGATCCTGACCACCGAGTCAAGCGATCAGATGAAGCAAGCAGGCCGCGCCGCAGGTGCCACCGGCTGGTTGGTCAAGCCCTTTGATCCAGCCAAGCTGATCGAAGTGATCGGCAAAGTGATTCGGTGAAGCCTCGTCAACTCTGGAGCAAAGCATGGGAGAAATGACTTCCGAAGGCGCCAGCCTGAGCGCGGGCATCGACCTGAGCCAGTTTTACCAAGTCTTCTTCGAAGAGGCGAGCGAGAACCTCGACAATATGGAACAGCTGCTGCTGAACCTGAATGTCGAAACAGCCGACGACGAAGAGCTCAATGCGATCTTCCGTTGCGCCCACTCCATCAAGGGTGGCGCGGCAACCTTTGGCTTCGGCGACGTCGCCGAGCTGACCCACCAGATGGAAACGCTGCTGGACAAGCTGCGTCGCCATGAACTAAAGCCCACCTCACCGATGGTGGACACCTTGCTGCAGTCCGGTGACGCCTTGCGCGCTCAACTGGGTCGGCATCAAGGCTCCGGTGCCGCAGCGGTGGACACCACCGACCTGTTGAACAGCATTCGTGGCTTTGTCGAGGGCGAAGGCGATTTCGGTTTCGACAGCCCAGCGCCTACCCCGGCGCCTGCCGCGAAAGCAAGCAGCCCCGCACCCGCCCCGGCAGAAGCCACCAAGGCCGCATCCAACAAGCCCGGCGTGCGCGAACTCGAGTTGCAGGTCGGCCCGCTGACCGACATGAGCTTGACGGACAACCTGGTTGACCTGTTCAAGGAAATCACCGACCTGGGCACGATCGAGCCGCTCGACGGCGGTGTGCCTGCCGACGGCATTCGTCGCTTCAAGGTCCTCACCAGCAGCACCGACAGTGATCTGCTGGACCTGTTCACCTTTCACGTGGCGCGCGAGCAGGTCAAGCTGCTGCCATTTGGCCCCGGTTTCGGCTTCCACGACGGCGCGCCGGGCTCGCCCCCAGCGGCCAAGGAAGAGGCAGACCTGGGCTATGGCTTTTTCGACAATGCGCCCGGCATCCCCGAGAACAGCGCTGCCAGCAATGAATTGAAGGTCCAGGCCGAAGCGCCCAAGCCGGCCGTGGTGGCCCAGGCCGCCGCTCGCCCCGAGGCCCGCCCCGCTGCTGCGGGTATGGAGCAGTCGACCTTGCGCGTTTCGATCGAAAAGGTCGATCAGCTGATCAACTTGGTCGGCGAATTGGTCATTACCCAGGCCATGCTGGCCCAGAACAGCCGCGATGTCGCGCCGGGTCTGTACCAGCAACTGACTTCGGGCTTGGCGGATCTGGAGCGCAACACACGCGATTTGCAGGAATCGGTGATGTCGATTCGGATGATTCCGATGTCGGTGGTGTTCAACCGTTTCCCTCGCATGCTGCGCGATCTCGCCGCCAAACTGGGCAAGAAGGTCGAACTGGTCACCCAGGGTGAAGCCACGGAACTGGACAAGAGTCTGGTCGAGAAGATCACCGACCCGCTCACCCACTTGGTCCGCAACAGCTGCGACCACGGCATCGAACAACCGGCCGACCGCGTCGCCAAAGGCAAGCCAGAGCATGGCACCATCACCCTGGTGGCATCGCATCAAGGCGGCTCGATCGTGATCGAAGTGCGCGACGACGGCAATGGCCTGAACCGCAACAAGCTGATCAAGAAGGCCCGCGAGAAAGGCATTGACGCGCCCGACTCCATGACCGACTCGGAGGTCTGGAACCTGATCTTCGCGCCGGGCTTCTCCACCGCGGATCAAGTCACCGACGTGTCCGGTCGAGGCGTCGGCATGGACGTGGTGAAGAAGAACATCACCTCCTTGGGCGGCACGGTTGAGATCGATTCGGCCGAAGGCTATGGCATGAAGGTCTCGGTGCGACTGCCGCTGACTCTGGCCATTATGGACGGCATGAGCGTGGGCGTGGGCGACGAGGTTTACATCTTGCCGCTGTCCTCCGTCGTCGAGTCTTTCCAGGTGCAAGCCGACACGATCAAAACGGTGGCGGGCTCCGGCCGCGTCGTCGAGGTTCGCGATGAGTACATGCCGGTCATCGGCTTGGAGACCATCTTCAATGTGCCGCGCTTTGACTTCGAGCATGTCAGCACCATCATGGTGGTGGTGGAAGCCGAAGGTGGACGGGTCGCGCTCTTGGTCGATGAACTGCTTGGCCAACAACAAGTGGTGGTGAAGAACCTCGAAGCCAATTACCGCAAGGTGACGGACGTCTCGGGCGCCACCATCATGGGCGATGGCCGGGTTGCCTTGATTCTTGACGTGGGCAGCCTGGTGCGGCGCTCGCGCCAATGATGCTCGGCTGACCCTTCAGTTCATAGACATACACAAAGGTAGTCCTCGATGAATATGGGCGAAATGCTCCGACAGTTCAGCATCCGCACCCGCATGATTGGCGCCATTGCCATGGTGCTGAGCTTGTTGGTGATCGTGGGTGGGGTTGGTCTGATGGGCATGAACTCCATGCGCGACCAGACTCGTTTGTTTGCCGACAACTCGGTCGCCAAGGCCAATGCGGCCGCCGCACTGGTCAAGACCATGGGCGATATGCGGCGCCGCGAGAAGGACATGATCATCAACTATGACAAGCCCGAGATCGTCAAGACCGAGCATGCCAAGTGGGATGAATCACGCCAGTCCTTTGCCAAGCTGATCAGTTCACTGCAATCCGACAACAAGGAACGCAGCTCCAGCGTGCTGGCGCAAATCATCCCCTTGGTGGAGGACTACGCCAACAAGGCCCAACCGGTCTTGAAGCAGTTGGAGGCCGGCGGCTATGACAATGCCGCTGCGGCCGACAAGTCGCTCACCTCGGCCAAAGACAGCATCTGGAAGGCTGATCAACTGCTGGACGAAGTGCGCGCCGAGTTGGAAAAGGTCTCCGCCGCCACGCAGGCACAAGCTAACGCCACGCAGGAACGGATGCTGACCATCTTCATGATCGTGCTGGCGATCAGCGCGGCGGTTGTGGTGCCCCTGACCTTGCTGAATATGCAAAGCATCTGCCAGCCGCTGGCGGAAGCCGAGGAACTGGCCGACGCGATTGCCAAGGGTGATTTGACCGGCTCATCGGTGCATGTGGTCGGCAAGGACGAAGCCTCACACCTGATGCGCTCGCTGCAACATATGCAGCAAGCCCTGCAAAGCCTGGTGGGCCAGCTCCGCACCTCGGCCGACAGCATCCGTACCGCCTCGGTGGAGATTGCCAGTGGCAACCAAGATTTATCCGGTCGAACCGAACAGACCGCGTCCAATCTGCAGCAAGCCGCCTCTTCGATGGTGCAACTGACCGGCACGGTCAAGCAAACCGCCGATTCGGCCCGCACCGCCAACCAATTGGCGACCTCGGCTTCGCACGCAGCTGCCAAGGGTGGTGAGGTGGTCGGCCAAGTGGTCTCGACCATGGATGAAATCAACACCAGCTCCAAGAAAATCAACGACATCATTGGCGTGATTGACGGCATTGCCTTCCAGACCAATATCCTGGCGCTGAATGCTGCGGTGGAAGCCGCCCGGGCCGGCGAACAAGGCCGCGGCTTTGCCGTGGTGGCGAGCGAAGTGCGCTCGCTGGCACAGCGCAGTGCCGAAGCGGCACGCGAAATCAAGACCTTGATCGGCGCCAGCGTCGAACGGGTTGAGACTGGCTCACGCCTGGTGCAAGAAGCAGGCGAATCGATGACCGACATCGTCTCCAGCGTGCAGCGCGTCTCCGACATCATTGGTGAGATCACCGCCGCCGCCAGCGAACAAAGTGATGGCATTGGTCAGGTCAATCAATCGGTGGTGCAACTCGACCAGATGACGCAACAAAATGCGGCCCTGGTGGAAGAGTCAGCCGCTGCCGCGGAAAGCCTGAAGGACCAGGCCGAGCGGTTGGCCGAGGCCGTCGACAAGTTCAAAATCAGTGCGCACACCAGCAGCAAGGCCAAGAGCCTCGGCTCGGCCAGCTTCAAGCCCGCCTCTGCACAGGTTTCTAAACCGATGACGTCCGCCAAGGCGACGAGCCACACAATGGCCAAGAGCGCCCACTCAGCGGCGCCTGCGAGCCCGGCTCCAGCGCCCAAGCCGATGGCGCCGAGGCCGCCCGCACCCGCACCTAGCCATTCCGAATCCGATTGGGAATCGTTCTGAATCTCTGATCCTGCATTTCTTCCATTCCGCACACATAACGAGGTAAGCCATGGAAACGACCCGAGACAACGTGCCGGCAATTCGCCAGGAAACCGGCAATCTCGCTTTGCGCAGCCGCGGCCCAGCCAGTGGCGAATTCCTGACCTTCCGACTCGGTGCCGAGGAATATGGCATCGACATCCTGAAGGTGCAGGAGATCCGCTCCTACGAGCCACCAACACGCATTGCCAACGCGCCAGATTTCATCAAGGGCGTGGTCAACCTGCGCGGCGTGATCGTGCCCATCGTGGATCTGCGCCTGAAACTGGGCTGCCCTTCGGCCGAATACAACAGCTTCACCGTGGTGATCGTGTTGAACGTCAGGAACCGGGTCGTCGGCGCGGTGGTGGACTCGGTGTCCGACGTGCTGGAACTGAACCGCGACGCCATTCGCCCTGCCCCAGAGCTGAATTCCTCGTCGGTTGACACCAGCTTCATCACCGGCATCGGCACCGTCAACGATCGCATGTTGATCCTGATGGACATCGAAGGGCTGATGAGCAGCGCCGACATGGGTCTGATGGACTCCTTGGCCCTGTAAGCCTCGGCGCAGAGAGTCCGGCCCAGTACGGGGCTCGCCCCCACAGGTGTCCACTGCGGTCACCTGAGTTTTGCTGATTCGAAAGGCAAAGAGTTGTTATGACAACGGGCTCCACATCGATAGCGCGGCGCGTGTCCACCATCGGTGGAATCGCGCTTGCCCTGGTCCTGCTGACGGTCAGCGGCATTGTCAGCGTCATGCTGACCCGCGACGCACACCAGCGCGTCGTCACCTGGGTGGGCGACAAAGCGCAATCGCTGGTCGATTCCATGCACGCGATGGACGAGTCCTCGCGCATTCTGGTTGAGAGAAATTTCGGTTCTCTGCGGCAAGAGTTCGGGCCGAGCTTCACGCTCGACGAAGCGACTGGCGATCTGCGCGACTGGGGCCCCAAGCTCAACGGCAACTTCACGCAGGTCGACAAATTTGCTGGCGCCACAGGTGGGGTGGCAACTGTGTTTGCCCTCAAGGGCGATGACTTTGAGCGCATCACCACGTCCTTGAAGAAGGCCAACGGCGAACGCGCCATGGGTACGATGCTGGGCAAGCAGCACCCGGCCTACGACACGGTCAAAGCAGGCAAGCCCTATTCGGGCCGCGCCGTGCTGTTTGGCCGGTCCTATATGACGCACTACGAGCCGATCAAAAGCGACGACGGCAAATTGATCGGTCTGCTGTTTGTGGGCTTTGATCTGGACGCCTTTGAAATCGCCATGCAGTCGCTGGCGACCAAGGCCAAATTTTTCGATAACGGCGGCACCTATTTGGTGGCCGTCGGCAAGGACCCCTCCAAGGCGACCTTCGTCGTTCACCCCAGCGCCAAGGGCAAACTCGTCACCGAGGTGTTCCCCGGCTTTGACAAAGCCCTGACCGATTTGGGTGCGAGCTCAGACGGTTATCTAGCCAGCATTCCCAATGTCTTGGGCAGCCCCAGAGACGACAACTTCGCGGTTGTTCGCAAGAGCGAACAAACCGGCTACTGGGTGATTGCGCAGGTCTCCAAGGGTGAGGCGATGGCCTCCCATTGGGGCACCTTGATCCCCTTCTGGATCATGCTGGCCCTGACCACCGGTGGCTTGGGCTTTGGCTTGTTCTGGATGATGCGCCACTGGGTAGCCACACCCCTCGGCGCCTTGACACAGGCCGTTGGGGCCATCGCCCAGGGTGATCTTTCTCAGGCCGTAGACAGCAAGCGCGACGACGAGATTGGTCTGCTGATCCAGCGGACCGAGTCGATGCGTCAGCGCTTGTCGGAGACCATAGGCACGGTGCGAACCTCGGTGGACTCTATCGGCACCGCCAGCGCCGAGATTGCCACCGGCAACCAAGATCTGAGTCAACGCACCGAACAAACTGCGTCCAACCTTCAGCAGGCCTCGTCTTCAATGACCGAATTGACCGGCACGGTCAAGCAGACAGCTGACTCGGCACGCACCGCCAATCAACTGGTCTCCTCGGCGGCCGGCGCTGCCGCCAAGGGTGGCCAGGTGGTGGGGCAAGTGGTCGCCACCATGGACGAGATCAACGCCAGTTCGCGCAAGATCAACGACATCATTGGCGTGATTGATGGCATCGCTTTCCAAACCAATATCCTGGCCTTGAATGCCGCAGTCGAAGCGGCCCGCGCCGGTGAACAAGGCCGAGGCTTTGCCGTCGTGGCCAGTGAAGTGCGCTCGTTGGCGCAGCGCAGTGCAGCCGCCGCGAAGGAGATCAAGTCACTGATCGGGGCCAGCGTCGAACGGGTGGAAGTGGGCTCCCGCTTGGTGCAGGAAGCCGGCACCTCCATGACCGACATCGTCTCCAGCGTGCAGCGTGTGCAAGACATCATTGGCGAGATCACCGCCGCCGCCAGCGAACAAAGCGATGGCATCGCGCAAGTGAACCAATCGGTCGTCCAACTGGACCAAATGACACAACAGAACGCGGCCCTGGTGGAAGAGTCTGCGGCCGCGGCCGAAAGTCTCAAGGGACAGGCACAGTTGCTGGTGGAAGCCGTGGCGATGTTCAAGATTGCCCGCTCAACACAAAGTCCGCCGAGCCTGCCCCCGGCGCCGATCAAGTCGACGCCGCCCGCCAGCCACAGGCCGCATGCTCCAGCCGGCCACGCCACAGCCATCAAGCCCACCCCAGCCAAGAAACCCTCGCCGACCAGTTCCGCCGCTGGAGGCGCAAGACCGTCGGCTCCGCCGCCACCACCTGCAGCAGCGAGCAACGAAAGCGACTGGGAGAGCTTTTGATCACAGCGCCAAGCGCTTTTGAGATTATTTGAGGAGACCCGTTGATGTTTGACTCAATCAAGACCCGACTGATCGGCCTGAGCATCAGCGTCGTTGTACTGACGCTATTTGCAGCGACGGCTGCCAACTATGTGATCGTGCGGGATCACACCCACACCAAAGTACTGAGCAGCCTCAATGCGCTGGTGGCCGGGCGAGCCGCGGTCATCAATGAATGGGTGCAGAACCAGCGCAGCATTGTTGGCGCCTTGGCGCCGGCGGTCGATGTCGCAGAACCGGTGCCCTTCCTTGTCCAAGCTGCCAAGTCAGGCAAGCTGGAGGCCGCCTATATTGGCTTTGCCGACAAGCGCATTCTCTTCAACGCACCTCAGAACCTGCCGCCGGGCTATGACCCGACCGGCCGCCCCTGGTACACCGCGGCGGCATCGTCCAGTGGCACGGTGCTGACCGAGCCCTATATGGATGCAGCCCGCCAGCAGTTGGTGGTGACCTTTGCCCTTGGCGTCAAGGACGGTGGCCAGACCAAGGCCGTGCTGGCCTCCGACGTGTTCCTCGATGCTGTGGTGGGCACGGTCAAGGCGATCAAGCCAACCGAAAACGGTTTTGCCTTCCTGGTCTCTAACAAGGGCACCATCATTGCCCATCCGGACGCCAAGTTGTCGCTCAAACCTGCATCGGAGCTCTCGGCCCAACTGGACGGCAAGGCAGTGAAGCAGTTGCAGGAATCGGGCACGCCTTGGGTTGAGGCACGTATTGGCGATCAAGACTATCTGCTGCGCGGTGAAGCGATTCCGAATACCGATTGGGTCCTTGTGGCAGCGGCCAATAAGAGCGAGGCCTTGGCCTCTTTGGGCTCATTGCTGCGCGCAGCCGCCTTGGTGCTGCTGCTGGTCATGGTGGTGGCAGGTGCGCTGATGACCACGGTGATCACCGCCATGCTGCGCAGTCTGGATCGCGTGCGGGCCGCCCTGGACGAAATCAGCGCCGGCGGCGGCGATCTGACACAGCGCCTGCCCGAAGATGGTCGCGATGAGATCTCTCGGATTGCGGCCTCCTTCAATCTGTTCACCGAGAAGATTCAAAAGATCTTGCTCGACGTTCGCTCGGCCAGCAACTCCATCACCACGGCATCCAGTGAAATTGCACTGGGGGCGCAAGACCTGTCGCAGCGCACCGAACAGACCGCCTCCAATCTGCAGCAAGCGGCTTCTTCGATGGAACAGTTGACCGGCACGGTTCGCCAAACCGCCGACGCCGCTCAGACAGCCAATCAATTGGCGTCGTCGGCCTCCTCGGCAGCGGCCAAAGGCGGCGAGGTGGTCAGCCAGGTGGTCACCACCATGGACGAGATCAACAACAGCTCGAAGAAGATCAGCGACATCATCGGCGTCATCGATGGCATCGCCTTCCAGACCAATATCTTGGCGCTGAATGCCGCCGTTGAAGCCGCCCGCGCCGGCGAACAAGGCCGCGGCTTCGCCGTGGTGGCCAGCGAAGTGCGCTCACTGGCACAGCGTAGCGCCGAAGCTGCCAAGGAAATCAAGGGCCTGATCGGCGCCAGCGTCGATCGGGTCGAGGTGGGCTCCAAATTGGTGGAAGCCGCCGGCGCCTCGATGAGCGATATCGTCTCCAGTGTGCAGCGGGTCACCGACATCATTGGCGAGATCACCGCCGCCGCCAGCGAACAAAGCGATGGCATCGGTCAGGTCAATGGCGCCGTCGTGCAACTGGACCAGATGACGCAGCAAAACGCCGCCCTGGTTGAGGAGTCGGCCGCCGCTGCGGAAAGTTTGAAGGACCAGGCGCAGCGCCTGACCGAGGTCGTGTCGGTGTTCCGACTCAGCAGCAACGAAGGCCAGGGCCAGCGCAGTATTTCCCACACGCCGGCCAAAGCCTCTGCCGGTGCCAAAGCGGGCGCAAGTTTCAAATCGACCAGCAAGCCTGCTAGCAAGCCCATGAGTGCCCACAAAGCCGCGGCACCCAAGCCTGCTGCGGCCAGCCCGGCTCCTCGACCGCCGGCTCCGCCAGCACCGGCCGCCAGCGACAAGGACGACAACGGCGACTGGCAGTCGTTTTAAGTCAGACAAGACCTGAGCATCAACTACGGCGGCTGCCTTCAGCCGCCGTTTTTTATTGCGAACCGACTACTGCGTGTCCGCCTCGCGCAAGGTCTGTGTCACCGGACGTTTCAGCACCCCACGCAGACTCCACCAGCCCGCCATCAAGGCCAGCAAGGCCCCAACCAAGAGCGTGACCAGCGGTACCCAGGCATTCAGCGACCACGCAAAGCCGAACACATAACGCGCCAACAGCCCGCCCAGCAGCAGTGCAAGCAGCCCGGCCAGCAAGCCAGCCAGCGAGCCCACACCCAGCAATTCGGCACGTTGCACCTGTGCCAGCAATTGCGAGCTGGCGCCCAGGGCCCGCATCAAGGCGAACTCGCGGGTCCGCGCCTCGCGCGTGCTGTTGACGCTGGCCAACAGCACCACCAACCCGGTGGCCAGGGAAAAGGCGAACAGATATTGCACCGCCTGAATGACCTGATTCAACACGCCCTGCACTTGATTCAGCTGCGCCGACACATCGACAACCGTGGCATTCGGAAACTCGCGGCCGATGGCGCGGTCGAGTGCATCACCTGGCGGGCCGCGGAAGGCCGCCACAAAGGTACGCGGCAGCTCGGGCATGTCGGCTCGCGGAAACAGCACAAAGAAATTCACCCGCATCGAGGCCCAATCGACCTTGCGCAGGCTGCTGATGCGCCCTTCCACCGAGGCACCAGCCACCTCGAACCGCAAGGTGTCGCCGAGCTTCAGGCCCAGCGTGGTGGCCAGTCCCTCCTCGACGCTCAAGCCATCTTGTTCGTCATTCACCCATTGCCCGCCGATCACCTGGCTTTGCTCGGGCAAACGCTCCGAATGACTGAGATTGAACTCGCGCTCCACCAATCGCTTGGCCCGGTCATCGCTGAACTTCTGCGGCCCGATCTCTTTCCCATTGATAGCAATCAGGCGGCCGCGGATCATGGGATAGAAGTCATAACGCGCCACGCCCACTGAAGCCAAACGCGCACGAAAGTCCGTCGCCTGATCGGGCTGAATATTGATCACAAAGCGATCCGGTCCATTCGCCGGCGTGGCCGCGCGCCAACTGTCGATCAGATCCGTACGCAAAAGCACCAGCAAGGCCAACGCCAACAAGCCGACGGCCAAGGACGAGACCTGCACCACGGCAAACACCGGCCGAGCCGCCACTTGGCGCGTGGCCAACAAGAGCCAGCGCGGCACGGCGACCGCGCCACCACTCAAGGGCACCAGCCGCCGCAAGAGCAGCACCGCGCCCCAGGCCAACAAGGCAAACAGCAGCACCGCGACGCCAAAGCCACCGGCCGCGATCAGACCGAGACGCAGGTCACCGGCGAGCACCTGCAAAATTGCAGCGAAGCCGATCACCCCGGCCCCCAGCACCAGGAGCGAACCGGCATTCAAGGAGCCCAGGTCGCGCCGGATCACCCGCAAGGCCGGCACGGCGGCCAATTGCAGCACCGGCGGAAGGCCAAATCCGAGCAGCAAGCTCATACCCAGGCCCAAGCCCAAGGCGGCCGGCCACCAGCCAGGATTAGGCAGGGTGACATTCAGCAGACCCGCCAACAACTCAACAAAGACGAAATGCAAAGCCAAGCCAGCCGCCACACCCAGCAGGCTGGCGACCAGGCCAGCGATGGCGAACTCCAGGCCATAGGTCCAGGCAATACGCCTTTGCGGCTGACCCAGCACGCGCAGCATGGCGCAGTCATCCAAATGACGGGCGGCAAAATCACGTGCAGCCAAGGCCACCGCCACGGCGGCCAGCAAGGCCGCCAGCATGGCCACCAGATTCAAGAACTTGCTCGCACGGTCCAAGGTCTGGCGCATTTCGGGCCGGCCACTTTCGAGCGAATCGAGCCGCACACCGCGCCAGCCCGAGCGTTCGATCAAGGCCAGGGCTTGCCGGTTAAAGTCCGCCACCCGCTGGGCCGCCCGCCCATCGCCGGGCTTGCTTGCCACAGCCAGGCGATAGCTAACGCGGCTGGCCGCTTGCACCAAGCCAGTGGCCGCCAGATCAGACTCCGCCAACATCAGGCGCGGCGCAAAGTTCAAAAACCCGGCGCCTCGGTCGGGCTCGCTGGCGATAACACCAGCGATTCGCAAGGTGCTTTCGCCCAGTTGCAAGCGATCACCCAGGCTCAGCCCCAGCCCCGTCAACACACCGGGGTCGACCCACACCTCACCCGCCGCAGGTGCCGCTACGGCGCGCCCATCCGCCAGTTGCAGCCGTCCGCGCAGGGGGTAAATCGCCCCCACCGCCTTCACAGCCACCAAACGACTGGCCCCGCCCTGGGCCTCGGACGCGCGCGCCATGCTGGCGAAGTTGGCGCTCCCCACCCGCATCAGCCCCAAGTCATCGGCCAGTGTCAGCAAGGCTTGCGGCGTTTCTTGATCGCTGATCAGCACCGCATCGCCGCCCATCAGCTGTGCTGCATCGCGGCGCAAGCCCTGGTCAAGCCGGTCCGACATAAAGCTGACCGCGCAGACGGCCGCCACCGCCAGCCCCACGGCCAGCATCAACAAGCGCAACTCGCCGGCCCGCCAATCACGCCAAAGTTGCCGCCAGGCCATGCGAAGGACACTGGGCGCCTGCAAGCCTTGGGGCCGATGCGTTAGGGCGACGGTAGAGGTCTCAATGCTGGATGTGCTCATGCTCCGCACTGTAGCGACTCCGCCGTGACGCTGCCGGTCGCATGCAAATGTCCTGAACGTCGCGTTCAATCGATTGCCACCGCAGATGTGCGCAAGCCGCATCCAATAGGGCCATCATGACGCTCACCCATACACAAGCCTCGCACTTCCCGCCCTTATTCATTTCACATGGTTCGCCGATGACGGCACTGGAGCCCCGCGAAGCCGGCAGCTTCATGCAAGCGCTGGGTCGCAGTCTCGATCAGGGTTTTGGTAGACCCCGCGCCATCGTGAGTATTTCGGCCCATTGCCTGGCATCGCAGCCCACTTTGTGGAGCGGATCTCAACACCGCGCCATCTATGACTTTGGCGGCTTTGATCCTCTGCTGCGCAGCCTGCGCTATGACGCGGCCGGGGCACCCGGCTTAGCGTCTGAAGTCCTTGCATTGGCCAGCCAGGCTGGCCAAACCATACAAAGCCGTTCGCAAGGGGGCCTGGACCACGGCGCGTGGACGCCCCTGCGCTACCTTTACCCACATGCCGATGTGCCCGTGCTGCCCTTGGCCTTTGCGCCTCTGGCAAGCCCCGCCGAACAGTTTGCGCTGGGCGCCCTGCTGGCGCCGTTGGCGGCGACTGGCGTCTTGATCATTGCCAGCGGCAGCATCACCCATAACCTCGGCCTGGTGTTCGGCGCAGGTGGCCCGCGTCCAGCCATTGACGCGCCGGAAATTGCGGCCTCGGCGGCCTTCCGCAACTGGTTGTTGGCCCGCAGTGCCGCGCTCGACTGGCCGGCGCTGCTCGACTACCGCAGACAAGCCCCCTATGCCGAATCCATGCACCCGACCGACGAACATCTCTTGCCCTGGTTCATCGCCGCCGGCGCCGGCGGTTCTAACGACGCACCCCAGCGCATTCACGCCAGCCTCACCTTCGGCGCCCTGGGCATGGACGCCTACGCCTTCGGTCCACAAGCTCAGTCGCTAGCGCGAACTCTCTGCGCCGACGCGCCCCTATAATCCCCGCCATGCGGGTGTAGTTCAATGGTAGAACTTCTGCTTCCCAAGCAGATAGCGTGGGTTCGATTCCCATCACCCGCTCCAGATGACCGAATCACAACGATTCAGACCCTATCAAGCCCCTAAGTAAATCAACGACTTAGGGGCTTTTTTACGTCAGGACGGATCACAACGGGGCTTTACAGCGCAGAGCAGGCCGGGGAACAATGCGGGGAACAGACCGGGACACCGGGACAAATCGGGGCAACAGTTCCCCGGTTTACGTTCCCCGGTTTCCCGCCCACTCCCCCGGAGATTCCGCCATGCTGACGAATGCCGACTGCCTCAACGCAACTTGCCCACCAGAGCTGAAGCGGCGGCGCTTGACCGATGGCGCGGGCCTCTACCTGGAGGTATCGCCCAACGGGGCAAAGCGCTGGTTTTGGAAGTTCTACCCTGATGGCAAAGAATCCCGGCTGGCGCTGGGCAGCTACCCAGAGGTGACACTGAAGGCCGCACGGCTTGCGCGCGATGAGGCCCGTAAGACCCGGCAGAGCGGCGTCAACCCGGTGCAAAAGCGCAAGGCCGACAAGATCGCGAAGGCCGCCAGCAATGCAACCACCTATGAGACCGTGGCGCGGGAGTTCCACGGCACCAAGGCCGAGGGCTGGAGCGAAGGCCACGCAACCAAGTGGATTCGCATGAATGAGCTTTACTTGTTCCCCGAAATTGGCAGCTTGCCCCTGGATTCAATCAAGGCCCCTGCCCTGCTGGCTGCACTTCGCAAAGTGGAGGCAAAAGGCATCCTCAGCACGGCACAAGACCTTCAGGCGATGGCGGGCCAAGTGTTCCGCTATGGCGTCCAGACTGGCCGATGCGAGCGCAACCCGGTGGCAGACCTTCAAGGCGCGTTGAAGCCGCACATTGCCAAGAACTTCTCAGCAGTCCTAGACCCCGTAGAGGCTGGCGCTTTGCTGCGGGCCATTGACGGCTACACCGGCCAACCCACAACTGTGGCGGCGCTGAAGCTGTCGGCCCTGTTCTTTCAGCGACCGGGGAACATTCGTGCAATGGAGTGGGCATGGGTTGACCTGGACGGCGCAATGCTCACGATCCCGGCCAAGAGTATGAAAAGCTCCAAGCAAGAGAAAGCCAACGGCAAGGCCCATCTAGTACCCCTGGCACGGCAAGCTATCGAAGTTCTGAAGGCCATCAAACCGCTCACCGGGCATGGGCGCTATGTGTTCCCCGGCGCAAGGAGCAGCGCACGCCCCATGAGCGATGGAACCATCAATGCAGCCTTGCGCAGAATGGACTACGGCAACGACGAGCATGTAGCGCACGGCTTCCGAGCAATGGCCCGCACGATGCTGGCAGAGCGCATTGAAGGCTTCCCCGAAGGCATGGTGGAGGCGCAGTTAGGGCACGGCAAAAAAGGCCCGTTGGGCAGCGCTTATGACCGCGCCGAGTGGGCAGAGCAGCGCCGCCAGATGATGCAGACATGGGCCGACTATCTCGACCAACTGCGGGCCGGTGCTCAGATCATCCCGATCAAGGCGGCTTGACCCACTGCACAATCCAGTTTCGCTGCGCCTAGGCTGATCCCCGAAAACCCGTTCCCTGACGGACTGGCGCGGCACCTATCAAACAGGGGTGCATGAGGGATGCATGAGTAGCCGAGCATTGGGACCAAATGGTCTTTTGAACAAGTCATTTACCGCGTTTGTTGTTTCCGCAGCGTGCGCCTTCACCGCAACGTTCTTGGTCAAGCAATACCTGCCCGAGCTCTACGAAAGTAAGAAGTCCTTCTTTCAGGCACTTGTAACCACTATTCCGATACTGGTTTTGTTGATGGACTTGGCTGTCCGTATTTGGGTTTACCTCTTCAGGCTGGCCAATTTTGTGCAGGTTACGCGCGACTACTCGGTAAGCAACATCGAGCATTTACGACTTCGAATTGCCGAGCTAACGCCGCCGGGGAACAAGGACGAAACCGAGAGCGATGCCCCTGCACCGGACGCGAATGTTCCTAGGCCAAACGATCAGATTGAGCGCCCGCTAAGCACAAAGGAGCGCAACACCTTGCTTAGGTTGGTGGCCGGGATGGCTATTGACTCCTATGGATTTGACCCAAAAGCCGCAAGAAGCAGCACAGCTAGGCAAATTGCCGAGGATCTTGCAAGGCATGGAATCAACATCGACGAGGACACGGTGCGGAATTACCTGAAGGAAGCCAAAGCCACCATCCTGCCCGCAAACCCGCGCCAATCATAGAGTTCAACCCGAATTCGGTTTCAAAACACAGGCATTTCGGTAACCGAAAACCGAGTTCGGGCACAAATAGGAAGCTACTCACCAAAGTTGAGCCATCCCAACCAGGAAGGCTCACATGGAAGCACCAAAGCACCTAGGAAAACAGACCCGCTCAGAGCAGCCACTTCACGCGCTGCAACTCCCTGACGCGCTGCTGAAAATGCAGACCGTCACCCAGGCCACGGGCCTATCGTCTGCAACCATCTACCGCAAAGTCGCCGCTGGCGAATTGCCGATTGTGAAGATGGGCAAGCGCTGCACCCGCTTTCGCGCAGCCGATGTGCGGGCATTTATTCAAGCCCAAAGGGTGGCAGCATGACCGCCGGCCCCATCGACGACGCCCGGCTGCAAGCCTTGTACGCGATCCGCGACCGACACCAGGGCGACTCAACAGCGCCGCAGAAAGCGCGGCTGCTGGAGACGCTGCAAACGCTGGGCCACTGCACAACCTTCGAGGCGTCGCGCTATCTGGACATTTACGACCCGAGGGCGCGCAAGCTCAATCTGGTGAAGGCCGGTTTTGAAATCACCACCACCTGGCGCACAGTCGAAACCGAATCGGGCGAGCTACACCGCGTTGGCGTGTATTCGCTGGCAAGGGGTGCCCAATGATGGCCGCAAAGACAAATGCCCTGGCCGGTGGAGCGGCGCAGGGCATCGAGCAAGAGCAAGTCTTTGCAGTCGCAGGGGAATGTAGCAGCGCCAGCGCCGAGGGTAAAGCCTTTGAGCTTGTGGATTGCCAAACGGAGCGCCGAGCAGATACCCGTCTACTTGCGCGCCATCTCGGAATTGGGCATCGCCCCGTCATGGCCTTGATTGACCGCTACGCCGAGAAGTTCAAAGCCGCAGGAAAGCTGCTTTTTAAAAAAGCACCTTCGGCCAAAGGTCAAGCCGTCCGGTTTGCCCTCTTGAACGAGGATCAGGCGAACTTTCTACTGTCCCTTTCCCGGAACTCAGAGCGCACGGTAAGCCTCAAGCTGAAGCTGACACAGGCTTTTGGCGAATACCGCCGAGCAGCCGAAATGCGGCGGGCCGAGTACCTGCCCGGCTATCACGCAGCCCACAAGACCATTCAAGACTTGGCCGCAGGTTCTGAGAATGAGCGATTCGTTCACATGAACTTCAATCGGCTGGTCAACAAGGTGGCGGGCATTGACGCGGGCCAGCGATCCAGCGCGCCAGTCCCTCAGCAGGCCCTCTTGATCGTTGCGCAAAGCATGGCAGCACAGGCCATGCAGGGGGCCGCCGATCACAAAGACGGCTACAGCCGAGCCAAAAGGGTGTTGGAGCCACTTGCAGCACTCATGCAGGCCCAGGTAACCCCGCAGCTTACAGGGCCGCAGAAGGGCAGCGATGGCTAACGGGCGCAATGGCCGCAACAAGGCCCCGTCAGGCCGCGATTCTGGCGGGTTCGCTGCCATCCCTTGGGCAGTGCTTGATTGCCCCGCCTACGCCCTTTTAAGCCACACCGCACGGTCTTTGCTAATGGAGATTGCCCGCCAGTATGTGAGGGACAACAACGGGCGACTACTCACAAGCCAAGCCTACCTAGGCAAACGCGGCTGGAAGTCTGCCGATGTGATTCGACGAGCCAAGCAAGAGCTGATAGACGGCGGGTTTATCTGCGAGATGGTTAAGGGGCACCGCCCAAACAAGGCCAGTTGGTACGCGATCACTTGGCAAACACTCGACCGACACCCCGGCTTTGATCCTGGCGCGGCGGCGGCTTTCGAGCGCGGGGCATATCGCAAAACACCGGAAAACAAAAACGCACCCCTTACACCTTCTCACGGAGCAGAGAGGCCCGCAATAGCACCTTCTCACGGAGCAGAGAGGCCCCCGCCTACACCTTCTCACGGAGCAATAGAGGCCGTTTCTGGTGTTCTCTCTACACCTTCTCACGGAGACCATCTAGATAAACCATCTGCTGTATTGAAAAGGGAGACAGCAAGGCCAGCAGCGCCAGCACCAACGGCCAGCACCGACACAGCCGAAGAGTGCGAACTTTGCGAACTTGAGCGAGTGCGGGAATGCGATCAAGACCCGGCCTTGTGGGATGAGGCAATCGGCGGCTATCGGAAGGCACCGCCTAAGCCTGCAAGACGCGCAAGGGCTGGCGCTGAACGGTGGGTGAAAGAGGCGCTATCGGCAACCAGCGCAAACCGGCGCTCGATAACCGGCTGAAGGCTTCAAGGCGGCGAATCCAATACCAGGGAAAGGAGGAAATTCGCAAAAGACCCGCCAGTAAAGTACAGCGAATTACTGAGGCCGCATCGGGCAACTGGTGCGGCTTTTCCATTCAGGCGACGGCTCACTTTTGAGCCGACAGTTTGCCGGTCTAAAAACAATGGCGAAAGCAGAAAGCTCTAGGCCCAGGCGCAACAGCCTGCAACAAGAACGCAACAGCCAAGCAGCAAGGTTTCAGCAAGGGTGCCGCCAATTCCGCGCACGCGCGCGAGGACTGCGCACCGAGGCCGCCTACGGCTAGCAAGGGCATGGACTCTCAAACCCTGGCGGGTCAAGGCTCAGGGGCTCACCCCGGTTTAAATAACGGGCAAAAAACGGACAGGCCACAAAGCTATCGGCGTCTTTCGACATCATGGCAAGTTCGCGCGCGAGGCTGACAAATACGGCGGGTATCGCAGCCCATGCCATTTTCAAAGGCCGGGAAAGGCAATTCGGAGCAATACGCGCACGCGCGCGAGGGCTGGCGCTGCTGGTGGGCATCGAGGCCGAGCTATGGCACACTGTCCCCGTCGCTGCACATCAGCGATGCGAGTTTGGCGACTCGGTTTCAATAGGCGCAGCAGCCGCGCCACCTTTGGAGGGATAGCGGCTTTTTTACGTCCGCGTAATGCTGCGCGCATGGCCCCATCAATGGCGGGCCGTGTGGGGACACCCTCGCGGGTGTGCCGGTTCCTATTGCCGGTTCGCCAACCCCGCACGGTCTGCCGCCCCTTTGTTTGGCGACGAAGAGCGGTAGGTTCAAAACCTGTTCAATAGGAGCCATCATGGCTAACGCCACTCAACCCAACGCCCACGCCGACACGACTAGCAATCCCGAGCCAACCCAGCAACAGGCGCGCGAGATGGTCGTGAAAATGCATACCGCTTGGGGCTTCGCTTCGATTTATGGCACCCGAGCCCAGCTAGAGGAAGAAGGCATCATCCCCCAGGACATTAAATGGCCTGAGGGTGTAGACCGGGTTCACTGGGTGGCTGGCAAATGCCGCTTCAGACTGAGCCGCCATAGGCCAGAGGGGCTGAAAGGCCCAATGAAGGTTTGGGCGCACGGCGATTGGTGGGAGTTGTTCTGGATGGAGGCAAACAGCGACAGTCAAACTAGGACTATCCAGAGAAAGAAGGCAGAGCTGGAAAGAGAGCTACACAAGCAATCAGCACCGGGAAGGTACGAAAGCGAACTACAGAGCCGAAGATTCTTCAGGGCGTCATGCGACAAAGCGTTTCAAGCCTTCAAGGCCAAGGTTCCCGGCTTGATTCCACCAAAGCGCACAAGGAAAGCAGCGCCAGCCGCCTAAATCGGCCTAAGCAATTCCTAAACCTCCCGAGGCCCGCCAATATGCGGGCTTTGTTGTTTCTGGAAGGCTCACCCCATGAGCGACCCACCGGTGACCATCCAAGGCATGAAAACTGCTGAATATTGGTTTTGGAAGATGCGGAGCGAAACCACCGGGAAGGTGCAGCGCTCACCCTGTCGTTTTACTGAAGCTGAGGCTCTGAGCCGCGACCCCCAGGCTATCCAGGTTCCTGGCACATGCGAGGTTCGCACCTTGCCCACCAGCCCCGAGGAATTCCGGGCAATGCTGCCTTCTTCGATATTCGGCAATCCTTAAAACTGTCGGCGTCTGTCGAAAGCGGATCAATACGCGCGCGCGAGGCTGCGTTTTGTCAGGCCCTAAAGGCTGACCAGTAAGCGCGCGTGAGGCCCACACTTCCCCAGGCGCAGACCGTCGCCTAAATTGACTTTGCAGGGCCGCAGATGCAGCCGCTAGGGCGCGCAGGCCGCGAGAGTTCCCGACGGGGAGTTCTGAGCGATCCGGCCCTGCCCTTTCGAGCGGCGACGGGATGGAAAGGCATAGCTCTAGCGCAGCACACCACCAGCGCCAGCAGCAAGGGCGAATAGCGAACAAAGCCCAAAAAGAGGGGGTAGCACATGTAAAACCGGGGAACAAACCGGGGAACAAATTCAACTCAACCCATAACGAAGCCCGTAACTACGGGACTTACAGCCATTTTTTAGACTCCCATCACCCGCTCCACCGGATACAAGAATTAGCGCAAGGCCCGGGTCCTCTCGGGCCTTTTTTATTGGCTTGCGTTTACAGATCGGCAAGCGACTGGTCACTGGCCAGATGTGTCGCATTCATCTCCGCTGTAAGCATTCGTTAGCGCGGACCAATTGCAGACCAATCACCCTCACAATCGCGCCTTCTTTGATAGAGGGGGATAGCGATGAAGATGTGGAAGTTCCTGCCTATGGCGCTTGGCGCACTGGTGACCTTGACACAGGCCCGGCCGGCCTGGGCGCATGGCTATATCAGCGTGCCCGAGTCACGCAACGCCTTGTGTCGCAGTGGTGGCAACAGTGCTTGCGGCGCCATTCAGTGGGAGCCTCAGAGCTTGGAGGGTCCATCGGGCTTCCCAGACCGAGGGCCTGCAGATGGCCAATTGGCGAGCGCCGGGCTGGTGCAGTTTTCGCCGATGGACGAGCAAACGGCCACGCGCTGGACCAAGCGCGCCATGCAAGCCGGCGCGCAGTCTTTCAGTTGGACCTTTACCGCCAATCATGTGACGCGCAACTGGCGCTACTACATCACCAAGCAAGGCTGGAACCCAAACCTTCGCCTCAGTCGAGCCGCCTTTGAGAGCCAGCCTTTTTGCGTGGTCGATGGCGGCATGCGTCAGCCGGCCAAGGTGGTGACGCATCAATGCCAGGTGCCCCAGCGCAACGGCTATCAGCTGATTTTGGGCGTTTGGGAAGTGGGTGACACCCCCAACAGTTTCTACAACATCGTCGATGCGATGTTCCAAGACGGCGGACCAACGCCCCCGGTGCCGCCGGTGGCGAACTGGTTGCCCAAGGGCACCATTTTTCCCTCGGTGGACCTGAAGGCCGGTGACAAAGTGGCCACACGCGTGTTCGACGCCAATGGCGAGCGTGCGGACCTGCAGACTCGCGTTGCCATCAACACCGACGCCGAAGGCGAGCGCAACACCTGGCCCTATTTGCTAGCCAGCCGGGTGAATACCGAACAAGCCTTGTTGCGCGCCGGCCAGATGGCGGCCAACGGCACGATTGCCCCGGTGCAAGGACAAAACGAAGTGTTCGTGCGCAAGGACAGTGGCTTGCAACGCGTCGAGGTGCAAATCGACAAAGCTGCGCCACCCATTGGAGCCGACTTGTGGGTGGCAGGTTTGGCCGCGCAGCATGTCATCCCCAGTGCCGGCCCGCTCAACCTGAGCTTCACGCTCACCGCCGTCGGCGAGATCGAGGTCAATGCCAGCGTCTTTGATCACGGCGGCCAAACCAAGGGTGTGGCCACGGCCAAGCTCAATAACAGCGGCCAAGCCTTGCGCATCACGGTCGACAAGGCGCTGCCCGGCCACCATCAGTTGGTGATCAAGGGCGTGGTCAAAGGCAGCGGTGCCTTGATTCAGAAGACCTATGACCTGATGTTTGTCTCGGGTGAGCCTCAGCCGCCCCAACCCGGCAGCTACGACTACCGCTTCCCGGACGGGCTGAAGAACTACAAGGCGGGCACCCGCGTGCTGCAGCCCAAGAACGGCCTCGTTTACACCTGCCGAGCTTGGCCGAACAACGGCTATTGCACGCAATGGAGCACGGGCGCCTCGCACTTTGAACCGGGCCTGGGCAGCCACTGGCCAGAAGCCTGGATCGCGCGCTAACTCCGCGTGAGGACGGCACAGCACGGCGTAAGCCGGGCTGCGCCGTACCGTCCTCTTTCGTGCTCAGGCCTTACTTCGAGTCAGGCGCGGCCGAATGACCGTACATGACTCGGAGGCGCCCAATCACCAACTCTTGCGCTCCACAATGCGGCGGCCGCCATCGACAAATCGCCCGTGCAACTCATCAATGTCCTCACGCATGCGCTCGGCATGCGCCTTGGGCAGGTGCTGCCCATGGTGGGCCAAGGTTGCACGAGCCAGGTTGATGATGCGCATATTCAGGCTCGCTTGCGCCAACGCCAACAAGGCCTCGAGTGTGCGCTGATGCTGCTTGCTGACCAAATGCGACATGGCCTCGCGGGCGGCTTCGTTGATTTGAGAGGCGGCCTTGTGAACGGCGGACTCCAAGGACATCAAGGGCGAGGCGGCCATTTCAAGCAAGCGGGTGCGCGGGCGTGAAATGGCATAGCGCCGCGCCGCCCGCTCGGCCCATGGCAAGGCTTCCGGAATGCCCTGCTGGCCTGCGCAGCGGGCCAGCAACTGCAGCAAATTGCTGGCCATCTCAAAGGTAAATTCGGGGTTATCGAGCTGCGAGCCGAGCCTGGCCAAGCCAGCAAGGGCAGCGTCTTGGCGTCGCAGAATCAAGGCCAGCGCGCATTCCAGCGTCAGTTGCAGCGTCTGCAGACGAAAGCTGTAAGCCGGGTAGCGCGCCACCGCCTCTTGCAAGCACTTGAGGGCTCGCTCGCACTCATCGGCATCGGCTTGATCAATACAGGCAATGCCCAGCGCCACCACACCTTGATAGTCCAAGGTCCGCGAAAACTGCCCGATGCTGAGCGCTGCGCCCAAATGCTTGGCGGCCGCATCGCTGTAACCGAGAAACAACTGCAGGGAGCCGAGCTTTTGCAGGCGGGCCACATTGCCCGGTGTGATCTGCACCGCCTTGCCGAACATCTCCACGGCGGCAGCAAAGTCCATCTCCTCCAGCAAGGCACGGCCGTAGACATCATAGGCGTCGACATAAGCGGGGTTCTCGGCCAGCAAAGTCTCTAGCGTTCGACAAGCCACCTGCGTATCGGCATTGGCCAGATCAATTTTGGCCAGACCCAGCCGGGCCCAGGGAACCGCTTTGAAGGCCAAAAGCGCCTCAAACATGCGCCTCGCTGCATCGATCTGCCCTAAGCGCAAATAGAGCTCGGAGCCAATCCGCGCCGCGTAAACCTTGTAGGTGCTGCTGACCGCAAAAATGGCCTCACAGAGTTGCGCTGCGGCCGCGAAATTACCCGCCTCGATGGCGGCAAACACCTCACGCAAAGCATGCTTGCGCTCAAGGATGACCTCTAGCCGCTCCTCGAATTGACGGGCGGTAAAGGGCTTGAGCAGGTAGTCGTCGAGCGCGCCTTCGACGGCATCCGCCACGTGATGGTAGCGCGCCTCATCGGTCACCATGATGAAGACGGTTTGCATCGGCAGGCCCTTGGCCTGGCGCAATTCGTCCAGCAGATCTTGGCCGGTCAGGTCGTGCGAGCTTTGGCGCGAGAAATGGAAGTCGGTGATGATGATGTCGTAGGCCGGCGAAGCATCCTTGATCATGCGTCGCGCGGCCTCGGGTCGGCGGGCCGAATGCACATGCTGCAGGCCGATGTCGCGCAGCATGGTGCTGAGCACCGAGCGCGTCAGTTCACCTTCATCAATGATCAGGGCCCGCAAGCGACTGGCATCCATGCCGCCCGGCAGGCCACGCAGCAGTTTTTGCACTGGCGCCCTCTCCTCTGGTCAGGCTTGATTGTCGGTCAGCACAACAAGAGCGTCACGCTTGACGCGGAACTGGCCAGGCACATGCCCGACTTATCTGCGCACAATTCGACCAGATTGGATTTGCTGCGCCGCCTGCGGGTTCTCGCTCAACCACTCGACCATGGCATCGATGTCCACACCAATGCTGACCCGATCAGTGCCTTGGCGCAGCACGCCTTGCCCATCACCGCCCTCGGCCATGAAGTTATTCACCACCAGGCGGTAGCGACGCGACTCGTCCAGTGCCTGGCCGCCGACGCTGACTTCACCCAGTTGGGCCACACCATCCGGCCCCTGGCTCCATTGATAGCGCAAGCTGCTGGAAACCTGCAGCAGGCGCGCCGGCGCATCGCCCTTGGGCAGTTGCCGCTGCAGCAGCTCGCGCAGCTGCGCGCCGCTGATCGTCATCACCACCAACTCATTGGCGAACGGTTGAATGGCGAACAGATCGCTCATCGTCACCGGCCGGCCGGCCTCCACCGTCAGGTCGGCGCGAATGCCGCCGGGGTTCATCAAGGCCAGATCGGCCGGGCCTCGCTTCTTGGCATAGGCCAGTTGCGAATCGGCCACCAAGTTGCCCAAGGTCGAATCACCAAACGGCGCAGAAGCGTTGCGCTGGGCGCCCTGCGCCAGTTGCGCCACCGGCTTGTTACGCACGGCGGCCGTCAATTCGGCGGCCCGCTGTACCAGGGCCACGAAGGCCGGATTGGGTGCATACACCGACTGCAACACCGGGTGATTCACCGCCTCGGCGCTGAGCACCTTGCCCTGCGCATCCAAGCTCAAGCGGCTTTCCGTGACCCAACCGCCATAACTGCCAGCCTGCACGAGCAGGCGGCCGTTGATCTTGCAGGTGTAGGCCTGATGGGTGTGGCCGCTGATGATGACAGCGTAAGCCGGGTCGAGACGCTTGGCCACATCGACCCCACGCCCCTGCAAGCCCGGGCAAGCATAGGTCGGATCATTGGCGCCGCCGGTGTGGGTGGCGCCCTCATGCATCACCGCCACCAGCAGCTGCGCCCCCTCGGCCCGCAGCTGCGGAATCAAGGCGTTAAGAGTGTCGGCTTCGTCGGCGAAACGCAGCCCGACAATGCTCTTGGGCACCACCACCATGGGGGTATCGCGCGTCACGGCGCCGACAAAGGCGACCTTGAATCCGGCCACTTCCTTGATGACATGGCTTGGCAACATCGCCTTGCCGGTCTGTGCATCTAATAGATTAGCCGCGAGGTAAGGAAAGCCTGGGCCTTTGAAGCCCGGCCAGACGCAGCCTTCAGCGGCACACTCGCCATTGGCCTTGCGCTGCAACTCGCGCAAGCCGGCATCCAACTCATGGTTGCCCAGCGCGCTGGCCACCAGTCCTAAGTCGCCCATGGCCGCCAGGGTGGGCTCATCTTTCAACAAGGACGACAACAAGGGCGACGCACCGATCAAATCGCCGGCCGCAACAAAAACACTGCTCTCGCGATTAGCCCGCAACTTGCTCATGGCCGAAGCCAGATGCGCAACACCCCCGGCCGCTTGGGGCTTGATCTCGCCGGTCTGCGCATCGGGCAAGCGAGGCATCAAGGGCGTCGGCGACTTGGGCTGGATATGGCCATGAAAGTCGTTGATCGAAAAAATTGTCAACTCACGTGGCGCAGCTTCTGCCGCCGGGTGGCTGGAGCTTACGGCGCAACCCTGCAAGACGCCCAGGCCCAACAGCGCCATGCCGGCCCAACCGCTGGGACGCAGCCAGTGCGGCACGGTCTCGCGCAGCAAAGTCTGTTGAATCGATTCGAAGGCTTTTGTCTTCATGAAAGCGTCAGCCCTGCGGCCGTGAAAATTCGGAACGATGAAAGACAGCCGCCCGGCAAGGGCGCCGCCACAACTGCCGTGGCACCTATTTTGTGCGCAGTGCGGATCGCCGACGAACAACTCGGACTTCCGCCAGCAGGCACCACCAAGATGGCTCGGGCGGCGGATCTTAGCGCCAGGAAATTGCCACCCGCCGCGGCCATCCTGTCGCAGGCATACAACAGCCGCGACAGCCCTCAAAAACCGTCACGGAACTTGAACAATGGCTTGTCACACTCCGAGCCGGAAGCGAATTACGCCTGCGCCATGTGTTTTTTTGTGGCTTCTCGGGTAAGTGCTAGGCAGCCTGAGTGCGTCAAGACGGGCAGACTTAGGCCTGATGACCTACTTGAGGGGTTTTCCTGCTGAGGCCAAAAACAGCACAATGCCTCCGCAAGTAGAAAGTTTTGGCGGAATTCCGTATCCGCAAACGTTTACGTCTTTGGTTTTGATACCGACGGCGCCTCTAAATGGTGCGCATCGCAGGATCCGGGCCCTCTTTCAAGGCCAACGCGTAAACGTTTGCGAGGTCGTTTGAGTTTTGTGTCTTTTTGATCTGTTTCAACGCGTTGGGTCGCGTATTTTTTTGGAGTAATCCCGTGAACAAAAAACAATGGATGAGCTTTTCGAAGACGGCGCTGAGCGCCGCCGTGGCCATCGTCATTGCCGGCCCCGCGCTGGCGCAAACCGCCGCCGCTGAAGCCGACAAGGCCAGCGAAGCTCAGCCGCGCGCCAAGGAAGACTCGGTTCGTCTGGGCACCATCACCATCGTCGGCGAAGGCAATAAGCTGGGCGCCGGACTGATGCTGAACGAAGACACCGTCAAGGGTCGCAGCACCATCACCAAGGCGTCGACCGAAAAAGACATCGCCACCGGCAACCCTTTCCAAGCCCTGGCCCTGCTGCCCGGCATCAACACCTTCAGCCATGACGCCACCGGCCTGTACGGCGGCGGCATGACCATCCGCGGCTTCGGCGCCGACCAGCTGGGCTTCACCATCAACGGCGTGCCGGTCAATGACTCGGGCAACTTCGCTGTCTACCCGCAAGAGTATGTGGACCAGGAAAACCTCTGCACGCAGAGCGTGGCCCAAGGCGCCCCTGAAGTCGAGTCGCCCCACGCCGGCGCCACCGGCGGCAGCGTTAGCATCAACACCTGCGACCCAGAAGACAAGCGCCGCGTGCGCGTTGCCCAAACGCTGGGCATGCTGAACTTGACACGCACTTTCGTGCGCTTTGACAGCGGCCGCTTTGCCGATGACAAGCTGAAGGTCTTCCTGAGCTACTCGCACACCCAGGCCGACCACTGGAAGGGCCCCGGCAGCGCCACCAAGGACCACGTTGATGCGGCCTTCCGTTGGGACTTGGGCAATGAGAACACCATCCTCGGCTCGGTGCTCTACAACCGCGCCATCAACGACAACTTCCTGGCCCCGACGCTGAAGCAGTTGAACGACAACGGCTACAACTGGGACTACTCCGCCAGCTTCACCCCCGGCCACATCAAAGGCACCAAGGGCAAGGCCGACAACGAAACAGGACCCAACCCGGCCTATTACAAGCTGTCGAAGAACCCCTTCGAGAACGCGATTTACTCAGTGTCGGGCTCGTTCAAGCTGGCCGAAAACACCTACCTGAAGGTTCAGCCTTATCTGTGGACCGGCTTCGGCAACGGCGGCACACAACAAGTGGTGCTGTCTGAAACCGCCTTCATGGACTCCGCCACGCCCAAGCGCGGCGTCGACCTGAACGGTGACGGCGACACCTTGGACAAGGTCATCGTCGCTCGCGCCAGCGTGACCAAGACCTCGCGTCCTGGCATCACCACCGAGCTGAACAAGACCATGGGCGACCATCAGCTGCGCGTCGGCGTCTGGTTTGAGAAGGCCACCCACCGTCAAACTCAGCCGGCCGTCAAGGTCAATGATGATGGCAGCTCCACCGATGTGTGGCTGCAAAACGGTCAAATCCTGCGCCCCGATGGTTCAACCTACCAAGGCCGCGACTGGGAAACCAAGAGCACGGCCTATCAAGCTTACGTCAGCGACAACATCAGCTTCATGGGCGACCGTGGTCTGCTGTCGCTGGGCCTGCGTGCCCCGACCGTCAAGCGTGATGTGACCAATACGGCCAACGAAGGCGGCACCATCAGCTACAACCTGCAGAAGTCTTACAGTGAAGTGCTGCCGCAAATCGGCGCCCGCTTCATGCTGGACGCACAGCAGCAAGTGTTCTTCAATGTGGCCAAGAACTTCCGTGCACCGCCGAACTTCGCGTTCACCGGCAGCAATGTGAAGCCCAATGCCACCGGCGGCGTGGATTTGGTGTCGGCAACCAAGGCAGAAACCGCCATCATGACGGACCTGGGCTACCGCCTGCAGACCCGCAATTTCTCGCTGTCCGGCACCTTCTTCAATGCCGACTTCAAGGATCGTCAAGCCAACGCGTTTGACTCGTCGACCCAGACCAGCACCTACACCAACGCCGGTCGTGTGAACACCCGCGGTCTGGAATTTGAAGCGGGCAGCGCACCGTTCCTGGGTGGCTTCACGGCCTACGCCTCGGTCACGCTGCAAAAGAGCGAAATTCTGGACAACCTGATCGTGGCCGGCACCGATGGCAAACCCGTCACACTGGTCACCCGAGGCAATCAGTTCACGCTGACGCCTGAGAAGATGGTTGGCGCTTCGCTGCAGTACGCCTCAGGCCCGGTCTACGCTCGCTTCAAGATCAAGCACACCGGCAAGCAGTACGCCACTTTGATGAACGACGAGTCGGCACCGAGCTTCAATGTGGTGGACTTTGCCGCCGGCTACACCTTCAACAATGTGGGCTGGATGAGCACCCCCCAGCTGCGCTTCAACATCGCCAACGTGTTGAACGCCCAGTATCGCAATCCGAACGGCGGCACTCGTGTGAACGCAGTGGCCTTGCCGAACAAGGGCGTCGACACCCCTACCTACTATCTGGGCGCCCCCCGCTTCGTCTCGGTCAGCCTGAGCGCCGACTTCAACTAAGCACGGGCAAGAAAAAAGACCGGAGCTCACAAAGCGCCGGTCTTCTATTTCACTTTCTCGCTCCTCAAAGCCGCAAAGCGTTCGCGCTCTGCGGCTTTTTTATTTATCTGCAGAGCCTCACTTCTGGATGTCGCCCAGGCAGAGGTATTTGATCTCCACATAGTCGTCCATGCCTTGGTGCGCGCCTTCACGGCCCAGGCCGCTTTGCTTGACGCCGCCAAATGGCACTTCGGCGCTGGCAATCAAGCCGGTGTTGACGCCCACCATGCCGTACTCCAGCGCCTCGCCGACGCGGAAGACGCGGCCGATATCGCGGCTGTAGAAATAGCTGGCCAGGCCGAACTCGGTGTTATTGGCCAGGGCAATCACTTCCGCCTCGGTCGAGAACTTGAACACCGGGGCCAGCGGGCCAAAGGTCTCTTCGCGCGAGCAAAGCATCGCCGGCGTCACATCGGCCAAGAGCGTCGGTTCAAAAAACTGCGCACCAGCCTCTGTGGCTCGCTTGCCGCCGACCAGCAGCCGCGCGCCTAGCGCCATGGCGTCCGCCACATGCGACTCCACCTTGGCCATGGCCGCCTCATCGATCAGCGGGCCCACATTCACGCCCGGCTCAAAGCCATTGCCCAGCTTCAGCGCCCCGACCTTGAGCGCCAGCTTCTCGATAAAGGCCTCGTACACGCCTTCTTGCACATAGAGGCGATTGGCGCACACACAGGTCTGGCCGGCATTGCGGTACTTGCTGGCGATGGCGCCATCGACCGCGCTGTCGAGGTCGGCATCATCAAACACGATGAAAGGCGCATTGCCGCCCAACTCTAAGGACAGCTTTTTGATCGTCGGCGCGCATTGCTTGGCCAGGATGCGGCCCACCTCGGTGGAGCCGGTGAAGGACAGATGGCGCACCACATCGCTGTCGCAAAGCACATGACCGATGGCGATGGAGTTGGCCGCATCGGCACTCAGCACATTCAAGACGCCGGCCGGCATGCCGGCGCGCTGCGCCAGTTCCGCCACCGCCAGCGCCGACAAGGGCGTGGCTTCGGCCGGCTTGATCACCACGGTGCAACCGGCTGCGAGCGCTGGCGCCACCTTGCGGGTGATCATGGCCACCGGGAAGTTCCAGGGCGTGATGGCCGCACAGACACCCATGGCCTGCTTGATGACCAGATAGCGTTTGTTGTTGTCGGTGGTGGGGATGGTCTCGCCGTAAACCCGCTTGCCTTCTTCGGCAAACCATTCGATGAAGCTGGCGCCGTAAACCACCTCGCCGCGCGCTTCGGCCAGCGGCTTGCCCTGCTCGGCCGTCATGATGCGAGCGAGGTCGTCGGCATGCTTCATCAGCAATTGGTGCCAACGCATCAAGATGCCGGCGCGCTCCTTGGCCGTCTTGCTGCGCCAGGGGGCCAGCGCCCGATTGGCGGCGGCGATGGCAGCTTCGGCCTCGCTGGCGCCCAGGTTCGCCACCTCGGCCAGCAAGGCGCCGGTGGCGGGATCGTTGACGGCAAATCGTTCATTGCCGCTGACCCATTCGCCATTGATCAAGGCCTGCGTGCGCAGCAGGCTGGCGTCTTCGAGTTGGCTCAGCGGTGAAGTCTTGGCATCCATGAAGGGTTCTCTCTGTTCTATCTGCGGTTCTTGAGACAAGACTCTAACCGTTTCGACGGGGGCTCAGCGAAGGGCCCGCCCCTATAATCAAAAGCTCCGAAAAATCAAGTATTTACTGCGTCCAAAGGTGATGAGCCAGGGCGCGGTTCCAGCAGAAAGCCCGGGAATGAAAGCAGCAGAAATACGTCAGACCTTTCTGAAGTTCTTCGAAAGCAAAGGTCATCAGATCGTGGCCTCCAGCCCGGTCGTGCCGGGCGACGACCCCACGCTGCTGTTCACCAATGCGGGCATGAACCAGTTCAAGGACGTGTTCTTGGGCTTTGACAAGCGCGCCTACACCCGCGCCACCACCAGCCAGAAGTGCATCCGCGCCGGCGGCAAGCACAACGACCTGGACAACGTCGGCTACACCGCCCGCCACCACACCTTCTTCGAAATGCTGGGCAACTTCAGCTTCGGAGACTATTTCAAGCACGACGCCATCTCCTACGCCTGGGAGCTGCTGACCACTAAGTTCAATCTGCCGGCCGAGAAGCTCTGGGTCACCGTCTACGCTGAAGACGACGAGGCTTACGAGATCTGGAACAAAGTGGTGGGCGTGCCCGCCGAGCGCATCGTGCGCATCGGCGACAACAAGGGCGGCCGCTACATGTCCGATAACTTCTGGATGATGGGCGACACCGGCCCTTGCGGCCCATGCACCGAGATCTTCTACGACCACGGCCCCGATGTGGCCGGCGGCCCTCCGGGCAGCCCGAACGAAGACGGCGACCGTTACATCGAGATCTGGAACAACGTCTTCATGCAGTTCAACCGGACTGAAGACGGCGTGATGCACAAGCTGCCCAAGCCTTCGGTCGATACCGGCATGGGCCTGGAGCGCCTGGCCGCCGTGCTGCAACATGTGCACTCGAACTACGAGATCGACACTTTTGTGGCCCTGCTGGCCGCGGCCAAGGCGGCCGTGGACAGCTCCGGCGCTCAAGATTGCGACAAGGACAGCGCCTCGCTGAAGGTCATCGCCGACCACATTCGCGCTTGCAGCTTCACCGTCGTCGACGGCGTGATCCCTGGCAATGAAGGTCGCGGTTATGTGCTGCGCCGCATCGCCCGCCGCGCCATCCGCCACGGCTATAAGTTGGGCGCCCGCACCCCCTTCTTCCACAAGATCGTGGCCGAGTTGGTCAACCAGATGGGCGAGGCCTACCCCGAGCTGCGCCAGGCCCAAGCCCGCGTGACCGAGGTGCTCAAGCAAGAAGAAGAACGTTTCTTCCAGACCATCGCCAATGGCATGGAAATCCTGGAAGGTGCTCTGACGCCCGAAACCAAGCAACTCGACGGCGAACTCGCCTTCAAGCTGCACGACACCTTTGGCTTCCCGGTCGACCTGACCGCCGACGTCTGCCGCGAGCGCGGCGTGACCGTGGACCAAGCCGGCTTTGACGCCGCCATGGCCCGCCAACGCGAACAAGCCCGCGCCGCTGGCAAGTTCAAGATGGCCCAGGGTCTGGCCTACAGCGGCGCGCCCACCGCCTTCCACGGCTACGAGCACCTGGTCTGCGAGACCTCCAAGGTCACCGCCGTCTACATCGACGGTGTCAGCGTGACTTCCGCCAATGCCGGCGACGACGCGGTGGTCGTGCTGGACCACACGCCCTTCTACGCCGAGAGCGGCGGCCAAGCCGGCGACTCCGGTGATCTGCGCAACCCGAGCAGCCGCTTCGCCGTGGAAGACACGCTGAAGATCCAGGCCGATGTCTTCGGCCACCATGGCCGCGTGCTGGAAGGCTCGGTCAGCGTGGGCGACAGCTTTGTGGCCCGCGTCAACGCCGAGCAGCGCATCAAGAGCGTGCGCAACCACAGCGCCACCCACCTGATGCACAAAGCCTTGCGCGAAGTGCTGGGCAGCCATGTGCAGCAAAAGGGCTCGCTGGTGAATGCAGAACGCACCCGTTTTGACTTTGCCCACAACGCCCCGGTCAGCGCGGAAGAAATCGCCAAGATCGAAGCCATCGTGAATGCCGAGATCCTGGCCAACTCCGGCGCCAAGGCCGAAGTGATGGCCCTGGACGACGCGCAAAAGAGCGGCGCCATGATGTTGTTCGGCGAGAAGTACGGCGAAACCGTGCGAGTGCTGAGCATCGGCACTTCGAAGGAACTCTGCGGCGGCACCCACGTCAAGGCCACCGGCGATATCGGCCTGTTCAAGATTGTTTCCGAAGGCGGCGTGGCCGCTGGCGTGCGCCGCATTGAAGCCGTTACCGGCGACAACGCGCTGGCCTATCTGCAGCAACTCGAAGGTACGCTCAGCCGTGCCGCCGGTACGCTGAAGACCTCGCCCACCGAGTTGGAGCCGCGCCTGCATGCAGTGCTGGATCAAGTGAAGGCGCTGGAGAAAGAACTGGCCAGCGCCAAGAGCCGCCTGGCCGCCGCGCAAAGCAATGACTTGATGACGCAAGCCGTGGACGTCAAAGGTGCCAAGGTGCTGACGGCCACGCTCGACGGCGCCGACGCCAAGACATTGCGTGAAACCATCGACAAGTTGCGCGACAAGATGCACTCGGCCATCATCGTCTTGGCCTCGGTCGATGGCGACAAGGTCAACCTCTCGGCCGGTGTCACCGCCGACTACATCGCCCGCGGGCTCAAGGCCGGCGAGCTGGTCAGTTATGTGGCCCAGCAATGCGGCGGCAAGGGCGGCGGCAAACCTGATCTGGCCATGGCCGGCGGCACGCAGCCCGCAGCCCTGCCGGGCGCTCTGGCCAGCGTGGCGGGCTGGGTCAGCGACAAGCTCTAATCTTCGATGAACACGACAAAGGCCCTCGGGACGTCAACACCCGAGGGCCTTTGTTCTTTTTTGCAAACTCATTCCCCACCGGTTTTCAGGAGCCTGCTATGAACGAAAGCACCATTGACCACGCCAACGCCGAGCGTTTGGCCGCCCTTCTCCAGATCTTGGTCGCGGCCACGCCCGAAGACCAAGACGCGGTGCCCATCGACACGCTGGACGGCTACCTGACCGCGCTGATTTGCGGCCCCGGCGACAACGGCCCGCTGCAAGCGATGGACGCATTGTTTGGCGACGACTGGGCCGATGCCCTGGACGAGCAAGACGCCACCGAAGAGTTCATGAGCGTTTTGCATGAGCGCTGGAATGAAATCGGCGAAGCGCTGGACCCAGAAGGTTTGGCTGCCGACCCGGAAGCCATGCTGTTGGAACCGCTGATCACCGAGTTCGACGAAGCCACCAAGGCCAGCCTCTTGAGCCAAGGCGTGTTGACTCAAGAGCAGTTGGAGCAATTGCCCCCGGCCGGCTTGATGTGGGTCGAAGGCTTTATGCAGGCCGTTGAAGACAATGAGCAAGACTGGTACGTCTTCGACGATGAGAGCGAAGAAGCGCAGATGCTGGATGCGATGCTGATGGGCGTGGCCGCAGTCGCCATGCCGCCCGGTGATCAGCTGGAAGCGTACATCGACGAGTCCTACGACGAAGACGAGGAAGTCGACCAGAATGTCTTGCTCGACGACGCGCTGTTCTCGGTGCAGGACCTGCGCACCTTCTGGCTGCAGCAAGCGGTCAATCAGGCCGTTGGTTCGGGTCAGCTCGATGACTGATCAATCTAGCGACTGAAAAGTCCTAAAGGCGGCCGCAGCAGTTGGGCGCGCCGCAACGACAGGTCAGCCGCCCCTCGTGGTGGCTCTCGCCATAGTCGCAACAGAGTTCTTCGCCCACCTCGATATCGCGCAGGGCGTAGAACTCGACTCGACCTTGGTTGATGCGCAGCTTGGCATTGGGCGCGCAGCTGTGGTTGATGTGGCGCAACGCGTCGGTAGCGTTGGTGGCATCGACAGCGCGGGTCTCCGAAACTTCGACGATATGAATGCGCTCGCGCCCCTTGGCGCGACGACGCGCCTCGCGCACCGAGATCGACTCACCCCGTAACTCGCCAATCTTGCGGCGCTCCGGGATGGGTTCAGCGGCAAACACGCCCAAACCATCGATGTCACTCTCCGCCACCCGCAGCGCAAAGCGTTCGGCTGGCTGGCGCTGACCCTTGATGGGCACTGTCGCCTCGGTTTGAGGCAGGGTCGGGGCTTGGATCACAGTCAAACGCGGCATGGTGACGCTATTGTCGCTGCGGAGCCTGTTTGTCCAACCTGTGAGGTCAGACGACAACAAGGTACACCGATGCGCTTGACCTGCCCTTCAGGCTCCACGCATACTGGGCGTATGCAAGCCGCTTATTTCACCGCCCCCAGCAACACCAGTTTTGGCACTCAGCCTGACCGGGCTGCTGCGGCCGTGCGCGCCCTGCATCAGTCGCATCTAGTGTTGATGCCCATGTTTGCCATCCATACTGATCTTGCCTCAGGCCCACAGCGGCACCCCTGAGGCCCGGCCCACCAGAGCCCCCACTCTCCCCCGACGAAAAGCCCGCTGACACAGCGGGCTTTTTTGTTTTTCCGTCCCCACCGGTCCACCACCCCACCCACAAGGAGCTTGAGAGACATGCAGATCACCATACGCCGCGCCCAAGTCAGCGATGCCGCCGGGTTTGCCGAACTGATGAGCCACCCCGAGGTCTTCGGTGCTTTGCTGCAAAACCCCTACCCGACGGAAGACATGTGGAAGCTGCGCCTGCAAGACGGCGCCGCGCCGGGCAAGGTGGACCTGCATTTGGTGGCCTTGAACGCCGAGGGCAAGCTGCTCGCCAGCGCCGGCTTGTTCAGCGTAGGTGCGCCACTGCGCCGGCGCCACGCCATGGGGCTGGGCATTTCGGTGGCGCATGGCGCCCAGGGCCAAGGCGTCGGCAAAGCCATGATGGCGGCCCTGCTGGACTACGCCGACAACTGGGGTCAAGTCTTGCGCACCGAGTTGACCGTCTATGCCGACAACGCGCGAGCCATCGCTCTGTATGAACACTTCGGCTTTGTGCAAGAAGGCCGGATGAAAGCCTATGCCTTGCGCAATGGCGCCTATGTGGACACGCTGGCCATGGCGCGCTTGCATCCCAAGCCGCCGACTTGGAGTTAAGGTTTGCAGATGGGTATGGCGGTAGTCGGCACTTTGCGGACTTTAGTGTTCCTCTTGCCGAAGCCATCGGGCGCACGGTTCCGCTCATGTCCTCCGGCTCCGGCTGCGCCAGACCCTCCCCCTTTACTTCGCTTCACCGTACCCCCGACGCCCTCGGCGATTCTTCTTGCGCAACGACCAATCCTGCGGGAGCGGGACGGCTGGGCGCTCTGAACCGCGAGGTAAAGGCGGAGACCCGGGCGCAAGCCCGGGGCGGGGGACTGAGCTCGGACTCAAGGCGTCCTGAGGACGGCTTGAGCCTAGCGAAGGGCTGGTCCACTGGACCAGGCAGGAGCGGGGCAGAGTGCCCAGTCGGCCTGCTCAACCACAGCCTTTGCTCTTTCGCTAAGGCTGGCAAGCAGTCGCTCCAAGTCGGATGTCCGCAATGTGCCGACAACAGTCAAACGCAGCTCTGCTTACTTCAGGCCAATTGCTGCAAGGCCTGATGATAGGCAGGGTCGTGCATCAGCTCGTCCCAGGTCAACGGGGCTTTCTCGGGCAGGATCAGTTGACGCCGACCTTCGCTTTCCTCGCTTGGCAACCACCTGCCTTGCTGGGCCGCCTCGCTCAATTGCAGCAAGACCTCATCGATCGCCTGTCCGTCGTCTTCGACCGACTGATTGCACAGCAGAGCCAAATCGCACCCCGCGTGCAAGGCAGCAATGGCCGCCTCGGTAAAACCAATCTCGCGGCCTTCCAGCACGCGGGCACCTCGCATCCCCAAATCGTCACTGAAGATCAAGCCACCAAAGCCCAAACGCTCACGCAAGATCTCTTGCAACCAACGAGAGCTGAAGCCTGCCGGCAGCGTATCCACTTTCGGATAAATGACATGCGCCGGCATCACCGCCGACAAGCTCAGGTTCAACCATTCAAAAGGCTTGGCATCCTCGGCCAAGATCGCCTTGAGGCTGCGCCGGTCCACAGGGACATCGACATGCGAATCCGCCTTCACAAAGCCATGCCCTGGGAAGTGCTTGCCGCAACTGCCCATGCCTGCGATCAACAAGCCATGCGCCACACTCTTGGCCAAGAGCGCCACCACGCGGGGATCGCGATGGAAGCTGCGCTCACCGATCACCGAACTCTCACCGTAGTCCAGGTCCAGCACCGGGGCAAAACTTAAGTCAACGCCACAGGCACGCAACTCAGAGCCCATCACATAACCCGCCGCTGTTGCGGCCTGGGTCGCGGCCATGGCGTCTTCCATCCACAAAGCGCCCAGGCTGCGCATCGGCGGCAAATGGGTGAAACCATCGCTGCGAAAACGCTGTACCCGGCCACCCTCATGGTCCACGGTGATCAACAAGTCAGGCCGAATCGATTTGATTTCGGACGTCAGCAAAGTCAGCTGCGCACGACTTTCAAAATTGCGCGCGAACAAAATCAAACCGCCAACCAAAGGATGGGTCAGGCGTTTACGCTCAATCCTGCTCAGGCGCAGCCCGGCAACATCAATGACCAGGGGCGCGTGCGAGTGGGTTGGCATGGCGGAGGCGTCCTTCATTCTTTGGTTTCAACCACCACGAAACTGGTGGCGTAATCGGTTTCATCACTGACGCTGACATGCGCCTTCAAGCCCTTGGCTTCAAACCATGCGGCGAGGCCGTTATGCAAAAGGATCCCCGGCTTGCCGCTGGGGGCCTTGACGATCTCGCAGTCGCGCCAAGTCATGGGCATGCGCATGCCCATGCCGATGGCTTTGGAAAATGCTTCTTTGGCCGAGAAGCGGGTGGCCAGATAAGCCACGCCGCCCGCCGCGACACGGGCGCTGCGCTCCCGGAAGACCTGCATTTCATGCGGACCCAAGACCTTCTCCGCGAATCGTTCGCCGCGCCGCTCCAGGGTGTCACGAATTCGGCGGATGTCGCAGACATCGGTGCCGATACCGTAAATCATGCCTCTGGCTCCAACGGCGGCCACCCCAGCAACTCATTGCGATGCTGTTGGCCACCCAACTCAAACCAGTCCTCGCCCCAAAGACTCGCACCCTCGCGGCGGTAAAAGCGCAGCGCATCTTCATTGCCTACCCAGGCTGTCAACCAAAGGCTGCGATCAGGCCACTCTTGGCGCGCCTGGTGCAGTAATTTGAGACCCAGGCCTTGGCCCTGGCTGTGCGGAGCCACATACAAGCGCTTGAGTTCGACCGCTGCGCCTGACAGCGACACGGGGCACACCGCACTGTCGTCCAGATGCGCCCAGGCCAGCAAGGTGTCGCCACGTTCGATCAGCCAGTGCCGATTCAAATCGATGGACTGGCGCAGCACCTGCTCATCAAAGTCACGCTTCAAAAACTCGGCCACCGTGCTGTTCACGCCGCCCTCGGCTGCGTAACGGTCCAGCCATACCCAGCGTGCCAAGGCTGCAATGCGCAGGGCGTCCTCGGGTTGGGCCGGGCGCAGGTCGAGAAAATTGGACTTGGTCTTGCTCATCTCAGACTTCAGGCAGCATAGGCACGCTGAATACAGCGCAGATAGTCGCGCACGGTCTCGCTGTAGCCGAGTTCCAGGGCATCGGCCACCAAGGCATGGCCGATCGACACCTCTTGCACGCCAGGTACGGCCTGCAAGAAACGCGTCAAGTTATCGCGATTCAGGTCATGGCCGGCATTGATGCCCAGCCCAACGGCAAGTGCTGCCTGAGCGGTGCGGGTAAAACCAGCCAAGACCTCAACCTCAGTTTCGCTGCCGTACGCGCTGGCAAAGGTCTCGGTATAAAGCTCGACCCGATCTGCATCCAATTCGGCCACGAAGGCCATCGCTTCCGGGACGGGATCCATAAACAGGCTGACGCGCACGCCGCAGGCTTTGGCCTCGGCCACCAAGGGGCGCAAGCGCTCCATGTCCGCGGGGAATTGCCAACCATGATCGGAGGTGAATTGGTCTTCGGAATCGGGCACAAAGGTCACCTGATGCGGCCGCACCCTGCGCACAAAGTCCATCAAGTTTTGGGTCGGATTGCCCTCGATGTTGTACTCGGCATGGGGCCACTGCTGCATCAAGGCCGCCAAGTCATGAACGTCTGCGCTGCGGATATGACGCGCATCGGGCCGAGGATGCACGGTGATGCCCTGTGCTCCGGCCAGCAGGCAAGCTTCGGCCGCACGCACCACGCTGGGAATGCCCAGATGGCGGGTATTTCGCAGCAAGGCCACCTTGTTGACGTTGACGGACAAGGCGCATCGCACCGCGCCATGCGATGAGTGGGATTCAGGGGCAAGCAAGGGGTTCATCTGAAGCTCTCTGTCTGTATTCGAGTCATAGCCCGATGTGTGAAACGTCGCATCAATCCGTCAGCTTTTGCAGGTCCAGCATCACCTGCCGGGTGCGCAGCGGCCGCTGCCCCAGATGATAGTGAAGCAAGCCACGCAAGCTGCTGCGCAAGGCGGGCAAGATGGGCGCACAAGCCTGCCGTAAGGCGGCCATGCTGCCATGCAATAGCGCCGCCTGCAGATGCACCAACTCATCGGCACCAAAGCTGGCGGCCTCGGCCGTGGGCGGCAGCACGCCGGCTTCGGCGTTCAACATATAGCGGCGCTCGGGCTGCAGCGGCGCCTGCGTCACGGTCGACAGGCTCAGGTCCGGCAGCAAACCCAGCTCGCGCAGCAATCGCAATTCAAAGGCACGCAAGGCCGACTGCGACTGCGCGTCCTCATTGGCATGCAGGTGCGGCAGGCTGTCCGCATAGGCATCGAACAACTGCGGGTGCGGGTCTTGCCGAGCCAACAGCTTGAGCAGCAGCTCGTTCATGTAATAACCCGAGAACAAAGCGGCGCCCGCCGGCAAGGTGCTGCCACCGACCCACTCCGCCCCGCGCAGGGTCACCACTTCAGCCGCAGCCTCACCCGCTGCAGTCTTGGCCGGCTTGGCCAAGCTCACTTGGATGCGTTGAAACGGCAGCAGCACCGGGCGCAGCTGTGAATAGGGGCGTTTGGCCCCTTTCGCCACGACGGCCATGCGCCCCTGCTCGCGGGTGAACAGGTCCAGAATCAGACTGGACTCGCTCCAGTCATAGTGATGCAGGACAAAGGCCTGCTGAACGCTGGGCGAGCGCGACTTCACTCGTAACCGTAGGTCCGTAAATGCTCTTCGGTATCGGCCCAGCCGGAGCGAACCTTGACCCATAACTCCAAGAACACACGGCCCTGCATCAGGTGCTCGAGTTCCTGGCGTGCTTCTGAGCCGATGCGCTTCAGGCGTTCACCACCTTGGCCGATGATCATGCCCTTGTGGGCGTCACGCTCCACCACGATGGAGGCGGAGATGCGACGCAGCTCGCCCTCGTCTTCCCATTTATCGATGATGACGGTCGAGGTGTAGGGCAGTTCGTCGCCGGTCAAGCGGAACAGCTTTTCACGGATGATTTCACTGGCCAGGAACTTCTCGGAGCGATCGGTCAGCGCATCTTCCTCGTAGAACCATCCCTGCTCGGGCAAGTAGGGCTTGAGGATCTTGAACAGGCGCGCAACGTCGGCTTCCTTCTTGGCCGAAAGCGGTACGAACTCGCTGAAGTTGCGGCGCTCTTGCATGCTTTTCAGCCAGGGCGCCAGTTCGGCGCGGCGCTGCACCGCATCAAGCTTGTTGGCGATCATCACCACCGGCTTGTCTTCCGGCAACAGCGACAAGACCTTGGCATCATCGAGGCCGAAGCGCCCTGCTTCCAGCACATACAGCACCAGATCCACATCGCCCAAGACGCTGTGCACGGTGCGATTCAGGGTGCGGTTGAGTGCCGCGTTATGCTTCATCTGGAAGCCCGGGGTGTCGACGAAGACAAACTGCGCCTCGTCCACCGTGCGCACGCCGGTGATGCGGTGGCGGGTGGTCTGCGCCTTGTCTGAGGTGATGCTAACCTTTTGGCCCACCAGGGCGTTGAGCAAGGTCGATTTGCCGACGTTGGGCCGGCCGACAATCGCGATCAGGCCACAGCGTTGCGGCAAGGACTGCGCGTCATGAGATTCGGCCGCGCCGTCCGTCGAATCGGCATCCATCGGCTTTGTGTTTTCTGTCATGGTTTGGGCGGCACGAAGCCGGCTCCTTCAGTCGCGCAAGCCAGCGCCTGGCTTGTCACGGGCAATCAATTCGTCGAGCAATCGACGGGCGGCATCTTGTTCTGCGACACGGCGCGAGCGGCCTTCTCCGCGTGTGGCCACGCGCAAGGAAGCAACGGCACATTCCACCTCGAAGGTCTGCGCATGCGCTTGCCCACGGGTCTCGGTAATGCGGTAGGCCGGCACGCTGAGCTTGCGCGCTTGCAGCCACTCCTGCAGCGCTGTCTTGGCATCTTTGGCCCAGTTGTCGGCGCCCGAGGCGCTGCTGATCACTTCGGCCAGCAGACTTCGCACCACCGCCAAGGCTGCAGTGTAGCCGCCATCAACAAAGGTCGCGCCGATCAAGGCCTCGGTGGCATCGGCCAAGATAGACGGTCGCTGTGCACCGCCCCCCTTGGCCTCGCCCTCGCTGATGCGCAAGACCTGGGGCAGATCCAGCGACAAAGCCAGGCGATGCAGACTGTCTTCACGCACCAGATGGGCGCGGATTCGGGTCAGGTCACCTTCATCGGAGCCAGCGAAACGCTCGTACAACAGGCTCGACACCGCCAGGCTCAGCACCGCATCACCCAAGAACTCCAGGCGCTCATTGTGGTCGGCGCTGAAGCTGCGGTGCGTCAGCGCACGCGTCAACAGCTCCGGCTGCTTGAACTGGTGACCCAGTCGGCGTTGAAGACCAAGGAGTTGCGGACTCATGAGGGGCAAGGCTCAGACACTCAGCGTGAACGCCCAGCGTATTTGATCAACAGGAAGACGGGGCCGCCCAATTCGATTTGCTTGTCGTAGGCAAAGCTGATCTGCAATTTGTCGTTTTCCTTGGTCACGACCAAGTCCTTGGGCGCCACGCTGACCATCGAATACTCGACCTGCTGCGCGCGCTCAAAGTCGGCGCGCACGGCCGGGACGGTAGCCGGATTCGAAGCGGCAATGCGGTCCACCACACGTTGGATGGTGTAGAACTCCAACACCGTGGGCAAGACACGTGCTGCCACCACTCCGGCGAACGCCACCACCACACCCCAGAACAACAGGCCGAGCAGGCTGACGCCACGCTGCTGGCGCCGCCCACCTGCGTGAGCAGCACTGCGTGACCGAATTCCAACAAGCTTGCGAAGCCCCATAGTTCCAGTTCCCTTGCGTTGATACGGAAAGCCCGAAGGCGCCACGACCCGACTCAATTGAAAGCGCCAATGCGCTTGAGATTACCGAAATTCATCCAAACAAAAAAGGCCTTGCCGACGATGTTTTCATCCGGCACAAAACCCCAGAAGCGCGAATCGCCGGAGTTGTCGCGGTTGTCACCGATCATGTAGTAGTGACCGGCGGGCACTTTGCAGGTCACGCCCTCGGGGCTGTACTTGCAGTTTTCTTGGAAGGGGAAAGGGCCGTCCTTGCGATTGGGATGAAACAAGGGCGAGCGCTGGGGGTCCACCAGCAACTGATGCTCCTTCTCGCCCAGCTTCTCGGTGAAGCGCGGGCGGTAAGCCATCGAGCTTTCATCGTAGAAGTCGCCCTGCGCTTGCACCGGCACCAACTCGCCGTTGATATAGAGGCGCTGGTTCAGGTACTTGATTTCATCGCCAGGCAAGGCCACCACACGCTTGATGAAGTCAATGCTGGTGTCTTCCGGCCAGCGGAACACCATCACATCGCCACGCTTGACCTCGTTGTTGCTGATGATCTTTTTGTTGATCACCGGCAGGCGCACACCGTAATGGAACTTGTTAACCAGGATCAGGTCACCCACCAAGAGCGTCGGCACCATCGAACCCGAGGGAATCTTGAACGGCTCGAACAAGAAAGAGCGCAACAGGAACACGGCCAAGATCACCGGGAAGAGACCTGCGGTCCAATCGAGCCACCAGGGTTGCTGGAGGATTTGCTGACGCGCGCCTTCAACGTCACCATCCACACGCGCGATGCCCTGCTCCGCCAGCGTCTGACGGCGCTTGGCATCGCTCTCCAACAGCAGTGCTGCAGCGCGCTCACGCTTGGGCTGGAAATGGAAACGCTCGGCCAGCCAATAGGCCAGCGTCACCACGGTCAGGATGAAGAGCAGAAGAGAGAAATTGCCGCTCCAGTAGCCGGTGTACCAGCCCCCCAAATAGGCGACGAGGATGGCGTAAAGAATTCCGGTCAGAGCACTCATCAATCAATCGATCTTGGTTGGGAAAGGATTTCAGTCTTCAACTTGCAAAATAGCCAGGAACGCTTCCTGAGGCACTTCGACCGAGCCGATCTGCTTCATGCGCTTCTTACCGGCCTTTTGCTTCTCAAGCAGCTTGCGCTTACGCGAGACGTCACCGCCATAACATTTTGCCAGCACGTTCTTGCGCATCGCCTTGATGTTCTCGCGCGCAATGATGTTGGAGCCAATGGCGGCCTGAATTACCACGTCATACATCTGGCGCGGGATGTGCTCGCGCATCTTGGCGGCCACACCGCGGCCGCGGAACTGGCTTTGCAGGCGGTGCACGATGATGGACAAGGCATCGACCCGGTCGCCGTTGATCAAGATGTCCACCTTGACCACATCGGAGGCGCGGTACTCCTTGAACTCATAGTCCATCGACGCGTAACCGCGCGAGACGCTCTTGAGCTTGTCAAAGAAGTCCAGCACGATCTCGGCCAACGGCATCTCATAGGTCAGCATGACCTGACGGCCGTGGTAGGCCATATTCATTTGATTGCCGCGCTTCTGATTGGCCAGCGTCATCACTGGGCCGACGTAGTCTTGCGGCATATAGAGATGCACGGTCACGATGGGCTCGCGGATCTCCTGGATCTGCCCCAACTCCGGCATCTTGGACGGGTTCTCGACCTCGATCACATCGCCGTTCGACAACACCACCTCATAGACCACGCTCGGCGCGGTGGTGATCAGGTCTTGGTCGAACTCACGCTCCAAGCGTTCTTGCACGATTTCCATGTGCAAGAGGCCCAAGAAGCCGCAACGGAAACCAAAGCCCAGCGCTTGAGACACCTCGGGCTCGTAACGCAAGGAAGAGTCGTTCAGCTTGAGCTTTTCCAGCGCGTCGCGCAGCTGGTCGTACTCGCTCGCTTCGGTCGGGTACAGACCGGCAAACACCTGCGGCTGAATTTCCTTGAAGCCTGGCAAGGCCGCTTCTGCGGGGCCGAGGTTGTTGGGCAACTTCTTGTCGACTGTGATGGTGTCACCCACCTTGGCCGCTTGCAGTTCCTTGATGCCGGCGATGATGAAGCCCACCTCACCCGCATTGAGCTGATCGCGGCTTTCCGACTTCGGCGAAAACACGCCGAGATTGTCAGCGGGGTAGACGGCGTTGGAGGCCATCATGCGGATGCGGTCACCCTTCTTCAGCGTGCCGTCGACCACGCGCACCAGCATCACCACGCCCACATAGGCGTCGTACCAGGAGTCAATGATCATGGCGCGCAGCGGTGCGTCGACCAAACCCTTGGGCGGCGGCATGCGGGCGATCACGGCTTCGATGATTTCATCGATGCCCATGCCGGTCTTGGCGCTACAAGGAATCGCATCGGTCGCATCGATGCCGATGACGTCTTCGATTTCTTCCTTGGCGTTCTCAGGATCTGCATTGGGCAAATCCATCTTATTCAACACCGGCACGACTTCAACGCCGAGGTCCAGCGCGGTGTAGCAGTTGGCCACGGTCTGCGCTTCAACGCCTTGGCTGGCATCAACCACCAACAACGCGCCCTCACAGGCCGACAGCGAACGGCTGACTTCATAAGAGAAGTCCACGTGGCCCGGTGTGTCGATCAGGTTCAGGTTGTAGACCTTGCCGTCTTTGGCCTTGTATTGCAGCGCAGCGGTTTGCGCTTTGATGGTGATGCCGCGCTCACGCTCGATGTCCATCGAGTCCAGCACCTGTGCCTCCATCTCGCGATCGGACAGGCCGCCGCAACGTTGAATGATGCGATCCGCCAGCGTGCTTTTGCCGTGGTCGATGTGGGCGATGATGGAGAAATTGCGGATGTGATTCATGCTGTTCTTAAGTGCGCTGTGCCAGATGACACAACGGCATTGCCGTTGCAGCGCAAGCTCAAATCGCGGAGCGATATGAAGGCGCGGAGCGCCGTGCTGAAGCTAAAAAAAAGGCACGTCGAAACGGTGACGCGCCTTCCAACAAAACGTATGGCAACTGCATGTTGGGCGTTCATTGTAGCCAAAAGGCAAGAACCGGAAGCCGCACCGGGACTGGAATCCCTAACGTTGCGGCTCGCCAACATCAAAATTATCCACACCTTATCCACACAATTCAATGAACAACTTGTGGATGAATTAGGCCAAACCAAACAACCTGGGTTTTGCTGCCTCCAGACCCCGCAAACCAAGGCTACAAGGCCGAGATTCTATCCGAGCAAGCCAACAATCGCGCCTTGGCCTCAAAGTTTGTCCACAGCAAATCTTGCCTCAAGGTACCAAACGGCACAAAGTTGACGGTCAATACCGGCTCAAGTCGCCCGGCGATCCATCCACCATATGAAAAGACCCCCCAGCTCAGTCAGCTAAACCGGGAGGCCTCCCTCAACAAGGTCGGCGCCAAAAGCCCTATTTAGCAGCAGGCTTCAACAAGACGAAGCTCACCACCTCATCGCGACGCACCATCAGATTGATGGTCTTGGCCTTCTCCAGCTTGCTCATCACAGCCTGGAATTGCTTGACGCTGGTGACCTCGTTGTTGTCCACCGCCAGAATCAGGTCCCCCTCGCGCAAGCCCGCGCGTGCGGCGACTCCGCTGGCGGCATCCACTCGCACGCCCGAGCGCAACTTCAGTTCGCGCTTTTGAGGCTCAGGGATCTCGGACACCTGCAGACCCAGAGCAGCCGCACCTCCGGCCGGTTTGCCTTCCGAAGAATCGCCCCCTGCGCGTCGCGCCGAGCCGTCATCGGGCATTTCGGCGATCGCAATGTTCAGGTCCTTGTAGGCACCGCGGCGGAACACCTGCACCACCGCCTTGCTGCCCGGCTTCAGGGCCGCCACAACGCGGCGCAGATCGCTGGCCTTGTCGATCACCTTGCCGTCGAACTTGGTGATCACGTCTCCGCCCTCGATGCCCGCCTTGTCGGCAGCCCCTCCGGCCGTCACGCTGCGAATCAAGGCGCCGGTCGGCTTGCCCAAGCCGATCGCTTCGGCCACATCTTTACTCAGATCATCTGGAGCGACGCCAATGAAGCCTCGAACCACACGACCATTGCCGCGCAATTGATCGGAAACACGAATCGCCTCATCGATCGGGATCGCAAACGAGATCCCCATGAAGCCACCCGACTGACTGTAGATCTGGGAATTGATCCCGACCACTTCGCCGCGCATATTCAACAAAGGACCGCCAGAGTTACCGGGGTTGATGGCCACGTCGGTTTGAATAAAGGGCAGGAAGTCGCCGGTGTCCCGTGCCTTGGCGCTGACGATGCCGGCCGTCACCGTGTTGTCGAAGCCGAATGGCGAGCCGATCGCCATCACCCACTCACCCACCTTGAGGCGACTCACCTCGCCAATCTTCACCGCCGGCAAAGCATTGGCCTCGATCTTCAGCACGGCCACATCAGTGCGACGGTCCGAGCCGATCAACTTGGCCTTGAACTCGCGCTTGTCCGTCAAAGTGACCCAGACATCATCAGCGCCTTGCACCACGTGGGCATTGGTCATCACATAACCATCGGCGCTCAGAATAAAGCCGGAGCCGACACCTCGACGCTGAGGCTGGTCATCCTCGGCGCCGTTATTGCCATTGCCGCCGCGCGGCGCACCACGCCGTTGATTCGGCAGCGGGATACCAAAGCGACGCAGAAATTCCTGCATCTGCTCATCCATTTCGGGCGAACCATTGGCCCCGGCGCGCACTCGCTCAGAAGTGCGGATATTCACCACCGCTGGGCCAACCCGCTCGACCAATTCGGTGAAGTCAGGTAATTCACGCGCCTGCGCATGACCGACGTCGGGCACGAAACTCAAGCTCAAGGACAGCACAGCGGCCGACAGAATGGCGCGCGAAAACCGCGCAGCAACAGGAAGAGAGACAGACTTAGATGACATGGTTTGACTCAGGGTGCTCACAAAAAAGTTCGGCGAGTACGCATCGATCACACATCGATCGCAAGGACTTATCGAGTTTGGGGCACTGCGCCAAGTTTCAAGTCAAGGCATAGGCGCAGGCTCCGAGAACGATGATGGCAGCCGCTGCGCAGCATAGCGAAAGTCATGATCAGCACGCACCAACCCGAGGCACCCATGCCTGCATTACAGGCTCAACGGTCGCCGCCATTCGCGCCATCTCCGCGATCAGGCCGCGCCATATACAGGCACGCACGCAAGGCCGGCCATTGGGGTTGCCCGGCCGGTGTAAAAGGCAAGTAGACAGGGCGTACCAGCGCGCCGTGACGCCACGATTGGGCTCGCAGCAGCAAGCAATATCCAAGATCAAACAAGACAAGCACGGTGACCGCTTCGTCTTCAGAAGCCTTGTTGGCCAAGGACAAGAGCCACGTCTGTCCATCCCATCGCAATCGTCGCGGAACGACGCGAGATAGCCGCCAAGCCACGGCGGCCGCAAGCGGGACGAACAGCAACACAGGCCAGAGCCAGAAGCCCGTAGGCGGATGCGCCATCACGGCGATCAAGGCGGCTAAGGCGGCCAGCCCCACGAGCAGCGCAACAAGCCCCTGCAGCACAGGCTGGGGGCGAGTTTCTATTTGGAACGCTGGGGCAGTACGCCGCGAGTTGGCCATGACAAGGGCCATCAGACAGCGGGCGAACAATTCGCCCGCCCGGGCACTTAGACCTTCTTGAAGATCAAGGTGCCGTTGGTGCCGCCGAAACCAAAGTTGTTCTTGGCGGCGTACTCGATCTTCATCTCACGTGCTTGGTTGGCGCAATAGTCGAGATCGCAGGCCGGATCTTGATTGAAGATATTGATGGTCGGCGGGGCCACTTGATTGTGCACGGCGAGCACCGTGAACACCGACTCAATGCCGCCGGCACCGCCGAGCAAATGCCCGGTCATCGACTTGGTCGAACTGATGACCAAGTTCTTGGCCACATCTTCACCAAAGGCCAATTTAATGGCGTTGGTCTCATTCAAATCACCCAATGGCGTCGAGGTGCCGTGGGCGTTCATGTATTGGATCTGGTCCGGATTGAGACCGGCGCTACGCAGCGCGGCTCGCATCGAACGCTTGGGGCCGTCCACACTGGGAGCGGTCATGTGGTACGCATCGGCACCCATGCCAAAGCCAGCCAGTTCGGCGTAAATCTTGGCACCGCGCTTCTTGGCATGCTCGTACTCTTCGAGCACCAACACACCACCGCCCTCACCCAGCACAAAACCATCACGGTCTTTGTCCCAGGGTCGGGATGCGGTCTTGGGATCGTCGTTGCGCGTCGACAAGGCGCGCGCCGAGGCAAAGCCTCCGACGCCCAAGGGAGAGACGGTCGCTTCCGCGCCGCCTGCAACCATCACATCGGCATCACCGTCCGCAATCAAGCGGCCAGCAAGGCCAATCGCGTGCAAACCGGTTGTGCAAGCCGTCACCACCGCCAAGTTGGGGCCTTGAAAGCCGTACTTGATGGACACATGACCCGAGATCATGTTGATGATCGAGGCCGGCACGAAAAACGGCGACACACGACGTGGGCCACGCGCCATCAGCTCGCCGTGGGTCTCTTCGATCATTGGCAAGCCGCCGATCCCCGAACCCACGAGCACGCCAATGCGCTCGGCTTCTTCTTCCGACAACTGATCCCCGGTCGGCAGACCCGCATCTTGCACCGCTTGAATGGACGCCGCCATGCCGTAATGGATGAAGGTGTCCATGGACCGCGCTTCCTTGGCAGGAATGTAGTCCGTGACATTGAAGCCTTTCACCTCGCCTGCGATTTGGCAGGAGAAGGCAGAGGCATCAAAGCGAGTGATGCGGTCAATACCGGACTGACCGGCCAGGATGTTGCTCCAGGCCTCGGCCACTGTGTTGCCCACAGGGCTGATCAGACCTAGTCCAGTAATGACGACGCGACGACGGCTCATGCGATTAGGGGTTCAGTTATGGTTTACCTGACAGCTGTGACGCTGACTCAGGCCTTTTGGTGCTTGACGGCGTAGTCAATCGCCAGCTGAACGCTGGTGATCTTCTCGGCTTCTTCATCGGGGATTTCGATGCCGAACTCGTCTTCGAGTGCCATCACCAATTCCACGGTGTCGAGGGAATCTGCGCCCAGATCAGCCACGAAGGCCTTTTCATTGGTCACATCAGCTTCAGGCACGCCGAGTTGCTCGGCGATGATTTTCTTGACACGTGCTTCGATATCGCTCATGACTCCTCCAGGAGGGGTTTGCTAGGAACAGCCCGGGATTCTAAGGCCTCTAGAGTGACTCGCCTAAATTAGGGCTTAATAAGTCACCACATGGAACCTTCACCGGCCGGGCAAATCCGGTGGATGAGAGCAGATTGCTCCCATCACAATTCAAATCAGTTCATGTACATGCCACCGTTGACATGCAGTTCGGTGCCGCTAATGTAGGCGGCCTTCGGCGAGGCCAGGAAGGCCACGGCATCGGCAATTTCCCGGGGTTCACCCAGGCGGCCGACCGGAATTTGCGCCAACAAGGCGGCCTTTTGAGCCTCGGGCAAAACCTCGGTCATGTCGGTGGCAATGAAACCGGGTGCCACGCAATTGACCGTTATGCCGCGGCTGCCCAGTTCGCGCGCCAAGGCGCGCGTCATGCCGGCCACACCCGCTTTGGCGGCGGCGTAATTCGCTTGACCCGGATTGCCTGAAGCACCCACGACCGAAGTGATGTTGATGATGCGGCCATAGCGCTGCTTCATCATGCCGCGCATGACGGCACGGCACATGCGGAAGACGGCTTTGAGATTGGTGTCCAGCACGGCATCCCAGTCTTCGTCCTTCATACGCATGGCCAAGGTGTCCCGCGTAATTCCGGCGTTATTCACCAAAACATGCAGGCCACCATGCGCCTTGTTGATCGATTCAACGGCAGCCTCGACGGCCGCCGCATCATTGACATCCAAGACCATGCCGCGGCCCCCCAGAGGGGCCAGGGCTTCGCTGATGGCAGCGGCGCCGCCTTCGCTGGTGGCGGTACCGACCACGACGAAGCCTTGCTCGGCCAAGGTCAGCGCAATCGAACGCCCAATACCGCGGCTAGCGCCGGTGACGAGGGCGACTTGGCCCGTGGAGGTGACTTCCTTGCTCATATGCTTTGCTTCTTTTTCAACCCAACAAGGCTCGGGCATCCGACAGGCTGGAAGGATCCAACACCGTGGTGCCAATGATTTCGGAATCAATACGCTTGGACATGCCGGCCAAAACCTTGCCGGGGCCGCATTCGATGATGTGGGTGAGGCCTCGCGCCTTCAAAGCCTGGATGACTTCAACCCAACGCACCGGGCCAAAGGCTTGGCGATACAAGGCATCACGCAGACCCTCAGCGTCGGACACTGCCGCCACATCGATGTTATTGATCACCGGGAAGTTCAGCGGCGCAAACTGGGTCGCCGCCAATTTGGTCTTCAAGGCCTCGGCAGCTGGCTTCATCAAGCTCGAATGGAAAGGGGCGGAAACGGGCAGCAGCAGTGCGCGCTTGGCGCCTGCCCCCTTCAACATCTCGCAAGCCTTGTCGACACCGGCCTTGCTGCCTGCGATCACGGTCTGCTTGGGATCGTTGAAGTTAACGGCCTCCACCGGCTCGCCGGCAGCTGCAGCCGCAGCTACACAACCGTCACGCACCGCCTGCGAATCAAGCCCCAGAATGGCCGCCATTGCACCCACACCGACAGGCACCGCCTCTTGCATAGCTTGGGCTCGGAAACGCACCAGCGGCAAAGCGTCTGCCAGGCTCAAGGCACCCGCCGCGACCAAGGCGCTGTACTCACCCAAAGAATGACCGGCGGCGGCAGCCGGCACCAGTCCGGTTTCCGCGATCCAGGCACGATAGCAAGCAATGCCGGCCGTCAACATCACCGGCTGGGTGTTGGTGGTCAGATCCAACTGCTCTTTCGGGCCGGACTTGATCAAGGCCGCAATGTCCTCGCCCAAGGCATCGGATGCCTCCGCCAAGGTACGCAACACCTCAGGATGATCACCCCAGGCATCCAACATACCGACGGCCTGCGAGCCCTGGCCCGGAAACACAAAAGCAAAATTTGCACTCATCGATTCAATGTCTCATCGAAACGGGCCGAGCAAGCGTCGGCCCTCGGGTTTCAGAAGTCCAGCAGCACCGCGCCCCAGGTGAAGCCACCGCCCACACCCTCCAGCATCACGGTATCGCCCGGTTTGACTTTGCCAGCGCGCACAGCGGTATCCAGCGCCAAAGGAATCGAGGCGGCCGAAGTATTGCCATGCTCATCAACGGTGACGATCAGCCGATCCATCGGCAGCTTCATCTTCTTGGCCGTGCTGTGCATGATGCGAATATTGGCTTGATGCGGAATCAGCCAATCAACATCGGACTCCTGTCGCCCTGCCTTCTCCAGCACCGAGCGCGCCACTTTCTCCAGCACGCTCACCGCCATCTTGAAGACCGCTTGGCCATCCATCTTCAGCAGCGGGTCACCCAAGACCTTGCCACCGGACACGGTACCAGGCACGCACAAAATGCCCGAATGGCGTCCATCGGCATGCAGTTCGGTGGCCAAAATTCCGGGCGTGTCGCTGGCGCCCAGCACAACGGCGCCCGCGCCGTCTCCAAACAGCACACAGGTGGTGCGGTCCTTGAAATCCAGAATGCGTGAAAAAACTTCGGCGCCTACAACCAGCGCCTTACTGGCCGCGCCGGTGCGGATCATGGCGTCAGCCACGGTCAGTGCGTAAACAAAGCCGGAGCACACCGCCTGCACATCAAACGCTGCGCCACCAAAAGCGCCGAGCTTTTGCTGCAGCAAACAAGCGGTGGAAGGAAAGACCACATCGGGGGTTGAGGTGGCGACGATGATCAGGTCGATCTGCTCGGCGGTGACGCCGGCGGCCGCCAGGGCAGACTGGGCAGCAGGCAAGGCCAGATCGCTGGAGGTCACCCCTTCTTCAGCAAAATGCCGCGCGCGAATGCCAGTCCGTTCGACGATCCATTCATCCGAGGTTTCCACCCCATCCTTGGCCAACTGAGCCGCCAACTCAGCATTGCTGAGTCGCTTCGGAGGGAGGTAACTGCCGGTACCGAGAATGCGAGAGTAGCGAGGCAGCGCGGAGCCGTCAGTCTGGGAGCTTGATGTCATGCAGCGTGAACGACCGGGGTCGCCTTGTCTCCTGAACCACCCTGCTCTAGTCCGGCTGCCTGCGTGAGGGCAGACTTAGACTGCAGCGTGGCAATGATTCGATCATGAACCCGGTCTAGCAACCGGTTGCGGGCGGCATCATACGCCCGGTTCAAAGCAGTTTCGAAAGCCAACTGATCGGCCGAGCCATGGCTCTTGAAGACCAAACCGCGCAATCCCAACAGGGCCGCGCCATTGAATCGGCGGTGATCAACCCGGCCCTTGAATCGCTTCAACACCGGCATTGCCATCACTGCCGCTGCCTTCGTCAGCCAATTGCGGCCAAATTCTTCGCGAATGATGGTGATGATCATTGTGGCCAGCCCCTCGGCCGTCTTCAATGCAACGTTACCCACAAAGCCATCACAGACCACCAGGTCGACCGTGCCTTTGAAAATATCATTGCCTTCGACGTTACCGACGAAGTTCAATTGACCATCGGCCGCAGCCTGACGCAGCAACTCGCCGGCACGCTTGATCGTTTCGCTGCCCTTGATGACCTCTTCACCGATGTTCAGGAGGCCAACACGAGGCTCGGGCTCACCATCCACGGCGGACACCAAAGCACTGCCCATCAGCGCAAATTGCAGCAGATGCTCGGCCGTGCAATCCACATTCGCGCCCAGATCGAGCATCGTGGTGAAACCACCCTTTTGATTCGGCATTACCGAGGCAATGGCTGGGCGATCGATACCGTCCAGCGTCTTTAACAAATAGCGCGACACCGCCATCAGCGCACCGGTATTGCCGGCGGAGACGCAAGCGTCTGCGGCAGGTGCAGCGCCATCCACCGACTTCAGCTGATTGATGGCAACGCGCATCGAAGAGTCCTTCTTACGACGCAGAGCCACCTCCACCGGGTCGTCCATCTGGACCACCTCGCTGGCCGGCACGATGCGGCAGCGCGGCCAGGTAGCCGCTTCGGCTAGCGCATCCGGCAAACCGACCAGCAGCACCTCGGCCCGCGGGTGCCGCTCCAAAAAGGCCCGGACAGCCGGCAAGGTAACCGATGGCCCATGATCGCCGCCCATGCAGTCAATCGCCAAGCGCACCACTTCAAGCGGCGGCAGGTCGACAGCATCAGCCGAGGCAAGCGTGCCGTTAACAGGAATTGACATCAATGCAAACCAAAAATGGGATCGACAGCGGCTTGATTCGCACGCGAATCAAGCAAGCCAGGACCGCCAGCCAAACAACACCACAAACGCGCCACTAGAACACAAAAACCCGGCTCTGCAACAAGGTACAGGCCGGGAATTTGTGAGCCGTGGCGGATCAAAGCAGCGCGCCACCCAAGGGCGGCGCAGAAGCTGAAATCTATCAGGAAGCGTCAGCCTTGGTCTTCAGGACCTTGCGGCCGCGGTAGAAGCCAGTGGGGCTGATGTGGTGACGCAGGTGAATTTCACCCGTTGTCGGCTCGATCGCGGTGCCCGGTGTAACCAGGGCATTGTGCGAACGGTGCATGCCACGCTTGGAAGGGGACTTTTTGTTTTGCTGAACGGCCATGAAATTCTCCTAAGGCTCCGGTGATTGAGGGGCTTTGCGGCCAGTGCCGTCTCGAGCGAATCGAGTGACAGACACCTACCGCATTTGCGGCCCTTACACCCCGGGCGCCGCGATTGCTATTTATTCAAGCGTCACGAGCTTCATGCGCACCATGCGCCAGCTGCCTGCTTACCCGAGTGACCCTTAAGACTTAGCCTAGAGCCCACCCAGTCTTGCGACATGCCACTTTGATTCTCGAACCGGGGAAAGCCCGAGATTGTAGCACGCAAGCTCAAAACTCCCAAATCACATCCACCGCGCGCCTACTGCTTAGGCCCCTGCTGCTTTTTCAAGGCCGCCAAAGCAGCAAAAGGATGAGGCCGCTCATCCGCCGGAGCCCCCTCTTGCAAGGCCGGATCCACAGGAGCAACCAAGGGCTGCGGGCAAACGTCATGGCGAGGCACCAACGGCAAGGACAAGAGCAACTCATCCTCCAACACCTCGATGACATCGAGGCTACGACTCAAGACCAGCAAGTCCTCTTCGCTTTCAGCATCAATACTCAGCGCTTCAGCCTCATCCTTGACGAAGCGATAGGCATGCGACAACTGAATCGGCACATCCACAGGCTGCAGGCAACGCTGACAAGTCAGTCGCACCAGGGCAGACGCCTCCAAATGCAACCAAGTCTGCGCCTCGGCCCCGCGCGCCTCGCGCCTTTCACCCTGGATGCGCCAACTCACCGCTGGCCATTGATTCGCTGGCGCCTCAGGAGCCGCCGCATCGGCGACACGCGCCAACTTGACCGCCGCGATCTCGCCACTCAACTCGGCCGCGTCACGCGCAAAGGCGGCGACATCGAGCTTGTCCGGGAAATATTGATGTTCTTTCATGGGCTCAAGTGTAGAGGCGCAGGCAATGCCAACACCACTCCACCCTGCAGCGCGGCAATGCGAAAATCCCCACATGCACAACACCCATTCCCCTCGCCCATTGATTCTGGGCTCGACTTCACGCTATCGACGCGAACTGCTTGAACGCCTGCGACTGCCCTTTGAGGTCTGCGCCCCGAACGTCGATGAGACCCCTCTTGCGCAGGAAGCGCCTGCAGAAGTGGCGCGTCGCTTGGCCCTGGCCAAAGCACAAGCTATTGCGAAGCAGCACCCACAAGCCATCGTGATTGGCTCAGATCAAGTAGCCGACCTGAACGGCACATCACTGGGCAAGCCCGGCAACCATGAGCGGGCCGTCTTGCAACTGCAAGCCATGAGCGGACAAACCGTGGTGTTCCATACGGCACTGGCAGTGGTGTGCGCAGAGAGCGGTTTTGTCGCAGAAGATACCGCCGTGATCCGCACCCGCTTTCGAACCCTGTCTGCCGCCGAAATAGAAAGTTATTTGCTGGCCGAGCAGCCCTATGACTGTGCCGGCAGCGCCAAGTCCGAAGGGCTCGGCATCAGTCTGCTGGAGGCGATTGAATCCGACGACCCCACCGCCCTGATCGGCCTGCCCTTGATTCGCACCTGCGAAATGCTCCGCCGCGCCGGCCTCGACCCCTTGCAGCGCACTCAGCAAGGAGCAATGGCATGAAAAAAGGTCGTCTCTACTTGATCCCCAACAGCCTGGATTTTGGCGTTGAAGGTGCGGCCGTCGACCTCCAGCAGGTGCTGCCGCTGCATGTCCTTCAGACCGCCGCCCGCCTCAACTACTGGGCTGCCGAGAATGCCAAGACCACGCGCTCATTCCTGAAGCGAGTCGATGCGATCGCCCCCTTGAGCCAACCCCTGCAAAGCCTGCAGATCTCCGAACTCCCTCGCCCACCCAAGGGCCGCGCCCACCTGGACGCTGCCGGGCAAAATCAGGCATGGCAAAAGCTGCTCGAACCCGCACACGCTGGGCATGACATCGGATTGATCTCGGAGGCCGGCCTGCCCGCCGTGGCCGACCCAGGCGCGCTGCTGGTGGCCGCGGCCCATGACGCAGACATTGAAGTCATACCGCTGAGCGGCCCCAGCGCCCTGTTGATGGCCTTGTCCGCCAGCGGACTGAACGGGCAAAGCTTTGCATTCGTCGGCTACCTGCCGGTGGATGCGCCCGCCCGCACAGCGCGCATCCGGGAACTGGAAGCCCTGTCCGCACGCCAGCAACAGACACAACTGGTGATTGAAACGCCCTACCGCAACTCGGCCCTGCTGCACGCGCTACTGAGCAGCCTCAAGCCGCAGACACGCTTGTCGATCAGCTGCGGCCTGAGCCTGGAGCAAGGTTGGACTCGAAGCGCCAGCGTCGAACAATGGCGCAGCTCTGGCGAATCGATGCAGGACAAGGTGCCGGCCGTGTTCGCTTTTCTAGGCTGATTGACCACCAAGCCCACCCCTCCCAGGGTGGACTCAGGACTCCAAGGAGGAGGCCGGGACCTTGGCGCCAAACAAGGCTGCCACCTTGCGCTTGGGCTTGATATTGCTGGACACCCCGCGCGGCGCGGCGGCGGCATTGCCGGTCGCACCCTTGTCCCAGGCTGGCAGTTCTGCACTGGCGCTGGCTTCGTAGGGTTTGTCGAAAAACGCATCACGAGCGGGTGCCCGATAACTAGGCCGTGGCGCCGCAACCGCCTCAGCACGCCCGACCGGTGGCTCAGCGCGTTCCGAATGACTTGAGCGATCTTCCCATTCGCGCCGCGGGGCACGCTCAGGTCGAGCGCGCCGCGCATCCTCCAATTCGAAGGCGTCCAATTCAATGGTCCGCTTGGTGAGCTTCTCAAGGTCGGCAATCAGCCGCGCATCGGAACGCGTCACCAGCGTTACCGCAATACCGGAAGCACCAGCACGTCCCGTCCGCCCAATGCGATGGACATAGTCCTCCGCATTGAAGGGCACATCAAAATTGAACACCGCTGGCAAATCGGCGATGTCCAGACCACGAGCAGCCACATCGGTCGCCACCAGCAGGTCCACTTCGCCGCGCTTGAAGGCCTCCAGCGACTTCAGTCGCTCGTCCTGCGACTTGTCGCCATGCAGAGCAGCCGTGCGCAAGCCATCACGCTCAAAGGATCGAGCCAGACGCGCCGCGCCTAACTTGGAATTCACAAACACAATCGCCTGGGTGATAGCCCGCTGGCGCAAGATCTGAGTCACCACCGCCCGCTTGTCATCGTCGGTCACGCTGTAAAACAGTTGCTCCACGTTGGCGGCGGTCGCATTCGGACGAGCCACTTCAACCAATAGCGGGTCTTGCAGATAGCTTTGAGCCAGGCGCTTGATCTCGGGCGAGAACGTGGCCGAGAACAGCAAGGTCTGGCGTTGCTTGGGCAGATAGCTCAAGATGCGCTGCAGGTCCGGCAAGAAGCCGATGTCAAGCATGCGATCGGCCTCATCCAGCACCACATACTCCACCTGATTCAAGACGCAATTCTTGGCTTCAATGTGATCGAGCAGGCGACCAGGCGTTGCAATCAAGACCTCAACGCCACCCTTCAGCACCAGGGTTTGCGGCTTCATGTCGATGCCACCGAAAACCACGGTCACCCGCAGATTCGTATGCTTGGCATAAGCCTTGATGTTGTTTGCCACTTGGTCAGCCAACTCGCGCGTTGGCGCCAAGACCAGCGCACGCACCGGATGCCGCGCCGGCGAGGCGCTGGCGTTCTCATGCTTGAGCATGCGCTGCAGCAGCGGAATGGAAAACGCAGCCGTTTTGCCCGTCCCGGTCTGGGCGGCACCCATCACATCGCGCCCGTCCAAAACGATAGGAATCGCTTTGGCTTGAATAGGCGTCATGGTGGCGTAGCCGGAGTCGGCTACCGCCCGCAACAGCTTGGCGTCAAGAGGCAGTGTGTCAAAGCGTGCGGGGGCTGCTTCAGGCGCGGCGGGCGTGGTTTGGGTGTCGGTCATCCCCCGATTATCCGCCATCCCCGCCATTTACTTGGGATTACCCGAACTGCGGACCTTATCGATCTCCGCAACACGGCTGACCAACTCGCGCTTGGCATGCATCCAGCGCGGCGTACGGAAACGCACGATGCGCCAGTACAAGCCCACATAAACCAGACCAAAGAGCACCATGCACAGAGCCATCATCGGGGTCGAGTCCCAGAAAAGCAGAGCGGGCGCCAGCGAGAAGATACACAGCATCCAAAGATAGGGTGCGGTCATTGAGTTGCGGCGGGTCATCGCACGTGCATCGCGGGCACCGACGGTCCAGCGCATCAGGCGGCGGTAGATCAGGGAGTGCAAATGAATGCCATCAGGCAGTCCTGGCGGCGTAGCGCGGATGAAGCGCCGGCGATAAATTGAGAACAGCGTCTCAAACACAGGATAGCTGCACACCATCAGCGCAAACAGCGGAGACACCTCGGGGTGCCGAGCGATCAACAGAATGCCGATCTCTGCGACCATAAAACCCAAGAAATAAGCTCCGCCATCGCCGAGAAAGATCATGCCCGCCGGAAAGTTCCAAACAAAGAAGCCAAGAACGGCACCAACGCCTGCCAAGGCCCAAAGCGTCAACTCGACGTCGCCAACTTGGTGGGCAACATAGGCAAAAGCCAGCAGCATCAGGCAGACACACATCGAAGACAGGCCATTGAACCCGTCAATGATGTTGACTGCGTTGGCCACGCCGGCAACCACGAGGGCCGTCGCAAACAAGGCCCCAGCCGAAGTAGAGACCAAAAAATCTAGGCCCGGAATACCGGTATTGGTGATTCGCGCATTGATCAACCAAAACGCCAACACGGCAGAAACCGCGGTCGCCAACAAACGCTTGCCAGGTGAAACCTTTTTGGTGAAGTCCTCAACCAAACCCGTCGCAAAGGCAGGCAGACCGCATAGCAAAAGCATCAAACCCAAATGCGCATGGTCCGAGCCTCGCCACCACACCAAGCCCGCAGTACACAACAGGCCGGCATACATGCCAACCCCACCGATGCGAGGCACCACTTTGGAATGAAACTTTTGTGGGCCACTCAAGTCGCCATCGGCCGACAAATGCCCGTGAATACTGGCGGAATGCACCACCCAAAGCGTGACAACGGCAGCCACCAGAAAAGAAGCAATGAAATACAGCATGGCGGCAGTGTAGCGAGGGTCTCGAACCACACCTTGGGCATCGGGCGACCAAAAGACCCATCAAAGCCCCGCTAGAATGCTTCCCAGCCTGCACGGGGACATGGCCTCACACGCGATGAGCGCTTATGTCCATAGAGAGAATTACGAACACACGACCGAGGAATGTCAGTGGTCTGCAAACAACAAAAACTCGCAATGGCCGATGATTTGCAATCGAGCCGCCAAGTCAAACTCAACAAGCATCTGACCGCCGGGCGCTTGTCTACAGCACTGGCTCAGTCACTGTTGCTGCTGATGACCTACCCAATCATTCCTGCGGTTGCGGCCGACAGCCAAGACGGCAGCAAGACCGAAACTATCGGAGCCATTCGCCTTCAACAAACCACGCCTCGAGCGGCGTCCGACGGTTTAATGGACGAGTCAACACCTCGTTCTGAAGAAAATGCATCTCGCTTGGGGACCCAGTCGACGGCGTACTCGCCAAGCGAGTTCGAGCGCTACGCGCAGCGCGCGGCAGGAGCCAACGGCGAATCCATTCGCCGATTCGGTTCGGAGTTAATGAGCGCCGGCCATCTGCGCCAAGAAGCCAGCACCCAAATCCCGCAGGATTATCTTATCAACGTTGGTGACGAAATCTTGGTCACCCTTTGGGGCTCAGTTGATGCAGACCTGCGACTCACGGTAGACCGCAGCGGGCGCATCACCATTCCGCGCGTTGGCCCAGTGTTGTTGGCCGGTATACGCTACGCCGATCTCAATGCAGCGATTGAGCAACGCGTTAACCAAGTCTTCCGCAACTACAAACTCAGCGCATCGCTGGGCAAACTGCGCAGCATTCGCGTTTACATCACTGGCTTTACCCAACGCCCGGGCGCCTACACGGTCAGCAGCCTCGCGACCTTGGTCAACGCACTGATGCAGGCCGGCGGCCCTTCTTCTGCCGGCAGCTTCCGCCAGATCGAGTTGCGCCGCAATGGCAAAACCATCAGCAACTTCGACTTTTACGAGTTGCTGATCAAAGGCGACAAAACCGCCGACCGCGCACTGCAAGCCGAGGACGTTATCCATATTGGCGCCGTCGGCCCGCAGGTCGCCCTCATCGGCAGCGTCAACAAGCCCGCCATTTTTGAGCTCCAACCACAAGACACACTGGAAGACGTACTCGCCATGGCGGGCGGCTTCACTGCAGTTGCCGACCGCAGCCGCTTCACCGTCGAACACCTGGATGCCCGCACCGACGCACGCATCACCGAATTGAGCCTGCCGCTGCAAGCCAAGCTAAAGCCCCGCGACGGCGACCTTTTGCGCGCCTTCAGTGCCGTTGACGCCTCATTGCCACAACACAAACAAAGCAAGCGAGTCAAGATCGAAGGTGAAGTCCAACGCCCAGGAGAATTCATCCTCCCGGCCAACAGCAGCCTGACTGACGCCATCCGCGCCGCCGGCGGCTTGACGCCCGATGCCTATGTTTTCGGCACCGAGTTCAGCCGCGAAAGCACTCGCCTGTCTCAGCAAGAAAACTACGAACGCGCGCTGCGCGATATGGAGACCGAGTTCGCTCGCAGCAACGCTTCTCAACGCACCGCCAATGCCGAAGAAGCTTCCGCACAAGCAGCCAAAGCACAAGGCTCCAACCAGCTGATTCAGCGCCTGCGCGCAGTCAAACCCACAGGCCGGATTGTTTTGCAGCTGAACCCCTCCGCCAAAACGCTACCCGAACTGGCCGTGGAGGACGGCGATCGCCTTCTGATCCCCGCAACGCCAAGAACCATCGGTGTCTTTGGCAGCGTGTTCAACGGCGGCAGCTATCTGTACAGCGATGGAAACTCGGTCAACGACTTCTTGAAGCTCGCCGGCGGCCCCACCCGAGGAGCTGACACCAACAGCATTTTCGTTCTACGCGCCAATGGCAGCGTAGTCAGCGCCCGTCAGAAATCAGGCTGGTTGCTTGCCGGTGGCACGCTTGATGGCGTGACTGCAATTCCGGGCGACACCGTAATCGTACCGGAAGAGATGAATAAGACAACCTTTATACAAGAAGCTAAAGATTGGGCTCAAATCATCTATCAATTTAGCCTGGGCGCAGCCGCAATTAAGACTTTGAAAAATTGAAAAATCGATTGACGCAAAAATCCAATCAAAAATGAGCACACCAATCGAACACCCGCTCGAAGACAGCAAACTCAGCTCGAGTGCTGCAGTTATAGTATTGGCGGAAAAATGGAAGTTACTACTCGCGGCATCCCTTGCCGCAGGCGCTTTTGGCTACGGCGGCAGCTTTCTAATCAAGCCAACTTTTACCGCAAAGGCTACATTCATTAGCCCACAGCAGCAGCAAAATTCAGCATCAGCGGCACTGGCTTCGCTGGGCGCACTATCCGGGCTAGCCGGAGCTGCCGCTGGCATCAAAAGTCCAGCTGACCAGTATGTCTCACTAATGCAAAGCGCCAACATATCCAATCGAATTATCGAAAAATTTAATTTGATTGAAGTTTACGGCGTGAAATACAAAGTCGACGCACGCAAACAACTTGCCTCCCAGGTCCAGATTAGCGCCGGCAAGAAGGACAACATAATTTCAATCGAAGTAGACGACAACGACCCAAGCCGAGCAGCAGACATCACAAATTCCTATATCGAAGAATTAAGGAAGCTAACAAACTCCCTATCCTTAACTGAAGCCCAAATTCGTAGAAAGTTCTTTGAGGCAAGTCTTAAAGAAACAAGAGCAGCGCTAAAAACCTCTTTAGTAAACCTTCAACAAACTGGATTCAACCCCGGCGCACTAAAAAACGAACCCAAAGCAGCCGCAGAAGCTTACGCCAAGTCAAAAGCAGAGCTAACCGCTTCGGAGGTCAAACTAAACGCCCTACGCTCTCGTTTTACGGAACAATCCACGGAAGTACAACAACAATTGGCCGTAAACAGTCAACTCAAGTCGGTATTAAACAGCTTTGAGTTTCCGGCATTGGCGCAATCGAATCAAGACTACATCAGTGCATATCGAGACTATCGATATCAAGAGGCACTACTTGAAATATACTCAAGGCAATTCGAAATTGCCAAAATGGATGAAGCTCGCGAAGGCACCATCATACAAGTGCTCGACATTGCCACGATACCCGAAAAAAGAAGCAAGCCGAGACGATCTATCATTACCGCAATTGCATTTATGCTTGGAAGCATTGTGAGTTCAATTTTCATCATAAAAACAAACATCCTTACTCGGCAACGCCGTAAGCTTGCTCCGTAAGCTCCCCTGTCAAGAAGACAGTTGATTTCTAGAGTTTGCGGCGGTTGTGATGATCAATCTGGGCATGAACTGCTTGAGGGGTACGCCCCCAAGTGCGTCATGTGGTCGGTACTCGTTGTATTGGGTCAGCCAATCGTCGGTGATGGCTTGGACTTGTTCGATGGAACTGAACATGTAGGCGTCGAGCACATTCCGTTCGGAATGTCCGGTTGAACCGTTCGATGTACGCGTTCTGGTTCGGCTCGCCAGGCTCGATGTAGTTCAAGGCAATACCTTTGCGCTGGGCCCATTCGACGAAGTCATGGCTGCTCATCTCGGGGCCGTTGTCCATGCGAATCGACTGCGGCGTACCTTACCAATCCACCAGACGGTCCATCGTTCGAATCAACATCGAAGCCGGCAGTGATTGGGCCACCTGGATCGCCAGGGCCTCGCGATTGGCTTCGTCGATGACGTTGAGGGTTCGG
>NZ_JBBHJX010000005.1:0-288098 GCF_037482915.1 Paucibacter hankyongi
AACCACCGCCGCAGATTCCAGTAATCGACTGTCTACTTGACAGGTGAGCTTACGGGGGGCTTACGGAGGGGCACTGCGAGAGTTGATAGACAGTGGCCTTTTCAGGCCTGAGCAAACCTATCAACTTCTTATTGATGGGCTTGGAGATTTTTTCACTCAATGCTATCAAGAGATCCGACACATAGTGGCCAATCCCAAGGCTGACCGGCTCCAAACTCCCAACCATCTTCATGCAACTGTTCTTTGTTCGCTCCGACCAAGCGCTGTCAGCCTTGTCGCCCCAGCCAAATGTTTCGGGATCCTGAATAACAAAAGTCGGGATATTGGCGTTGAGCGCTTTCGCGGCATTCAGACGATCAAAGTCAGGTAAGCCTTTCACTGGTGCTCTATTAGTTGGTGTGCCTCGCCCATTCAGATGCTGGAAATAGATGTCAGCGCGGAATCCCCCTGTTCCTGCGAACACCTGTGCATCCAGATTGCGTTCAGCAAAGTCGACAGTTGCTCGAGAATTGGCAGTGAATTTGTGCAGGGATTGCTGTTGCAAGGCGGCGAGCAAGAGCGAGCCCACCAGGGTGAGGACTGTTAAATTTACGGCATAACCACTTTTCAATCCTGCAAGAAAGATACCGGCAAATATTGCTAATGGTGCTGCGATCAGTAGCAAGTAGTTAACTTGCCTTAACGGCAGCGCGGAGAGTATGACCAAAAAAGCTACCAACCAAATACCATACAGTCGAACTGAATTCTTATTGACTTGCTGCTTTGGTAATGAGCTTAATATTCCACCTAAAGTCAAAAATGGAACAATCCAAAAATGACGAAAATCTGCTAGTAAATATTTAAAATAGAAAAATGAATTCGTGGTGCTTTCGACTCTACTTATTGTATTTTTTGAAATTGAAAACAAGTGAAGCCAGTTTCCATGCAGCTCTTGCATCAATGCCGTATTGAGAAACACAACCAGTATGCTGCCCATGGCCAAGAGCAGCCAATTCCAATGAAAACGTCTTGTTATTAATATGTAGCTGGCGCCTGATAGTATGGAAATATAGAAAACGGCATCCTTTATCCAGTACGCAGCCCCGAAGGAAATTCCGGCCCAAAAATACCATTTTTTTTGCGAATTATTTTCTCCAAGCCATACAGAGAAAAAACCCAATGTAATAAAAAAACTCAACGACGGATCGCCAATCATCCGAGTGGCTTCATGGACATGAAGGGGCAGCATGGCGAGAATCAGCGCAGAAAACAGTGCCGCTCGTTGGCCCCCGACTTGCCGCGCAGCCAGGTAGACCACAGCAACCTCGCCCACCGAGCAAAGAAAACCCCATGCGGCGGCGCCGCTTTCCGATAAACCAAATACAGCAATGCCGGCCGCCATTGGAATATTGATACCATAGCGAAGCGAGCCGATGTAAGTAGAGGTTGGCCATCGCCCCTCCAAAACACCAAGTGCGGCGCCCAGATAGGTCACTTCATCGCTTCCCTGAAAGCCGGCAAAAAGAAGCCAACGAAGCACACCTGCAAAAATAGCAATGCCTAGGAGGCGAACCAACTCAACATTGGTCCAGTTTGAAGTGGGTGGGCGCGCGCTCTGTTCATCCATGGCAATTGATTAGTAAAGTAATTTGCACTAGATTAAATTCAACAAGCAACTGCAATGAGTACTGAGTGTAGACTTGTCAAGTGAATTCAATGAATATGAAGGGGGCTTGAAATTTCAATGCTCGGATTAGCCCTCTAGCACGCTCAAAATCTTCTCAATTACTTCAGCTTGTTGTTCGTCGAGTCCTACCCATAATGGCAATCTCACCAATCTGTCACTTATTTCGTTCGTGTTCGACATTTCTCCTTGGGTACGCGCGGCCTGTTGACCAAATGGCGAACTGTGCAAGGGAACATAGTGGAATACCGAACCAATCTCTAGGGCCTTCAGTCTTGCAATGAACGCACTTCGTTTGCTGAGATCTGGAAGCAGCACGTAATACATATGCGCATTGTGCGTGACGCCGTCAGGCACAACAGGTCGACGCAGTTTGCCGCGTCGCTCGGCTTGCCCCAAAAAACGGTGATAGGTATCCCAAATTTCCATTCGCCGTTTGGTGATTGAATCAGCCTCTTCCATTTGCGCCCAAAGAAAAGCTGAAATCAATTCACTCGGCAAATAGGATGAACCGAAATCTGTCCATGTGTACTTGTCGACTTGCCCGCGAAAGAATTGACTTCGATTGGTACCCTTCTCGCGAATAATTTCGGCGCGGCTAACAAATCGCGGGTCATTGATCATCAAGGCGCCGCCCTCTCCGGCAATGATGTTCTTGGTTTCATGAAATGAGAAGGCAGCCATGTGGCCAATGCTTCCCAAAGGACGGCCCTTGTAACTGGACATCAAGCCCTGGGCGGCATCCTCAATAACCAGCAATGAGTGGCGGCGGGCGATGTCCATGATGGTGTCCATTTCGCAGGCGACGCCCGCGTAATGAACTGGCACGATGGCCTTGGTGCGCGGGGTAATCGCGGCTTCAATTCGGGCCTCATCGATGTTCATCGTATCGGGGCGAATATCGACAAACACGGGCACGGCACCCCGCAATACAAAGGCATTGGCCGTCGACACGAATGTGTAGGACGGCATGATCACTTCATCGCCGGGCTTGAAGTCGGCCAAGATGGCAGCCATTTCGAGGGCGCCGGTACAAGAATGCGTCAGCAGGGATTTCTGCGAACCGGTGCGGGCCTCTAACCAGTTTGAGCAACGCTTGGTAAATGAACCGTCACCGGCTAAATGACCTTTCGCGTGAGCTTGTGAGATGTACCAAAGCTCTTTGCCGGTCATGTAAGGTTTATTGAATGGAATTACCATCTTCTAGTCCCCTGTTCTTGATAAATTTTGCAGGATTCCCGCCCACGATCGTAAATGGTGCTACGTCTTTCGTGACAACGCTGCCGGCTCCGATAATGGCCCCTTTTCCGATTTGAACTCCCGGCAATATTGTCGCGCCAGCACCAATCCAAACAAACTCATTAATGACTACATTGGCGGAAGTGTCCGGCAGCGCGAGGTATCGGTAGTCATGGGTGGCGCTTAATATTCGAACTCTAGGACCTAGCGCGCAATTGTCGCCAATGGTTATACGCCCTTCCCTAGATAGCATTGAGCCATAAAGTTCGCAGCCTCTGTTTATCCACACATTTGACCCAATTTTGATCTTCCATGGGTATCTAAAATAAGTCTGGTAGTCGATCATTGACCCCTTTCCAAGTTTTCTTAATGCTATCTTGAATAGTAAAAATCGGATTGAATGCGGGAGGATTTCCAAGATCAATCGGCTTATATTTTCAGTGAATGAATAGACTCCAAATAGGAGGCGCTTAAGGTTGGGACTGAATTTCTCGGGGTCATTCATTTGATATCGGTCGGCCTATTTTGTGTGCAAGCAGGAAAGACCCAAAATTTCTGACCAAGAAAGAAAAAAATTGCCATCAGCACGGTGAGGGCTGCCATAACGAACTCGTGGCGAATATTTTTCTGATCAACAAAAAGGGCCATTGAATAATAGTTAATTAGATACCCTGCTGCATAGAGTGTTGAGTACCTAAACAAAGCGGGCGCTTGCGGGCCTTTGAAGGTAAAGGTCCAGGATTTGTTGAAAACAAAGGTCTGCGCGACTCCTATGGCATAGAGTAGGCTCATCGCGGTCTTGGGACCAACGCCAATACGAGTCAGGCCCAGATAGATAAAATACCCAACCAGATTCGATGCAATGCCAACGATGCCGTAGCGGACCAATTGTCCAAAAGCTCTGTTCATGTATTAAATTCGATCATGTATAAAGCCATAGAAACGACATCTCAAGATTTTTATTGAAATTTTGATGGCGCATGGAATTTGTGACTCAGCATAGTTTTTCGCTATTTTGTTGATTGCAAAAAATTGCGAACCCAGTGGAATGTCATTTCCGGGGCTGGGAATTTAAAACCCTCGCTTGCATATAAATTCAGTACTTTGTAGTTTCTGGCGGCAATACTTGACTTTACTCGGGTTGCGCCGGCATTTTTGGCATTTAAAAGCATTGTTTTCCAAAGACGCCTTCCATATCCCTGCGCCTGAATTTCTGAGGCAACTGCATTTAGGTGCCAATAGCAGGTCCCGTCGGAAAGGATTTCAGTAATGGAAAATCCAACTACTTTATCTTGATCGCGATAGACGGTCAAATTTTGGGAAGGATGGTCGAATGAAGAGGCAATCCAGTTTCCGAATCGTGCGTCACTAATGTTTGGGTTTAGTCGGAAATCCATTTGGAAGCGCTCATTTTTGAAAACTCCGGCTGCCAACTTCCGCAGTAGAGCCAAATCAGATTGGCTCCCTTTTAATGCCTGAAGCGGCTCAAAACATTTATTTTTCTCAATGTGACTTAATTCAATTTCCGGGCTGTAAACCATCTCTATAAATCTGTAGCCACGATCCTCCAATAGCATCGATTCGGCCAAATTTTGATGCGGTAGTCGACAACTTACAAGACCAGCTTTTAATTTTTCGCGAATTTTTTCGAATAATTCAAATTCCTTGTTTGCAAATTCCCCGGTGACTTTAAATTCATTGATTTGCAGCACGGGGAATCCGCAGACGAGCTCATCCCAAGGATTCCTCTGCCACCGCATTTTTAGGGAGCCGTTCGCGATTTCATTTTCCATGACAAAATTGGAAGTGGTTTCTTGTATGGTTGCATTGGTGGGGTTTATAAAATCACTTTAAGTTATCATAATGTTTTCTGGTGAATGTTTGGTTGTTTGTGTGCGTATAACATACTGGGGCTTTCTGTTTACGTTCAAATGTAATCTGCCTAAATATTCGCCAATGACGCCCAAAGCAAGCAATTGAACTCCCCCAATTATGAGGGTGGCAATGATGGTTGACGCGAACCCAGGCACAGATATGCTAGAAGCTAAATACAGGGTCAAATAGAAAATTCCTAGCAAAATGCCGGAGGCGGCGGTTACAAAGCCAAGCCCACTTACGATTTGCAGCGGGATAAGTGAAAAATTCGTATATAAATTCAAAGCTAACCCTAGTAGCTTTCCTAAGGAGTAGCCTGATTTGCCTTCTTTGCGAGGGTGGTGGTCAACTTCTATTCCGTCGATGCGCGAAGTGCACCAGGCGAGCAACCCATCAAGATAGGTGAAATTCAAATCGTAGAACATGATGCTCTTGGCCAACTGGTTGCGCATAATCCGAAACTGTGTTGGTGTGACGTTACTCTTGAAGACGGTTTTGTAGAAGTTCCACACAACAGCAGAGCCAATGTTTCGCCAAGTGGCATGCTTGCGTTCATTGGCGCAACCATAGACTAGGTCCAGTTCTTTATCTTGTATGTGCTTCAAAAGGCGATGAATTTCTTCTGGAGGATTCTGTAGGTCGTCATCCATCGTGACGATATAGGAGCCTTTTGCGGCTTCGAGGCCGCACATGAGCGCATTGTGCTGGCCGTAGTTTCTCATTAATTGTATCGCAAGGAGATTGGGTCTATACGTTGGGAGTTGTGATTGAATGGTGTCCCATGAATCATCCCTGCTGCCGTCATCAATGAGAATTATCTCGTAGGCAGTTGTGAAGCTTGAAACGGCTTCAGTGGTTCTTTTCAGCAACGCTGCAATTGTTTTCGTTGAGTTATATACCGGTATTACAATGGATAACAATGGTTCAGCAAGTTGGTTGGATGGGTTTTTGCTGTTATGCATTGTGTCTTCTCTGTAAGTGCTATCTTCAGCTTGCCGAGATTAATGTTGATCGGTGCTGAGGTTGGAGCAAGGTGGCTGTTCTAACGGTTGGGGTATTTGAAACAAATGAGTATCAGATGTTCATGTCTAGTGGTTGCCATGTTCGATGGAGTGCCCGCATCGATGGACCATCGATGCGGAAAAGGCCGCCGCAGTCTTTGTATCAGATGAATGCATCATTTATGCAGCAGTTTTTGTTGCGGAATGAGTCCTCCCCCCTCAAATGAACGCCTTGTCTTCAACTAGGAGGAAATTGGCGTTTCACAACTGGGTTCTTACGCTGCTGCCAGAGGGTTGAGGAGGTGACTCTATTTCCGCTAGCTGTGAAGTTCCAATAGGTTGTATCGAGTGTTCACCCGGACTGGTTCTGAGAGACTGGAAATCGCCAAACCCCCAGTCAGCTCAGGAGGACAACCCAGATGAACATTCATAAGAATGCCCGATTGACCTACGTGCGTCGAATCGAAATGGTTCAGGACATCACATCGCGAGGACAAACTGTGGCGCAAGCCGCAAAGGCTCACGGTGTCAGCGAGATGACGACCCGCAAGTGGCTTGGCCGCTACCTTGCTCAAGGCGAGGCCGCCCTGTTCGACAAGTCATCACGGCCGGAGAAGTCGCCCAGAGCGATTGAGCCGGGCAAGGCGCTTGCCATCGTTGAGTTGCGCCGCAAGTTCATGCTGCAAGCAAGCATTGCCTCCAGCCTGGCCGTCTCCAAGGCAACTGTCTGCCGCGTTCTCAGGCGAGCCGGCCTGTCCAAGCTCAGCGATCTGCGTCCGCCTGAGCCTGTAGTGCGCTATGAACATGAAGCGCCAGGCGACCTGCTGCACATCGATACCAAGAAGCTTGGGCGCATTGAGCGACCCAGTCATCGCGTAACTGGCAACCGCGCAGACACGTTCGGCGGCGCAGGCTGGGAAGTCTTGTTCGTGGCCGTAGATGACCACGCCCGCATCGGGTTCACACAGATGCACCCCGATGAGCGAAAGAGCAGCGCGGTGGCCTTCCTGCAGGCTTCAGTGAACTACTACGCGGGGCTGGGTGTCACGGTGCGAGCGCTTCTGACAGACAACGGCTCGCCGTTCAGGTCGAAGGACTTCAAGCAGGCCTGCGCTGAGCTGAACATCAAGCATCGCTTCACGCGGGCCTACCGTCCACAAACGAACGGCAAGGCCGAGCGCTTCATTCAATCGGCGTTGCGAGAGTGGGCGTACAGCCAAACCTACCAGCACTCCCGCGACAGAACCAGCGCGCTGTCGCGATGGATTCATCACTACAACTGGCATCGCCCGCATCACGGCATTGGATGCCGCCCGCCCATGTCCCGTCTCCCTGATTCAGGCAACAACGTGTTGACTCTTCACAGCTAGCGCTTCTCCCTAAGTCTTCGCACTGGTTCATCGGAGAGAATCCGTCCCAAACGATCGGAGACAAGACCCATGCAGAAGACCTGGCTCAAGAACTACCCTGAAGGGGTTCCTGCCGAGATCCACGCCGAGCAGTACCCCTCGCTGGTGGAGCTGATGAGTTCGGCGTTCAAGAAGTTCCCGGCTCAGCCGGCCTACAAGATGATGGGCCGGCAGATCACGTTTGCGCAGTTGGACGAGGCCTCGCGGGCCTTGGCGGCCTATCTGCAAAGTCTCGGTCTGGAGAAGGGTGACCGCGTTGCTCTGATGATGCCCAATGTGATGCAGTACCCGGTGTCGGTGGCCGCCGTGCTGCGTGCCGGTTATGTGGTGGTGAACGTCAACCCGCTCTACACCCCTCGCGAGCTGGAGCATCAGCTCAAAGACGCCGGCGCCAAGGCTATCGTCATCCTTGAGAATTTTGCGACCACCTTGCAGCAGGTGATCAAGCAGACGCCGACCAAGCATGTGGTGCTGGCGGCGATGGGCGATATGTTGGGCTTCCCCAAGGGCCTGATCGTCAACTACGTGGTGCGCAAGGTCAAGAAGCTGGTGCCGGCCTTCGAGCTGCCCGGTTCGGTGGGCTTTAATGATGCGGTCGCGCGCGGCCGTCAGCTGAGCTACAAGGCGCCGAACGTCGGCCCCAACGATATCGCCGTGCTGCAGTACACCGGCGGCACCACCGGCGTCTCCAAGGGTGCGGTGCTCTTGCATCGCAACTTGGTCGCCAATGTGATGCAGGCCGAGGCCTGGTACCAGCCTGCGCTCAAAAAAATCCCGGCCGGTGAGCAACTGGTCAGCATCTGCGCCTTGCCGCTGTATCACATCTTCGGTTTCACCACCAACATGATGCTGTCCATGCATGTGGGCGGCTGCAATGTCCTGATTCCGAATCCGCGTGACATCCCCGGCACCTTCAAGGAACTGGCCAAGCATCGCTTTCACAGCCTGCCGGCCGTCAACACCTTGTTCATGGCGATGGCCAATCACGCCGACTTCAATACCGTCGATTGGAGCGGCCTGGTGATCGCTGTGGGCGGCGGCATGGCGGTTCAGCAGGCCACGGCCAAGCTGTGGCTGGAGAAGACCGGCTGCCCCATTTGCGAAGGTTATGGCCTCAGCGAGACCTCGCCGGTGGCCAGCTGCAACCCGACCGACAGCACCGCCTACACCGGCTCGATCGGCCTGCCGATGCCGAGCACCGAGCTGTGCCTGCTGGACGATGCCGGCAAACCGGTGGCGCCCGGCGAGCGCGGTGAAATTGCGATCCGCGGCCCGCAGGTGATGGCCGGCTACTGGCAGCGCCCTGACGAAACCGCCCAGGTCATGACGGCCGACGGCTTCTTCCGCACCGGAGACATCGGCACCATGGACGAGCGCGGTTTCTTCCGCATCGTCGATCGCAAGAAAGACATGATTCTGGTCAGCGGCTTCAACGTCTACCCGAACGAGGTCGAAGACGTGCTGACGCAGATGGAAGGCGTGCTCGAGTGCGCCTCGGTCGGCATTCCCGATGCCAAGGCGGGTGAGGCGGTCAAGGTGGTGATCGTGCGTAAGAACCCGGCCATCACCGAAGCCGATGTGCGCGCCTATTGCGAAGCCAACCTGACCGGCTACAAGCGACCCAAGGTGGTCGAGTTCCGCGACGAATTGCCCAAGACGCCGGTCGGCAAGATCCTGCGCCGTGAACTAAGAGACAAGAACTGAGTCTTCGCAGGCCTGCGGCGCGCTGATTGAAGGGCAGGCCCGACTAGAGTCGGGTCTGTTCAGGAGGAAGCGTTGATGCTGGAGCGGGCGTATGTCAGGACCGAGGCCGGGCGGGCCGAGATCAAGGCCCGTGCCTTGCCGATGTCGCGCAGCGTGCGCAATCTGCTGCTGATGATCGATGGCGGCAAAACCGCGGCCGAGTGGGTGGGCCTCGTGCAGGGCACCGGGCCTGCCGATATCGATTACCTCTTGGCCCATGGCCTGATTGCGGTCGCGAATGCCTCTATTTCCTCAGCTGCGCCTTCCGCTTCCATACCCACCTCAGCCTCTAGCGCCGCAGGTGTCGAAGATGATCTCTCGCCGCTGGACCGCGCGCAGCTTTACGGCTTTTTGACCCGTCATGCCAAGCAATACCTTGGACTGATGAAGGGTTACCGTATGGTGTTAGAGGTCGAGCGCTGCGCCGATCTGCCGGCCTTGCAGCAACTGGCTCGACGTTTCGTCGCCGATGTGCAACAGGCGCAGGGCGAAGTGGTGGCCGATCAGGTGAGACGGGCGTTGGCGATCAACAAGGGCTGAGCGCGCCGAGTTCTGCTGGCAAACTAGCGGCAACAGGAGCCCCCGTCATGCCGCCGCGTTTTTACATTGATACCCCGCTGGTCCATCTGGAAGCCAGCACCCCCGACCTGATCCTGCCCGCCTCGGCCGCCCGCCATGTGCAAGTCTTGCGTCTGCAACCCGGCAGCCCGGTGACCTTGTTCGACGGCTCGGGTTTCGAGTGGCAGGCCGAAGTCGCCGCGATGGGCCGCAGCGAGGTGCGCGTGCACCTGCAAGCCCGTCAACTGGTCAAGCGTGAACTGGCGCATGAGGTGACCCTGGCCCTGGCCATGCCGGCCAATGACCGCATGGACAGCCTGGTCGAAAAGGCCACCGAGCTGGGCGTGGCCTGCATTCAACCGCTGATGAGCGAGCGCTCGGTGCTGCGCCTGAGCGGCGAGCGCGCCGAAAAAAAGGTCGCCCATTGGAGCGGCGTCGCAATTGCCGCTTGCGAGCAAAGCGGCCGCACCAAGGTGCCGCGCATTGCCCCGGTGAAGACCTTGTCCGCCTGGCTGGGCGAGCTGCCTCAGCCCGCGAGCGAGCAACGCCGCTGGCTGCTGAGCCCGAGCGCGGCCCAGCCGCTGCAGACCCTGAAAGCGGTGGCCGCCGAAGCCACCCTGGTCTTGAGTGGTCCGGAGGGCGGCCTGAGCCCGGCCGAGGAACAGCTGGCGCGCGAGCGCGGCTTTGTGGCCGCGCAACTGGGGCCGCGCATTCTGCGTGCCGACACCGCCCCCTTGGCTGTGCTGGCCTGGCTGGGTTTGCAATGAAGTTTTGACGCTGCCCGACCATCGCGCAGCGCCCGGTAGTTCGGCGCGCGGCCGAGCCTTTCTCTGCCTGTTTGTCTACCGGTTCGCCGACCCCTCCCGAGGCCCTGCATGAATCTGCAACTGCTGCTCTTGACCTTGTGTCAGGGCCTGTTCCTTACCAATAACGTCACCTTCATCGCCATCAATGGCTTGGTCGGCCTGGCGCTGGCGCCGGTCGCCTGGATGGCCACGCTGCCGGTTTGCGCCTATGTGGCCGGTGGCGCGCTGTTCGCGCCGCTGGTGGCGCGCAATCAGCGTGTCTGGGGGCGCAAACGGGCCTTCCAGGCTGGCCAGGTGGTGGGTATTTTGAGCTGCAGCCTGGCGGCCTGGGCGGTGGCCGAACAGCAATTCGCCTGGGTGGTGCTGGCCACGCTGGTGGCCGGTTACTACAACGCCACCGCTTCCCTGTACCGCTTTGCGGCCACCGAGTTGGTGCCGCCCTCGCACAAGGAAAAGGCCATCTCCTGGGTGCTGGCCGGCGGCATTCTGGGCGCGGTGACCGGGCCGAATCTGGCCAATGCCAGCAAGCAATTGCTGGTTCAGCCCTTTGCCGGAGCCTATCTGGTGCTGATCGGCGTTGGCCTGTTGGCCTTGCTGGTGCAGAGCCTGATCCGCTTTCCGGCCTTGCCGGTGGCCGCGCCGGGGGCGCCGCAGGGGCGCCGCAGGGGCGCAGCCTGCGCGAACTGGCGCGTCAACCGGTGTTTGTGGTGGCGGTGGCCGCTTGTGCGCTCGGTTATGGTGTGATGAATCTCTTGATGGCGGCCACCCCGATCGCGATGGCGCAATGCGGCCTGCCCTTCGACAAAACCGCCCTGGTGCTGGAGTGGCATGTGCTGGGCATGTTTGTGCCGAGCTTCTTCACTGGCGCGCTGATCAAGCGGGTGGGGGCGCTGCCGGTGATGGCGGTGGGCGTGCTGCTCAATCTGGCCTGCATCGTCTTTGCGCTTTCCGGCGTCGATCTGATGCATTTCTTGGGCGCGCTGCTGACCCTGGGTGTGGGCTGGAACTTTCTGTTCATCGGCGGCACCACGCTGTTCACCGAAGCCTACCGGCCCGAGGAGAAGACACGCGCTCAGGGGGCGATGGACTTCTGCATCTACACCGTCATGACCCTGACTTCGTTTTCAAGCGGAGCCTTGGTCACCACCGGGGGCTGGAGCTGGATGAACTGGGCCTCGCTGCTGCCGCTTGCCTGCACCGCGGCCGCCTTGTTATGGCTGGCTCGGCAGTCGGCCGGCGCTCGCGCACCTAGTTCCGTTTGACGGGACTGAGCCGCGCCGCCGCGTCCTCGTCCTTGCGCGCCGCGTCCGAGTCACCGACTGCCCGCAGCGCCTGGGCGCGGGCGAGGCGCGCCTGAGCATGTTTGGGGTCTAAATTCAACACCGCGGACCAGCTTTTGATGGCGTCGTCGAACTCGCCCGCGTCCTGAAACAACTGCCCCTGTGTCAACAGCAAGCCCTGGTCATGGGGATGCTGGCGCAGTTGTTCCTTGAGCTTTTGCCGTTCGGCGCGGTAGGGCGGCAGGCGGGGCCATTCGCTGCGGCCCCAGGTGCAGGAGTCCGTGTGGAAACCCTGCCGCAGTGAGCCTCGGGCGGCCAGGGTGACCCGCATGCCCGGGTGTAAATCGAGGCCACATCTGGCGCTTCCTCCGAAGGGCGAGTCGATCTCGACCTCGCGCAGCTCCAGACCCTTGATGGATTCTGAAACGGCCCAGCGGCTGCGGACGATGGTGAGGCCGCGCTCGCTCTGTAGCGTGCGGCTGGACAGCAAGCGGCCCTTGAAGACCAGGCTGATCTGATTGAAGCCCTCGTTCGATGTGGGCGGAGGCGGTATGCACTCACAGGCCCAGGCCGGCTGAGCCAAGGCCAGCGCCAGCAGCGCTAGGCCGAGCTTCATGCGTTCTCAACGCTGCCTTCGCCCTCGTTGCCGCGCGGCTTGCGCGCCGAGCCCTTGATCAAATCAAAGCGGAACAAGCGGCATTCGATCGGACCGTTCCACATCGGGAACTTGCGCGATTCCTTCAGGCGCATCTTGCTGGGCAGCTTCATGTCCGGGCAGAGCAGCCAGGCGGTCCAGCCGGCTGGGTTCAGCGTGTAGGCATGCTTCCAGTGCGAGGCCAGGCGGGGGAAGAAGTCGTCACCGCCGTCGCGCGCTTCGGAGCCATAGGCATCGCGGCTCATCTGCACATTGCCGGCCTTGCCGCGTACCTCGATACGCTCGCCATAGGGCGGGTTCATCATGATGGTGCCGGGCATGCCCTCGGGCAGCTCGGGCGCCGGGCGCTCCAAGGCGTCGCCGCCGTTGAACTGGATGTACTGGGCCACGCCGGCGCGCTCGGCATTGCGGCGTGCAAAGTCCACCATACGGAAGGACACATCGCTGCAGAAGATCGGCACGGCCGGCGCATGCTCGCGATCCTTGGCGGCTTGCTTGATGGCTTGCCAGCGGCCGCGCAGCGGCACAAAAGGCAATTGCTTTTCAAAGGAGAAACGGCGCTGCATGCCGGCGGCCATGCCGCAGGCAATTTGGGCGGCCTCAACGGCGATGGTGCCGGAACCGCAGCAGGGGTCATGCAAGGCGCCGCCGGTCTCGGGCGTGCCCTTCCAGCCGGCGGCGGCCAGCATGGCGGCGGCCAGGGTTTCTTTCAGCGGCGCGTCGCCCTTGTCTTCACGCCAGCCGCGTTTGAACAGTGGCTCGCCCGAGGTGTCGATATAGAGCGTGGCATCGGTCTCGCTCAGGTGCATCATCACCGGCAGGTCCGGGAAGCGGGTGTCCACGCTGGGGCGCTCGCCGGTGGCGTCGCGCAGCACATCGCAGATGGCATCCTTGACGCGCAGATTGGCGAAGTTCAGGCTTTGCAGCGGCGAGTGGCGGGCGGTGGTGTCGACCCGAATCGTCTCGGCGGGTGTGATCCACTGCGTCCAGTCGATGCGGCGCGCCAGGGCGTAGATATCGTCCTCATGGCGATAGCCGCCCGAGATCAGCTCGATCAGCACGCGCTGCGCCAGCCGGCACTCGAGGTTGAGCTTCATCACGCCCTCGAGATCGCTCTTCAGCGCGATGCCGCCGCGCAGCACCTCGATATGGGTCTTGGGCAGGATGGCCCGCACCTCTTCGTCGAGCAAGCGCTCCACGCCCGAGGGGCAGGAGACGAAGAGATAGTGCAGGTTCTTGGGGGTTTCTTTGGCGGCCATGGGCGCTATTGTCCCAGGAAGCTTGCGGGCCGCCAGTCTGGCTCAGCGAAAGGGCATCAAGCGATCATCGTCAAAGATCGTGCTGTAGCTGGTGCGCAGCACCACGCCGTCTTTGAAATGCACATTGAAACGCTGGCGCTTGCCGCCGGGCTCATCGGGAATGCTCCAGTCCCAAACGTCCTCGCCGCTGAGCTTGAAGAACATGCGGCTGCGCTCCTTGCCCAGCAAGCGGCTGACCTCGTCGGGCTTCATGCCGGGCTGAATTCGGTTGCGGCCCGCCAGCTGCAAGCTGTCTTCGATGCGGATGACGCGCTCATCGGGCCCGAGTTTCACCATATAGCAGTGCTCGCCCATGGGCTGCTGCGAATACTCCAAGGTGCGCCCACCATCGGCATCGGGCCAAACGCGCGTTGGTTGTCCATAACGCGCCATCACCTCGGTGGCGGCCATGCCGGGCGTGATGCTGCGGCCGGGGTCCAAGCTGGCGCAAGCGGCCAGGGCCAGCAGCAGGAGGCCTATGGCCGGCAGTCTGTGAAAGGAGCGTTTCGATGACAGCATTCACGGTCCCCGTTGAAGGCAAGCGATGCAGGGATTCTGCGCCAAGCGCTTAAACCTGGGTGCGTGCTGTGTTTGTGTCGGGAATGGCTTGTTGCGGGACTAGGGCCATCAAACCCATGGCACCGAGCACACAGAGCATGCCCAGCAACTGCCGGCCGGAGATGTCCTCACCCAGCACGCCGGATGCGAACAAGAGCGCAGAAACCGGCAGCAGCGCGGTGAACAAGCCGGCGCGCGCGCTGGAAAGTCGGGCGGAACCGGCGTACCAAAGCACGAAGCCAAGCACTGTGGGCACCAGTGCGTAATAGGCCACCCCCAGCAGCGCCGGCAGCAAATGCGCCGACGACAGGTCTATCGATGGCCACTCCAAGCAGGCCAAGGGCAGGGCGATCAAGAAGCCGCCCGCACACATCAGCGTTGACAAAACCAAGGCGGCTTGGGGCTGCTGCAGTTTCTTGTTCAAGAGAATGAACAAGGCCTCGCAGACGATGGCACCGAGAATCAGCAGATTGCCCAGGCCACGGTCTGTTGCCAAGGCAGTCCCTGGTTCAGCGGGCCAGTTCACCGCCATCAAGCCCAAGCATGCCAAGGCGATGGCCAGGACGAGCCGCCGATCAAGCCTTTCGCCCAGCACCAGCACGGCAAAAAGGGCTGCAATGGCCGGCAAGCTGCCGGCGATCACGCCCGCATCGCCCGCCAAGCTCAGGCGCAGGCCCGCAATCATCAAGACGGTGTAGCCGACGCTGCCGGCGGCGGCTTGGCAAAGCAGGAGCACGCGGTCGCGCCAGCTCAGCTCGCCCAGCCGAGGCAAGCGAACGCCTTGCCAGCGCAGCAGCAAAAGGAAGACCGGCAGGGCGATGGCGAAGCGCAGCGCAGTGGCGGTAAAGGGCGGCAGGCCTGCGGCGATCAGTTTGCTGGCGACCACGGTGCTGCCGACAAAGATCATGGCCAAAGCGCAGTAGATTGAGGCGCGGGTTTGTTCGTTCATCGGGCGATGCGGTATTTGAAGACTGAACTCTCAGTTTGCTGGGCCCGCCGCACGCGGTCTTGAACAATATTGCAGGCACCCGGCCTGATGGGCTCAGCGTCGATTGCCGCCCTGAGCCTGGCGATAGGCGCCCGGCGTCAAACCGAGAAAGCGCTGAAATGCCCGTGTCAGATGGCTTTGGTCGGCAAAGCCGCAACTCAGCGCCACCTCGACCAGCCCTTGGCCCTGGGCAATCTGGCGTCGCGCTTGCGCGAGCCGGCATTGCAATAAATAGCTGTGCGGTGGCAGGCCATAGGCCCGCTTGAAGCTGCGCAGCAATTGAAACCGGCTCAGGCCGGCCAAGTCCGCCAGTTCGGCCAGGCTCGGCGTGAGGTCGGATTGATCGGCCAGACGTGCGCGCACCTGCTCCATGGCAGCAAATCCCAGCGTCTTGACTTCGCGCGGCGTTTGATTCGCATAAGAGGCCAAGAGCGCTGCCAGCAGCTCTTGCAGCTCGGTTTCGCTGACGAGGCTGTTTTGTTCATGCTCCGCTGCAGCTAATGCTTCGAACACACGCGCAAAGCGCTGGGCCAGCTGCGGGTCTGACAAGACCGGCCGGCTCAGCTCCAGCCGCTGCGCCGCGGGCACGCCCAGATCCTGCGCCAGCTGCTGCATCAGCGCGGGCTCCAGATAAAGCATGCGCCATTGCCGTGCTTGGCCGCCGAGTGCTTCGCCGTCATGCACCTCGGCGGGGTTGACCGTGATCAGATCGCCAGCGGTGGCGTGAACCTGACCGCGGCCGCTGGCGCTGCGTTGCGCGCCGGCATCGATCAGGCCGATGCCATAGCCGTCATGCCAATGCCTGGGGTAACTGCGTGCGCTGACGGTGTGGGTGGCGTACAGGCCAGCCAGGGTGGCGGGAAGAATCCGTACCCGCTCCATGACGCTGCGGCTCAGCTGACCCGGCGCATGGTGGTGGTGCCGATCTTCATGCCTTCGCGGTACTTGGCCACGGTGCGGCGCGCGACCTGGATGCCTTGTTCTTCCAGCATGCCGGCGATGGCGCTGTCGGACAGCGGTTTGGCCGGGTTCTCCGCATCGATGAACTGCTTGATCAGCGCCCGCACCGCGGTGCTGGAGGCTTCGCCGCCGGCCTCGGTGCTCAGGCCCGAGCCAAAGAAATACTTCAGCTCGAAAGTGCCGAACAGCGTGTCCATGTACTTGGCGGTGGTGACGCGCGAGATGGTTGATTCATGCAGGCCCAACTCATCGGCAATCTCGCGCAGGACCAGTGGCTTCATCGCCAAGGCACCATGGGTGAAGAAGGCTTTTTGCCGCTCCACAATGGCTTGCGAGACCCGCAAAATGGTGTCGAAGCGCTGCTGAATGTTCTTGATGAACCAGCGCGCTTCTTGCAGCTGGCCACCGAGCGCGCTGTTGGTGATGCCGCCGCGCGTTTGGCGCAGGGCATTGGCGTACATCTCGTTGATGCGCAGCTTGGGCGCCACCTCGGGGTTGATGATGACGCGCAGCTCGCGGCCGACCTTGCGCACGATCACATCCGGAATCACTGCCGCCGCCATGCCGCGTGCAAAAGCCCGGCCCGGCTTGGGCTCCAGCGAGACGATCAAGGCCTGCGCTTCGCGCAGCAAGGCCTCATCGGCGCCGGTCAGTGCCATCAGTTTTTTGTGATCGCGCCGCGCCAGCAGTTCCAGATGGCGCTTGCAGATCATGATGGCGATCATCTGCGCTTGGCTGCGCGGCAGGGCGCGCAACTGCAATTCCAGGCATTCGGCCAGGTCCTTGGCACCGACACCGCTGGGCGTCATGTGCTGCAACCACTTCAGCGCGATGCGCAACTGGGCCAGCAGTTCTTCGTGCTCTTCCGGGTCATCGGCCGCGTCGGTCAAGGAGGCGGCGATGTCTTCCAGCGTATCTTCCAGATAACCGTCTTCGTTGAGCGATTCGATCAGCACATGCAGGGCCATGCGATCGGCGTCTGACAAGCTCATGCCGGCCATTTGCTGCACCAGATGCTCTTGCAAGCTGATCTCGCCGCTGGACTGGTCTTGGCGCTCGCCGTCTTCATCGCCGCCGCTGCTGCTATTGGCGGGCTGTTCGCGGATGCCGTCGAAGTCGTCACGCTCGGTGCCGTTCTCCCAGTCTTCGCGCTCGGTGCTGCCGAAGTCTTCGGCCTGAATCTCGGCCGGGCCTTCGCTGCCGCCGCCTACTTCTAGGTCGGCGCCGCTGTCTTCGGCGGCGGTGGCTTCACTGATGCTGCCGCGCATCTCGGCCAACTCGGGCGCGGCCACGCTGTAGTCCTCTTCGGTCTCCAGCAGCGGGTTCTGCGCCAGCATCTGGTCCACTTCCTGGTTCAGTTCCAGGGTCGACAACTGCAAGAGCCGGATTGACTGCTGCAATTGCGGCGTCAATGAAAGATGCTGGCTCAGCCGAACCTGTAGTGAGGGCTTCATCGTCTTTTGCCCCGCTACATGCGGAAGTTTTCGCCGAGGTAGACCTTGCGCACGTCGGCGTTGTCGACAATCTCGTCCGGTGTGCCTTCGGCCAGCACCGAACCCTCGCTGATGATGTAGGCGCGGTCGCAGATGCCCAGCGTTTCGCGCACATTGTGGTCGGTGATCAGCACCCCGATGCCGCGCGCCTTCAGGAAGCCGATGATGCGCTGGATCTCCAGCACCGCGATCGGATCCACCCCGGCAAAGGGCTCGTCCAAGAGGATGAAGCGTGGCTGGGTGGCCAGCGCACGGGCGATCTCAACGCGCCGGCGTTCACCGCCGGACAAGGCGGGCGCCGGGCTGTCGCGCAGCGATTCGATGCTGAGGTCGTGCAGCAGGCCTTCCAGCAATTCATTGATGCGCTTGGGCGGCAGCGAGCGGCCATCCGGCCCGACTTGCAACTCCAGCACCGCGCGGATGTTTTGCTCGGTCGTTAGCTTGCGAAAAATCGAGGCTTCTTGCGGCAGATAGCTCAGGCCGAGGCGGGCGCGTTGGTGGATGGGCAGATGTTCGACGGCCTGGCCGTCAATGCGGATCTGGCCAGCATCGGCGCGCACCAGGCCGACGATCATGTAAAAACTGGTGGTCTTGCCGGCGCCGTTGGGGCCCAAAAGCCCGATCACTTCGCCGCTGCCGACGCTCAGATGCACATTCTTGACCACGCGGCGCACGCCATAGCTTTTGGCCAAGCCTTCGGCTTCAAGGCGGCTGCGCGGGCCAGACTCCAGCGCGGCCGGCGGATGCGTAACGGCGGCGTTGTTCATGAGGGCTTGCGTGGCGTTTGCAATTCGGTGCTGGGCTGCAGCGTCACGGCGGGGTTGGGCGTTTCGCTGACGGTGGCACCGGCCGCGCCGCGCGGCATGATCACCACCCGCGCACGCCCCGTCGGATGCGGCGAGGCTTGGCCCACTTCCACCGTGAACACCTCGGCGCGGTTGTCATACACGATCACCGCACCGGTGACCTCGTCGCCCACGGCGGTGCCGACAGTGCGGCGCACCACCGCATTGCCAATGAAACGCACCGCGTCGCTGCGGGTGTCGTACTCCACCTGATCGGCAAAGCCCTCGATCGCTTCGCCCGGCACATCGCGGCCCTGGCGGAAGCTGACCTGCTTGCCGGTCTGGCCATTGGCGTAGGCCTGGTAATAGCCGTCGCCGGTTTCGCGCAGGTCAATCCGCTCGGCGCGTAGCAAGAGGCTGCCCTTGCTCAGCACCACATCGCCGAGAAACTCGGTGCGCTGGTTGGCTACATCAATGCGGCCGCCTTTTTCGGAAGAGATATTCAGCGGCTTGAGTCGATCAGCCTTTTCCGCCCGTGCCGGCGCGGCGCCCAGGCTCAGCAGGGCGGCCAAGCCCAGGCCCAAGGCCTGTTGCAGCAGGCGGGCAGGGGACGAGGTCATGGGGCGGGGATCAGGGTTTCGCATGGCGGCACAATTCTTGCAGACCATTCTAGCCCGGCATCGGGCGCAGGCTGGCCTTATGCCTTGCCGCGCGCCAGCTTGATCAGGTGATCGGTCACGGCCAAGGCCTGCGCATTGCCCTTGGCCAGGCTAGGCGCCGTCAGGAAACGGCCGCCGACGCCCAGTGCGGGCACGCCTTCGACCTTGTAGTCGGTGGCCAACTTGGCCATTTGGCCGAGTCGCGTCTGGGCGCCAAAGGAGTTGAAGGCGGCGCTGAACTTGGCGGCGTCAACACCGAGCTTGACCATCAGGGCGGTGATCGCCTTTTCGTCACTCAGCTCCAGATGGTCGACATGGAAGGCCTTGAAGACCGACTCATGCAGATCGCCCAGACGGCCCATCGATTCGAGCGCGTAGAACATGCGCTGGTGCAACTTGTGCATGGCGCCGACGCCGACATGAATGCGGCGCAGCACCACATCGGCCGGCAATTGCTTGCTCCAGGCCGTCAGCAGCGGGTCCAGTGCGTAGCAATGCGGGCAGGTGTAGAGGAAAAACTCGAACACCTCGATCTTGTTGCTGCCGCTGGCCGGCAGTGGCTGGGCCAGGCGCAGGTATTGAGTGCCTTCAACCGGCGTGGCCGGAGCGCCCTGGGCCAGGCTCAAGGTAGGCAGGCCGGCGGCGGCCATGGCGGCCAGGCTGGCGTTGAAATTGCGGCGTTGGATCTTCATCATCGAATGCGGTCCTGTGGTGCTTGCGTGCGTGCTTGTGTGCCTGCGTACGGTTGGGCGCCTCAGCCCTTGCGTTGGCGAGCCAGATTGATCAGATAGTCCGCAACGGCCAGCGCTTGCTTGCCCAGTTGCTGCTCCGACTGGCCGCGGATGCCAGCCTTCGAGGGCGAAGTCAGGAACATGCCGCCGATGCCTAGCGCCGGCACACCGTCGATGTGGAAGGCTTCGGACAATTTATTGGCCTGTTCACACTTGGCGTTCATACCGAAGTTATTGAACGCGGCGCTGAACTTGGCGCCGTCCAGGCCCAGCTTGACGGCCAACTCGGTGATGGACTTTTCGCTGTCGAGCGGCAGTCGGTCGACCTGGAAGGCGTGGAACACCTGATCGTGCACCTCGGCCTCCTTGCCCATCGCCTCGAGCGCGAAGAACAGGCGTTGGTGCAGCTTGTTGTAGGCGTTCCATGAGACATGGACACGCCGGAACGTGACGTCCGCCGGCAATTGTTTGACCCAGGCGCTCAGCGCCGGATCAAAGGCAAAGCAGTGCGGGCAGCCGTACCAGAAGAACTCGATCACCTCGATCTTGCCGGGATGCGTGGGCGGCAGCGCGGCAGCCAGGCGCTCGAACTGCTTGCCTTCGATCGGGCCACCTTGGGCTTGGGCCAGGCCAGGCATTGCGCCGGCCAGACCGAGACCGGCCAGGGTACCCAGACCCAGAGTGGCGGAGAAATCGCGTCGCTTGATCATCTTCAATTCCTAGGGCGGACAGTGGGAATCAGCTTGAACTTCAGGCCGGCAGGCCAGGGCTTTCGGGGTGGCGCCGCGCTCGAGTGCCGCGCTCGAGCGCCGCAACCGAGCACCGCAGCTGCAGGGCGTTAGCGTTGCACGCGCACCAGATTGGCTTCGATGCCGGCGGCCTCGACCTTTTTCTGCAGCTCTTCGGCTTCGTCGCGTACATCCATGGGGCCGATGCGCACGCGCAGCACGGTGCGGCCCGATTGCTCGCGCTCCATCACCTTGGCCGTGAAGCCCAGCATCGCCAGCTTGGCGCGTTGTTGCTCGGCGTCTTCGGCCTTCATGAAGGCGCCGGCCTGCACAAAGTACATGAAGGGGTCGGCCGCGGCGGCTGCTGCGGCTTTCGCGTCGGCCTTCTTGTCGGTGGCTTTTTCCGCAGCTTTCTCGGCCGGCTTTTCTGCTGGCTTCTCGGCCGCCTTGGTCGGGGCCGGGCTGGTTGTAGGTGCCGTTGCCGGCGCAGTCAGTGGGGCCGTCGCCGTTGCCGGCGCCACCGCGGCCGGGGTAGCCGCAGCGGGCGCCTCGGTGCTGGCAGGGGCGGGGCCGCCCACCACGCCACTGGCCACCTTGGCTCCGGCCTTGCCGGCCAAGGGCGCGTTCGGGTCCCAGTTCTTGTTGCGGGCGGCTTCTTCGGCGTCGTTCTCGGCAGTGCGTTGCGGCACCTTGTTGATGAAGGGCACCGGCACCTTGGTGATGTAGAGCGCCACGCCCAGGGCGACGGCCAGACCCAGCAGCAGGCCGACGATCATGCCGAGCACAAACCCGCCGCGTTGCCCTTTGGATTGGCCCTTGGACGGGGCCTTCTGTTGTGGCTTTGCGCCCTGTTGACTCATGCGTTCTCCGTGGACTCGTTGGCGACTTCGCGCGACATCACCTCGGGCGCGCTAACGCCCAACACCGTCAGTGCATTGCGCAGCACCTGGCGGGTGGCGGCCAGCAAGGCCACCCGGGCCTGGCTCAGCTCGGGCGTCTGATCCAGCACGCGCTCGGCCGCATAGTAGCTGTGATAGCAACCGGCCAAGTCGCGCAGGTAAAAGGCCACATCGTGCGGGGCCAGCGACTCGGCGGCGCTGCTGAGCATGCGCGGGTAGTCGGCCAGCTTGAGCATCAGTGCGGCCTCGGTCGGCGCGGTCAGCAGGCTCAGGTCGGCGTTCTTCAGCGTGGACTCATCGCCGCCGCGGGCCACCCAGTTGCGGATCACCGAGCAGATACGGGCGTGCGCATACTGCACATAGAAGACCGGGTTTTCGTCGTTCTGCTTCAGCGCCAGATCGACGTCGAAGATGAACTCGGTGTCCGCCTTACGCCCAATCAGGAAGAAGCGCACCGCGTCGCGGCTGGTCCACTCGACCAGATCGCGCAGGGTCACGTAAGAGCCGGCGCGCTTGGAGATCTTGACCTCCTCGCCGCCCTTCATCACCGTGACCATCTTGTGCAAGATGTAGTCGGGGAAGCCCTGCGGGATGCCCACATCGGCCGCCTGCAAGCCGCCGCGAACGCGGGCGATCGTGCCGTGGTGGTCGCTGCCCTGCACATTGATGCACTTGCTGTAGCCGCGCTGAAACTTGTCGATGTGATAGGCCACATCGGGCACAAAGTAGGTGTAGCCGCCCTCGCTCTTGCGCATCACGCGGTCTTTGTCATCGCCGTAGTCGGTGGTGCGCAGCCACAGCGCGCCGCCTTCTTCAAAGGTCTTGCCATTGGCGATCAGCTTGGCGACGGTGTCTTCGACCCGGCCGCTGCTGTACAGGCTGGTCTCGAGGAAGTAGCTGTCGAACTTGAGGCCAAAGGCCTGCAAGTCCAGGTCTTGCTCGTGGCGCAGATAGGCCACGGCGAACTGGCGGATGCTGTCCAGGTCTTCGATATCGCCGGAGGCGGTGAACTGGCGGTCATCGGCCACCACCGTCTTCTTGGCCAGGAAGGCGTCGGCGATGTCCTGGATGTAGTCGCCGTTGTAAGCGCTCTCCGGCCAGCCGGCGTCGCCGGGCTTGATGCCCTTCAAGCGGCACTGGGTGGAGTTGGCCAGCGTGGCGATCTGCACGCCGGCGTCGTTGTAATAGAACTCGCGGGTGACGTCCGAGCCCTGGGTCTTGAACAGGCTGCACAGCGCATCGCCCAGCGCGGCCTGGCGGGCATGGCCCACATGCAGCGGCCCGGTCGGGTTGGCGGAGACAAATTCCACCATCACATGGCGGTCATTGGCCGGCTGCTGGCCGAAGGCTTCGGCGGCGCCCAAGACCTCGCTGACCACGGCCTGCTTGGCGGCGTCCTTCAGGCGGATATTGATGAAGCCGGGGCCGGCAATCTCCAGCGCCGCCACCCAGGTTTGGAAGGCGGGCTTGGCATTCAGCGCATCAATCAGCGACTGAGCCAGCTCTCGGGGGTTCTTTTTCAGCGGTTTCGCCAGCTGCATGGCGGCCGTGCAGGCGAAGTCGCCGTGGCTGGCCTGCTTGGGCGATTCAAAGGCAGCGGCCAGCGTGGCGCCGGGGCTGAGTTGCTGGATGGCTTCGCCCAGGGCGGCGAGCAGGTCGTGCTTGGCTTGGATCATTCGACAATTCTACGGGCGGCGCTTGCGTATGATGCTCGTCATGTCCTCGGACCTCGACCTCCCTCTCGAAGCCAACGTTGACTTGCCCGCCTATATCGGCAAGTACCGGGTGCTGCGCCGCTTGGGCGAGGGGGCGACCAGCGATGTTTTCCTGGCCTTGGACGAGTTTCGGCAGACCGAAGTCGCCATCAAGCGTATGCGGTTTTGGGCCAGCAACAGCCGGTTGGGGCAGCAGGGTGACTTCAGCTCCCGCTTCTATGCCGCCGAGGCCGCCTTGGCCGGTCGGCTGCAGCATCCGAATGTGGTGCAGATTCTGGACGCGGTGCCGGATCAAGACGCGCCCTATCTGGTGATGGAGTACGTGCCCGGCGTGACGCTGAAGCATTTTTGTCGCAGTGACCGGCTCTTGCCGCTGGACCAGATCGTCGAACTCGGCTTCAAGTGCGCCATGGCGCTTGGCTATGTGTACCGTCAGGGCCTGATCCACCGCGATGTCAAGCCGGCCAATCTCTTGGCGGTCTTGGATGCGCAGGGCCAGGTGACCGATGTCAAGGTCAGCGACTTTGGCAGCGCCTTGAATCTGAACTCCGACCAGACCCAGGTGCACCGCGTTGGCTCGCTGGCCTATATGCCGCCCGAGCAGATTGAGGGCGGTGATGTCGACTGCCGTGCCGACATCTACGCCCTGGGCGCCGTGCTCTACCACCTGATCGCCGGCCGGCCGCCCTTTGATGCGCCCAGCCAGATGGCCTTGATGCACCAGATTTACCACCAGGCCGCGCCGACGCTGGTCGGCTTGCGCGGCGGGGTGACGGCGGAGTTGGATGCTGTCATCCTGAAGGCGCTGTCCAAACACCCAGAGGAGCGCTATGGCGACTGGGAAGCCTTCGGGCGCGCCTTGTCGGACCTGGTGGCCAAACAGTTGGTGCCCTTGGCCCGGCTGTATGAGGTGAAGGACTCCGAGCGCTTCAATATGCTGCGCGAGCTGGAGTTCTTTGCCGACTTTGGCGATGTCGAGTTGTGGGAAGTGGTGCACCGCGCGCGCTGGCGGCGCTTCCCGCTTGAGCATGCGCTGTATAAAAAAGGCCAGGAAGGCAACACCTTCCACATCATTGCGCAGGGCACCGTCGATGTGTTCCGCGACGGCAACAAGGTGGCCACGCTGGGCCAGGGCACCTCGGTCGGCGAGATGGCCTATCTCGCACCTAACCCCGATTTGCGCCGGCACAGCACCGATGTGCGCGTCAGCGAAATCTGTACCACGATCTCCTTCACGCCCGAATCGCTGGGTCTGTTGAGTCCCGAATGCCAGCACCGTTTTGACCGCGGTTTTATCCAGGTGCTGGTGCGGCGCCTGCATGCCGCGCACGAGGCTTTGGCGCATCCGCGCAGAATCATGTAAACCCGTCTTGAGTCTGTCGCGTTGTCATGCTTGAATGTGGCTAACGTTCAATTTGCACTCCCTGCGGGGCTACTCTTTCCCTTCTATCCAGAGGATTCATCGATGAAAAAGCTGTTTGGTTTTGTGACCGTGCTCGCCCTTGCTTTCGGCGGTGTTTCTGCCCACGCGGCCGATGCCAGCTGTGACGCCCAGGCCACCGAGAAGAAACTCGCCGGTGCGGCCAAGACCAGTTTCCTGAAGAAGTGCAATGCCGATCATCCGGCCGCCGGCAACCCCGCCTGTGAGGCCCAGGCCGCCGAGAAGAAGCTGCATGGCGCCGCCAAGACCAGCTTCGTCAAGAAGTGCGCGGCCGATGGCGGCCCGGCCGCTGCCGCCGCGCCGGCCATGGACGCCGCCGCGACCTGCGCCGCCAAGTCGGGTGAGAAGAAGCTGCATGGCGCGGCCAAGACCGCCTTCGAGAAGAAATGCGTGGCTGACGCCGCCAAGTAAGCATCCGCAGCGCTGTTCGGCGCTGATCAGACCGAGCAGCACGGATCAGCCTTGAAAGCACCAAAACCCTCGCACAGAGGGTTTTGGTGCTTTGGTTTGTGAAATTGCGGATTTGCCTGTTGATTTCTTGGAAGTTGCGGGCGCCGGGCGCGCCGGCTTGAATTTCGGGTTAAAAGGGCCGATGCCATAGCAAGGCTTTGATGCCTGCCCAACAAAGGATTGCATGAACGACGGTATCGCGCCCGCGGCTCCCGTGCCGGCGAACTCGCCGACTCCCGCGGCATCAGACTCGGCTGTCGCTGACGGTGTCGCTGACGGTGTCGCTAAGGGTGTTGCTGAGGATGCCGCTGCAGCCCCAGCCATCCGCACGCCAGACCCGGCCGCGCCGGAGTTGCGCGCCTTCCCCATCGTGGCGATCGGGGCCTCGGCCGGCGGCCTGGCGGCGTTTGAAGCCTTTTTTGCCGGCTTGCCGAGCGATGTCGAACCCGGCATGGCCTTTGTGCTGCTGCAGCACCTGGCCCCCGACTACAACAGCATCCTCGGCGATTTGGTGCAGCGCTACACCACGCTGCCGGTGCAGGAAGCCGAGGACGGCATGCCGCTGCGGGCCAACCATATTTATGTGCTGCCGCCGAATCGGGACATGGCCTGCCTGAACGGCCTCTTGCAGTTGCTGGAGCCGACCGCCAAGCGCGGCCATCGCTTGCCGATCGACTTTTTCTTTCGTTCCTTGGCCGAGGATCAGGGCGAGCGGGCGGTGGCGGTGCTGCTGTCGGGCACCGGCAGCGACGGCAGCCAGGGCCTGCGGGACGTCAAGGCGCACGGCGGTCTGATCCTGGTGCAGTCGCCCGAGTCGGCCGAATTCGATGGCATGCCGCGCGCCGCTCTTGCCACCGGCCTGGTCGACTTTGAGTTGGACGCGGCCGACATGGGCGCCAAGCTGCTGATCTATGCCGGACGTGGTGCCACCACCTTGCAGGCGGCCGAGGGGGGCAATAAGAGCGAAACGCAGCTGCGCAAGATCTACGCACAGCTGCGGGCGCAGACCGGCCATGATTTTTCCAATTACAAACCGACCACCATCTGCCGCCGCATCGACAGGCGCATGGCGGTGCATCAGATTGACGCGGTCGATGCCTATGCGCGCTATCTGCAGCAGTCGCCGGCCGAGGTGGAGGCGCTGTTCCGCGACCTGCTGATCGGCGTGACCAATTTCTTCCGGGATCCGGAGGCCTTTCATGTGCTGGCGCAGCAGGGCGTGCCGAGCCTGTTCGAAGGCAAGCCGGCTGATGCGACTATTCGCGTCTGGGTGGCCGGCTGCAGCACCGGTGAGGAAGCCTATTCGATTGCCATGCTGCTGCTGGAGCATATGGACAGCTTGCCTTGCGGCTATCGCCTGCAGGTGTTTGCCTCCGACATCGATAGCCGGGCGATCGCCGTCGCGCGCGAGGGCCGCTACCCCAGCAGCATCGCGGCCGATGTGTCGGCCGAGCGCTTGGCGCGCTTCTTCGTCGCCGAGGCCGACGGCACGGCCTACCGCGTGCGCAAGAGCCTGCGCGATCACCTGGTGTTCTCCGAGCACAATCTGATCAAGGACCCGCCGTTTTCCAAGCTGGATCTGATCAGCTGTCGCAATCTATTGATCTATTTGGGTGCCGAGCTGCAAAAGCAGGTGATCCCCTTGTTTCACTATGCGCTGAAGCCGGGCGGCAGTCTGTTCTTGGGCTCCAGCGAGGGCGTTGGCGAGTTTGATGTGTTGTTCGGCGCGGTCGACCGCAAGGCCAAGCTGTACCGGCGCCGGCCCGATGTGCCGGGCCAGCCGCGCGCCGGCAGCGGCCGCATCCAGGCCTCCTTGCCGCAGTTGTCGGCGCAGCGTCCGGCAGTGCTCGGGGCGCAGGGGGCGAGTTTCAGTGCCGGGCCGCTGCGTGGCGGCCCTCAGTCAGCGAGTCTCATGAAGTCATCCTCATTGCGTGAAATTACCGAGCAAGCCTTGCTCTTGCAGGTGGTGCCGGCCGGAGCCCTGGTCAATGGGCAGGGCGACATCCTGTATCTGCACGGGCGCACCGGCATGTTCCTGGAACTGGCGCCCGGCGAGGCCGGCGTCAACAACATCCTGAAGATGGCGCGCGAAGGCTTGCAGCATGAGCTGAGCATGGCGCTGCACAAGGCCGCTGTGTTGAAGGACACGGTGCAAGTGGCCGGTTTGCGGGTGCGCACGAATGGCCATTTCAGTCGGGTCGACCTGACGGTGCGGCCGGTGCAGCCGGGCGCGCTGCCGGTCGGGCAGCTGCCGCTGTTCCTGGTCATCCTGGAGGAGTTGGGAGCGGCCGACTTGGCCCCGGCAGCGCTCACCCCGGGCCTAGCCGGTGAGGCGGAGTCGGCCATCGCCGCTGCGGAGGGCTCGGGCGACGCAAGCACTCCCAGTGCCGTGGCCGCCGCGGCTGCCGACTTGGCCCTGCTGCGCTTGCGTGTCGAACAACTGGAACGCGAGCTGCGCGCCAAGGATGAATATCTGCAAAGCACCCAGGAGGAGCTGGAGAGCGCCAACGAGGAGCTGAAATCGGCCAACGAGGAAATGCAGTCGGTCAACGAGGAGTTGCAGTCGGCCAATGAGGAGCTGGAAACCTCCAAGGAGGAGTTGCAGTCGGTCAACGAGGAGTTGGCCACCGTCAACACCGAGCTGAGCACCAAGGTGGTAGACCTCTCGCGCGCCAACAACGACATGAACAATCTGCTGGCCGGCACCGGCATCGGTACCGTGTTTGTCGATCATCAGCTGCGCATCCTGCGCTTCACGCCGGCGGCCACCCAGTTCATCAACCTGATCCAGAGCGACACCGGCCGGCCGGTCGGCCATTTGGTGTCCAAGTTGGTCGGCTATGACCGCTTGGTGCCCGATGTGCAGGCGGTGCTCGACAGCCTGGTGTCCAAGTCCATTGAGGTCGAGACCAGCGAGGGCAAGTGGTGCACGATGCGCATCCAGCCCTATCGCACGCTCGACAATGTGATCGAAGGCGCGGTGATCTCCTTTGTGGACATCACCGATATGGTGCGGGCGCGCCAGCAACTGCACGATGCCAACGAGTTGCTGCGTCTGGCCGTGGTGGTGCGCGATGCCTCCGACGCAATCACCGTGCAAGACCTGAGCGGCCGCACCTTGGCCTGGAACCCCGCCGCCACGCGCTTGTATGGCTGGAGCGAGGCCGAGGCGCTGGCCATGAATGTGCGCGACCGGGTGCCGGCCGACTTGCGTGAGCGGGCGCTGGACGAGTTGGCCCAGGCCGACCTGCTGCAGCCCTTGCAGACCCAGCGTCTCACCAAGGATGGCCGGACGCTGGCGGTGCTTGTGGTGTCTTCACCCTTGCGCGACAGCGCGGGCCGGGCCTATGCTGTGTCGACCACCGAACGGGCACTGACCGCCCAAAGCTGAGTTGCCACACCGATGAGTGTTGAAGATGCTTCCGCTTCGACCGCTTCGACCGCTTCGACCGCTTCGCTGCCGAGCCTGCGCGAGCGTGCCGAGGCGCAGGTTCTCGACCTGCTGAAACTCGGGCCACCCTTGGGCGCGCTGGGCGCGGCGCTGGTGCAGGTGCCGCAGTCGGTGCTGCATGAGTTGCAGGTGCATCAGATTGAGCTGGAGATGCAAAACCAGGAGTTGCGCGATGCGCAGCTTGCGCTGGAGGCCTCGCGCTCGCGCTACTTTGATCTCTATGACCTGGCTCCGGTTGGCTATTGCAGCCTGAGCGAGGCCGGCATGATCGAGCGCATCAATCTGGCCCTGGGCACCCTGCTCGGTGTGCCGCGCAGCCAGTTGCTGCGGCATCGGTTCTCGGCCCATATCTGCCCCGACGATCAAGACATTTTCTATCGCCATCGCCTGCTGCTGCAGCGTGAGCAGGCGCCTCAGTCCTTTGAGCTGCGGCTGCGCGACCCAAGTGGAGGCATGCGTTGGGTGCAGATTCAGGCTTCGAACGCGCAGGGCGAGGGCGGCGAGGCCTTGATGCATTTGGCCGTGATGGACGTGGAGGCGCGCAAGCGGGCCGAGCAAGCCAATGCCTTGGCGGCCAAGGTTTTCACCCATGCCCGTGAGGGCATCATGATCACGGCGCCCGACGGCACCATCCTGACGGTCAACGAGGCCTTCAGCCGCATCACCGGCTATGCACCGGACGAGATCATTGGGCGCAACCCGCGCGTGCTCGGCGGTGGGCGGCAGAACGCGGCTTTTTACCGCGGCATGTTTGCCGAGCTGCGGACCCACGGCCATGTGCAACTCGACCTCTGGAACCGGCGCAAGAGCGGCGAGTTGTTTGCATCGATGCAGACCATCATTGCGGTGCGCGATGCGGCGGGCCAGACCCTCAACTATGTGTCGCTGTTCTCCGACGTGACGCAGCAGCGCGAGCAGGAGGACAAGCTGCGGCATCTGGCGCATTTTGATCCGCTGACGCATCTGCCGAATCGCCTGCTGCTGGCCGATCGGCTGCAGCAGGCCATGATGCAGGCACAGCGCCGCGGCGATCAGCTGGCGGTGGCGTTTTTGGATTTGGACGGCTTCAAGGCCATCAATGACGCCCATGGCCACGAGATCGGCGACCAGTTGCTGGTGGCGCTGGCCGAGCACATGAAAAAGGCGCTGCGCGAGGGCGATACGCTGGCGCGCCTGGGGGGCGACGAGTTTGTGGCCGTGCTGGTGGATCTGGCCGATGTGGCGGCCAGCCTGCCGATGCTGACCCGGCTGTTGGCCGCAGCGGCGCAGCCGCTGCAGGTGGCGGGGAAAAGCCTGCAGGTGTCCGGTAGCTTGGGCGTGACCTTTTATCCCCAGGGCGTCGACATTGACGCCGATCAGTTGCTGCGTCAGGCCGACCAGGCCATGTATCAAGCCAAGCTGGCGGGCAAGAACCGCTATCACGTCTTCGACGCCGAGCAGGACCGCAGTGTGCGCGGCCATCATGAGAGCCTGCACCGGATTCGGCAGGCGCTCGAAAACGGTGAATTCCTTTTGTACTACCAACCCAAGGTCGATATGCGGGCCGGTCGGGTGGTGGGCGTCGAGGCCTTGATCCGCTGGCAGCATCCAGAGCGTGGGCTGCTGTCGCCGGCCGAGTTCTTGCCGGCGATCGAGGATCACCCGCTGGCCGTGTCGGTGGGCGAATGGGTGATCGATACGGCGCTGCAGCAGATGGCGCTGTGGCAGGCCCAGGGCCTGGAGCTGTCGGTCAGCGTCAATGTGGGCGCGCGGCAGTTGCAGCAGAGCAATTTTGTCGAGCGGCTGCGGCTTTTGCTGGCCGCGCACCCGGAGGTGAACCCGGCCGGGCTGGCGCTGGAGGTGCTGGAAACCACCGCGCTGGAGGACATGGTCCATGTGGTGCAGGTGGTCAATGAGTGCAAGGCCTTCGGCGTTTACTTCGCGCTGGATGACTTTGGCACCGGCTACTCCTCACTGACCTATTTGAAGCGGCTGCCGGTCTCGCAGCTGAAGATCGACCAGAGCTTTGTGCGCGATATGTTGGACAACCCGGTCGACATCGCGATTCTCAAGAGCGTCATTGGCATGGCGCAGGCCTTTGGTTGCGATGTGGTCGCCGAGGGCGTGGAGACGGTCGAGCATGGCGCCTTGCTGCTCGGCCTGGGTTGCAGCCTGGCGCAGGGTTATGGCATTGCGCGGCCGATGCCGGCGTCGCTGCTGCCCGCCTGGGTGCACGAGTGGCGGCCGCAGGCGGCTTGGCTGCGCCCAGCCTAGCTGAACCGGCCTAGCCCAGGCCGCGCGCCAGCATCACCCCGGCCACAGGGATCAGCAGCAAGAGGTGGGCGGCGCGCATGATCAGGGCGCGCACGGCCTTGATCTCGGCCTCGGGCGGCAGGCTACCGTCGCTGTCGAGCCGGCGGTTCCAGCGCTTGAAGGCCATGCTGGGCTTGAGGGCCAGCACCGCAATCAGCAGCAGCAAGGTGAACTTGGCCATCCACAGCGGTTGGCCGAAGTACCAGGCCGCGCTTTTGATGCCCCAGAGCGTGCGCGCCAGGCCGCTGACGGCCACCAGGGCGAGCGCGATCAGGTAGATCCGGTCCAGCACGAGCAGGCGCCGTACCACTGCGGCGTTCAGCCACTCGACCCGGCACAGCGCGGCCTGGCTGCTGATGAAGACCACCAGGGTCAGGATGGCGGCGATATGAAGAAAGGCGAGCAGGGCTTCGAGATGCATGGCAATGTGGGCGGCGAGGTTCAGGCCAGCGGACGGGCGGGCTTCAGCCAGTAGTCGGGCTTGGCGTAATGGTGTTTCAGGAAGTCTATCCACAGCCGCACCCGCAGCGGCAGGTGCTTGCGTTGTGGCACCAGCGCGTAGATGCCATTCGGCGGCGCGGCAAAGGTGTCCAGCACTGTCTGTAGGCGGCCGGCCTGGATGTCGCCCTCGACCTCCCAGGTGCTGCGCCACGCCAGGCCCATGCCGGCCAGGCACCAGTCGTGCAGCACCTGGCCGTCGCTGCAGTCGAGTCGGCCGGTCGGGCGCGAGAACACCACTTGCTCATCGATCAAGAAGGCCCAGCCGCGCGTCTGGCTGGCGTCGGAGCTCAGCGTTAGGCAGGAATGCCGGGCCAAGTCGCTGGGGTGCTGCGGCAGGCCGGCGCGCTTCAGGTAGCTGGGCGCGCCGACGCACAGGCGGCGGTTGTCGGCTAGGCGCATGCTGACCAGGCTGGAGTCGGGCAGGTCGCCCACCCGCACCGCGCAGTCAAAGCCTTCGCCGGCAATGTCCACCACCCGGTCGCTCAGATTCAGCGACACGCTGACCTCGGGGTGCAGGGCCAAAAACTCCGGCAGCAGCGGCGCCACATGGCGACGGCCAAAGCCGGCCGGGGCGGTGATGCGCAGATGACCGCTGGCCTTGACGCCGCCGGCGCTGACGCTGGCCTCGGCGTTATTGAAATCCACCAGCAGGCGCTGGCAGTCTTCGAGGAAAGCGCTGCCCTCGTGGGTCAGCGTGATGCGCCGGGTGGTGCGCACCAGCAGCTTGACGCCGAGGCGGGCCTCGAGCGCGTCAATGCGCCGCCCCATCACCGCCGGGGCCACGCCCTCGAGCGCGGCGGCGGCCGTCAGGCTGCCCTTGCCGGCGACCGAGACAAACGATTCGATTTGCTTGAGGCGATCCATGGGCGCTGATTCTGCTACTTCGCCGCCCTAAAAATTTGGTTTACCGATCTATTTGTGCATTTTTGTCATTGATTCAATGCATGGGCGCGCATGAATCTGTCATTCAAATTGGCATAAATTCAGGCTCATCCCGTTTTCATTTCATCTCTGTCGAGGACCCAGGCCATGACCGCACGCACCACCGTCCACAGTCTGCAAGTTGCTACTCCCTTGTACCGTTTCATCGAAGACAGCGTGTTGCCGGGCACCGGCGTGGCCAGCACGGCCTTCTGGGCCGGCTTTGATGCCATCGTCAGGGACTTGGCGCCCAAGAACATCGCCCTGCTGGCCGAGCGTGACCGACTGCAGACCGAGATGGACGCCTGGCACCGCGCCCACCCCGGCCCGATCACCGACATGCCGGCTTATCGCGCCCATTTGGAAAATATCGGCTATCTGGTGCCGCCACCCGGCGCGGTGCAGATCAGCACCGCCCAGGTCGACGCCGAATTGGCCGTGCAAGCCGGCCCTCAGCTGGTGGTGCCGATTCTGAATGCGCGCTACGCCCTGAATGCCGCCAACGCCCGCTGGGGTTCGCTGTATGACGCGCTCTACGGCACCGACGCCATCCCCGAGACTGACGGCGCCGAAAAGGCCGGCCGCTACAACCCGGTGCGCGGAGCCAAGGTGATCGGCTATGCCCGCCAGGTGCTGGACCAGGCGGCGCCGCTGGCACAAGGCTCGCACAATGACGCGACCGGCTACCGTGTGGAGGCGGGCCGATTGCTGGTGGCCCAGGGCTCCGGCTCGACCGGCCTGGCCGATCCGGCCCAGTTCATTGGCTATCAAGGCGAGGCCGGCGCGCCCAGCTCGGTGCTGCTGCGCCACAACGGCCTGCATCTGGACCTTCAAATCGACCGCAGCACGGCCATCGGCAAGAGCGATCTCGCCGGCGTCAGCGACCTGGTGCTGGAGGCGGCGCTGTCGACCATTTTGGATCTGGAAGACTCGGTCGCCGTGGTCGATGCCGACGACAAGGTGCTGGCCTATGGCAATTGGCTGGGCATTCTGAAGGGCACGCTGACCGAAGAAGTCAGCAAGGGTGGCAAGACCTTCGCGCGCAGCCTGAACCCTGATCGTGTCTACACCGGCGCTGCCGGTGGGCAGGTGACGCTGCATGGCCGCTCGCTGATGTTTGTGCGCAATGTCGGCCATCTGATGACGAATCCGGCCATTCTTTACGCCGACGGCCGCGAGATCCCCGAAGGCATCATGGACGCCGTCATCACCACGACGATTGCCATTCATGACCTGCAGCGCAAGGGCAATAGCCGCACCGGCTCGGTCTACATCGTCAAACCGAAGATGCACGGCCCGGCCGAGGTGGCCTTTGCCTCGGAGATTTTTGGCCGCGTCGAAGCGATGCTGGGTCTGCCCGAAAACACCGTCAAGCTGGGCATCATGGACGAAGAGCGCCGCACCAGCGTCAATTTGAAAGCCTGTATCGCCGCTGCGGCCGCCCGCGTGGCCTTCATCAACACCGGCTTCCTGGACCGCACCGGCGACGAGATGCACACCGCCATGTTGGCCGGGCCGATGTTCCGCAAGGGCGATATGAAGACCAGTGCCTGGATCGCCGCCTACGAGCGCAGCAATGTGCTGACCGGCCTGAGCTGTGGCCTGCGCGGCCGCGCCCAGATCGGCAAAGGCATGTGGGCCATGCCCGACTTGATGGCCGCCATGTTGGAGCAAAAGATCGGCCATCCGAAGGCCGGCGCCAACACCGCCTGGGTGCCGTCACCCACTGCCGCCACCTTGCATGCCCTGCATTACCACCAGGTCAATGTGGCCGCGGTGCAGCAAGAGTTGGAAAAGATCGACGCCGATGCCGAGCGTCACGCCATTCTGGACAAACTGCTGCAGGTTCCAGTGGTCGCCAAGGCCGAATGGACGGCTGCCGAGGTTCAGCAAGAACTGGACAACAACGCGCAGGGCATCTTGGGCTATGTGGTGCGTTGGGTGGACCAGGGGGTCGGCTGCTCCAAGGTGCCGGATATTCACAACGTCGGCTTGATGGAAGACCGAGCCACGCTGCGCATTTCCAGCCAGCACATAGCGAACTGGCTGCATCACGGTGTCTGCACTGCGGCCCAAGTCAACGAGACCTTCCAGCGCATGGCGGCGGTGGTGGACGGCCAAAACGCGAGCGATCCGCTTTACAAGCCGATGGCCGGGAACTTTGAAACTTCGGCGGCCTACCAAGCTGCGCTCGATCTGGTCTTCAAGGGCATGGCGCAGCCGAGCGGCTACACCGAGCCGCTGCTGCATGCGTGGCGACTGAAGGTGAAAGCGCAGGCTTGAGTTCGAAGCAGGCGGGGTGAAAAAAGGCCGGCCGGAGCATACGCCCCGACCGGCCTTTAGATGACAGCGTGACCGGGGTCAGGCGTCATCAGGGCTTGCGAGCCGCTCCAATGTTTTTGTCCAGGAACCGTTCGACGCGGCCCCAGAAGTCTTCATTGTTTTTCAGCTGGCGCCAACCATGGCCTTCGCGGATATAGCTGACCCATTCAACATCGGGGTTGGTCGCCTTCACCGCATCACGAAACGCGGTGCCGTGAACAATCGGTACGCGACGATCGTCTTCTCCGTAGGCCAGCAGCAAGGGCCGCTTGATTTCCGCGGCGCGACGCAGTGGTGAGTTGGCCTGCATCATCTGCTTGTCTTTGTCCGGATCCCCGATGAGCAAGGGCATGCCGTATTTCAGGGAAACATCGGCGGCGTCACTCCAATTCACGGTGTAGAGCATTTCAATGTCGGTGACGCCGACCCAGTTGATGCCGCATTGGTACATATTGGGTTCGCGGATCAAGCCCATCAAGGTCGCGTAGCCGCCATAACTTGCCCCTGCGATGCAGATGCGTTTGGGGTCGGCGAGCCCTTTCTTGATGGCCCATTGGGTCGCATCGGTGACGTCGTCCTGCATCTCTTGGCCCCATTTTTTCCAGCCGGCCTGGAAATGTTTGAAGCCATAGCCAGTGCTGCCGCGGAACTCCGGTTCAATCACGACATAGCCGCGCGAGGCCAGAAACTGCGCTTCAGGGCTCCATTGCCAGTAGTTGCCACGCACATTGGGGCCGCCATGGATCAGCATAACCGTGGGTCGCGGACCCGTCACCGGTCCCTTGGGCAGGGTGATTTGCACCGGGATTTCCAAGCCATCGCGGGCCGCGAATTGCTGAACGTCGACGCGTGCCATTTGCAGAGGATCTATCCAAGGCCTGCTGCTTGAAAGCGGCGTTATGGTTCGAGTCTCACGGTTGTACAGATAGTAGGCTTCGGGGGCGCGATCTGAATTGGCCCGGACCAGCAGGGTCGGCACTTGGGTGCAGCGCGTGCAGTCCAATCTGTTGACGGTGGCTGGCAAAAGCTTGTCAATTTCGGCTTGCGCTTGACGCATCGAGGCATCAAACCAAACGCTGCCCGGGGCGTCGCTCAAATAGTGCAGGCCGACCAAGGTCTTGGCCTGAGCATCGTAGACAAACTCCGGGTCCAGGTCGTAGCCGGCCAGCGCGACCAAGGGCTCGTTTTCGGGGCGCTGAGTCGTTGGGTTCAGGCGATACAAGGCTGCCGTGGACTTGGCGCCCTGGTCTTGAAGCGCATAGACCTCACGTGCCGGGCCAACCCAGGCGGGTATGGCCTTGACGCCCGCAATCATTGGGCCTTCATCCCACTGTTGCCAGCCGTCTTGGCCTTCATTGCGGCGATAGATCGTCATGCGACCATTGTTCGAGGTCGTGGCCCACATCGGCTGCCCCTGGCGATCGAGAACCCAGCGCTGAACCCCATTGGGAGCATCGGTTGCCAAGGCTGTTCGGACCGAATTGCGCGTATTCAGTTTTGAAATGCCGACGCGTACCAACTGCCGTTTGGTGTCAAAGGTGGGCTTGAGTACGATGACATCATCGCTACCGTCGTCGAGTGTGCTTAGAAGTACCCAATCAGGAGGGAGTGCCTTGCCCCCGCGCATATGAGAGCCCATGCTGGACTCGAATTCTGGGCTGATCAGCGCTCGCAGATCTTCGCCATCGGGGTCGACGCCCCATAGGCCACCGCCAATTTGTTTGGCTGAACCCGCCGGCAGTTTGACGCTGAAGACGAGGCGCTTGTCGTTGACCCATTGGGCTGAGGCAATTTGCACGTCCGAAAACGAGGCGACAACCTTGGACGCCTTCAAATTGCTTAATTCGAAGACCACCAATTTGGTGACTTCGGAGCCATCACTGAGGATGGCGGACAGACGCGTCCCGTCCGGTGATAGGCGAGGAGCGCTGAAAGTCGAGGCCTTGAAGAAATCAGTAATGCTGGGCTTGCTGGGCACGCCCGTGTTCTGAGCCTGGGCCGCTGCGGGTAGCAGTGCCGTTGTGACCAGCAGAGCCAAACTGGCGGCAAGGCGCCGGCCGATGAATGGTTTTTGCAACATATTGAATCCCTGTGGATGAAGGGCAGAGGGCATTCGATGGAATGGCCTCAGTCGAAAAAGCCCGCCGGGCTGGTGCCGGGCGGGCTTTATGGTTCTTCAGACAAGACCCTTGCGGGCCTCGTTCATCAGAAAGCTTGGTTGTAACGCACCCAGAAGAAGCGATCCAAAGGCATGTCTGGATCTACAGACGCCGACGACGAATTGCCACCGTAGTTGCTGTTTGCATCCAAGACGACGCGCGGCTTCACGTTGAAGACGTTATTCGCGCCAATCGTGAGGGTGCCCTTCCAAGGCGTCTTGTACGACACGTTCAGGTCGTTATAGATCAGAGCGCTAGGCTTGTTGTAGCCAGTACCACCGCTCCAGGTGTCGGTTGGGTTGCTGCAAGTGGTGGTGTCATCCGTGTCCCAGCAGTTGGTCTTCACAGCGCTGTAGTAGCGAGTGCCGAAGTTGATAGACCAGTCGCCCTTGCTCCAATCGATGTTGATGTTGGACTTGAAGCGGTTGTAGTCGTAGTCACCAGCGACTTCTTGCCATTCAGCATCCGTGGTGGCGCGGCTCTTGAAGCTTGCCAGGTAGGTGCTTTCCGTGCGCAGTGTGAACTGGCCAAATGGGGTGCTTGGGAACTTGTAGTTCACGCCCAGGTCAACACCAGAGGTTTCCAGATAGCCACGGTTGGCATTGCCACGCGACAGGGCAACAATTTGACCTGTGCCTGCATCACGTGTAACAGCCGCGCAGAAGGTCTGAACGCCTTGCACATAGCATTGGTTCAGGACGTAAGGCGTGGTGTTGGTGACGATCCGGTCCTTGACCGTGATGTTGTACCAGTCCATCGACACGGTCAGGCCTTGCAGCGCCGACGGGCTGAACACCACACCCAAGGTCTTGGTCTTGGCGGTTTCTGGGGTCAGGCTGTCATTGCCGGCGCCAGTCTGGAACGGGAACGGCGTTTGCGCGCCGCCACCGGCGACTGCTGTACCGGCTTGGTTCTTCTGACGGAAGTTGACGGGCACGCCAGCTGCAGCACAAGCTGCCTTGACCTTGGCGTCATTCTTCACGGCACCCCATTGGCTGTCGCAAGGGTCCAGATAGGAGTCAAACGACTGCGAGCCGCCACCGAAGTTGTCACCCAGGCTTGGTGCGCGGAAGCCTTCGGCCACGGTACCGCGTGTCAACAAGTCCTTGATTGGCTTCCAAGTGAAGCTGAACTTGCTGTTGGTGGTCTTGCCGAAGTTGCTGTAGTCCGAATGACGGGTAGCCAGGTTCAAGTTCAAAGCTTCAGCCAGGAACACGCCCTTCAAGATTGGCACGTTCAATTCGGCATAGGCTTCCTTGACGGTGAACTCGCCCTTGGTGTCGTAGCCGACCAGATCAGTGGACTGACCGGTTTGCTCGAATTGACCCGGATTGTCCGAACCCTTCACCTTGCGATGCTCAACGCCAACAGCCAAGGCGACAGCGCCAGCAGGCAGCTTGAAGAGTTCGCCGGAGGCGTCGGCCATGACGCTGGTCACTTCGCTGCTGTACAGCGCCGAGCCCTTGGACATCACGTAGTCAAGCGCAGCTTGCGAGGAAGCCGAAGGGCCACCCAGGATGTCAAAGGGAACGCAACCAGCGATCGGAGCGGCTGCGGTGCCGCACTGGATCACGCCGGCTGCGTTCTTGAAGGAAGGACCCACGGCCTTCTTCAGGTTGAACAAATTCAGGTTGCCGGTGCCGGTGGTGTTGCCGTCCACTTTGCTGTAGTTGACACCCGTGCTCCAGTTCCATGCCTGGCCAGCAATGGTCAGGTCGCCTTCAAGACCGCCATCCAAGTGGAAGGTCTTGTTGTTGTTGTTCGAGGTGCGGGGCACTTCGATCGTGCGGCGATAGAAGAACAAGTCTTGACCCTTGCCAGCGCCAGCGACTTGCTCACCGTAGGGGTTGAAGTAGCTGTTCTTGTCGATGTAGACCGGGAAGGCCAGCTGTGACAGGCTGTTGAGCGGGTAGCCGGCCACGGTACGGGCCGAGTTGCGGTCTGCAAACATGGCGGTGGCGCCGAAGCGGACGGTGTCGCTCAGTTCCAAGGTGCCGCGTGTGAAGATGGACTTCAGCTCCGAGCCAGCCTGGAACATCATCTGGCTGGTCGAGTTGAACGTGTCGTTCTCGGCGCCTGCGTAGGCGTGGTAGTTGGCTGGGTTACGCGAGTCCTGACCCGTGCCGTCGCCCAAGGGGCCGCCGGTGTGGTTCAGGATCATGTTCATGCCGGTGGCTTGACCGTTGACCGGATTGACAGCGCGAATGCGGCCCCAGGGAGCGGTGCCGTAACCAGCGGTCGGGTGATCCGGGCCGTAGGTGTACGACGTGATGTCGCGATCCTTAGACCAAGTGGGGTCCACCTTGTTGTAGGTGAAACCGAACATCAGCGATGCCTTTTCGGTGCTGGTGCCGAAGCTGAAGCTGTAGTCGCTGGTCTTGCCGTCGCCCTTGGCGTTTTGGCCGTAATAGGCGCTGGCTTCGCCGCCATCCATCGTCTTCTTCAGAACGATGTTGACCACGCCGGCAATGGCGTCAGAACCGTAGGTGGACGAGGCGCCGTCCTTCAGGATTTCGATCCGGTCGATCATCGACGACGGAACGGTGGAGTAGTCGGTGTAACCGTTGACGCTCTGGCTCCAACGCTTACCGTTGACCAGCACCAGCACGCGCTGGGGGCCCAGGTTGCGCATATTGGCGAACTGGCCGCCGATATCGCGGCCGCCGCTCAGCACGGAGCCCTTGGAGAAAGAAGGCGAGCCCGAGGCAGTCATCTGGCTGATGATGTCGCCCACGGTGACCAAGCCGGTCTTTTTGATGTCGGCTTGAGTCATCTTGAAGACGGGCTGAGCAGTCTCCGCATCAATCTGGCGAATGCGCGAACCGGTGATTTCGATTCGTTCAATCTGCTGCGTTGGCGCAGGGGCTTGGGCTTGGGCGAAGCTGGCAACGGCAGTCAATGCCAGTGCTGCTGCGACCGAGATCTTTGAGCGTTGATGCATGAATTCTCCTGAGGGAAGGTCGGTAGACCACGTAAACCCACCGTGATTTGATGTTGCCCCCGCGATAGCGGATGCGACGTGTATCGATGGCCGTGACCGGCGAGTGTGCCCAGAACACCTAGTTTCTGGGCTCAGGGGAAAACCCCTTGCGACAAGCGCGGGTGCTGCTGCGGCAGTCCTTGTGACGAATGGCAGGTGCCAAAAGTTAGGTTAAGTGTTTGATTTGATGGAAATATTTATTTACAAACGCAATTCGCTGGCGATCCTGAGTCGGGCCGTGTTCGCTGAATTCAGGGGTCATGCGAATGGACTTGAGGGGCATTGGCGTTGGTCGTATGCAACACAACGCCTGACTTAGGGGTGGAAATACTGGGGCTTGATGGATCAATCCATCGAACTGTCACCGTTCAAGTACCCCCGAAGCGAGGGGGCGGGTGGGCGACCTGGCGTGTTTGGGGCCTGGGTGTGCGCAGGGCGCCCGGTCATGTCGCCCTTGGGTGCTGAGCGGATCGGCTTGATGTGCCTCAAGCAGGCTTGATTTGGAAGTGAGCCTACTCGCAGCAAGAACTGGTGGAGTGCCAAAAGTCATGGGTTTGGCGGTGTGTTCGCTGGGTTGGTGCGAATAGCGCATTGAAATCAAGTGGCTACACCAGGAATGTTGGTGTTTTGGCCCCCTGTTGTGCTCCCCTGACAGCGCTTGGCGTGGCCGAATTTTTGTGTGGCGTCTCCCTAGACTTGTTCCGGCAATGGACGCCGAGGCGTAGGCCGTCCACCCGACGGCGAATCGCTCCGGCCCATTGTGTGTTTGGTCATCCACCAAAGTTTCCGGAGTAGTTTTCCATGTTGAAGCAGTACAAAGTCAGCGCCATCGGCGCTGCGGCCTTCCTGGCTGTGAGCGCCTTGGGCTCCAGCGCATCGGCGCAAACAGCGCCTCAGACCCAGCAGATCGAACGCGTGACGGTCACGGGCTCGAACATCAAGCGTGTGCAGTCCGAAGAGGCCACCGTCGTTCAGGTCATCACCAAGCAAGACATCGAACGTTCGGGCGCGACCACCGCCAACGAAGTGTTCCTGAAGCTGCCCGGCTTCAGCTCCTACAACGACGAAGCCAACGCCACCGGCGCGCCCGGTCGTTCGACCTTGGGCTTCCGCCAGTTCTCGGCCGACGACGTATTGGTCTTGGTAAATGGCCGCCGCATGGCCAAGAACTCCGCCAATGCCAGCGCCTATGACCTGAGCAGCATCCCCTTGGCCGCGATTGAGCGTGTCGAAGTGTTGAAGGACGGCGCCAGCGCCATTTACGGCAGCGACGCCATCGCCGGCGTGGTCAACTTTGTGACCCGCCGCGACTTCCAAGGCATCGAAGGCAATGTGACCTACGGCCAGTCCTCGCGTGGAGACGGTGAAGAGAAGCGCTTCTCCGGCGCCCTGGGTTTCGGCGACTTTGAGCGGGACGGTTTCAATCTGCTGGTCACGCTGGACCACCTGAAGCGCGACCCCATCCTGCGCCGCGACCGCGACATCACCTTCCGCAAGGGCCCGGGCATGTATAACGATGCCGCACCCACAGGCAACGTGATCTCCAAGAGCACCGGCGGCGCCACCATGCCCGTCAACAAGTGCACGGAAGAACTGGTGACTGACAACGCCGGCACCTACTGCCCCTATTACTTCAACAAGGCGATCAACCTGATCCCGGCCACCGAGCGCACCGGCGTGCTGGGCGTGTTGACGAAGAAGATTGGTGCAGAGTCGAGCGCCTACGTCGAAGCGCTGGTCAGCACCAACAAGACCACCAACTTCTTCTCCGCCCCTCCCGGCACCTTTACCAATGTGAAGGTCCCCGCGGGTGGTATCACACTGGCCAATGGCACCAAGTTGCCCGAGGGTGAGATTGCCGAGAAGATCCGCATCCGCTATGACCAGAACGGCGTGCGTCGCTGGATGCCCAAGACCGACTTCAGCCGCATTGGCGCCGGTTTTGAAACCCGCGCCATGGACACCGACTTCACCTTCGAAATCGGCACCAGCGAAAGCAAGACCGACTACCAGGCGACCGGCTTCTTCGACTACGCCACCGCCAAGAAGGACATCGCCGCGGGCACCTTCTCGCCATGGGTGGTGCCGAACGCGGCCGACATTGCCAAGTACAACGTCAGCGGCACGACGATCTCCAAGGGCAAGGTGGACTTCTTCAACGCCAAGGCCACGCGCGAACTGTTCAAGTTGGACGGCGGCATGGCCGCAGCGGCGGTCGGTTACTCGCACAACAAGGAGTCGATCTCTTACCAGCCCGATGAGCTGTCGGCCGCTGGCCGCCTGAGCGCCACCGGTGCACCGGTCACGGCCATCAATGGCAGCCGCAAGCTCGACGCCGTCTACGCAGAACTGGGCCTGCCCATTCTGAAGACGCTGGAGGCGCAACTCGCCGTTCGTTATGACCGTTACAGCGACTTTGGCTCGGTCACCACGCCCAAGCTGGCCATGAAGTGGACCCCAGTGCGCAGCCTGGCCATTCGTGGCTCCTACTCGGAAGGCTTCCGCGCCCCGGCGTTTGAAGACCTGCTGAAGGACAACGAAGAGTCGGCCGAGTTCGCCAAGGACTATCTGGTCTGCGCCGACAAAGGCATCGACAAGGCCAACTGCGTGCAAACGCAGTACGACGTGGTCCGCCACAACAACCCCGATCTGAAGCCCGAGCATTCGAAGAACTTCGCCCTCGGCGCGGTGTTCGAGATCAGCCGCGATCTGGTGGTGTCGGCCGACTGGTACGCCATCAACAAGACCGACGCCATCGGCCGCAGCCTGCAATACATCTTGGACAACCCGGACAAGATGATTGGCGGCAAGCTGGGCAAGGACTGGGTTACCCGCGCAGCACCCGGCGCAGGTTCCAAGGTGGGCAATCTGGTCGGCGCGGACTTGCCGATCCTGAACGTGGCCAAGATCGAAGCGCAGGGCCTGGAGTTTGGCCTCAGCTACCGTCTGCCTACCGCCGTGGGTCGTTTCGCGCTGGAGAACCAGTTCAGCTACAACCTGCACTTCCGTCAAGCCCGCGCTCCTGGCGAGCCGCTGAAGGACTATGTGGGCCTGATGGATCGTCCGAAGTTCGTCAACAACGTGACCGTCAACTGGGACTTCGGCCCCTGGATGGCCTCGGTGTCTGACCGCTATATGGACGGATTCAAGGACGCCAATGAGCCGGAAGACGTTTCCGCCACCACCAAGAAGGTCAAGGGCTTCAACACCGTGGACTTGCAACTCGGCTACAAAGGCCTGGGCTTCAAGAACAGCAAGCTGATCTTTGGGGTGAAGAATGCCTTCGATACGATGCCGGGCCAGACCGACAATGACCAGAATGCCGGTTTCCCGAACTCGATGAGTGCGGTGGGTCGTCAGTACTACCTGGGCTATTCCTTCGGCTATTGATGCCGTTTGAGTAGATCAAACCATGGAGCCTTCGGGCTCCATTTTTTTTGCCGGCAGGCCCGGCCGGGCTCAGCCGGTGAAGCCTCCTAGAATCCACCTTCTTGTAGAAGAAGAACCCCATCGATAGCGCCATGTCCCAGTCAGACGATATTCATTCGCAGCCCAGCGCGGCGCTACCTTCGGCTTGCGAAGTCCTGATCATCGGTGCCGGCCCGGCCGGCAGTGCCTGCGCCCGGGTGTTGGCGCGTGCCGGTGTCGATGTCGTGTTGATCGATCAACAGCCGCAAGGGCGCGACAAGATTTGTGGCGACGGCCTAATCCCTGATTCCCACGCCGCCTTGGCGCGCTTGGGTTTGTTGGAGCGCGTGATGGCCCGCGCCGAACCGGTGGCGCATGTGGCCTGCATCGGGCCGCGCGGTGGTCGCATCGATGTGCCGGGCACCTTGGCTGTTTTGCCGCGCCAGCAATTGGATGACATCCTCTGCACGGGCGCCCAAGAAGCCGGTGCGAAGTTCTTTGCCCCGGTGCGTTTCGAGGCGCCGCTGCTGGACGCGCAGCAACGCGTCATCGGTGCACAGCTGAAGGTGGGTGATCAGCAGCGTGAGTTGCGTGCCGACTGGGTCATCCTGGCCACCGGCGCGGTGCCGAAGGCGTTGACGGCCGCCGGCCTGTGTGAGCGCCACACCCCCAGTGGCGTCGCGCTGCGCGGTTATGTGCGCGCACCGGCGATGGTGGGGCGCATCAAGGCCATGGAGGTGGTGTGGTGCAAGGCGGCGCAGCCGGGCTATGGTTGGATTTTCCCGGCGCCCGATGGCTGCTTCAACATCGGCGTGGGCGTGACCGACAGCCATCAAGCCGTCGGCGGCAAAGGCGCCAAAAAGGAACTGAATCTGCGCAAGATCTTCGACGCCTTCGTCGAGCACTACCCGCCGGCGGCGGAGTTGATGCGCGAGGGCGAGTTGCTGGGTGACCTGAAAGGCGCACCGCTGCGCTGCACGCTCAGCGGCGCCAAATGGAGCCGCCCGGGCCTGCTGGCCACCGGTGAAGCGGCCGGCAGCACCTACTCCTTCACCGGCGAAGGCATTGGCAAGGCGATGGAAACCGGCATGCTGGCCGCCGACGCCGTGTTGGCCGGTCGCGCCAAGGGCTGGAACGAGGCGCAAGTGCGCAGCGCCTACGAGCAAAGTCTGAGCGCCCTTAAACCCAAGTTCGACCTGTATGAGCGAGCCAACAAGGTCAATGCCCACCCCTGGTTGATCGACCTCTTGATCTGGCGCGGCAACAAGAGCGAGCGGCTGCGCCGCCGCATGAGCGGGGTTTTGAACGAGACCAGCAACCCGGGCAATCTGATCAGCCTGAAGGGCCTCAAGCGCCTGTTCTTCGAAGGCTAGGAAAGGCCAATCTATGTGCCAACTGCTCGGCATGAATGCCAATGTGCCCACCGATGTGATGTTCAGCTTCACCGGTTTGGCGAACCGCGCCGATGAACACAAGGATGGCTTTGGTATTGCCTTCTTTGAGGGGCGCGGTCTGCGCCACTTTGTTGACCATCACAGCGCCCGCGTCTCGCCGCTGGCCGAGTTGGTGCAGCGCTACCCGATCAAGAGCGACAATGTCATCGCCCATATCCGCAAGGCCACGCAGGGGCAGGTGGCCTTGGAGAACACCCACCCCTTCCAGCGCGAGTTGTGGGGGCGCTACTGGGTGTTTGCCCACAACGGTAATTTGAAGGACTTTGAGCCGCGCCTGCACGCCGCCTTCAAGCCCGTCGGGCAGACCGACAGCGAGCGCGCGTTTTGCTGGTTGATGCAAGAGTTGGCCAAAGCGCATTGCGACGTCCCCAGCATTGCCGAGCTGACCTGCACGCTGGCCGAGCTGATGCCGCAGCTGAATCGCTTTGGCACCTTCAATATGTTGCTCTCGAATGGTCAGGCGCTGTGGGCGCATGGCTCGACGCATCTGCATTACCTGTTGCGTGCGCACCCCTTCGGACGGGTGCATTTGCAGGACGAAGACATGAGCGTGGACTTCGCCGCGCACACCACCTCCGATGACCGGGTGGCCATCATCGCCACCGAGCCGCTGACCCGCGATGAGCCCTGGGTGGCCTTTCAGCCAGGCGAGCTCAAAGTCTTTGTGGGCGGTGAATTGATGGGCGCTGCGGCAAGCTGACGGGCTGTGCGGCCCATTCGCCGCCGTGTTCCGCCATTCGCCGCTTGAGCGCGGCCGCGCCGTCGGTGCTGGCCTAGACTGCCAACCATGCGATGCTCTTCCACACCTCCATCCGATAAGGATGCCCAAAAGCTCAAGCTCGATTGGAGCCAATGGGTCTGGCCCGGTCCGCGTCGGATCTTCAGCGCTGACGAGATGGCGCGCGCCGGTGATCAGCCCTGGCCCGACTCGATCGACCATTACGTTTACGGCAATGTGGTGGTGCTGCTGGCGATCAACTACAACCTGCTGACGCGCAGCCTGGTCCTTTGGGTGGTGTTGGCGGCCTTGGGGCTGAGCTTTGGCAGCCTGTGGGTTGCCAAGTCCTTGTGGCGGCAACCGACTCGCACGCGCCTGAATCTGTCCACGGTGGCCTGTGTCGTGCTGATGCTGGGCTCGCTGATATTGCTGAAGTTTCAGCCCCTGGGTCTGGGGCCGTCCTTGAGCAGCTCCGAAACGAAGGGCGTGATGCTGGCCTTTGTGGCGGCGGTGGTGCTGGCCATGACCTCCTGGTTTTTTCTGGTCTTGATTCGGGTGCAGCAGATCGAGGCGCGCCTGCGTGAGCTCGACGAGCAAGCCCATGCCCTCCAACTCGCCCGCCGCCTGGCCACGGCGCAGATGCAGCCGCATTTTCTTTTCAACACGCTGGCCTCGGTCCAGCATTGGGTGGACACCCAAGACCCGCGCGCCGGTGGCACCTTGCGCGCTTTCACCCAGTACCTGCGCGCCACCCTGCCCATGTTCGAGCGTGAGAGCCTGAGCCTGGCCGAGGAGCTGCAAATCGTGCGCAGCTATCTGGAGGTCATGCAGGCCCGCCTGGGCGAGCGCCTGCGCTGGGAGCTGGAAATCGAGCCTGGTCTGGACGCTGTGACCGTGCCGCCGGGCCTGCTGCTGACCCTGGCCGAGAACGCCATCGGCCACGGCATCGAGCCGGCCCTGCGCGGCGGCCGCGTGGTCGTGCGCGCCTGGCGCCAGGAGCAGCAGGTGGTGCTGGAGGTGGAGGACGACGGCATGGGCCTGAGCAGCGCCGAGCCGGTCGAGCGCCTGGGCCTGAGCAACTCGCGCGATCGCCTGCGCCAACTGCACGGTGATCAAGCCAGCCTGCGCCTGTTGCCGCGTGCACCGGGCGCCTTGGCCCAGGTGCAGATTCCCTGGCCTGCCGCGGGAGCGTCGGCATGAGCCTGGCCGCCGTGGCCTCGCTCTGGCGCGCCACGCGCCGCCGCCTGATGCCTTGCGACAGCGCCAGCGATCGCCTGCCCGACGAGGCCGCCATGCGTCGGCTGGGCCTGCAGCCCCTGGGTGGCCTGGCCCTCTGGTGGCCGCTGGGTTTCACCTCGACCCTGCTGACCTTGCTGTCGGTCTGGCCGGTGCAGAGCTCGTCCGCGCGCGGCCTGCTGCTGCTGATGCTGGGCTCATCCGCGGCAGGCTTTGCCTGGCTGGCGCGCTGGGTTTGGGCCCTGCCCAGCTCCGAGCGCATCTTCCGCAGCTCCCTGGGCTGCGCCATCGCCATGGTGCTGTTCGCCCTGCTGATCAAGCATGGCACCGAGGGCGCCGAGAGCGAATGGCTGCGCCTGATGTTTCTCGGCCTGGGCCTGATGGTCTTGGGTGGCATCAGCTTTCTGTCCATGTACCGCCGCCACCAGATCAGCGCTCGCCAACGCGAACTGGCCGAGCGCGAGCTGGCGCTGGCCGCTCAAGCGCAGCTGGCGCAGGCGCAGATCCAGCCGCACTTTCTTTTCAATTCCCTGGCTTCGCTGCAGCACTGGGTACACCAGGGCGATGCCCGCGCCGCGCCCTTGCTGGATGCGCTAACGGCTTATTTGCGCGCCACCCTGCCGCTGTTCAACCGCCGGCAGCTCAGCCTGGGTGAGGAGCTGGAGGCGGTGCGTCAGTACCTGGCGGTGATGCAGGCGCGCCTGGGCGCACGCCTGCAGGTGGAGATCGAGGTGCCTGAGGCGCTGCGCGCCGTCCAGCTGCCGCCAGCCCTGCTGCTGACTCTGGTCGAAAACGCCATCGAGCACGGCGTGGTGCCCAAGCTGGGCGCCGCACTGCTGCGCATCGAAGCGCGGCGCGAGGGCGAGTCTGGAGGGGGCCAGGTCTTGCGCCTGCAAGTCATCGATGATGGCCCGGGCTTGTCGGAGCCGCTTCCACCCGCCGGCGCCGGCCGCGGCGTGGGTCTGAGTAATTCGCGCCTGCGTCTGGCGCAGACCTATGGCGAGGCCGCCCGGCTGAGCTTGCGCAACGGTGAGCAGGGCGGCTGTGTGGCCGAGTTACTGCTGCCATGGCCGCCGGAAACGGGCATCCCTTCATGAAAAACTTGATAGCAAACCTGCGCGGTTTCTTTCGCGAAGTGGACTGGCGCCTGGTCTTCATGCTGGGCCCGCGCCATCGCTTCACGCCCGAGCAGTGGCAGCGCCTGGAGCGCCTGCCGGGCATCTCGCCCACCATCAAGGTGGCCGCTTCGGTCAACATGCTGGCCATTGCCTGGATCGCTTCGCTGGAGTTGCCACAGGCCAGCGCACGCCTCTTGTTCGCCTCGGCGCTGCTGTCGGGTTTGCTGGCGCTGTGGCTTGGCGCCGATCTCTGGCGGCGCCCGACTCAGAAGCGCCTCTACCGGGCTTATGGGATCAGTGGCCTGCTGTTAGGCGCACCGATTGGCGTCTTCATGGCCGACAAACCTCTGCAATGGTTGCAAGACCCGTCGAACCATGAGCTTCTGGTCCGCACCTTCGCTTTGAATTTTCTCTACGCCACAGCCATCTGGGCCGTGGCCATGTGGCGCAATGAATTCATGGCCGACTGGCTGCACGACGAGGCCCTGCGCGAGCAGAAGCTGGAGCTGGCCCAGCGCCTCAGCAGCGCCCAGATCCAGCCGCACTTTCTGTTCAACTCCCTGGCCTCGCTGCAGCATTGGGTGGCGGTCAAGGATGACCGCGCCGCGCCCTTGTTGCAGTCGCTAACGTCCTACTTGCGGGCCACCTTGCCCTTGTTCGACCGGCCCTTGCTCTCGGTCGGCGAAGAGGCCGAGGCCGTGCGTCGCTACTTGGAGGTGATGCAGGCCCGCCTGGGCGGGCGCCTGCGTTTTGTGCTCGACATCGCCCCGGACGCGGCCGCCGCCCAGTTGCCGCCCGGTGTGCTGCTGACCCTGGTGGAGAATGCCGTCGAGCATGGCGTGCAGCCCCAGCTCAGTGGCGGCGAGTTGCAGCTGCGCGCCTACCTGCCGGCCGAGGGCGGCTTGTGCGTCGAGGTGCTGGACGATGGCCCCGGGCCCTCGGATGCGCTCTTGCAGCTGCCTCCCTTGGACCCGGCCGCCATATTGCGCGATGCCCAAGCCAGCCTGGGCTTACAGAACAGCCGCTTGCGCCTGTGGCAAGCCTTTGGCGACCAGGCCGAGCTGAGCCTCAGCCACCGCAGCGAGGGGGGCTGCCGGGCGCAGGTCCGGGTGCGCCGCACGCAGCCCCAAGCCCAACAACAAACCTGAACGATCTTTGCGAGGACTTTCGATGAACACCGCCCAACCTGCCATCACCGCCCTGATCGCCGACGACGAAGAAGGCCCGCGCGAGCAGCTGCGCGCCGCGCTGCATCGGCTCTGGCCCGAGCTGCAGATCGTCGCCGCCAGCGAGCATGGCGTCGATGCTTGGGACGACTTCCTGGCCCATGAGCCGCAGGTCTGCTTTCTGGACATTCGCATGCCGGGCCTGAGCGGCATCGAAGTGGCCCGCCGCATGGCCGCCACCGCCAGTCCGCCGCAGGTGGTCTTCGTCACCGCCTTTGGTGACCACGCCTTGTCGGCTTTCGACGCCGGCGCGGTCGACTATGTGATGAAGCCCGTGGACGACGCCCGCCTGGGCCAAGCCATCGAGAGGCTCAAGACCCGGCTGCAAAAAGAAGGCGGCAAGGGCCCCGACCTGAACGCCTTGCTCAAGCAGCTATTGCCCGCCGTGGCGCCGCATAAGCCGCGGCCCATCCAGGCTTCGCTGGGCCGCGAGATCAAGCTGATCGCGCCCGAGGACGTGATCTATTTCGAGAGCGACAACCGTTACACCCGGGTCGTCTTCGACGGCGGCGAGGCGCTGATCCGCACTCCCCTCAAGGAGCTGCTGACCACCTTGGACACGGAACTGTTCTGGCAGGTGCACCGCAGCGTGCTGGTCAACAGCCGCCACATCGCCAGTGCCGTGCGCGTGGACGAAAACTCCATGCACATCACGCTCAAAGGCCGCGAGGAAAAGCTGCCGGTGTCGCGCCAGTTCCAGGGTTTGTTCAAGGGGCAGTAGCGGGTATTTTGCTGCCGTGTTGTGAGCCGAGTCGCAAGCTGCGATGATGGATCGCATGGAGCAAATAAGAAGACGTTGCTTGGGAATCATGGGGGCCGGAGGCTTGGCTCTGGCGGGCGTGCATCCGGGTGCACGCGCGCAGCCGCCCGCCGCATTGCGCCTGGTCACCGGTGATTTGCCGCCGTTTGCCGCCGGCCCGCCGGCAGACCGGCCCGGCGTGTTGGTTGAACTGGCGGAGGAGCTGTTGCGGCGCATCGGCCAGCCGACCAAGACGGAGTTCTTCCCTTGGGCGCGAGCGCTGTTGCTGTCCAGCAGTCAGCCTCGCATCTTGGTCCTGCCCTTGACCCGCACACCCGAACGGGAGGCCAAGTATCAATGGTTGGTGAAGCTGTATGTCCAGCATTTCGTCTTCATCAACCGGGCCGATCAGGCGCGCATCACGCAGCTGGAGCAAGCTCGGCGCCTGCGTATTTCGGTGCTGCGCGGTGCCCCCAGCGCCGCACAATTGCTGCGGGCCGGCTTTAGCGAGGAGCAACTGGTCTGGGCCGGCAGCGTGGAAGAAACCCTGCGGCAGCTAGAGCGTGGCCATGCCGACGCCATCTTTGCGAGTGAGGAAATCACCCTGGACATGGTGCGAGTCAGCGGGCGAAAGACCGCTGACTTTCAGGTCGGCTTGATGCTCGAGTCCGGTGAAATTTGGCTCGCCGCGGGCGGCGGCGTGACCGAGCTCGAGCAGCAGCGGTTGCGGGACGTGCACCGCGCCATGCGGGCCGACGGCAGCATCGAGCGCTTGTTCAAAAGCTACGACATCAAGTTGCGGCACGAAGACTTGCGCTGAACAAGCGGCTCGCCGCTGCCGCTGCATCAGGGCACGGCGGTGGTTGAAATTCAGGCCGCGCCGTCCTTCAACAGGTAGGCGATCGCCGCCGTGATCGTCGCCATCTGCGCCTCATTGCACTGAGCGGGGCTGGCCGTCTTGCTGTCGGGGTAGACCTCGGTGGTGGTGACGAAGCGTGCCGCCGTGATGCCGCCGCACAGGCCCAGCGTCCGCTTGGCGTAATTGATGACGCCGAACTGCTGCAGCGGTGTGCCAATGATGCGGCCTTGCTCGTCGGCCTCGGCGATGTGGGTCACCTGGCCGACGGCCGCAATCAGCGCCTGCTGGAACTCAGGCGCAGGGCGTTCTTCGTCGCCGACGAGGTAGAAACCATCGGGGATGGCATGCCATTCAAAGACCGAGCCGTCACGTGCCGCCTTGGCCGGTCCGAACTCGCTGTTGTCGGTGTCGGTGGTCTCGTGCAGATCGACGTGCAGGTCGACATGTGCGCAGTTCGCCGCCACACAGGCCATGGCGAGCGCGGACTCGGCGGCCGGGCTGTCCGGCTTGAATTGCCGGTTGGGGTCGATCGCATCGGGGTTCCAGCGGTTGATGGTCTCGTAGGCCCAGGGGCTGATGCAGGGCAAGACCAGCAGATTGACGCGGCCTGCGTGCTTATCGAACTGCTGCGCCAGCCATTGCAGGCAGCCCTGCACGCCGCTGGTTTCATAACCGTGCACGCCACCGGTGACCAAGACCACCGGCAGCTCGGGTTGCCAGTTGCGGCTGCGCACGGCATAGAGGGGGTAGCTGCCCAAGCCAAGGCGGGCGTAGTCGGTGGCGCCGTACTGAATCAGCTCAGCGTGTTCGGGCAGATGGGCCTGCAGCGGCGCGAGCACCTCGTCGGCATAGCTGCGCTGCAAGCGCTGGCGGGCGAGCCAAGCTGCTTTTTCTGCTGCGCCCCAGGGGGTGCCGGGGCTGCCGATCGGATAAGGGGCGACTGAAGGTGCTGCGGTCACGGGGCTTGTCCCTGTAAATTTGGAGATGCGCCGCACGATACACCGGCGGGCCCGGTCGGCCGATTTTGCTTCTCTCTGGCCTGTCGTTTTTGAGCAGATGCTTCTGCCAGTCCTAGTCCGCCCTCCGGGTGCGTGGGCACTGCTTTGAGGGGCGGGGAGTTACCGTGACACAAGCCCTGGCCTTTGTGCACAATGGCCGGATCGTTTTCACCCGAACAAAGAAGCATCGATGGCTCCGTTCCCGACTCCCCGTTTCGATGAGTTCTACCGTTACGAGCCGCTGACCGCGCTGCTGTTCGCCTATGCCGAGGCCTGCCCCAATCTGGTGTCGGTGCGCTCCATCGGGCGCAGCCATGAGGGGCGCGACATCTGGGTGCTGGTGCTGACCAACACCGCCACCGGCGCCGATGTGGACAAGCCCGCCTTCTGGTTGGACGGCAACATCCACGCCGCCGAACTGACCGCCTCGACCACCTGCCTCTACTACCTGCACCACCTGCTCAGCGGCTACGGCAGTGACCCGCAGGTGACGCGGTTGCTGGACACCCGCGCCGTCTACATGGTGCCGCGCCTGAACCCGGACGGCGCCGAGCTGGCCTTGGCGGACCGGCCGCGCCACATCCGTTCCTCGACCCGTCCTTATCCCTATGACGAAGAGCCGGTCGATGGCCTGACGCCGGAGGACGTGGACGGAGATGGCCGCATCCTCAGCATGCGTGTGCCCGACCCGCATGGCACCTACAAGAAGCATCCGGACGAGCCGCGCCTGCTGGTGGCGCGCGAGCCGGGCGAGTTCGGCGGCCAGTATTACCGCCTGCTGCCCGAAGGCTTCATCAAGAACCATGACGGCCTGACGGTGACCGTCAACAAGGACCGCGAAGGACTGGACCTGAATCGCAACTTCCCCAGTGAATGGCGGCAGGAGTACAAGCAGGTCGGCGCCGGGCCCTATCCGACCAGCGAGCCCGAGGTGCGGGCCATGGTCGACTTCATCACCGCGCACCCCAATATCGGCGCGGCCATCAGCTATCACACCCACAGCGGCGTGATCCTGCGGCCCATGGGATCGCAAAGCGACGATGACATGATCCCCGAGGACTTGTGGAGCTATAAGCGCTTCTCGGCCCTCGGTGAAAAGCACAGCGGCTACCCGGCCATCAGCATCTGGCACGACTTCAAATACCACCCCAAGGAGGTCATCACCGGCACGCAGGACTGGGTCTACGAGCACCTGGGCGCTCTGTTCTGGGTGGTTGAGCTGTGGTCGCCGAATAAAGAGGCGGGCGTCGAGGGCTATAAGTGGATCGACTGGTACCGCGATCATCCGGTTGAGGACGACTTGAAGCTGCTCAAGTGGAGCGACGAGCAATGCGGCGGCCAAGCCTATCTGGACTGGAAGCCCTTTCACCACCCGCAGCTCGGTGACGTCGAGATTGGCGGTTGGGACAAGATGAACTACTGGCGCAATCCGCCGCCGGCGCTGCGCGAACGCGAGGCGGCGCGCTTCCCGGCCTGGATGAACCAGATCGCCCTGAGCCTGCCCAAGCTGGAGCTGCTGCGCACCGAGGTGCGCGCTCTCGGCCCGGACAGCTGGCGCATCCGCATGGCGGTGGCCAATAGCGGCTATTTGCCGGCCTATGTGACCAAGCGTGCGCTAGAGCGCAAGGTGGTGCGCGGGGTGATGTTCGAAATCCATCTGCCTGCGTTGGACCCGACCGTTAGCCTGGTCAGCGGCAAGGAACGGATGGAAGGCCCGCAGTTGGAGGGTCATGGGCCCAAGAACTCACAGCAGGCCTTTTTGCCGAACCGCGAACTGACCGCCGACCGGGCGGTGGGCGAGTGGGTGGTGCGCGCCCCCAAGGGCACGCGGCTGGCGCTGACCGCCAGCGCCGAGCGGGCGGGGACGGTGCGCACGGAAGTCGTGCTGGATTGACGCCGTCCGCCGGCCATCCGGTGGGCTGACTGGCGGCGGCATGGCTCAGCGCGTCGGGCGCCGCCGCCAAGCCAGCAGGCCCAGCCCGCTCAGCAGCAAGCCCCATTGCGCGGGCTCAGGCACCGCTGCGGCGGCGAAATAGATCTCATCAAGCCCGTAGGCGTCGTCAAAACCACCGAAGGACAGTCGCACTTGGGTGAAGGCTTGCTCCTGAGCCAGCCCGATGAACTGCGTCGCGCCACTGGGCTGGCTGGAGCTCAGGCTCAGCACGTCCACGCCCGAAGCGTAGGTGCCCGTGTTGGTGCTCAGGCGCAATGCGCCTGCTGGGGGTGAGCTGTCGCCGATATCGGAACTGGTGAAGCCGAAGGCGGTGACCGGCTGGGCGAAGGTGATGGTCAGTGTGCCCGGCGCCACGGCCCCACCGTAGACCAACACATAGTGGCTGCCGTCGGACGCCGAAGCGTCGTAGCCGAGTTGTGGCGTGTTTGCGCCGGTCTGCACCGCAATGCCGGGGATGCTAACCGACAGACTCAGCAGCGGTGTGATGACCGGGGCCGAGCCCAGCAAAGTGCCGTCTAGCGCTTCGAAGCTCTCCATCGTGAGCCCAGGCACTGCGGCCAGAAAGAGCGCTTCGTTGCTGTAGGTCTGTGTCGTCGCCTGGGCGTTGGCGCTGGCGGCCAGTGCAGCGGCCAGGGCCAGCGCTTGCAGTGGGGAGGGATGGCTGAGCTGTGACATGGGCGTCCTCGGAGTCGAAGGGATGTGGCGGCAGGACCAACAGAGCCATCCTGCCATGCGACCGTCGCAAGCTTGCTTCAACGAACGCCTGTTTTGAGGCGTGAAGGCCTCAATCCACTAAGGCTAGGGGACGACTGTGATGTTCAGACCTCAGGAGGTTTGCAGCGGGCGGTTCGCCTTGTGCCTGCTCTTCGAGCCAAACTTGTATTGGCTCAGGTGTTGCCCCCGTTGCTGGCGCGGCGGCGTAAGGCCGCGATGCCCAGCAGCCCAGCCGCCATCAGCGCCCAGCTACCCGGCTCGGGCACAGCGGTCACGCCGATCACCCCATCGATGTAGAGCCGGCTGATGTCCAGCCGCGTGCCCTCGGCCAGCAGCAGGCCGCTGCTGTCGATCCTGCTGAACTCGCCTTGCAGCGAGCCCCAGTCAAACAGGTCGAAGCTCTGCCCGGCCTGGCCGCTGAAGCCGGCGAACGAGGCGAGCTTGAGCGTGCCGCCGAGAGTCAGCGTACCGGCCACGCGGTAATGGTCATAACTGCTTCCCAGCTCGTTGCCGCCGATCTCGGCCAGGTAGACATTGCCCAGACCGAAGCTGACGTTGCCTGCATCCTCTCCCAGGCCGGGCGAGTTGCCGATGCTGAGCCCGCCTTCGAAGTACTTGTAGCCCGTGCCGCTGAGCAGCGCGCCGCTGCGCTGCGCCACCGCGCCGAAGAACACGGCCGTGGCGCCGGCCGAGGTGCGCAGCTCACTGCTGGTCTGCAGCTCCACCGTGTCGTAGAAGGTGGTCGTGCCCTGGCCGGAAAGCAGAATCTGGCCGGCCTTTTGGTTCGTCACCGCACCGAAGAACTCGCTGCTGCCCGACGTGATCAGCACCTGGCCGGCGTTGGCCAGGCCGCTGCTGGTGCTCAGGCGGGCTTCGTTCATCAACAGCCGGCCGCCGATGTCGTTGCGCCAGGCGCCGTCGGCCACCGCAGTGGCGTTCTTCAGATCGACGATGCCGCCCCGGGCGTTGGCCATGTCACCCGTGGTTTCCAGCCGGCCGCCGTTGACCTCCAGCACGCCGGCGTTCTGGTGTGCCTTGCCGACCAATTGCAGCAGCTCGCCGCTGCCCACGCGCACGCGACCGGTGCTGCTGTTATTGAGGCTGGCCTCAAGTCGGCTGCCCAGGCCGGTTGATGCGCGTACGCTGCCCGCGTTCTCCAGCCCGCCCGTGATCTGCAGATGCTCCACCTGCAGCACACCCTGGTTGTGCACGAAGCCGTCGAAGCTGCCGTGGCCGCTGAGCACGCCAAGCGCGCCGACACGCACGCTGTCGGCGTTGATGCGCCCGCCGGCCATGGCCAGAGTGGCTAGGCCGGTGCCAGTGCCAGTGCCCAGCTGCAGCGTCTTCACGCTCACCGTGCCAGTCGGGCCGGTCACGGTGAGACGGCTGTTGGCGTCCAGCACCACGTCATGCACGTCGGCCGGGTTGAGGCCGAGCGTCCAGTTGGCCGTGTCGCTCCAGTTGCCGCTGCTGCCGCTGCCGCGCCAGCGCAGCGTGGGCGTGAAGATGGAGGCGTTCTCCTTGCCCTTGGTGAGATCGGTCTGGTAGGCCACCTGGCCCTTGTCGTTGACGGTCGCCGCCCCCAGACGCAGCACCACGTCGCTGTTGCCCACCGCGTCGCCGGTGCGGGCCACCAGCACCTGCTCGATGCCATCGGTCAGCACGAGGGCGTGGTCATTGCTGGTAGTCACGCCAGCGCCCACCAGCTGTGTCTGCATCAATACCTGCCCGCCATTGGCCAGTGCGCGGAAGCTCAGGCCGCCCATCGTCAGGTTCTGCAGGCCGTTAGCAAGGCTGGCTTGGCCGGTGTGGGCCAGCACAGCCTGGTCGCGCCACAAGGCGTCCAGTGTTTCGCTGTTGCCGGTCAGTCGGCCCTCGTAGACAACCGCGCCGTCGCGGGCAATGCCGTGCAGGACGGGGTCGCCCAGGCGGAAGTTCTGGCCCGCCACGCTGACGGCGCTGCCCGACAGCGCCACCAGAGCGTTGTCCCGCCAGATCGACAGTTTGTTGTCCCGGAAGGCATCTGGCGTCACCCGTGCGCTGTAGGCCACCTGGCCGTTGTCTGCCAGCATCACCTGGCTGAAGCTGATGAACCTCTGCCCCGTGTCGGCCGCGCTGCCGCCCGAGCGGGCCAGCAGCGTCTGGCCGCGCCACACGCCCTGCTGCACCACCACGCCCGCTGCGCCGTCAACATAGCGCTGGCTGGTGGCGTTGTGGTTGGCGACGAAGGCCAGCGATCCGGTGGCATTGCTGTCGGCCTGCAGGAACTCGGTGAAGCTGCCCTCTAGCGATGGGGCCGCATCGCCGCTGAGGCGCAGTAGGCTGCCATCGCGCCAGAGGCTGTGGCGTGCGCGTTCGGTCGGATTGCTGCTGCTCTGCAGCGGCGCGCTGTACAGCAGTGCGCCACTGCGGCTTTGCCAGGTGTTGTCGATGCGCACCAGTTGCCCGTTGACGGCGCGATCGGCCTTGTCGTTGGTGATCGGCGTGCCGGTCCGCGCCTGCAGTTGTCCGCCGGACCAAAGCCCCACCTCGTTGCCGAGCACAGTGCCCGGCCCGGTGATGAAGCCCATGAAGTTGCCGCCACCCAGAGGGTTAAAGCTCGACAGCGTCTGACCCTTGGCCAGCCCGTTGACGGCGGCGCCTTCCCGAGCAGCCAGTGTCGTGCCCTGCCAATAGGCGCGATCGTTACCGGTGGTGACCGCTTTGCCGGCCAGTATGCTCATGAAGCTGAGATCTCCGGCCTCGCTCAAGGTGAGAGGCCCCTGCACCTGACTGATTGTGGTGCCAGCCTCCAAGCCGCTGAGGCTGTCGCCCGTTCTGACGACGATGGTGGTGCGGCCGGCGGGTGCGGCCAGCGCGGCCGGGCCGGACAGCAGCAGGCAGGCCAGGGCGAGGGTGTTCAGGCGCATGCGCTCCGGGGCGGTGCGCGAGGTTTTGAAGGGGGGGCTCATGGGCTATTCCTGTTGCATTGGAAACGTGGGCCGCGGATGGGCTGCTGTGTTTAGGCGCCGGCCTGTGAGGTGCGAGGGCGACGGCGCTGCAGTGCACCCAGACCCATCAGGCCCGCAGCCATCAGCGCCCAACTCTCAGGCTCGGGCACCGCAGCCGTGGCCGTCACATAAACCGGCAGGATGTCGATGAAGCGCTGGCCGTTGGCATCGGTCTGCAGCAGTGGACTGAGCAGGATCTTCTGGATCTGCGCCGGGGTGAGGCCAGCCGGGTTGTTGGCGATGTCCAGGTAGGTCGGGTTCATCAGGTTGCCGTTCGACCCCACCACCGTGGTCAGGCCCAGGTTGTAGCCCAGGCTCTGCGCGGTGACGTGTGCGCCAAACAGCTTCTCCATGGCAGCGGCTTCGATGGCCGTCGCCCCCAAGCCAACGCCGGCAACAGCATCCTGGTTGGCGCTGAAATCAGTGAAGTTCAGGGTGTCCACGAACACCAGGGCTAGGGTGGGATTGGCAGCGCCCAAGCCCAGCGTCGAACGCAGCGCGAAGAACTCGTTGCGATTCAGGTCCAGCAAACTGGCATTCACCAGGCTGCGGCCCGCCGAAAGACGCAGGTCAATGGACACGCCTGCATTGGCGAAGATGGACTCGATGGCCGCCTCGGGTACGGCGATGGTCTCCACGGCGTGGGCGGGTGCCAGGGCCAGCGCCAGGGCGAATGTCAGAGCGGTATGTCGAAGTGTGTTGGAATTCATTGGGTTTCCTTTGAGGTGTTTGTTGTCAAGGGACGGGCCGCGTTCACACACGGCCCTGCATGTACTGCGACGCAATCCGCCCGTCGCGGATCAGATCCGGCAGCAGGTGGACTGCACCGAGCCCGGCGGTGCGCTTGTCAGTCTGGCCTGCTGGCGGCGGCGCGGCGGCGTGTCCAGCAGCCCAGGCCGATCAAGCCCGCCGCCATCAGCGCCCAGCTTTTGGGCTCGGGCACGGGTGCCAGAGTGGCGGCGTAGCTGAGGTTGTCGATGGCGAAGTTCCAACGGCAGCAGCCGTTCCCAAGGAAGATGAGCCGGTTGAAGGTCTGGTCTGACGTGAAACCGATGAATTGCAATGCGCTCTCGGCGGCGAACTCGGGGCGCAGTTCAGCGACGTGGCGGTAGGAGCCGAAGCCATCCAGGCTGTCGCCGTCCACCTTGATGGCTGTGGGCGCGCCGCGGAACCAAGCGCCGAAGGCCTTGGTGGGTGCGTCAAAACGCAGTTCGGTCCCGCCGCCCCAGGCCAAGTCGATGAGCACATGGGTGCTGCCATCAACGGTCCGCAGAGGGTCTGTGCCGGGGTCTGGGGCATCCACGTTCCAGGCGCCCTTCAGCGTGAAGCCGCTCAGAGTGAGGGTTTTTGGTACGCCAAGCAGGTCGTTGTTGGTGTCCGTGGTGAAGGCGTTGAAGGTCTCAGCATTGACCTTGCCTACTGCTGCCAGGAAGCTGGCTTCATTGTTGTAAGTCACATTCGCGGCGTGGGCGTTGGCCGCCGAACAGAGGGCGACCAGTAGGGTGAGACTTTTCAGGGTGGGTTTCATGGGATGGTCCCTGTTTCGATGAAGTAGACGCATGGCATGCTGGCAAGCGAACGTCTCAGCACCGTCTCAGCGGCCCCTCGATTTGAGCGTTCCGGCTCCAAGCCCCCTAGAGGTAGGGGGCTGTTTTGCCGCTCAGCCCCAAGGAGGCGCGCAGCGGGCCGCGGGGAAGGTTCGATGAGCGCATTGTTCGGTTATCGTGCGGGAAAAACAGACACACTCAGGGAAGCCATGATGTCTTTAGGTGAACTGCGCTTGATCGGCCGGCCGCATCTGCTATGTGCCGGTCAGCGGACCGATTTGCCCGACACCCTGCCCAGTTATTTGCTGGTCTATCTGGGCACGCGCGCCGACTGGATGGGGCGGGAGGAACTGGCCTCCCTGTTTTGGCCCGAGGCATCGAGCGAGGATGCGCAGCGCAGCCTGCGTGTGGCTTTGCACCGTTTGCGTAGCGTGTTAGTCCAGTGGGGTGGGGATGCTCAGTTGGAGACCGAGCGCAGGCGCTTGCGCTGGAACGGCGGGAGCGACCGCGCCCAGGCTCAAGCGGCGCGGCGCGGTGGCTGTTGGGCGGAGTTGGGCGTCTGGGCCGGCCAAGGCTTTGCCGAGGGCTTGACTTTTCGTGGCCTGCCGGTGGTGCGCGAATGGGCCGAGGGTGAGCGCCGCGATTGGCTGGCGCTGGTGCGCGAGGCGCTGCTGCGCGGCGCGCTGCAGGAGGAGCCTGCGCAGACTGAGGAGCTGTGTGCGCGCCAACTGGCACTTGATCCGGGCGACGAGGACTTGCTGCGTGCGCGGCTGCATGCCTTGGCCGCGCAGGGTCGGCATGCCGAGTTGTCCCAGGTGTTTGCCGATTTCAGTGCACGGCTGCAGGCCGAGCTGGGCCTGCAGCCGAGCGCGGCCTTGGTCGCCGAGCTGGCGCGCTTGCTGCCCAGTGCTGCCGCGCCTCAGCGGAGTGCGGGCAGGCACGATGACCCCGTTCTGCTTGAGGCTCGCGCCTGTCTGGCTGCGGCCCGCTGCCTGACGTTGCAAGGCCTGGGCGGCGTCGGTAAAACGCGTCTGGCAAGGGCGCTGGCCGACACCAGCACCGCACCCGTGCTGTGGCTGGCGCTGCAAGATGTGGGCAGTTTGGGCGAGCTGCTGCACCGCTTGCGGCAAGTGTTGGGCAAGGGCGAAACGCCCAGCCGTGATGCCGAGGCAGAAGTCAGCGCCTTGCTGGCCGAACGCTTCGACGCGGCCACGCCGGGCTTGCTCGTACTGGACAGCGCCGAGCATTTGCTTCAGTTGGATGGCGAGGGCCTGCGCCGCTTGATTGATGCCTGGCTGCAGGTCGCGCCGGGGCTGCGCGTGCTCGCAACCTCGCGTCAGGCTTTAGGCGGTGCACAAGAGCAACTGCTGGCACTGCGCCCCTTGGCGGTGCCGCCGCAGAACGCAGGTGCCGAAGGATTGGACAGTCCGGCGCTGCGCCTGCTGGTGGACGTGGCGCGGCAGTCTCGCCCAGACTTCGATGCCCGCGCGCAGGCGGCGGCTTTGATGCAGATTGCGCGGCAGGTCGGCGGCTTGCCGCTGGCGCTGCGCCTGGCGGGGACTTGGCTGCGGCTCTTGTCGCCCTCCGAGGTGCTGGCCGCATTGCGCCAGGACGTGGCGGCGCTCGATGCCGATGATGGCAGCGGCTTGGGCATCTCGCTGTGGCGCAGCTGGCGCCTTTTGGATGGAGCGGCGCAGCAAATCTTGGCCAGCCTCTCGCTCTTTGTTTCGCCCTTCGGCCTGGACGATGCCGCCGCGCTGGCCGATGCGCCGCTGGCGCGAGTGGCGGCGCTGGTGGATCAGGGCCTGCTGGAAGCGCAAGGCGGCGAGGCCGATCAGCCCGCGCGCTGGCAGCTGCATCCGTTGGTGCGGGCCTTCGCGGCGGTGCGGCTGGCTGAGCAAGCGGCCTGGGCGCGGCCGGCCCGTGAGCGTCATGCCCAGGCGGTGCGTCAGCGCTTGCTGGTCTGGGCCAACTGGCGCCTGGTCGATCAACGTCAGGCCTTGTTGACGGTGGGCGGGCTGCTGCCCGAGGCGCGGGCGGTGTGGGAGCGCGCGCTGAGTGACGGCCGGGCCGACCTGATCGCTGACATCGCCGTGGTGCTGTGCAATCACTTCGAGCGCAGTGGTCGTTTGGCCGACGGCCTGGTCTGGTGCGAGGGCGTGGAGCCGGTGTTCGACGAAGAGCTGCCCGCCGAGCGCGCGGCACTGGCGGCGGTCGCCCGCGGCAAGGCCTTGCTGCTGCACCGCTCCGGCCGCTACGCCGAGGCCGAGACCTTGGCCCGCCGCGCGCAGGCCTGGGCACACAGCTTGGGCCACCGCGAGGGCCAAAAGGTCAATGCCAACACCCTGGGCCTGGCCTTGTGGATGCAGGGCCGGCTGGACGCGGCGCAAGCCGCTTTGGCCCATGCCCAGGCCTTGGCGGTGGAAGACGGTGACCGCTTGGGCCAAGCGGTGTTTGGCGGCAATCTCGGTTTGATTGCCAAGCAGCAAGGCCGTTTTGCCGAGGCCGAGGCCGCGTGGCGCTCGGCGGCGGCGGTTCACCGCGAGTTGGGCAATGCATACAGCTTGACGTTGACGCTGAACAATCTGGGCAAGCTGCTGCTGGAGGACGGTCGGTTCGAGGAGGCACAAGCGCTGCTCGAGGACAGTCTGCGGGTCTGCGATGCCCATGGCTTCAGCGCTCAGCGCCTGTTTCCGCTGCAAATTCTGGCTGAGCTGCATCTGCGCGCCGGCCGGCTGGATGCCGCACAGACGCTCGCAGAACAGGCGCAAACGAGCCTGCGCCAACAGGGTGACCGGGTGCTGGTCATTGCCAATCTTTTGTTTTTGGCGGAACTGGCACGCCGCCGCGAGCGCTTGCCGCTGGCGGCTGAGCATCTGGCAGAGGCGCTGCGCGCGGCGCGCAGCGCGGGTGATGTTGCAAATCTGCTGGAGGGCCTGGCCGGCTATGGCCGTTGGGCGCGCAGCGCGGGCCTGCTCAGGCAAGCCGAAGCGGTTTGCCTGAGCTTGTTGAGCCAGCCGGCGTTGAACGCGCCCTTGCGGCGCGAGTTGCAGGACGAGGCCGCTCAACTCGGCTTGGCGCTGCCGACCCAGCCAGCGGTAGACGCAGACCTCACGGCCTTGGTGGAGCGTGCGCTGGCCGCGCTGGAGACGGCCGTCTCGGAGGCTTCAAGCTTGGCCTGAGGCCGCCTCGGCCTTGGCCTCGGAGTCGGCGTCAAACTGGGCCAGATGCTTGCGCAGCGCGCCCAGTGATTTGAAACGCAAGGTCTGGCCACTGCGCAAGTCCATCAGCTCATAGCTGCGCACCACGCGTTCGACGCGCTGGTCCAGCACGCGCAGCAGAAAGCTGGCCGTGGGGGCGGGGGGAGAGGCCATGAACGACAGCATGCGCCTGTACCGTCTCGCCAGCGTTTCAGGCTTGCGCCGGCCTTCGGGTGCGCTGGGTTCCGAGTCGTCCAGCCATACTTGCTGTGAGGCGCTTGAATTTCCTATCCCTATCCCTATCCCTATCCATCGCACCGCACCGTGCAGGCCATTGGCGAGCCCAAGCTGAAGGTGCTGATGGACCTGTACCACTGCCAGATCGTCGAAGGCGATGTGGCCATGAAGTTCCGGCAGGTGCTGTCCACCGGTCGCGTGGGCCACTGCCAGATTGCCGGTGTGCCGCTCCCGCGTGGTGTCATCAGGGGCGTTGCGCGGGCGGTTCTGAAACGGTGTTGAGACGGTGGCCGGGCAGCATGGCCACCCATTCCAGTCTCCGTCTACAAGGCCCGCCATGCACCTGTCTCACCAGTTCTTTGTCCGCCTGCGCCGCCTTCTGGGCGCTGGTGCATTGACTCTCGTCACACTGGCGCTGGTGGCCTGCGGAGGCGGCGGCGGTGATGGCGGTGGCGACACCCCGCCAGCCAGCGGAGCCACTCCCGACGACCCGGCCGCTGTCACCCGCCTGCAATGGGTGGGCGCGGCACCTCTATTCACCGCCAGCGGGCAGCAGCATGCGCTGCAGGTGCAGGCCTTGGACGCGCAAGGCCGGGTGTTGAACGTGCCCGTTAGCTGGCAAAGCAGCGCGCCGGGCGTGGTCAACGTGGCACCACCCGCCAGCGGCCGCACCGGTGTCGCCGCCACGCTGACGGCCCAGTCCACCAGCGGCAGCGCCGTGCTGACCGCGACCGTGGGCAGCCGCAGCCTAAGCGCCGTCGCCCTGGTGGTGGCCGCCGCCCCTGGCACCGTGGTACTGAGCGACGCCCAGGTGAGCGGTGAACCCGTGGCCAGCGCGGCCACCCTGGCCGCAGGCCGTCTGAAGCTGGGCAGCACCTACACCGTGACGCTGCAGGCCGGTGTGGCTGCGCCTGCCGTGGGCAGCCTGGTGCTTGGCCAGGGCAGCAAGGCCATCGCCGGCGAGGTGGTGGCCGTGAACGGCCAGGTGCTGACGCTGGCCATGGTGCCGCTGAAGCGCCTGCTGCCGCACTTCCAACTGAAGCTGGACCTGCCCCTGCAGGCCGGCCCGCCCCGCACCAAGGTCAAGGCCAGCCACCACCAGCGTGCGCTGGCCGCCGGCGCTGGTGAGGGCCGCGTGCAGCCCCAGGTGCGGGCCCAGGCAGAAACCGAGTTCAGCGTGGCCGGCTTTGCCTGCACGGCCGAAGGTGCGGCCGGCGGCATCGAACTGGCCAAGAACGAGCGCCAAGTTCTGGGTCTGGACACCTTGCGCTACCAGTTGGACTGGAGCGAGCAGCGCCAAACCCTGCGCCTCATGGGCCAGCCTGGTGTGGCTTTCGAACTGGAACCCACGGCCAAGATCGCCTTCACCGGCAAGGTGGACTGCAAGCTGGAACTGGGCGAGGTCCCCATCCCCATCCCACCCACCGTGGGCCTGTTCGTCGGTGCCGGCTTCCCGGTGGGCGTGGGCTTCACGCTGGAAGGGGCCTTGCCTGTGAACGCCGTGGCGCTGAACCTCAAGGGCCAGGTCCAGGTCGACGTGGTGTTGGGTTTCGACTGCAAGCCCGAATGTGTATCGCTGAACCGCATCACGCCCACCGGCAGCGTCACGCCCACGCTCACCGCGCCCGAGTTCACCGCCAACCGGCTGGAGCTGAGCGGCCAGGTCTACGTGTGGGCCAACTTTGAAGGGGGTGCGCGGTTCGCCAGCACGCTGCAGTTCGACGCGATCGAAGGCCAGGCCGGCCTGAAGTTCGCCACCACATTGGCCAGCGAACACACCCAGGCCAAAGACGCCGCCAGCGGCACCGACTACAAGCTCAGCTTCGAAGCTTCAGTGGCGCCCACCGAAGCGCTGGGCGACTTCGCCGCGCAGGTGGGTTTGGTCCTTGATCAGCTCAAGTTCGAAACCAGTGTGCCGCTGGGCCGTTCACCCACGGCCGGCTTCCAGATCGACAAGCGCAGCTTCAAGGCGCTGGACGACGTGAGCTTCCAACTCAACCTGGCCACCGACGAGGTGAACTTCCCGCTGCTGGGCTACAACGTGCAGGGCGTGCGCGTCTACCGCAAGACCACGGCCAACGACGGCAGCTACGTGCTCACGCTGGTGGGCGAACAAGCGGCCAGCCCCGGCCAGACGCAGTTCACCATCCCCTGGCTGGCCACGGTGGACAGTGGCCCCACCATCAGCTTCGTGGCCTTTGTGCAGACCAAGCTGCTCAGTGGGCAGCGCTGGCAGTTGGGCGTGCCGCTGCAGACCACCGCAGCCACGCCGGCGGCACAGGTGACGCAGCGCTACGTGGAGATCGAAACGCAGAGCGGTTTTCCGGTCGTCAAACAAAGGCAAGAGAGCCAGGGCCTGGACGCGGCCCCGTTGGTCAAGACCATCACGGCTACCCGTGGCGACAGTTTTGGCGCGGCCGCGAGCACGGTCGACCAGGTGTCGGCGCTGGAGGGCAGCCTGGCCGGCAGGATCGAATGCAGCACCCCCGCGGAGCCCACCGCGGGCGGCGTGAAAACCTACTACAGCGCCTTGGTGGACATTACCGTGGAACGCGAGACCACGCTGACGGTGGACGCCGACTTGCGCGTGGCGGTCGGCGCGAACTACGCGGTCGGCGCTGAGGTCAGGGTGACGGCCCACGCAGGTGGGCGGATCGCCACCTTGTTGAGTGGTGGCGCCCAAGGCCTGTCGTCCAGCGTCGCCGTGGGCCCCACGGCTTTGGTGTTGCCGCCCGGTGTCTACCGGCTCGACATGTACCTGCTGCGCGGTTTCTGCAACCCCGGCGTCAGCGGCAGCGCGGCGCTCCGCATGAACTACCGCATCACGCCTTGAGGGAGGGCGACACCATGGATCAGCCCGTGCTAGCGCCTGCCCAGTACCCCGCATTCCCGTATCGCTACGGCACAAAGTCGATCCATCGTCTTCACCAACTGCGGGTGCAGCCTTTTCGCGGAGCCCACCATGTGTGTCCTGTTGACCATGCCTTTCATCCGGTGGCTGGCCAACTGGGGCGGCGACGGGGTCACCACCGACTCGGCGCTGCCGCCCCAGCGTGTCAACCCCAACTCCGATCTCCCGCGACACCGCCTATGGCGAAGCGAACTTCGGCGGCAGCATGCGTGCTACCGCTCGGTGCTTGAATACTTGTCCGTATCGAGCCAACTCGTGCCCTCTGCGCCTCAGGGGTTCAAGGTTCTATAGAGACGACAGGCATTCTCACGCAGGGGGCGATTGACCTCAGGGCGCGCTGGGTTCCGAGTCATCCAGCCAGGCCTGCAACGGTGGCGGCAGTTCCTCCCGCTCTGTGTCCGTGGGCCAAGGCGCACCGGCCGCCAACAAGGCTTGCAGCGTGCCCAGGTAGTCCCCGTCGGGCTGCGGCAGATGCACAGCCGCATGCTGCAGGCTGCCCATCACATCGCCGCCAAAGCCGTTGACCTCTTGCCAGCGGGCGCCGTGGTCCAGCAGCAGCTGCACCAGGGCCGCGTCGCCATTGAAGGCGGCCTGGTTGAGAGCGCTGGCGTCCCAGTCTCCCGTCACGGCAATCGGCCAACCCAAGGCCAGCATCAGCGCGACCGAAGCCTTGGCTCTGCGTTGCGCCTGGTCGGGCAGCAGGCGCAGCTCTTGTGGGCCGAGCTGACTCAGCAGATCGGGCTGCGCTTGCAGCAGGGCCCGGGCGCTGGGCTCATCGGCGGCCGCGCAGGCGGCAAGAAAGCGCTGTGACTCAGAACTCAACTCAGGCAATGCCCCCTGGGCTGCCAGCAAAGCCAGCGCTTGTGACTCGCCCAAGAGCGCGGCCAAGGTGGCGGGCGTGCGCCCTTGGGCATCCCGCGCAGCGAGATCGGCGCCATGCGTGATCAAGAGCTGCAAGCACGCACTGGAGCGGCCGCGCCGCAAGGCGTGGTGCAGGGCGCGCGCGCCCTCGGGGCCGGCTTCGTTCACATCGGCCCCCAGGCTCAGCGCCAATTCAAGGCCGGCGGGGTCTTCAAAGTCGAGCAAGCGCAAGAGGGCGTTGGTGCCCTGCCAGCGCGCGCCATGGGCGAGCAGTTGGCGGATCTGCTGTGCCGCGCGAGCCCGGTCGGGGTCTTCGCAAGCGTGGTACAGCGACTCGCCATCGTTGGGCTCGGCGCCGGCGGCCAGCAGGGCGGCGGCAAGCGCCGGGCTTTGGGCTCGGGCGATGGCGCCGTAGAGCAGCGGCAGACTGGGCGCTTCGGCTGAATCGGCTGAGTCGGCTTCAGCGGGCAGATCGGGGTCGGGCATGCGCAAGGCATTCAGCGCGGCCGGGCTCAGCGGCGCGAGCAGGGGCTGGGCGCTGCGCAACAGGCCGCTGGCCCAGGGCTCGCCGAGCCTATGCAGGCCGGAGAAGCAGACATAGGCCAAGGCCGGTGCATCGAAAGGCGGCAGACGCTGCCCGGCCGTGGGCGGGCTCTCGAGCGCGTCCAATTCGCCGCGCAGCAAGGCCAGGGCGGGGCGCAACTCACTGGGGCAAGCGCCTTGCATTTGCTGCAGCAGGGCCAGGGCGCGTTCAGGCTGGGGACTGTCCCAGCCGCGACCCAGGCTCAGCGCCAAGACGCGTTGCACCAGGGCCGCGCTGTTCAGCTCGCGGGCTTGCGCTTGCGCCGACACCGCCGCTTGCAGCGCCGGCCAACTTGGGAAACCCAGCTCGCGCGCAATCACCAATTGGGCCAGGCTCAGCTTGGGTGGCTCGGGGGCGTGAGAGCGTTGATAAGGAGCGGCGCGCTCCAGGCTGACTGGGTCGGCGGCTTGCCAGGCTCGCAGCAGTTCACGCGCTTGGCGTTTGAGTTGCTGCAGATCGGCTTTGGCTGGCAGTTGGGGCGTAGCCCCGTGATCGCTTGTCTTCAAGGGAAACCTCCATGCGTGGTAAGCCTGCGATCCGCGCAATCAGGCCGCACAAAGGCGTCAATCCAGGAAGTGATGGTTCGGACGCGGTTTTGAACTCGCGTCCGTCCGGGTGGGCTCAGCCCTGCCTGCGGATCCAGCAGCGCCCCGGCGGGCGCTGTGCATTGCAGTGTGCCATAACGGATAAGCCGTGCGGCCTGTTCAATGTCGGGGCTGCTGGTCCTGCTCGGCGGCGGCCAGTTGGGCCTCGCGCCAGAGCCGCGCCGGCACAAAGGTGCGTAGCTGCTGCATGGCCCGCTCGATCAGTTCGGGGTGCAATTCATGGCCCAGGTCGGGCAGCACATCGGCGGTGATGTCGGCGCCTAACTGCACCAATCGGCGTGCCGCATGGACTTGGTCTTGGTAGGGCAGCACCGGGTCGCGTTGGCCGTGCAGGATGTGCACGCTGACCTCGTGCGGGGCATGCGCCGGCACTGTTGCGTAGGCGCCCGAGAAGGCCAGCACGCGGCCGGCCAGTTGAGCCTCGGCCTGCACCGCCTCCAGGGCCAGCACGGCGCCTTGTGAAAATCCGGCCAGGGCCACGCGTTCCCAGGCCATGTCGAACTGCTCGGCCCAGGCTCGCACGGTGGCGATGAAGCCGGGCAAGGCGGCCGCTACGCGCTCGGGATGGTTGTCGTCGTTGGCGTCTTGCAGCGAGTACCACTGCTGGCCACGGGCCGGCTCGCTGTCGTCGGTGACCCGATCGAAGGCCTCGGGCCCATTGATGGAGACCACGGCCGCCTGCGGATATTGGGCGCGCAAGGCCTGGGCCAGCGGGCGCATTTGCGAAGCGTCGGCGCCTGCGCCATGCAGCAACAGGAACAGCAGATCGGGCAGGCCCTTGTCGGGTAAGAGGGCGAGGGCTTGGGAGCGTTGGGGCGTACTCATGCCCCGATTGTCTCTTGCTCTTTCCCGTGCTGCCGGGCAGGCCTCAGCGGCGCGTCTGGTCGTTGTCCTTGTGGCCAATCAGGCGCACCAGGGTGGAACGCAGCTTCGGCGCATCGATCGGCTTGGTCAGGAAGTCGTTCATGCCGGCGGCCAGCGCCTCATCGCGCTCCGAGACCAGGGCCGCGGCCGTCAGAGCCACGATCGGCAGCTCTTCGGCGTTGTAGCGGCGGCGCACCTCGCGAGTCGCCTCGTGGCCACTCATCACCGGCATCTGCACATCCATCAGCACCGCATCAAAGGGCTTGCCCATGCTGGCCGCGGCAAAAATCGCCTCGACCGCCTGGCTGCCGTCATTTGCCTGCGAAACCTCCATGCCCCATTGCTGCAACTGGGCCACGGCAATCATCATATTGACCGGGTGGTCTTCCACCATCAGCACGCGCAGGCCTTGCAGGTCATCGTTGTTGCGCGCTTCGCGCGGCTGGCTGCTGATGGGCGTTGGCGCCGCCGGCAGGGGCAGCTCGGCCCAGAAGGTCGAACCCTGGCCCAGCTGGCTTTGCACGCCCACCTCGCCGCCCATCAGCGTGGCCAGTTCGCGGCAGATGGACAACCCCAAGCCGGTGCCGCCAAAGCGGCGCGTGGTCGATTCATCGGCCTGCGTGAAGGCTTGGAACAGACGCTGGTGCATTTCCGGGGCGATGCCGGGGCCGGTGTCGCTGACCTCGATGCGGATCTTGTCCTCACCGAGGCTGCGCACATGCACGGCGACCGAGCCGCTGGCGGTGAACTTGAGCGCATTGCTGAGGTAGTTGCTGAGGATCTGGCGGATGCGCACCTGGTCGCCGACCACCCAGGCCGGCACGGCCGCATCGACCTCGATCTGGAAGGCCAGCTTGTGCGCCTGCGCCAGCGTCAGATAGGCCATGCGCATGGTGGCCAACATATCGCGCAGACCGAAGGGTGCGGCTTCCAGCGTGAGTCGGCCGGCTTCGATCTTGGAGAGGTCGAGGATGTCGGAGATCAGGCCCGACAGACTCTCGGCGCTGTCCAGCATCTGGTCCAGGTATTCGCGCCGCGTTTGCTCCGGCAGGTCGGGCTGCTGCAGCATGCGCGCCAGGCCCAGCAGGCCGTTCAGTGGCGTGCGGATTTCGTGGCTGGTGTTGGCCAGGAAGGCACTCTTGGCGCGGCTGGCGGCCTGGGCCTCGTCCTTGGCCTGGGCCAGCGCTGCTTCGACGCGACGCCGCTCGGTCACGTCTTCCAGAATCCAGATGGTGCCGCCGCGGCTGGGGTGATTCGGGTCGACCGCCTTGGCCAGCAAACGGCACAAGAACGTGCTGCCATCACGACGCCGCATCAGCCGCTCAATCTCCACCTGCTCGCCGGCCACCAGGCGTGCGCCCAACTCTTGGCCGATGGACAGGTACTCTTCCTTGCTGGGCCAGACCACGCTGCCATGCTGCCCCACCAAGGAGCCGCCGGGCCAGCCAAACATCTCTTCGACCAGTTGGTTGACCTGCACGAAATGCTGGTCGCGGGTCAGCGTGATGCCGATCGAGGCGTTCTCCAGAATCGCTTGGTGGACCAATCGGGTGCGCTCGGCTTCGGTCACGTCGCGGGCGTTGATCACCAGGTATTGCTGGCCGTCCATCGAGAAGGGGGCGGCCGACATCAGCATCGAAATCGGTTCACCGGACTTGGTCACAAAGCTGACCGGCAGCTCGGTGATGCGGCCCTGCACGCGCACCGCGTCGAGCACGCGCTCGCGGTCTTGCGGGTTCTTCCAAATGCCAAGTTCTTCGGCGGTGCGGCCGAGCACTTCCTCGCTGCTGTAGCCGCTCAGACGCTCAAAGGTCTTGTTGACCATGGCGTAGCGGCCCGAGCTGAGCTCGGTCAGCGTGATCACATCGGGGCTGGTGGCGACCAGATGCGAGAGCAGGCCCTCTGAGCGACGCAGCGCGTCTTGGGCGCGCGACTGCTCGGTCTGGTCGATGAAAAAGCTCAGCGTGGCCGGGCCGGTGGCGGCATCGACCCGCACGCTGGTGGCCGACACCAAACGGCGCCTCCTGGACAGCGTGCGCAGGCGGAACTCGGCCATCGGCAGCATCGCGCCGACCGGCATGGACTCGATCTTGCCGGCGCGCTGTCGGGCGCGTTCGTCGTCGCCTGGCTCGTAATGCGAGAACAGGTCCTGCCCGATCATGCTGCTGCGCTGGGTGTAGCCAAACATTGCCATGGCGGCGGGGTTGGCGTCCAGCACGCGGCCCCAGCGGTGCAGCACCAGCGGGCTGGGTGAGCGACGGAACAGCTCGCGGTAGCGGGTCTCGGTGGCGTGAATGGCTTTTTCGGCCTGCACCTCTTCGGTCACATCACGGCCCACGCCCCAGTAGCCACGGAAGTTGCCTTGGGTGTCGAAGCGTGGCTCGCCACTGATCGAGACATAAAGGATGCTGCCATCGGCGCCGCGGCGACGCGCGACCAGGCCGTGAAAGGGACGGTGCGATTCGAGATCGGCTCGGTGCGCGTCCATGTCCTCGTCGGACAGGCCGATTTGCTCCACCTCCCAGGGCGTCTTGCCGAGGCGCGCTTGCAAGTCCAGGCCGGACTTGCCCGGTTTGTCTTCGGCAAGATGGGTGAAGCGGTAGTCGCGGTTCATCTCCCAGTACCAATCGGCGGCCATGCTGAGCAGGCCGCGGAAGCGCGCATTGCGCTCGCCCGCTTCCTTGGTCGAGCGCTGCACCATGCGCAGCATGGCCGTGCCGATCACCAAACCTGACAGCAGCAAGACCGCGTGGCTGAGGGCGCGCAAAGCCAGCGAGCTCAGCGCCGCCGGGCTGCTGTGCCAGCCCGAATGCTCGGCCAGCGCCAGGCCCAGCAGAGCGAGCAGGCCGGCGCCGGTCAGCGCCAGGCCAACCCTTTGACCCAGCATGGCGGTGGCAAAGGCCACCAGCAGCGCCATCACCGGCAAGCTGATCGAATACAGGCCGGTGGCGCGCGACACGGCAATCAAGACCGCCAAGCCCATCAGCAAGGTCAGCAAAGCGACGATGGCCGCCTGACCGTGGCGGCGTGGCAGCTTCCACAGGCCCAGCAGGCTCAGCAGCGCGGTGCCTGCGGCCAGTGCCGGCGGCAGCAGACCGTAAAAGGGCTCGCTCTCCTGGCGGCCGAACAGCAGGACGGCGCAGGCCACCAGCAGGATAGAGGCGGTGGCGCCAATAAAGAGCCGGACCGAGTGCCAGCGCACCTTGCGCTCGAGCAGCGTTTGCTGCTCGGCCGGGGCCAGGTCATGCCCGACCAGGCTGCTCAAATCGTCGAGGGAATCCTTGCTCACAATGCCGACCGCTCCGCTACTTCAGCGCATGCCAAGGCCATTCCTTGGCGAAGCCAGCAGTCTCACCGACAAAACCCCGCTTGACCATGAGGGCAGGCCCGGAAAACCGGCGCATATCTGCGCCGAGCCAGTTTTTGAGCAATTGTGCGCAGCTTGGCCGCTTGCAATTTTCGTGAATCAGGCTTTGCGTGCCTGATTCAGCTGCTCGCGCGTCTGCAGGGCCACGCGGCGAGCGGCGGCGGCAAAGTCTTCGCCCGAGCTGGCGTAGAGCACCGCGCGCGAGCTGCTGACGATGATGGGGGCGCCAGTTTTCCAGCCCGCCTTGACGGTGGCTTCGGCGTCGCCGCCCTGGGCACCCACGCCGGGAATCAGCAACGGCAGCGTCGGCGCCAGTTCGCGCACCCGGGCGATCTCACCGGGGAAGGTGGCACCGACCACCAGGCCGAGTTGGCCGTTCTTGTTCCACTCGGTCTGAGCCAAACGGGCCAGGTGTTCAAACAACTTGGGTTGGCCGGGCACATCGGCAAGGCGTTGGTTCTGCCAGTCGCTGCCGCCGGGGTTGGAGGTGCGGCAGAGCAGGATGGCGCCCTTGTCCGGGTAGCGCAGATAAGGTTCGAGGGTGTCAAAGCCCATGAAGGGCGACAGCGTCACTGCATCGGCCTGGTAGCGCTCGAAGGCTTCCTTGGCGTACTGCTCGGCGGTGGAGCCGATGTCGCCGCGCTTGGCGTCCAGAATCACCGGCACCTGCGGCGCAACCCGCTTGATGTGGGCCATCAGCTGTTCCAACTGGTCTTCGGCGCGGTGGGCGGCGAAGTAGGCGATCTGCGGCTTGAAGGCGATGACCAGATCCTTGGTCGCGTCGACGATGGCGGCGCAGAACTCATAGATGCGGCCAGCGTCGCCCTTCCAGGCGCCGGGGAATTTGCTTGGCTCTGGGTCCAGCCCCACGCACAGCAGCGAATTATTGAGACGTTCGGCGGCTTGAAGTTGCTGGATGAAGTTCATGGGCGATGATGGCGGCAGTTGAAGTGCCGTATTGTCCCGTCTTTGTCCCGATTTTTGCTGGAGTCCCTGGATGCTGGTGTTGAAAACGGAGCGTTTACGCCTGCGGTGGTTCGCGCCCGGTGACGAAGCCTTCCTCTTGGAGCAGCTGCAAGAGGAAACTTGGAAGCGCAATATCAGCGACCCCGGCGTCACCGATCTGGAGGCCGCCCGCGTCTGGATGGTGGAGAAGCTGCTGGTGTGGCATTGGCCGCGTGGTCTCGGCCTGTGGGCCGTTGAGCGTGCCAGCGACGGCGAGCTGATGGGCATGTGTGGGCTGTTGCAGCGAGACTATCTGCCGGTGCCCGACATCGGCTATGCCTTCTTGCCGCGCTATTGGGGCCAGGGTTATGCCCGCGAAGCCGCCCAGGCCTGCCGCGACTATGCGCATGAGGTGCTGGGTGAGCCGCTGCTGATGGCCAGCACTGCGACCTTCAACGACGACTCTGGCCGCCTGCTGGAGGCGATCGGCATGCGCCATGTCGACACGCGCCAACTGGGCGAGAACCATGAGCTGAGCAAGCTGTACCAACTCGGGGAGGCAGCACCCGCCAGCAGCGACGAGGCCAAGATCACGGCGCTGTTGCAGCGCTTTTTCAAGCTGTTTGACAACCGCGACGGGCGCCTAGCGCCGCTGGCCGCGGTGCCTTTTTTCATGTTGCCACGCACCTTGATCAGCCGAGGTAGCCCGCCGGACGAGGCGGCCGAACCTCAGCAGATGAGCGTCCAGCAATTCTTGTTGCCGCGCCTGGAATTGTTGCGGGGTGGCCGGCTGCAGCAGTTTTCCGAGTGGGTGACCGAGCAGCGCATCGAGGTTTCGGGGCAGGTCGCGCAGGTCTGGCTGCGTTATCGCAAGGCCGGCCTGATGGACGGCGAAGCCTTCGAGGGCGAGGGCCACAAAAGCCTGCAACTGCTGAAAACCCGTTTCGGCTGGCGCATTGCCGCGCTGGCGTGGCAGGATATTGCCTGAACCGTCGCCGACTAAATTGCACCCGATGATGAATACCGAAGCCGCCGCACGTATTTTGCTGATTGAGGACGATGAACGCCTGGCCGAATTGGTGGTCGAGGCCTTGAGCCGAGCCGGCTATGCGGTCAGTCACTGCGCGGATGGGCTGGAGGGCGAAGCGCGCATGCGCGCCGAGGCGTTCGATGTGGTGCTGCTGGACGGCCACCTGCCGGGCAAAGACGGTTTTGATGTGCTGCGCGATGTACGGCGTGACTTCAAGGGGCGCATCGTCATGCTGACCGCGCGCGATGACGATATCGACCAAGTGCTGGGCCTGGAGGGCGGCGCGGATGACTACATCGCCAAACCGGTGGCGCCGCGCGTGCTGATGGCGCGCCTGAAGGCCTTGCTGCGGCGTGATCCCGCCCCATCGGCGGAGGACGCTCCCGGTGAATTGCAATTCGGGGCGTTGTTGATCAAGCCGGCGGCGCGCGAGGCTCGCCTCGCCGGGGCCGCGATCGAGTTGACCACCGCGGAATACGACTTGCTGATCTTTTTGGCCGAACGGGCCGGCACGGTGGTGACCCGTGAAGACATCATGCAAGGCTTGCGCGGCATTGAGTTTGACGGCTTGGACCGCGCCATCGACGCCCGCATCTCGCGCCTGCGTAAGAAGATTGGCGATGACGCCCAGGCGGCCGCGCGCATCAAGACCGTGCGAGGTCAGGGTTATCTGTTCGCTCGGGACTGAGGCGGGTGTCTAAGCCTCCGCGTCAATTGGGTCAGGCCATGCGATCACCGATGACCCGGGTCGCCCTGGGCATCGGCTTGGTGGTGATGGCCCTGGTGCTATTGGTGCAGGCCTTGCTGATGCTGGCGGTGGACGGTGTGACCGACGACTATGTACGTCGCTTCATGCGCGGCACCGTTGACATGCTGGTTAAAGAACTGAGCCCGCTGGATGCGCCGGCCCGCCAGCAGCGCGTCAAGGTGCTGGACGAGTTGTTTGCCTACCCGGTGGTGATTGTCTCGGCCAACGAGCTGAAGGAGTCGGAGCGGCAGAAGTTGCAGGCCGGCGAGTTGTTGGTGCATGGCTTTAATCGCAAGGTGTATGCCGCCTTGCCCGCCGCCGGGCTGATCAAGGGTCAGGTCTTGCCCGTGCAACAAGTGCTGCGCCTGGGTCCCCTGAATGCCGATGACCATCCAGGCAATGGCTTGCACCTGCCACGGGAGTTGTGGGTGCAACTGGCCGCGGCGCTGAGCCTGGCCTTGCTGGTGTTTGGCTTGGCGGCTTGGCTGTTGCGGCCGATCTGGCGCGATATTCGTGCCTTGCAGCAGGCCGCCGATGAGATGACGGCGGGGCGTTTTGACAGCGCCGTGCCGGAACCTGAAAGCCGTTTGTTCGCGCCAATTGCGGCCGGTGCCCGGGCCACGCTGGCGCGCTTGGCGGCCGCCTTGGCCACCCAACGCGAGTTGACCGGCGCGGTCTCGCATGAGTTGCGCACGCCCTTGGCGCGCTTGCGCTTTGCGATCGACGCCTTGGTGGACGAAGACGATCCGGCGCGCCGTGAGTTGGCCGTGCAGGCCTGCGACCGTGACATTGATGAACTGGATGCCTTGATCGACACCAGCCTGATGCTGGCCCGCCTCGATATGGGGGCTCTGCAGGCCCAGTGCGAACCGGGCGATCTGCGCGCGCTGCTGTTGAGCGAGGCGCAAAGCCTGGCCCCCTTGTTGGAAGGCCGCGAGCTGCAGACCGAGTTGGCCGGCCTGCCCGATGCGGTGCGCTTCGATGGGCGGCTGCTGCCTTATGGCCTGCGCAATGCCTTGCGCAATGCCGCTCGCCATGCGCGCAGCCGGATCGCCTTGACGGCCTGGGTCGAAGCGGGGCAGCTCTGCTTGGCGGTCGATGACGATGGAGAAGGTGTGCCCGAGGCCTTGCGTGAGGCGGTCTTCACGCCATTCAAGCGGCTGGACCGCGCCAAGGAGCGCGGCAGCAGCGGCTTCGGCCTCGGCCTGGCCATCGTGCGCCGGGTGGCCGAGGCCCATGGCGGCGTGGCGCTGATGCAGGCCGCGCCCGCACTGGGCGGGGCGAGGCTGTTGCTGCGCTGGCCGCTGTGAATCGAGCAGGGCCGGGATGCCCTGGCAATGCACCGGGGCGGCCTTCACGTAGGCATCAACGCAAGACGCTTGGCTGGGGCAGGTGTACCAAGCGACCATAGTTTGCCGGCTGGCGTTGCCGGCGCACCCAGGCGATGCCGGCCAGGCCCAGCAAGAGCAAGGCATAGCTGGCCGGCTCCGGCACCGGTTTGGCGACCACGCTGACCGAGCCAATAAAGCCGGTCGTGCCGCCGAGCAGCTGGCCTGTGATTTCGATCAACTGCGGCACCGTGCTCCAAGACTGGGTGTTGAAAGACCAAAGGTCAATGCCACCCAAGCCCGGAATGCTCTGATCGATCAGCGGCTTGAAGGCTTGACCGCCAATGCTGACCGAGCTGATGTCATAGCCGCTGGATCCCAGGAAGTTGGCCGACACCAGCGCTGACAAGGTACCCAGTTGCATGCCCGCGAACGGGCTCAGGTCCAGGAGAAAGCTGTTCGTGCCACTGCTCAGGGCAGAGAAGCTGGCCGACCAAGTGTCGACGCCGTTGAAACTCAGCGTGATCGGCGTGGGTGCGACTGGGCCGGCCCAGCTGAAGGTTGATAGGCTCAAGAGACTGGCGGCGAGGATGTGGCGCAATGAGGGCAAGGCTGGGCTCCAGAGGCGTGAGGGAGATGCAATAGGGCGGCGCCAAGCTCTTGCAGCCAGAGGTCTGGCGCTTGCAATGGGTGACTCAACGTTCTTGCTGCTGCTCTATTGATCGATCTTCATTCTGGACAACCTGCTGCGGCCTGTCTGTGTTGGAAGCGTGCAGGCTTTGTGACGGTGTGTAATTTGGCGGGCGAAAAAAAGGCGCCCGGGTAGGCGCCTTCTTGATGGGTCAATGGACCCCGGAGCAGTCGGCTCAGATCTTGCGGGCCAACTCGGCGGCCTTGCCGGTATAGCTGCCCGGCGTCATGGCCAGCAGACGGGCTTTTTCGGCCTCGGGGATTTCCAGGCCGCTGATGAAAGCGCGCACGCCTTCGGCGGTGATGGCCTTGCCACGGGTCAGCTCCTTCAGGCGCTCATAGGGGTTGGGCAGGCCGAAGCGGCGCATCACGGTTTGGATCGGTTCGGCCAAAACTTCCCAGGCGGTGTCGAGGTCGGCGGCCAGGGCGGCTTCGTTGACTTCCAGCTTGTCCAGGCCCTTCAGCAGCGACTCGTAGCCCAGCACGGCGTAGCCGATCGCCACGCCCATATTGCGCAAGACGGTGGAGTCGGTCAGGTCACGCTGCCAGCGGCTGATCGGCAGCTTCTGGCTCAGGTGGGTCAGCAGGGCATTGGCAAGGCCGAAGTTGCCTTCGGCGTTCTCGAAGTCGATCGGGTTGACCTTGTGCGGCATGGTCGAGGAGCCGATTTCGCCGGCGATGGTGCGCTGCTTGAAATAGCCCAGCGAGACATAACCCCAAACGTCGCGGGACCAGTCGATCAGGATGGTGTTGGCGCGGGTGATGGCATCGAACAGCTCGGCCATGTAATCGTGCGGCTCGATCTGGATGGTGTAGGGGTTGAAGCTCAGGCCGAGTTGCTGCTCGATCACGCGCTGGCTGAAGGCTTCCCAGTCGAACTCGGGCCAGGCGCTCAGGTGGGCGTTGTAGTTGCCGACGGCGCCGTTCATCTTGGCCAACAGCTTGACGTCGGCAATGCGGGCACGGGCGCTGCGCAGGCGCGCCACCACATTGGCGATTTCCTTGCCGACGGTGGTGGGGCTGGCGGTCTGGCCGTGGGTGCGGCTGAGCATCGGGGTGGCGGCCATCGCATGGGCCATCGTCGTCAGCTTGGTGATGATGCGGTCCACGGTGGGCAGCAGCACCTCGGCGCGGGCGTGACTCAGCATCAGGCCGTGGCTGGTGTTGTTGATGTCTTCGCTGGTGCAGGCGAAGTGAACGAACTCGCCGGCAGCCTTCAGCTCGGGCTGGGCTTCAAAGCGCGACTTCAGCCAGTACTCGACTGCCTTGACGTCGTGGTTGGTGGTCTTCTCGATGTCCTTGATGGCCTGGGCATCGGCTTCGGAGAAGCGTGTCACCAGACCGCGCAGCAGGCCGCGGGCGGCGCCAGTGAGGGGCTTGAACTCGGCAAATCCGGCGTCCGACAGGGCGATGAACCACTCGACCTCGACCTGCACCCGGCGGTGCATCAGACCGAACTCGGACAGCAGCGGCCGCAAGGGCGCAACGCGCGAGGCGTAGCGGCCGTCCAGGGGCGAAAGGGCGCTGATCGAGGAAAGGGCGGAGTTATTCATGGCTGTCGGCGGCGAGGGGCCGCTTGGAAAGAGGGATGGAGCAGGTGCGGCATTTTAAGCGCCGGGGCTACGGACCCTGGCCGAACGGGCCCGGTCGGGCGCCGTGTCGGCGCTTGAACTCCCCAATTTGCCACAGCCTTGCCGCAAACTTGGGTGGAAATGGCACCCTATATGCCCGAGATACCGGCTTTTGTACAGGACGAGCTGCAACATTGCCGTGGCTAGAATGGTTTCAACAGAGGCGAACTCATAGCAGCAACCATGAAATTAATCGGATCACTCACCAGCCCCTACGTTCGCAAGGTGCGCATCGTGATGGCCGAGAAAAAACTCGACTATCAGCTGATCCTGGAGGACGTCTGGAATAGCGACGCCATCCTCAAGATGAATCCGCTCGGCAAGGTGCCATGCCTGGTGATGGAAGGGCAGGACTCGATCACCGGCGCGGTGTTTGATTCCCGCGTCATCGTTGAATATGTGGACACGCTGTCGCCGGTGGGCAAGCTGATCCCCGAGCGTGGCCGTGAGCGCACCGAGGTGCGTACCTGGGAAGCGCTGGCCGATGGCGTGCTGGATGCTGCGGTGGCGGCCTTGATGGAAAACCGTTTTGCCGGACGCACGCCCGAGCAACGCTGCGAAGCCTGGGTGCAGCGGCAGCTGGACAAGGTGGTCGGCGCCTTGGCGGCCATGAACCATGGCCTGGGCGAAAAGCCCTGGTGCTCGGGCAACCACTTCTCGCTGGCGGATATCGCTGTCGGCTGTGCCTTGGGCTATGTGGATTTCCGTTTCCCGGCCATCCAGTGGCGCGAATCGAATCCCAATCTGGCCCGCCACTTTGAAAAGCTCAGCGCTCGCCAAAGCTTTATCGACACCGCGCCGCCCGCGGCCTAAGCGCTGCGATTTGCGATTTGTGATCTGTGTTCTGCCGCTGGCCTGATTCAGGCCAGTTGGAGGTCAATGGCCGAGGCGGCCTTGACCTGGTGCAGCTTGCGGTAAATCGCGGCGATGCGCGCCTCCACCTCGTCGAGGCTGAGTTGCCATCCATGCGCAATCTCGCCGGCCAACATGCCATGCGCCAGCAAGGACAGCAGCGATTGCTCGGCCCGCTGTAATTCGCCCTGGGCCGAAACGGGGCTCAGGTCATGGGCGATGGCGGGCTTGTGCAGACTGCTGAGGCTGCCGCGCGTCAGATCGAATGCGGCCAGGGTTTCGCGAGCGATCTGTGGCGACATGCGCGCGCGGCCGGCCTCGGCCGCGGCCAGTGCTGCCGGTAACGCTGCCGCGGGTTTGTCAGCCTCCACCAGATAGCCATGGGCGCCATGGGCCAGGGTGGGGAACAACAAGGGGTCATTGGTGCTCGGGGTGAAGAGCAGCACCTTGGGGGTTTGACCCTCCTGCCGCAGCTGATGCAGCAAGCGGTCGACATGTCCGTCGGTCATGCGCAGATCGCAGGCCAGCACCGTCGGCCGTGCCTGATGCAAGGCCGGCAGGCATTCGGTGGCCCGGTCGCTGGTGCCCGCCAAGGCCCAGCCAGCCGTTCCCAACAGGGCAGCACAAGACTTGGCGATGGACTGAGCGCTGCGGCGCAGCAAGAAGACGGAAGGCATGCAGATCAACAACAGAAGACCGGCGGATTCTGTGTCGCGTGGCCTGCGTGGGCAACCCCGCGACTCGGGGTGGCCGCGCGGGCACAATCGCTCACGCCATGCCTGTAGCCGAACTCCCCATCCTGTATTCTTACCGCCGGTGCCCTTATGCAATGAGGGCTCGCCTGGCCTTGCACTACGCCGGTGTGCCCGTCGAAGCGCGTGAAATTCAGCTGCGTGCCAAGCCTGCCGCCATGCTGCAGGCCTCACCGAAAGGCACGGTGCCGGTCTTGGTCTTGCCGGACGGGCAGGTGCTGGAGCAAAGCCTGGACATCATGGCCTGGGCCTTGGCGCAGCAAGATCCCGAGGGCTGGCGGCAGCCGCAGTTTGAGGCCGACGCACAGGCCTGGATCGCCCGAAATGACGGCCCCTTCAAGGTCTTGTTGGATCGTTACAAGTATCCTGAGCGGTATGCCGAGCGCAGCCAGACGGAGTGGCGGCAAGAGGCCGAGGCCTTGATGCTGGTGCCGATGGAGCAGGCCTTGCAACAGCAGCGCTTTGTGCTCGGCGAGTCACCCACCTGGGCCGATATGGCCTTGATGCCATTCATTCGCCAATTCGCCAGGGTGGACCTGGCCTGGTTTGAGGCCTCGCTATATCAGGCACTGCGTCATTGGCTCGCACGCATAGAGGGTAGCGACTTGTTTGAGGCCGTCATGCGCAAGCAGCCAGTCTGGTCGCCCGAAACCCGCGCCGACGCGGGTGAGTAAGCAGCCCGCAAGGCTGCTGCACAATCGCCCTGCATTCATTCATTGAAAAAGGGAGCGCCAAGATGGGCGTCAAACGCGTATTTACCGGTTTGTGGTGGGGCCTGGGAAAGTTCTGGGCCTTCTTGGATGGCAGCCGTCGCTTCGTCTTGAATCTGCTGATGCTGGCCATTTTGGTGGGCTTGGTGTCGGGCCTGGTCTCACGCGGTCCTGCGCCCTTGAAGGACAAGACCGTCTTGGTGCTCGATTTGCATGGGGGCCTGGTTGAGCAATTCTCCGGTTCCGCGCGCGAGCAGGCGATGGCGCAGTTGCGCGGCCATGCGCAAAAGCAAACCCGCTTGCGCGATGTGCTGGCCACACTGGATGCCGCCGCCAAAGATCCCAAGATCAGTTCGGTCTTTCTGGACCTGGATGAGTTCGGCGGCGCCGGCATGGCGGGCCTGCATGAGGTCTCGGCCGCGCTGGCGCGTTTTAAGGCCAGCGGCAAGAAGATCGTCGTCTACGGCGACAGCTTCGATCAGCGCGGTTACTTCCTGGCGGCGCAGGCCAGTGAGATTTACCTGAACCCGATGGGTATGGTGGCGATCGAGGGCTTTGGCCGCTATCGCAACTATTACAAGGATGCGCTGGATCGCCTGGGTGTCTCCGCCAATGTCTTGCGTGTCGGCACCTACAAGAGCTTTGCCGAGCCCTACTTCGCCAATGCCCCTTCCAAGGCTTCCCTGGAAGCGGAAAGTTATTTGTACGGTGAGCTGTGGACCCGTTATACCGATGCGGTAGAGACCGCGCGCAAGCTGCCCAAGGGCAGCATCGCGGCCGACATTGAAAAGCTGCCCGAGGCCCTGGCCGCTGTTGGCGGCGACGCGGCCAAGCTGGCACTGAATAGCAAGCTGATTGACGGCATCAAGACCCGGGACGAAGTGCGCGATCTGCTGATGACCCAGGGCGCCAAGGATGAAAAGGGCAAGAGCTTCCGGCGCGTGTCATTGGCCGAGTACCAGGCCCATATCAAGCCGGTCCTGCCGCATGGCCCCTCGGTCGGCGTGGTGGTGGCGGAAGGTGAGATCGTCGATGGCAGCGCGAGCGCAGGCAAGATCGGTGGCGACTCCACCGCCAAGCTGATTCGCCAGGCGCGCGAGGATGACAACATCAAGGCGGTGGTGCTGCGCGTCAACTCGCCCGGCGGTAGTGCTTTTGCTTCGGAAGTGATTCGCCGTGAGCTGGAGCTGACGCAAAAGGCCGGCAAGCCGGTGGTGGTCTCGATGGGCGATGTGGCGGCCTCGGGCGGCTATTGGATTTCGATGTCGTCCGACGAGGTGATCGCCGAGGCCGGCACCATCACTGGCTCGATTGGCGTGTTCGGCATGCTGCCCACGGCCGACAAGCTGCTGGAGAAGCTCTCCATCCACACCGGCGGTCACACCACCACCTGGTTGGCCGGCGGCTACGACCCGCGTCGCCCCTTGGACCCGCGCATGGCTTCGGCGGTGCAGTCCGGCATCAATCACATCTACGCCGAGTTCACCGGCAAAGCGGCCGCAGCGCGCAAGAAGCCGGTGGCCGAGATCGACGCCGTGGCCCAAGGCCGGGTCTGGACCGGCGCGCAGGCCTTGGAGCGTGGCCTGGTCGACCGCCTGGGCAGTTTTGATGACGCCATCAAGTCGGCAGCGGCCAAGGCCAAGCTCGGCGCCGATGCGCGAGTCAGTTATGTCGAAGGCGAGATGGGCCGCTTGGAACGCCTGTTGTCCAGCTTGGACGAGGTGGTGGCCCCATCGATTGCGGCGGCGATTCGTGCCGAGCTGGGCTTAACGCTGCCCAAGGCCTTGCAAGAGGCGCAGGCGGAACTGGGCTTTGTCAGCCAGATCAGCCAGAGCGGCAAGCCCTTTGGCGCGGTGGTGCATTGTCTGTGCAGCGCGCCTTGACCCTGTAGTGCGGTTGGGAAGGGCGCCAAGCGCCCTTCTATAATGCCAACTCAAGCGCCGATTTGTTCCGAATTGCGGGCGCTCAATAAATGCCGCTAAAGAGGTGCCAACCTCTTCAGAGAAAGCTCATGTCATCCCAGGGTGATGTGATTGCTATAACTAAAGAGGGACTCCGCAAACCGGCGTCCGCTTCTTTTTAGCGGTGCCGGTTTTGTTTTTCAGGAGGCCTAGTTCATGGCACATGGCGGTCAATTGGGTGATGTCAGTCCCCAGCGCATGGCGTTTGCGCAGCCCTTGCGGTTGCGCAGTGGCGCCGAGTTGCGCGACTACGAAATGGTCTATGAGACCTATGGGCAGCTCAATGCCAGCCGCAGCAATGCGGTGCTGGTCTGCCACGCGCTGAACGCCAGCCACCATGTGGCCGGCACCTATGCCGGCCAAGACAAGAGCGAAGGCTGGTGGGACAACCTGATCGGGCCGGGCAAGCCGCTCGATACCGACAAGTTCTTTGTCATCGGCATCAACAACCTGGGTTCCTGCTTTGGCTCGACCGGGCCCATGCACATCAACCCCGCCACCGGCCAGGTCTATGGCGCCGACTTCCCTGTGGTCACCGTGCAGGACTGGGTGGACGCGCAGGCGCGTGTGCTGGACCAACTCGGCATCACGCAACTGGCGGCGGTGCTGGGCGGCTCGTTGGGCGGCATGCAGGCGCTCGACTGGTCCTTGCGCTACCCGGAACGCATGCGGCATTGCATCGCCATTGCCACGGCGCCTTGTCTGTCGGCGCAGAACATCGCTTTTAACGAGGTGGCGCGGCGTGCCATCATCACCGACCCCGATTTCCACGGTGGGCATTTCTACGCCCACGGCGTGGTGCCCAAGCGGGGCCTGCGTGTGGCGCGCATGATCGGCCACATCACCTATCTGTCGGACGACGCGATGGAGCAGAAGTTTGGCCGTGAGTTGCGGTCCAGCGAGCTGGGTTACTCCACCCAGGACATTGAGTTCCAGATCGAAAGCTATCTGCGCTACCAGGGTGACAAATTCAGCGACTACTTTGACGCCAACACCTATTTGCTGATCACGCGCGCGCTCGACTACTTTGATCCGGCGCGCGAGCATGGTGGTGATTTGAGCCGTGCCTTTGCCAGCGCCCGCTGCAAGTTTTTGCTGGCCAGCTTTTCCACCGATTGGCGTTTCTCGCCGGCGCGTTCGCGCGAGATCGTCAAGGCCTTGTTGGACAACAAGCTCGACGTGTCCTACGCGGAAATCGACGCCCCCCATGGGCACGACGCTTTCTTGTTGGATGACCCGCGCTATCACGGCGTTTTGCGCGCCTATTTCAGCCGCATTGCCGGTGAGCAGTCAGGAGAGTCGGCATGAGCAACGGCGTGATCGAACAAATTGCGGCTCTGGTGCCGCGTGGCTCGCGGGTCTTGGACCTGGGTTGCGGCACCGGCGAACTGTTGGACTATCTGCAAAAACACCGCGGCTGTACCGGTTATGGCGTGGAGCTTGACGATGCCAATCTGCTCGCTTGCGCGCAGCGCGGGGTGAACGTGATTCAGCTCAATCTGGAAGATGGGCTGAGCATTTTCGAGGACCAGAGCTTCGATGTGGTCCTGCAACTGGAAACCCTGCAGCACCTGCGCAATACCGAGGCAATGCTGCGCGAAACTGCCCGCGTGGGGCGCACTGGCGTGGTCAGCTTTCCCAATTTCGCCCATTGGCCGAACCGCCTGCAGGTGGCCTTGGGCCGCATGCCGGTGACGCGCGTGCTGCCCTACGAGTGGTACAACACGCCGAACATCCGGGTTGGCACCTTTGCCGACTTTGAGGTGCTGGCGCGCAAAAACCGGCTGCGCATTTTGGATGCCTTCGGCATTCAAGACGGGCAGGCGGTGCGGACCTTCCCGAATCTGCTGGCCAGCATGGCGGTGTTCAAATTCGACCGGGGCTGAAGTTCGGGCCGCGGCTTGCTCGCTTCCATCTGCCCCTCTGAATCAAGGAGACTTTGATGATCGGCTACACCACCTTGGGGACGAACGATTTGCCGCGCGCCGCGGCTTTTTATGACGCCCTGTTTGAGGTCATTGGCATCAAGCGCATGATGGATTTTGGCCGCGGCTACGCCTGGGGCGTGGGCATGGACAAACCGGGCTTCGGCGTGATGCTGCCCTACAACCAGCAGCCGGCCACGGTGGGTAATGGCGTGATGGTGGCCCTGACTGTGGACAGTCGCGCCAAGGTCGATGCGCTGCATGCCAAGGCTTTGGCCTTGGGCGGCCAGGACGAAGGCGCGCCGGGTCTGCGCGGCGAGGGCTTTTATGCCGCCTACTTTCGCGATTTGGATGGCAATAAGCTGAACGCTTTTTGCGTCGGCTGAAGCTGCTATTCTGCCCGCCAGGGTTCTGACGAGCCTGGCGCAAGACTCCGACCGAGTCTTGCCAACTCAGCAGGGGTGCGGATGGCTGTCAACAGGCTTGAGCGCGTGGGTCTGCAGGTGCTGCTTCTCGGCTTGAGCATGCTCGCCGGGGCCTGGGCTCAGCCTTGTTCGCGCGCGGTGCGCGTGCCGGTGGCGCCGACCGGTTTCAATGTGCGGGTGCTGGGGGATCGGGTGGAAGGGGTCTACCCCGATCTGCTGCGACAGATCGGCCGGGCGCAAGACTGTCAGTTTGTGTTTCCAGTGGTGCCGCGCGCTCGTTTGTCGATGATGTTCTTTGAGAGCCTGGAGGCCGACATTTTTCTGCCGGCCTCACGCAACACGGAGCGCGACCAAAAAGCCCTGTTTGTGCCCATGCTCAAGCTGTCACCGACGCTGATCACGCTCACCGCCAAGGCCGACACGCCGCAAGATGTACGTGCTTTGTTGGGTCGATCAACTTGGCGCGCGGCCATGGTGCGCAGCTACAGTTGGGGCGATGAATACGAGGCCTTGATGCGCCAGCTGGAGTCGGAAAAACGCGTGGACTATGTGACCGATCTGCGCACCGTCGGCGCCATGCTGCGCGGCGGCCGGGTCGACTTCACGATCTTGCCGCCGACGCTGTTGTACTCGGCGCTGCAAGAGGGGCGCAGCGACACCGATGCCGGCGGCGACTTTCGCTTCACCGAATTGCAGGGGCTGCCGCGTTCGGAGGTGGGAGCCTATATCTCGCGCCGCTCGCTCAGCGAAGCCGATCAGCAACTGCTGCGCGAAGCCTTGTCCAAGGCGGCGCGTGACGGCAGCTTGCTGCGCGCCTTGCAGCGCTACTACCCGCCCGAGGTGTTGCATCACGACGCGGTTTTGAACTGAGCCGGCGCCACGCGGTGGCGCGAGTGCCGCATCAAGCGGGTTCGAAGCGCCCCAGCCTGACCATGGTGTTGCCCGGCTTGCCATGCTTCATGCTGGGCATCACCAGCACTGTGTTGTCATAGTCGGTGCTGAAAACGGTGTCGCCATCGCGGGCGAAGGCGGTGCCGGCCTTGGCGATCACATCCAAGCCGTGCACCGTTTGCAAGAAGTGGAAGTCGGCGCTGAGCGCGGTGATGGCACGGTCGACAAGGATCGTGTGTTGCTGCGCGGGCCAGCTCAGTCGGGTGTGTGCATCGGCCCAGGCCGCGTCCACCATGCCGGTCAGCTTCAGGAAGCGCAGCAGCCCGTCGATGGCGACATCGGCGGAGCGTCGCTCCCAATGCTGGCCGCATTCCAGCAGCAAGGCATTCTTGGGGCTGGCCGGGTCGCCAAAGCCGCCGCGGTCACGCATGCGCAGGCCGGAAGGGTGACCGGTGTCGATCAGCAGGTCGCCCGGCATGCCGAGTTCGCGTGCAAAGGCGGCACCCTTGTCCAACATGCCGCAGACCATCAGCGGCCGGCAGGCGTCTTGCATCGAATGGATGTCGAAGAGCAGATCGGCGCTGTCGACAAAGGGCTGCAGCTGGCGGGCGCGGCGCAACTCCAGCGAGTCTCCGGCACCGAACAAAACTTCGTCGGCCCAGACCCGGTTGAGGTCTTCGTCCACGCAGCGCGAGGCGTTCGGCTCGGTGGGATCGAAGCGCGCAAACGCCTCGACATTGGCAAAGCTGAGAATCAGCTTGCCGCAGGCCGGCTGCAGCGAGCGCCCCATGCCTTGCTTCAACAGCCAATCCAGTGCGATCGCGCCGCACAACTCGTTGCCATGCGTTAGCGCCTGCACCATCACCGTCGGGCCGGGGCGGCCCGAATCGAACTGGTGCACAAAGTCGACGCCGGTATTGCTGTGGCGATAGGGGCTGATGTCCGGGGGGCTCAGCTCGACGAGTTCATGCCGGGGGTTCATGGGGGCCTTTGGTTGCGTGTCAGTCTTTGCGGATGATGACGCCGTCATCGGTCCGCTCGTCGGCCTTGAACTCACCTTCCCAGCGATCACCGCTGGGCCAATGGAAGACACCCTGGCCATGCTTGAGTCCGCCGACCCAGGCGCCGACATAGCGTTCGCCGGACTTCCATTGGTAGCTGCCTTGGCCATGCGGCTTGCCCTGGTGGAAGTTGCCTTCGTAGCGATCCCCCGAGCTCATCTGCATCTTGCCCTCGCCATGTGGTTGCCCGGCCGACACCATGCCTTCGTAGCGGTTGCCGTTGGCATAACGCAGTATGCCCTTGCCGTGCGGCTTGTCCTGGACCCAGTCGCCATCGAACTGCTGGCCGTTTTGCCAACGATAGCTGCCCTTGCCGTGCGGAATGCCCTGGCTGATTTGGCCCTTGTAGACATCGCCGCTGGCGTAGTTGAGCTGGCCCTCGCCCTCGGGCGAGCCGTCGATCACGCTGCCCTCGTAGCGGTTGCCATTGGTGAATTGCAGCTTGCCCTGGCCGGTGGCCTTGTTCTGCACCCAGTCGCCCTCATAGCGCTGGCCGTTGGCCCAGATGAACTCGCCCTTGCCGTGGCGGGCGCTGCGCACCAGTGCACCGATATAGACGTCGCCATTGGCCCATTCGACCCGCCCCGTGCCGCTGACGACTTGGCCTTCCTCGCGTACGAACTGGCCCTTGTAATGCGTGTCGCCGGCGCGCACGTCCAAGTCTTGAACGGCGCCCGCGGGCTTGTTGATGGCGGCGGGCGTTGGTACGGCTGGCGGCGCGACGCTGGGGGCCGATGTTGGCGCAGGTGTTGGGGCTGTAGGCGTGGGGCTGGCTGCGGGTTTGGCGCTTGCGACCGAGCCTGCCGCTGGGGCCGTGGCTGTGCCGGTCGCGGCAGCGGCAGCGGCGGTAGCGGCCGTACCGCGCCCGGTGACCAGGGCCAGGGCGGCGGCACCGGCCGCAGCTGCCGACACCGGTGCCGGGGCGGTGCCGGGTTTGGCGGCCAGCGCCGGCGCGGCGGGCGCTGCGGCTTCCGGCGCGGCGGTAGCCACCCACGGTGTGCCCCGCTCGCGTGCCAGTGCCTGGGCGTTATTGCCGGCCAATTCCAGCGCGGCGCCCTTGCACATCGTGCTGGTCTTGCGCCACAGGGTTTCGGCCATCTGCGATTGTTGCTGGCGCTCGGTCACGCTTAGACCGGAGGAGGCGCTGCGGAACTTTTGCGTGAACTCGCGGGCGCGGTCAAACAGCGGGGCACAAAACTCGGCGTTGTGGGCATCGGTCTCGGCCTGCTCGCGGCGCTTGGTGGCAATTTGCTGCTGGCTGCCGGTGCAATGCTCTGCGGCCAAGTCCCACATCGTTTCGGCTTTGCCGTAGAGCGATGCGGCATCCGGCCAGCGGCGCTCGCCAAAAGCCTGTTTGGCCAGATCCTGCAAGGCAGCGGCGTCGCGGTGTGAGACCTCGCACTGAGAGCCGGCCGCCTGGCGCTCGGCGATCAGGCCGCGCTGTTTCTCCACGTCGGACAGGTTCTTTTGGGCGCGATCGCGCGCGCGCCCCTCGCAGGCGTCCAGGGCCAGAGTCCATTGGGCGATGGCCCGGTCGAACAGCTTGGCCAGCTCATCGACTGGCTTGTTCTGCGTCATGGCCGTGGCCGCGCGCAAATCGGTGGACATGGCGCGTTGCGTCAAGGTCGCGCAACTGGGGGGTGGGGCGACGGCTTCTGTGCCTTCGGGTGCGGAGACTGCGGCGCTGGGCATGCCTGCCAGCGGCAACTCGGTGGGCGCTTCCGCCGCCGCTGCGGAGGCAGCTTGGGCGGGGGGCGGGGCGGTCGTTGTTGGCGGATTTGCGGTTTGCGCCAAGCCCAACATGGGGCTCAGGGCCAGTGCTGCGCTCAGCAGCTTCAGGTGCAGTTTCAAGATGCGGGGCCTCTTGCGAATCATTTCTTGCCGCCGGATTCGGTCGGCATGTCGAGCATGGCATCGATCAGGCCGCGCGCAAAGCGTCCGCTGCCCGGATCGGTGGGGCTTTCAAAGGAAAAGGCCTCCGGCGCCGAGGCGAGTGGCATCGCGCCGATTTCCTGCGCCAGATCGCTGGCCTTGAAGCCGCGCAGAATCGCCTGCACCTGGTCGTCGATGCCGCGGGTCTGGGCCAGCTTGCTGAGCGATTCGAGCCGCTCAAGGTCCAGCGCAAAGGCGTTGCCGGACAGGCTGCGTTCCAGCATCTTCTGGTGCAGACTGAAGCCCGCCAGCGGGTTGCCGCCGAGTTTCTCTATCCGCTCAAAGGCCCATTGGTCGGCGCGGTCAAACACGGTGGCACCGATGCGGGCCACGCCGGACAAAGAACTGCGGTTCACGGCGGCCGCCTGCAGGCCGTTCATCACCTGTTGCTTGGTCAGTTCCTTGGCGGCGTCGACCAGCCCTTCCCGCAGTTTTTGGGCCGCCAGAATCTTGCCTTGCTCAATCAGCTGCTGCTTGATGATTTCGGAGGCCACCGTCTGCGCGGCTTGTTTGGCCGCGGTGATGGCCGCCTCAGCCGCCAGCGCGGCGCCGCGCAAGCCGGTGGCCAGGGTTACCAGGTTGTAGAGGGTGCCGACGATCTTGGTGCCATAGTGGTAGGTCTTCATGCGCGCGCCGCCCTCTTCGGACAGGCCCTGGGTCCAGAGCACCGCCCACAAGGCTTCGTCCTCAGTCACTTGAGCCTGGCTGAACTCGAGCGAGTGCATGCTCAGCAACCAGTGGTAGTCCTGCACCTCAGGCGTGTTGGGCGGGGCCAGGCGGGCATAGCCCCGGCACACCTCAAAGGGGGTCACGGCACGCTGGGCACCGTTGCTAAGTGTGACGAAAAAGGGCTTGCCGGCATCACGTCGATCGGCCAGTTTGGCCAGCAGTTTTTCGCTGTCTTCTTCTTTTTGACCCGCCACCGCCTGCAATTTTTCGCCCAGATTCAGCGGCGAATTGGGCGCGGCCGCCACCACCGTCAGGCGTTCGTCCACTTGCAGTCCACGCACCCAGGCGACCCGGTCATTTTCGGCCCAGCCGTAGCTGGTGGCCACGGCGAAGGGCAGCTCCCATTGCCGGTCGCACTCGGGGTCCTTCAGTCCGGCGCTGCGCACGATGGCCGGGCGCAGGCTTTGTTCGCCTGAGCCATAGGCGCGAATATTGGCCAGCAGGGCCTCGTCAACCTTACGCCCATCGTCGACGGTGTATTTGGGGGCCGCGCAGGCCGCCAGGAGCAGACAAAGCAACAGGGAGAGCAGCGATTTCATCAGCGCTAACGGAGACCCAAAACGCGCAGTGTAGGGCCGCCGTATGGCGCCAAGCTGACGAACTCGCGATGCTCAGCCTAAAGCCGTGCAATCTCCGCAAGTGGCGCAAAGTCGGCGGCCGACTTGCTCTGCCAGGCCATGATGGCGCGGCCCATCTCGGCCGTGTCAAAAATGGCGCTCTGCAGCAAGCTCATCTGTTGCAGCGAGGCCGCCACGCCGTGGTCTCGGGCGTGGTTCAGGGCCAATTTGCTGCCGGCGATGGCCAGTGGCGATTTGCCGGCGATCTGCCGCGCCACCTTCATTGCATGGGCCAGCAGGGCGTCGGCATCCGGCAGCACGGCATTGAGCAGACCGCAGGCCAAGGCGCGCTCGGCCGTCAACCGCTCGCCGGTGTAGGCCAACTCGCGGGCCAGACCGGCCGGCATGATTTGTTGCAGGCGTTGCAGCACGCCCAGATCGGCCGTCATGCCGATATTGATTTCCTGCACGCTGAAGAAGGCCTCGGCGGAGGCATAACGGATATCGCAGGTGGCAGCCAGATCCAGTGCGCCACCAATGCAGCCGCCTTGGACGGCGCAGATGACGGGGAAACGCGCCTCGTCGATGACGCTGAAGCAGGCCATCAGTTGGCGCAGCGAGTCCTGAAAGCTCAGGCGTGCGCGAGCGCTGCTGGTGTCGAGCAGGGCCCCTTGGCCGGCAAAGGTCTCCAGAGCCATGCCGGCGCTGAAGTGCTTGCCGGTCGATGAAATCACCAGCACCCGGGCCGTACCCGCTTGATGCAGTTCCAGCACCGCATCCCGCAGGGCCGGGAAGAAGGCGGGCGCCATGGTGTTCATGCGCTCCGGGCGGTTCAACAAGAGGTGGGCGACACCGTCCGCGTCGGTAGTCAGGCTGAAAAAATCGTTCATGGGCTGATGATCCAAAGTGCCAGATCTTGCGAGACTAGCGTTTCTTTGCGTTGGGGACTATCCGCTGTGTGACACGCGGCTTGCGTACTTCTACCGACCGGGCAAGCCCTGGGCCGAAAGTGAAGCCGGCTTGCCTACACTGTGGCGATGCGTACCTTGAGATGTGATGATGGCGTGCCTTTGCACTGGCGCCAGTGGAGCAAGCCCGGCCTGGAGCCGGCGCGCGGCACGGTGCTGATCGTCCATGGCTTGGGCGAGCATATGGGTCGTTATGAGGCCGTGGCCGCCCGCTTGAATGACTGGGGTTGGCATGTAGTGGGCCATGACCAGCGAGGCCACGGAGCATCCGGCGGCATGCGCGGGGACGTCAAGGATGACGAGCGCCTGCTGAAAGACCTGGCGCTGGTGATCGACGAGTTGCGTGCCGACCCGGTGTTGGGCAAGGGCCCGCTATTGTTGTTGGGTCACAGCATGGGTGGCCTGGTGGCGGCGCGTTTTGTGGCTGGCGGTTTGGCGGCCAGCAGCGGCGGACAGTTGCCGATGTGGTTTCGCCCGGTCGACGCCTTGGTGTTGTCGTCGCCGGCGCTGGACCCGGGCATGTCGGGTTTCAAACGCCTGCAACTGACCCTGGGTGTGGCGCTATTGCCGCATCTGGCGGTGGGCAATGGACTCAAGCCGAGCTGGATTTCGCGCGACGCGGCGGTGGTGCGCGCTTATGTGGCCGACCCCTTGGTGCACAATCGCATCACCCCGACGCTGGCCAAGGCCATCGTGGACGGCGGCGAGCTGGTGCGTCAGCATGCGCCTGATTGGGTCGTTCCGACGCTATTGATCTGGGCCGGCGGTGACCGTTGCGTGTCGCCCGCCGGCAGCGCGGAGTTCGCCGCTCAGGCGCCCGCGGCGCTGGTGCAAAGCCAGTGCTTTGAGGGCTTGTTCCACGAAATCTTCAATGAGCCGGAGAAGGAACAGGTGTTTGCCCGGCTGCAGCGCTGGATTGCCGAGCGCTTTGGCGAGAACCAATGAAACGAAAGATGGGCTGAGCGGTAGAAAAGGCCTTGCCCTAAACTTGGGGCTTCCCCCGCCACAAGCTGGAAGCCCATCATGAACGCTCGCGACCCTTCGCTGCCACTGCAGCCCGCCCAAGCCTCGGCCATCGCCGACTTTGCCGCCCAGGTCTGGGACGATGAAATCGTGCCCGCCCTGACCCAGTACATCACCATCCCGGCCAAGAGCCCGATGTTCGATGCCGACTGGGCCGCCAATGGTCATATCGAAAAGGTCTTGCGCGATGCCGCGGCCTGGGTCGAGAGCAAAAAGGTCGCCGGCTTGAAGCTGGAAGTGATTCGCCTGCCCGGCCGTACGCCGGTGATCTTCTTTGAAGTGCCGGCCACCAAGGCCGACAGTAGCGACACCATCGTGCTCTATGGGCACTTGGACAAGCAGCCCGAATTCAGCGGCTGGCGCAATGATCTGGGCCCGTGGACGCCCAAGTACGAAGACGGCAAGCTCTATGGTCGCGGCGGCGCCGATGACGGCTACGCGGTCTACGCCTCGCTGACCGCCATCATGGCCTTGGACAAACAGGGCATCGCACGGCCACGATGCGTCGGCATCATCGAGACCTGCGAAGAATCCGGCTCCTACGATTTGCCTGCCTATCTGGATGTTCTGAAGGAGCGCCTGGGGCAAGTCTCGCTGGTGGTGTGCCTGGATTCCGGCGCCGGCGACTACAACCAACTCTGGCTGACCACCTCGCTGCGTGGCATGGTCAGTGGCGTGTTGAAGGTCGAAGTGCTGACCGAGGGCATCCACTCCGGCGACGGTTCGGGCGTGGTGCCGTCCAGCTTCCGCATCCTGCGTCAGGTGTTGGACCGCTTGGAGGACTCCAAGACCGGCCGGCTTTTGCCCGAGAGCTTCCATTGCGAGATTCCCGGCAACCGCATTGAGCAAGCCCAAGCGACGGCGGCCATCCTGAAGGACGAGGTCTACAAGCGCCTGCCCTGGGCCTGTGGTGCCGACGGCGGCCCGGTCTTGCCGATGACGGCCGAGCCGGTCGAGGTGCTCTTGAACCGGACCTGGCGGCCGACCTTGTCGGTGACCGGTGTGGACGGCTTCCCGGCCATGAGCAATGCCGGCAATGTGTTGCGACCCTTCACCGCCTTCAAATTGTCACTGCGCCTGCCGCCCCTGGTGGATGGCAATGAGGCGGCTCTGCGTCTGAAGGCCTTGCTGGAAGACAACGCGCCGTACAACGCCAAGGTGACTTTTGTGCCCGATGGTCGGGCCGGCGCGTATGGCGCCACCGGCTGGAACACGCCCGATTTGTCCCCCTGGCTGAGCCAGGCTTTGAATCAGGCCAGCGAGACTCACTTCGGCGCGCCGGTCGGTTATATCGGCCAGGGTGGCACGATCCCGCTGATGAGCATGTTGCAAAAGGGCTTCCCCGCTGCGCAGATGATGGTCTGCGGCGTCTTGGGCCCCAAGAGCAATGCGCACGGCCCGAACGAGTTTCTGCATGTGCCTTATGGCAAGCGCCTGACCGCCGCGGTGGCTCAGGTGATGGCGGCCCACCCTTGATGCGACGCTGACGGTCAGCGGGCGGCGGCGTGGATCTGCTGAAGGCGCTGCGCGTCTTTACCCGCGTGATCGATGAGGGCAGCTTTGCCGCTGCCGCGCGTGCGCTCGACTTGGCGCCGGCCGTGGTGACGCGTCTGGTGGCCGAGTTGGAGGCGCATCTAGGTGCCCGTTTGGTTCATCGCACCACCAGGCGCTTGGCCCTGACCGATGTGGGCGATGCTTATCTGGAGCGGGCCCGGCGCATCCTGTTAGAGGTTGAGGAATCAGAAGCCTTGGCGGCCTCGGCCACTGCAGAGCCGCGCGGCAATCTGCGTGTTTTGGTGCCGCCGGCCGTGGCCGTGCATCAGTTGGCCAAGCACTTGCCCGGGTTTTCGGCCAAGTACCCGCAGCTGTCCGTCGAGTTGCATTCGCCCGGCCCGGTGACGGCGGTGGACGACAGCTTTGATGTGACCATCATCTTGGCCAGGGAATTGCTGGAGGGGGATTTCGTCGCCCGTTTGTTGGCCCGCACCGAGTTCATCATGTGCGCCTCGCCCGAGTATCTGAATCGGCGCGGCCGCCCCAGCCATCCGCATGACCTGGCCCGGCATGACACCCTGGTGCCGCCCTTGTCGGAGTTGCAGCGAGGCATGCAGTTTCAGCGCGGCCCCTTTGGGGATGACGGCTCTTGCAGTGAGACGCTCAGTCTGGTGCCGAAAAAAGCCATCCTCAGAACAACCCATATGGACAGCAATTACGCTGCCGCGCTGCACGGCCTCGGCGTGGCCGGCCTGCCGTCCTTCATGGTTGAAGATGCCTTGCTCGAACATGCGCTCGAGCGCGTGCTGCCGGAGTGGCGCTTGCACAGCGTGACGATCTGGGCGGCCATGCCAACGCGCAAATATGTGCCGGCACGCACGCGGGTGTTTCTGGAATTTCTGCGCGAGATCTTTGGCGGCGAGGACCGAGATCCCTGGCTGGAGGCGGCCGGCTGCCCCAGTAGTCGGCTGAAAACCTAACGCAAGGTAAAGCCGGTATCGACCATCTGCCCTTGCAGGTCCTGCAGCAGATGGGTCAGTGGCGACAGCTGCACATAGCGCGTGCAGACCTTGATGGCATAGGCAAAAAAGCGCGGCAGGTCTTCCGCGTAAGCCGGCTTGCCGTCGCGGTGCTTGAGGCGGCAAAAGATGCCGAGAATCTTCAGGTGGCGCTGTAGCCCACTCCACTCCAGTTGGCGCCAGAACTCGCCGAAATCTTCATTGATTGGCAGGCCGGCCTTGCGCGCCTGCTCCCAGTAGCGAATCGCCCAGTCGAGCTCCTGCTCTTCTTCCCAGGAAATGAAGGTGTCGCGCAGCAGCGAAACCAGGTCGTAGCCGATCGGGCCCTTGACCGCATCTTGGAAATCCAGAATGCCGGGGCTGCCGCTGGCCTCGTCGCAAACCATCAGATTGCGCGGCATATAGTCGCGGTGCATGGCGAGTTGCGGCTGTTCCAGCATGTTCTTGACCAGCACGTCGCAGCCATGTGCCCACCATTTTTGCTGGGTCTCGTTCCATTCGCGGCCGTACTCGCGTTGCACGCACCAGTCGACAAAGATTTGCAACTCGCGCCGGATGAAGGCTTCGTCGTAAAGAGGGAGGCGCTCGGCGTCGACCTTCAGTTGCCATTGCAACAGGGTCTGCGTGGCAGCTCGCATCAGCCGGTCGGCCTCGGCCGGGGTGGCAGCCTTCAAGGCTTGCAGATAGGTCAGACTGCCCAGGTCTTCCAGCAACAAAAAGCCCTGCGCTGCGTCGGCTGCATAGACCTTGGGGGCGTGCAGGCCGCATTCGGCCATGTGGGCCGCGATTTGAATGAAGGGACGGCAGTCGCCGGCCTCGGGCGGCGCGTCCATGATGATGAAGCTGGCGCCGTCGTTTGTGCCGATGCGCAAATAGCGCCGCGCGCTGGCGTCGGCGCTGGCAATGGCAAGCGTGTCGAGCTGCAGGTCGTGGCTGGCTTGCAGGCTTTGCAGCCAGCCATGAAAGCCTTGTTCGCGCTTCTTGTCTTGCCAGGGGATCGAATTCATTCGGGGCGGTTCTCGGGTCGGTGTCGAGCCCGCAGCCTTGGCTGGCGGCCTCATGGATAATGGATTTTACAAACCGCAAGCTGAAGGGCGGCGATCCGTTCGAAGTGCGGACGCGCGGCCCGGCTGTGCTGCTCGCAATTTCTTCAATTTTTAGCCGCCCGCCGACGCTGTGCCGCGCCCCTTGTCAAAGTTTGCCCTCACCCCTCTCGCTGAATTGGCCCGATCGACTGTTGCCCGCGCCGCCAAGTCGCGCCGGCCGGTTTGGCCCTGGCTGAGCCTGTGGTGTGTGTGCGCACCCGGTTTGGTGCTGGCGCAAAACCCGCCGGCCCCGCGCCTGAAGCCGGCCAAGACCCTGGCCGGCACGCCACAGGGCGAGGCCAAGCCCGCCTTGGTGCTGAGTGCCAAGAGTTTGAGCTCGCGCCTTGATGAGGCCATGTTGGCCGAAGGCGAGGCCGAACTGCGCTACGGTGATCTGTTGGTGCGTGCCAAGAGTCTGCGCTATGAGCAGGTGGAAGACTTGGCCATTGCACGCGGCGATGTGGAGGTCAGCCGGGCGGGGAATTTGTTCCGTGGCCCCGAGTTGCAGCTGTACCTGAAGCGCTTTGAGGGCGAGTTTCTCAATCCCAGTTATTTCTTTTCGCTCACCGGTGGTGGCGGTCATGCCGAGCGGGTCACCTTCGGCGGGCCGTCGAACATTCAAGCGCTGGAGGGCACCTACAGCAGTTGCCCGGCCAATGAGGATGGTTCACCGCTGGCCTGGGAGGTCACGGCCCGCAAGCTGGACATGGACTTCGAGGCCAACGAAGGGGTGGCGACCGGGGCGATGCTGCGGTTTTATGGCGTGCCGATTCTGCCCGTGCCGGCACTGAGCTTTCCGCTCGGCGGCCAGCGCAAGTCGGGTTGGCTGGCGCCGAATATCGGCTTCGGCAATCGCAGCGGTTTTGAGTTCGGCATGCCCTACTACTGGAACATTGCGCCGCAGCGTGATGCCACCTTGACGCCTTTCCTGATGTCGCGGCGCGGCGCCGGTGTGGACAGTGAGTTCCGCTACCTGGAGCCCGAGCATGCCGGCAAGTTGAATTTGGCGCTGTTGCCGCATGACCGGGTCATGGGCGGCTCACGTTGGGCGCTCAACCTGGATCAGCGCGGCTCACTGGGCCAAAACTGGGGCTACAAATTACGCGCTGAACGGGTCTCCGATGACGACTATTGGAAAGACTTGCCCGAGCGGATGCAGAGTCAGACCGAGCGCCTGTTGTCGACCGATTTGCAACTGAGTCGCCTGAGGCAATCGACCTGGGGCGATGCGCTGACTTATGCGCGGGTGCAGCGTTGGCAGGTCTTGCAAGAGCTGGATTCGCCGATCCAGTCGCCCTATCAACGTTCGCCTCAAGTCGGCGTGCGCCTGACGACGGCGGCCGATGACGCCGTCTTTGAGGGCTTCCGCCCCTGGGGTCGCAAGGCGCGTCTGGAGGGCTCGCTGGAGCTGGAGTACAACCGCTTCGACTTGCCCCGCAATGCCCAGTTGCAAAACTTGCTGATGACGCGCCTGCCGACCGGGCAGCGGGCCCATATGCTGGCCCATGTCAGTGCTCCGCTGGGGGGGGCAGCCTGGTGGTTGATCCCGCGTGTGGCGGTCAATGCGGCCTATTACAAGCTCGATCAACCGCAGTTGGATGGCCAGACGACGATGGGACGAACGGTGCCCAGCTTCAGCCTGGACCATGGTTGGATTTTTGAGCGCAACACCTCGTGGCTGGGCCGCTCCCTGTTGCAGACCTTGGAGCCGCGTGTGCTCTATGTCAACACGCCGTACCGGGCACAGGAAAACTTCCCCAAGTTCGACTCGGCGCCGAAGGATTTCAATTTCGATTCGATCTACACGGCCAATCAGTTCTCCGGCGTGGACCGGGTCTCGGACGGCCATCAGCTGACGGCGGGCGCGGTCAGCCGCTGGGTCAACCAGGCGCAGGGCGACGAAGTGTTGCGCCTGGGCTTGGTGCAACGCTACTTGTTCCGGGATCAATTGATCACCGGCAGCGAGAAACCGCTGACACAGCGCTTCTCGGACCTGCTCTTGCTGGGTGCGGTGCACCTGGACTCGAAGTGGTGGGTGGACGGCTCGGTGCAATTCAATCCCGATGAGAACCGCTCGGTGCGTACCATCATGCGGGCGCGTTATTCGCCCGGACCGTTCCGCACCGTCAGCACGGCTTACCGTTTGGCGCGCGGCCAGGCGGTGCAGGCCGGGCAGGGCGGATTGGAAGGGCAGAGCGAGCAGCTTGAACTGGCTTGGCAATGGCCCTTGTATGGGCAGAGCGAGGCCAAACGCAGCGCCGGTGGCTGCGGCGGTGCTTGGTACAGCGCCGGGCGCCTGCAATACAGTCTGGTCGACCGTAAGTTGACCGATTCGGTGCTGGGTTTTGAATATGACTCCGGCTGCTGGATCCTGCGTTTCGGGGTCGAACGGCTGTCCGCCGGGCGCGCCGAAACGAATACGCGTTTGATGTTGCAGATGGAACTGGTGGGTCTGTCCCAACTGGGCTCCAATGCGCTCAATGTCTTGAGGGACAATATCCCCGGTTACCGACGCCTGAGCTCTGATCGCTCGGCAAGCCTTGAAGCTCCCTATGACTGATATGTCGATTCGATCCCTGACTCTGCTTGGCTCTTTCATCCTGCTTGGCCTGCAGGCCAGCCAGCCGGCTTGGGCGCAGCAGCGAGCCTTCGACCTGAAGCCAGGCGACTACATCGCCGCGGTCGTCAACCAAGACGTGGTGGCGGCCAGCGAGGTGGTGCAACGCACGGCCCGTTTGCTGGAGGAGGCGCGTCGCCGCGGTGAGGCGATGCCTGATTCGGCCGCTCTGCACAAGCAAGCGCTGGAAGCCTTGATTGAGGACCGGGTTCAGGTCACCTATGCGCGCGAAGCCGGCGGCAAGGTGGATGAGCCCGAGTTGGACCGGGTGGTGGCCAATGTGGCGGCACAGAACAAGCTGACGATGGAGCAGTTGCGCGAGCGGCTGAAGCAAGACGGCACCGATTACCGCACCTTCCGTGAAGGCCTGCGTGATCAGATGATGTCCGAGCGGGTGCGTGAGCGTGAGGTGCAGGGCCGTATCCGCATTACCGACGGTGAGATCGATACCTACTTGGAGCAGCGCCGCGAAAAGTTGATGGGTTCGGGGCAGATCAATTTGGCGCAGATTCTGATCAAGGTTCCCGAGGGCGCCAGCGAAACCGTACTGGCCGAGCGCCAAGCCAAGGCCGAGCGGGCACTGGAGCGCGCCAAGGCCGGCGAGGACTTCGCCAAATTGGCCCGTGAGCTTTCCGATGACGCCAGCAAGGAGCGCGGCGGCGAATTCGGCATGCGTCCGGCCGAACGCCTGCCGGACCTGTTTGTGGAGACCGTCAAGGGCTTGGGCAAGGGTGCGTTGAGCGCGAAAGTGGTGCGTTCCGGTGCTGGCTTCCATGTCTTGAAGGTTGTCGACCGCGAAGGTTCGGGCTCGCTGACCACGGTGGTGCAGACCCACGCCCGCCATGTGTTGCTGCGTCCTTCCGCGCAACTGACGCAAGAGGTGGCCACCCGCCGTCTGGCTGAATTCAAACGCGCCATTGAATCCGGCCGCACCAGCTTTGAAGTGGTGGCGCGCGAGAACTCCGAGGACGGCAGCGCACCCGAGGGCGGCGATCTGGGCTGGATGTCTCCCGGCGCCTTTGTGCCCGAGTTTGAGCAGGCGATGAACGCGCTGCCAATCGGCGGCATTTCGGAGCCGGTGCCGTCACGTTTCGGCCTGCACCTGATTCAGGTGCAGGAGCGGCGCTCGGTGGAGATCGAGTTGAAGCAATTGCGTGAGCAAGCGCGTGCGGCCTTGCGTGAGGGCAAGTACGAGGAGGCTTACCTGGACTGGGTCAAGGACCTGCGTGCACGCGCCTATGTCGAAGTGCGCGAGTGGTTGGACTGAGGACAACCCGGTGGCTCAACATATTGCACGCAAGCGTTTCGGTCAGCATTTTCTGACCGACGTCCACATCATCGAATCCATCGTCGATGCCATCGATCCTCGAGCCGGCGAGGCCGTGGTCGAGATCGGGCCGGGCCTGGGGGCGATGACCTTGCCGCTGCTCAAGCGCATCCAGCCATTCACCGTGATCGAGTTGGACCGTGATCTCGCGGCCAAGCTGCGCCATCAAACCGGCTTGGAGGTGATCGAATCCGATGTGCTAAAGGTCGACTTCGCGGCGCTGGCCGCCGCCAAGGGACAGCAACTGCGCGTGGTTGGCAATCTGCCCTACAACATTTCGACGCCTATTCTGTTTCATCTGCTTGGCTTTGTGGACCATGTGGTCGACCAACACTTCATGCTGCAAAAAGAAGTGGTGGATCGCATGGCCGCCGCGCCTGGTTGCAAAGACTATGGCCGCTTGACCGTGATGCTGCAGTGGCGCTACGCCATCGAGTCGGTGCTGGATGTGCCGCCGAGCGCGTTTGACCCACCGCCGCGGGTGGATTCGGCCATTGTTCGCATGCAGCCCTACGCCAAACCGCCGCAATTGGATAGCAAGCTATTTGGCGAAATGGTGGCTGCCGCGTTCTCGCAGCGCCGCAAGCTCTTGCGTCACAGCCTGGGTGTTTGGTTATCTGCGCGTGGTTTTACCGGACAGTTCGATTTGCAGCGCCGCGCCGAGGAAGTACCGGTGGCGGAGTTTGTGGCCTTGGCGCAAGCTCTGCAAGCCTGAAATTGCCTGATTCCAGCGGCCTGTATGCCCTATAGGCCGGCAAGGGACGAAAAAAAGGAGCCCCAGGGCTCCTTTTTCTTTGCTGTGTTCAGCGGAACTCAGGCGGCGCTGAGCCACATGGCCGTGTCGAACGCACTGCTCATCATCGGCATATTCATGCCAAAGTTGGCGTTGGCGGCGGCTTTGGAGTTCTTGGCTGCAGGCTTGGTGGCAACGGCGGCGGCTTCTTCGGTAGCCCGCTCCCAGGACGCATTGTCTTGAGAGCGGGCTACTGAAAAGAATAGAAGCACCTGAACTGAATCTTTCGATCGGCCCAGTAATCGGCCGCTTCACGGAAGACATCCAGCAGTTGCTCGCGAGCCTCGCGATCAAACTTGACGTTGTCGGGCAACTGCTCGAGCACCACGACGAAACCGGGCTGTGCGCCGGACTTGTGGACCAGATCGGTCATGCAGTCGTGGAGGGCGTCCAGATTCTTGCCAAAATGGGCCGGGAAGAGAAATGCCTGGGCAATCGCTTCCAGCACGTCCTGCTTGGACTGTGCCTCGGTCAAGTTGGCATACAAGAAATGCTGGCCGGCATCCTGTGCGGCGTGCATCAAGTCCTCTACGCGGTAGGCCCGAATGGCCTGCACGATATTGGGACGGACGGTCTGCAAAAGCATGGTCGCGATCCTCCTATATAGTCACAGAACTTTTCACCACCATCGAATCACTGCTCAAGGCGCTTGAAGCTTGAATAATGATCGCTGGTGTAATAACAAACATCAGGATTTGTAGGGGGTTTGCCTCCGCAAACCAAGCGTCTTGCGCCGCGGTTACGTGCACCGGGCGTTTTGACGGTGTACTCGCGGTAGTAGCCACGTGCCTTGGCGGGCAGCAAGCGCTCGCGATTGCCAAACACGATGCCGTCCTTGTCGTGCGGAAATGGACCTCCGGCAAGGATCAGGCGATGCGTTGTTTGGGCTTCGCGGGGCAGCTTCGACAAAGCGACCGTTTCGGTTGTCGCTGACAACTGATCCGGCGCGGCTACCGATTCTTTGGCCTGCACTTGAACGCTCGCTGCCGCCACCAAAATGCTGGCGACGACCGACTTGCACCAAGTGGACCACTGCGGTGGTCGAGAGAGCAAAGACACGGGATTACCCTGTTCCTGAAAGCGCAATGGTAACGAAAACGCCCGAAAACCTCAAGCGCTTAGCCCCAGCTGGACCGGGATTCTGGTAATTGTTTGTGTGTACACACATTCCCAATGGGTATTGAGAATGTGTAGTTTTTGTAACTGAACTGGGCCCGGTAAGCCCTTACAAACTTTTGTAAAAACTCCCGCAATAGGTCGCAATGCGCACCCGTTTGGTGCGCATTGTTCCTGTCGCCGGGGCTGATATTTCTTTGAAATTCAGCGCGCGGCGTTGGCGTCGGCGACGGTCAAGGCCGTCATATTGACGATGCGCCGCACGGTGGCCGAGGGGGTCAATACATGCACCGGCTTGGCTGCGCCGAGCAGAACCGGCCCAATGGCAATACCGCCGCCGGCCGTAGTTTTCAGCAGGTTATAGGAGATATTGGCCGCGTCAATATTCGGCAGCACCAGCAGATTGGCTTCGCCGCTGAGGGTGCTGTTGGGCATCAGGTCCTTGCGGTAGGCGGCGTCCAGAGCGGTGTCGCCGTGCATTTCGCCGTCTACTTCCAGCCAAGGCGCGGCGGCCTGGATCAGCCCCAAGGCTTCGCGCATCTTGATCGCCGACGGCTGGTTGCTGGAGCCGAAATTGCTGTGTGAAAGCAGGGCGGCTTTGGGGCGGATCCCGAAACGCATCAATTCTTCGGCAGCCATCACGGTGATCTCGGCCAATTGCTCGGCCGTCGGGTCGTAATTGACATGGGTATCCACCAGGAAGACTTGGCGGCCCGGCAGGATCAGTCCGTTCATGCAGGCGTAGTTCTTGACGCCCGGACGCTTGCCGATCACCTGGTCGATGTACTGCAGGTGCATGGCCGTATTGCTCCATGTGCCGCAGAGCATGCCGTCCACCTCGCCCTTGTGCAGCATCATGCAACTGATCAGGGTCAGGCGGCGGCGCATCTCGATCTTGGCCAACTGCTGGGTCACGCCCTTGCGCTCGGTCATCTGGTGATAGGTCTGCCAGTAGTCGCGGTAGCGGTGGTCGTTCTCCACATTGACGATGTCGTAGTCTTTACCTTCTTTGAGGCGCAGGCCAAAACGCTCGCATCGCTCGGCGATCACGCCGGGGCGGCCAATCAACGTCGGGCGAGCCAGGCCTTCATCGACCACCACCTGTACGGCGCGCAGCACGCGTTCTTCTTCGCCCTCGGCATAGGCCACACGCTTGTTCACCGCGCGTTTGGCGACGTTGAAGATAGGCTTCATCGTCGTGCCCGAGGCGTACACAAAGCTCTGCAGCTTTTCGCGGTAGGCCTCCATGTCCTTGATAGGGCGGCTGGCCACGCCGGAGGCCATCGCCGCTTCGGCCACGGCTGGGGCGATCTTCATCATCAGACGCGGATCAAAGGGCTTGGGAATCAGGTACTCGGGGCCGAAGCTGAGGTTGGCGCCCGCATAGGCCGCCGCCACCACCTCGCTTTGCTCGGCCTGGGCTAGCTCGGCAATCGCGCGAACCGCAGCGATTTCCATCTCATCATTGATGGTGACGGCACCGCAGTCCAGAGCGCCGCGGAAGATGTAGGGGAAGCACAGGACGTTGTTGACCTGGTTCGGGTAGTCGGTGCGGCCGGTGGCCATCACAGCGTCATCACGCACCGCCTTGACCTGCTCGGGCAGGATTTCTGGCGTCGGATTGGCCAGCGCAAAAATCATCGGCCGCGGCGCCATCTTGGCGACCATCTCCGGCTTCATCACGCCGCCGGCCGACAGGCCCAGGAACACATCCGCGCCTTCAATCACCTGGCTGAGGCTGCGCTGCTCGGTCTTCTGGGCAAAGCCGGCCTTGTCCGGGTCCATCAGCTCGACACGGCCTTCATAGACCACGCCGGCCAAGTCGGTGACCCAGATGTTTTCCTTCGGCAGACCCAGCTTGACCAAGAGGCCCAGGCAGGCCAGCGCCGCGGCGCCGGCGCCGGAGGTCACCAGCTTGACCTGCTTGATGTCCTTGCCCAGTACCTTCAAGCCATTCAAGAAGGCCGCACCGACGACGATTGCCGTGCCATGTTGGTCGTCGTGGAAGACCGGGATCTTCATCCGCTCGCGCAACTTGCGCTCAACATAGAAGCAGTCCGGCGCCTTGATATCTTCGAGGTTGATGCCGCCGAAGGTGGGCTCTAGCGCGGCAATGATGTCGACCAATTTGTCGAGATCGCGCTCAGCGATTTCGAGGTCGAACACATCGATGCCGGCGAACTTCTTGAACAGCACGCCCTTGCCCTCCATCACCGGCTTGGAGGCCAGCGGGCCGATGTCGCCCAGGCCCAGCACGGCGGTGCCATTGGTCACCACCGCGACCAAATTGCCCCGCGAGGTGTAGCGAAAGGCATTGGCCGGATCGGCCACGATCTCTTCACAGGCCGCAGCCACACCGGGCGAGTAGGCCAGCGCCAGGTCGCGTTGATTGACCAGCTGCTTGGTCGCAGCGATGGCAATCTTGCCGGGTGTCGGGAACTCGTGATACTCAAGTGCCGCTTGGCGAAACTGGGCGTTCTTCTGTTCTGAGGTGGGCATGGTGCTGTTTCTCTCGGCAAACCAGTGAAGCCATCGATGACGCTGCGGTCCCGATGCGGCCGGCGATTGTAAAAGCCGCAGCCTGCACGAAGGCCAAGCTGTGGAGAGCGCAAGTGTCGGCTGAACCGGCCCGCTGACGATACGCGGTATTGCGCATCTTGCCGGACCCGCAGGCAAAGGATACTGCGTGCTGTCGAGCCCTCTACTTTGCTCCACGCTGCCCATTTGAAGCACGAACACACATCCGCCGCCTTGCCGCGCGCCTGGAGCTGGCGCCGGGCCCTGCTATGGGGGGCCTTGGTGGCCTTGCTGTTGGTGGCGCAGTCGCTGTTGGTGGCGCTGACGCTCAGCTACGAAACCGCCCGTGCGCAGGAAAAGGTCGATGACACGGCGGCCGAAGTGGCCGCCCGTGTTAAACAAATCGCCGGCCGCGATCTGCAGGGTCTACAGGGCTTGTTGTGGGAGCAGCCGCAGACGCCGCGTTGGCAGGCCGACGCCAGCGAGTTGTTGCGCCGCACCCGGGCCTTGCTGCGGGTGGAGTACCGCGACGCGCAGCGCGAGGTGCTGCAGTCGGTCGAGTCGCCCTATGTCACGCCGCTGTTTGCGCAGATTGGCCGCGAGCATATGGAAATTGAAACCGAGCTGGCCTGCGAGGCCGCCTTGCGCCAGGGCTCGCAGCTGTATTCGCGCAGCTATTTCATTCCGTTTGCCGGTGGTGAGGGGCTGGAGGTGGTCGACCTTTGCCTGCCGCAGCTGCGCGCCGGCCTCGCTTCGGCCTATATCGTCGCCACCATCAGCTTGCGCTATCTGCTCGAAGATGCGGTGACGCAGGACCAGTCTCGTGGCCATGAGCTGAGTTTTGTCGAGGGCGACGGCACGCGTTTGGCGCGTACCGGTTTGAACCGCGGTGCCGGCCATTACCTGGCCGAGCGTCTGGTCGATTTGCCGGGCCTGACCCTGCAGTTGAAGGTCGACAGCGCCGCCGGTCGGCCACGCTTGATTCCCAACCTGGCCACCGCACTGGTGTTGGGCCTGTCGCTGGCGCTGTTCGCCGTGGTCTTGATGTTGGCGCGTGACGGCCGCCGGCGCGCCTATGCTGAGCGCGCCTTGGCCGAGTCCTTGGCTTTTCGCCACGCGATGGAAAACTCGCTGATCACCGGCTTGCGCGCGCGCGACCTGGCTGGAATCGTCACCTACGTCAATCCGGCTTTTTGCAGCATGGTGGGTTTCAAACCGGTGGAGCTCTTGGGGCAGACCACGCCGCCCTATTGGCCGACCGAGTTTGTCGAGGAATACCGCCGCCGCCATGCCGACCGCAGTGCCCGCTGGGAGGCCAGCCAAGACCCGCGGCAAGGTTTTGAGACCGTCTTTATGCGCAAGAGCGGCGAGCGCTTTCCGGTGATGATTTTTGAAGCGCCGCTGCTTGATGCTCAGGGTCAGCACACCGGCTGGATGAGCGCGGTGCTGGACGTCAGCGATCAACGTCGCATGGAAGAACTGTCGCGCCAGCAGCAAGAGCGCCTGCAGGCCACGGCGCGCCTGGCCACCGTCGGCGAGATGGCTTCGCTGCTCAGCCATGAGTTGAATCAGCCGCTGGCGGCCATCGCCAGCTATGCCGCCGCGTCCTTGAATCTGCTCAAGCTCGAGGCCGATGATCCGACCACGCCCGAGATGGTGCGCCAGGCTGTCACCCGCATTGCCGAGCAGGCCGAGCGCGCCGGCCGCGTGATCAAAAGCGTGCATGACTTTGTGCGCCGGCGCGATCAGGCACGTGAGGCGATCGGTGTCGAGCAGTTGTTTGACGCGGTGCTGCCGCTGGTGCGGCTGCAGGCGCGCAAAAGCGGTACCCGCATCGAGATTGAACTGCCCGAGCCAGCGCCGCGCGTGCGCTGCGACCGCACCATGGTTGAGCAGGTCTTGCTGAACCTGACCCGCAATGCCATCCAGGCCATGGAGGGCCACACGCCGCAGGCCGAGCGCGTGCTGCGCCTGCAGGCCCGGCCCAGTTCGGACCCGCGCTGGATCAGCCTGGCTGTCATCGACCGCGGCCCAGGTATTCCGGCCGAGGTAGCGCGCCAGCTCTACACGCCCTTTTTCACCACCCGTTCAGAAGGCATGGGCTTGGGTCTGAGCCTGTGCCGCACGGTGGTGGAGCAACATGGCGGTGCGATGGACTTCGTCAATCTTGACGGACCGGGCGGCACCGTGTCGGGCACCGAATTCCGCTTTACATTGCCGGCTGCCGGCGCCGGCGCAGTTGCGCCCGCCGATCACAAAGGGGACACGCTGTCATGAGTCGAAAACTGCCGATGGTCTATCTGGTCGACGACGAGGATGTGGTGCGCGACGCCCTCGGCTGGTTGTTGCGCTCGCGCCGGCTTTTGTCCGAAGGTTTCGCCAGCGCCGAGGCCTTTGAGGTCATGCTGGATGCCCGCCCCGAGGGTGGCAGCGACTGGCCAAATGCGCCGTCGTGTCTCTTGCTTGATGTGCGCATGCCGGGCATGAGCGGCCTGGCGCTGTTCGAGCGTTTGATCGAGCGCGGCCTGTGCGGCGAGCACGCGGCCCTGCCGGTGATCTTCTTGACCGGCCATGGCGATGTGCCGACGGCCGTCGCCGCGGTCAAGCGCGGCGCCTTCGACTTCGTTGAGAAACCGTTCTCGGACAACACCTTGGTGGACCGCATCGAGAAGGCGCTGGCGATCAGCGAGCGCGCCATTGCCGAGCGTGGCCAACAGGTGCAAATGGCCAAGCGACTGGCCGAGTTGACCGAGCGCGAACGCGAGGTCATGACGCTGGTAGTGCAGGCCTTGCCGAACAAGCTGATCGCCGATCAGCTGAACATCAGCGTTCGGACCGTTGAGGTGCACCGCGCGCGGGTGTTCGAAAAAATGAACGTCAAGTCTGCCGTCGAGTTGAGCAATCTCCTGCGCGAGGACTGAGTGCCTCGCGCAAGATCAAGCCAGCCTCAGGAAAACAGCGCTTCGGCGCAGGCGCGCGCACGCTGCGGCACCGTGCCTGCCAGCGCCACCGCAGGCCGCGGTCTCTGGGGCTCTTGCAACTGCTCAAACACCGCCTGCACCTGTTTGGGCTTGACCGCCTGCAACTGCGCCATCGCCTCCACGGGATCGCGCAGCCGACCGAAGGCAAACAGCTCTTGCGCCGCCGCCTCCATGCGCCGGGCAGGCTGCTCCAGGGCCCGCAGTCCGCGCATTTGCAACTGCTTGCGGGCGCGCGCCAGCGCCACCTTGTCCAGGGGCCCTTCCGCATGGCGCCGCAAGAGCTGATGCACCGCTTGCAAGAACTCCTCGGCCTGGGCCGGCGCGGTGGCCCCTTCGATCAAGAATTGACCGTAGAGCGGCAAGATGTCGGCCGAACTGGCCACGTGATAGGCCAGGCCGCGGCGCTCGCGGATTTCGTCCAATAGCGGTGAGCTCATGCCTTCGCCCAATAGCGCGGCGGCCAGCACATGGGGAAGGTGCTGGGTGCTGTTGGCATTGCCCAGGCCAGGCGCCTCAAAGCCCAGCAAGACCTGGCATTGGCCGCTGCCGGCCATGCGGCGTGTCTTCAGTCCACCCTGCCAGATTGGCGCGCTCAAGGCATTGGGGCTGCCGCTGGGCATGGCGCCGAAGGCCTTCTCCACCAGCCGGGTGAAGGCCTCGGCATCGACCGGCCCGGCCACCGTCACCACCACATTGCGAGCGGTGTACTGGGCCTGGGCATAGGCCAGCAGGTCCTCGCGGCCAAAGCGCAGGATGTTGGCGCGGGTGCCGATGATGGGCCGGCCGGCCGCATGGTGTTGGCCATAGCTGGCGCGGTCCAGCAGCTGAAAGGCCATGCTGCTGGGGTCATCCTCGAACTCGCTGAACTCTTGTTCGATCACGCGGCGCTCGCGCTCCAACTCATCGGCGGGAAAACTGCTGTTCAGCACGATGTCGGCCAGCCACTCGACAAAGGCCGGCAGATCACCGGGCAAGCCCTCGATATGAAAGGCGGTGTGGTCCTTGTCGGTATGGGCATTGACCTCGGCACCCAGGGCCTCGGCATCGAGGTTGATGCGCTGGCAGTCCCGCGTGGCCGTGCCCTTGAAGGCCATGTGCTCCACCACATGGCTGATGCCATTCAGCCTTGCGCTTTCATGCAAGCTGCCGGTGCGGATGAACACGCTCAGGCTCACCGTTTGGCGCCAGGGCATGGCGATGGTGACGGTGCGCAGGCCGTTGGGGAGGGTGGCCAGGCTGGGGAGGTGGGTGGCGGGCAGGGAGCTCAAGGTGGCAAAGTAGTTGGGGCAATAAACGGTGGAGCGCGAAGGGGTGAGTGTCGCCCAAGCGCCGCGGTCGCTGTACTGGCTCTATGACGGGCGATACTGATCAGGTTTTTCATCACATCGGATAAGAGTCCCTCTGCATGCAACCCGAGACTGCCGCCCAGCTGGCCGCCGCCATTGAAACCCCCAGGCTATGGCTCGAGCCGCTGCGCGAAAGCCATGCTGAGGCGTTTTTCCCAGCGCTGCAGGATGAGGCTGTGTATCGTTGGATCTCGATGCCCAAGCCCGCCAGTCTGGCGGCTTTGCGCGCCCGCTGGCGCAGTCTCGAGGCGACTCGTATCTCCCCTGATGGTGACTGCGCTTGGCCCGCTTGGGCCGTGCGACGCAAATCCGATGGCCTGTACCTCGGTCGCGTCGATGCCGAGATCACCGACACATTCGAGGCCAGCAACCTGGGCTTCTATTTCTTCAGTCCCTTTTGGGGTCAGGGCTACGCCACCGAAGCCGCTGCTGCAGCCGCCGCGCAATTGGCCGCGCGCGGCGTGCACCGCTTTGTTGCCACCGTCACCGTGGGCAACCAGGCCTCCGGCCGGGTGCTGCAAAAAGTCGGCTTCAAGTTCACCCGCATCCTGATCGGCAACGATGTGATTCGCGGCGAAGCGATGGATGATGAGGAGTATGTGTTGGAGGCTGCTCAGGGCGGGCTCGTTCAGCTCACTTGACTTGGTTTGGGGCGCCGGCCTCGCCTTAGGCCGGGCATAAGCGCAAGAATCGGGTGGGCATTCGGTCGGCCAATTTTGACAATGCAGGTTTTCTGACTATCTGGGCCATGGCCATCCTCATTCGGTCCTGCCTAAGCGCACGCAGACCCAGTGAAGTCACCGCCCGTGCTCCTCAGCTCTTGCTCATTGATATGCAAACCGACGTCATCAAAGCCCGCTTCAAGATTCGACCTATTCGTGCGGATTTTTTGGACAAGGTCAGGACGCAAGGCCTTGATGACCTTGGCCAGACGGTGGAGAGACACACCGCCGCCGGCGGGGAACCCTGCCGAGATGTCTTGCGAGCCGCCCTGCCCGGAGAGGCTTTAATTCTTGCCAGCTATTGCCCCTTCACCGTGGCAGGTCCGTACAAGGAATATGGCCCGGTGTACGTCCTTGCCGAGGCCTCAGCGGCAAGCCCCGAACTCACGGCCCTGCCGATTGGCGCAGACATGGGCTATTTCACCCGAGTCTTTGTACTGCGCGCCTATTCCAAAGAAGAGCGCATCGTCGATGCCGTCTTGACCACGCCGGAGACGGCCGCCATTGAATTGGACAAGCTCTTGGCCAATGAGCGAGTTGACTTTGTGTTGGCCAGGTTCGCTGGCTACGGCTGCTACGGCTGTCGGATAGAGCGGGCGTAGAGTCTCATTGAAAAAATAGTTATGTCGGCTGTTGGACCAAGGCCAGCTTGAACTGGCGGCGCGAATGCGGAGCGCCAACCGAAAATGACTGCATAAAACGAGGAGCGCTTGTTGCCTGAAGGTCAGCGGCAACAAGGGCTTTCTCCGTCTCGCCAAAAACAATGACTCGAACAACAATGGATTCCCCAATGGACTACATCAGTGTGCATGCCACGCCTTCAGTTGAAACCTACCAGATGCTGCGCCTGGGCTCAGGTCTCAGCGGCAAGACCGACGAGGCCGCAGCGAGGGGTCTGCCCAACACGCTATTCGCTGTCCAGATACTTTGGGGCTCAGAGCCGGTCGGCATGGGGCGGGTGATCGGCGACGGGGGCTGCTTCTTTCAGGTTGTAGATATTGCGGTGCTCAAGGCGCATCAGGGCCGCGGGCAGGGCAAGCGCATCATGGGGGAGATCCGGCAGTACATCGATGCCCATGTTCCGCTCAGTGGCTATGTCAGCCTGATCGCCGATGGCCAGGCGCAAGATCTTTATGCGCAATTCGGCTTCGTCCATACGGCGCCGCGCTCTGTCGGTATGGCCTATCGGCGGCCCAAGCCGGGCGAGGAAAACGTGGTTGTCTAAGCTGCCGCGGCTGTTGCCGTGCACCGGTGGGTCTTGCGTGCAGCTTGAATTCATCGCGTACCCTTCCGACCTGTCTGATCAGCAGCTGCCATCGCCCTCTTTGGTGGCGGTCTCGCACATTGGGATAGCGAAGGCTTTGGCTATTGGGCCGTCTACAGTACCACCGAGACGCCGGAGGTACTGGGTTTTGGCGGTGTCATGCGCAAGGCCGCTGGGTCCCGCTTCGGTTTGAATTTGTACTTCCGTTTTGCGCCGCGCGCGTGGGGTCAAGGCCTTGCATCGGCGATCGCCCAAGAGGCCTTGGCGGAAGCGTTCATCAAGCGCTGCGAACCGGAGGTGCTCGCCCTGATCTGCCCCGCGAATACCCCATCTCGCCGAACTCTTGAACGCGCGCGGCTTCGAGTGATTGATACAAAAACCGACGATGTTCCGGGGCAGGAGCCCAGTCTCATCGATCGTATCGGCCGTGAGGAGTTTCAGGGCAAAGGCGAAGCCTAGGCAGTTCAGGGGAGCTTCAAAGCACGGGGGAGTCCCGTGGCACATGATGCCCGCAGCCATGCGGTACATTTCTTCGAGCTGATCTTCGCGCTGATGTCGCCAGCACACAAAGAACCAATCGCCATTCAAGGGGACCGCGTGAGCAGCTTTGCCGGATCTATCGCCCAAGAGACTGCGGGTCACTCATTTCAAGTGAGTGCGCAGGAGTCCCCGACTGACGATGTAGATCGTCAGGCACCAGGCGTGGTTCAAGAAATCAAGCAGCACTGCGACGAGCACGGCATTCCGCATCCTTCAATTTTTTCGGAGAGTGGACGGGCGCTCGGGCAAACCTTCCCGCTCATGCCGATACGAAAGCTGGCAACCCAGCCAACGCGCCTAGGCAGCGTTCAAGACGTCACTTGCGACAGTGACGGCAAATTTGAGCGCTATGTTGGCGTGGGTGGCCTGTGTGGCAGCCTCCCCATGCACGATATTGAGGCTGGGGAAGACTATGTCTTGGCCGGGGCCTATCAGGAAACCATGGGCAGCGTGCACAAGCTGATGGGGGTGAACGCCTCGGCGAATGTCTACCTGAACGAGGACGGGTCTGCGGTGTTCAAAGACATCATGGACATGCCGCCATTCGCCGGCTACCGGCCCGATCAAATGATGGCCTTGATGGAGGCCAAGCTGGCCCGTGCAGGCGATGGATCCTCGCGCCTCCAGGAGGACTTGACTATCTACGAGAACTCCTACCTCAGGAGCCAAGCGCGCAGTGAAGTTGGTGCTGATATCGCTGGGGCAGAGGGTTCGAAATGAGCGCGCCGGTCGAGCACTTGTCGCATACCGAGCAGGTCGTACAGGTGGTGCTCAAAGAGGTCTTGGCCTTGGTCCTGGTGGCTCCGCTGGCCGCCTGGATTTTGAACACTTCGGCGCACACCATGCTGGGGCTGGCCGTGCTGTTCAGCGTCATGGCGGTGAGCCTTGAGTACTGCATCAATCGTGCGTATTACTTTGTGCTGATTCGCTATTCGCTCAGTAAAACAAAGTTGATTCGCGCCCTGCATGCCATCGCCATTGAGGTGGGCTTGGCGGCGATGACGGTCCCCATCATCATGTGGCAGTTGGACATGTCATTTGTTGACGCCTTGTTCGTGGACATTGGTTTGGCTGCGTTCTATTGGGTCTGGACCTATGCCTTTTATTGGGCCTACGACCACCTCAGGCCCAAGCTTGGCTTGAGCAAGCCTTCCGCTTGAATCTTGCGCTGATCCCGCCCCCTGGGCTGAGACAATCCACTCATGGGTGAATTCGATCTGATCCAGCGTTTCTTCAAGAGCCAAAGCCGGCCGTCGGCGGACGTGGTGCCGGTCGGCATCGGTGATGACTGTGCCGTCATCAACTCAACGCCGGGCATGCAATGGCTGGTGTCCAGTGACATGCTGGTGGAGGGGCGGCATTTTCTGTCCACGGTGGCGCCGCAGCGCCTGGGACACAAGGCCCTGGCCGTCAATCTGAGTGATTTGGCGGCCTGCGGAGCGACACCGCGGGCCTTTACCTTGGCGCTGAGCTTGCCGCGTGCCGATGAGGTGTTTTTGGCCGGCTTTGCGCAGGGTTTGTTTGAGTTGGCGCAGCGCCATGGCATCGCCTTGGTCGGCGGCGACACCACCCAGGGCCCCTTGAACATCTGCATCACCGTGATGGGTGAGGTGCCGCGGGGTCAGGCCTTGCTGCGCAGTGGTGCCAAGGTGGGTGACGATATTTACGTTTCGGGCGCCACGCTGGGCGATGCGCGCTTGGCGCTGGAGGTATTCCGCGGCACGGCCCAGTTGGCTGGGGCAGACTTCGAGCAGGTGCGCCGGGCCATGGAGTGCCCGCAGCCGCGCGTCGAACTGGGCTTGGCCTTGCGCGGCGTGGCGCGCAGCGCCATCGATGTATCGGACGGTCTGCTGGGCGATCTGGGTCATATCTTGAAGGCCTCGGGCGTGGGCGCCAGCCTCAATGCCGACGCCTTGCCGCGCAGCGCGGTGCTGGCGGCGCAAGACCTGGCCCTGCAGCGCGAATGCGGCTTGGCCGGGGGCGACGATTACGAATTGGTGTTCAGCGCGCCGAGCGATGCCGCCGGGCGTGCGGCCGTGGCTGCTGCGGCGGTCGCCAGCGCCACGCCGGTGCATCGCATCGGCCGCATCGAGGCCGAGCCGGGCCTGCGCCTGCGCGATGCAGCGGGCAGCCCGCTGCTGGCTCAGTTCAGCAGCTTTGACCATTTCAAGACCCCATGAGTGATTCCTTTTCGTCTGACACGCGCGCGCCGCGCCGCGCCACGGCGCGTTTCATGTTTCCGCATCCGGCGCATTGGATTGCGCTCGGTTTTGGCAGCGGCCTCTCGCCCAAGGCCCCGGGCACGGTGGGTACGCTGTGGGCCTGGCTCAGCTTTCTGGTCTTGAATCGCTGGCTGAGCGAAGCGCAATGGGGCTGGCTCTTGCTGGGCGGCACCTTGGTCGGCTGGTGGGCCTGCACGACCACGGCTCGGCATCTGGCAACACCTGACCCCGGCGCTATCGTTTGGGACGAGGTGCTGGCCTTCTGGTTGATCCTCTGGCTGCTGATGCCTGCCGGGTTCTGGGCGCAGTTGATCGCCTTCGCCCTGTTTCGCTACTTTGATGCCGCCAAACCTGGGCCGGTGGGCTGGGCCGACCAGCTCTTCAAGGGCGAGCGTGGCAAGCCGGTCAGCTGGGCGCAGGGTTGGGGCATTTTGTTTGATGATTTCGTCGCGGCTGGATGTACGCTTGTGGTGATCGCACTGTGGCGTTCATTTTTCTGAGGCTTTGAGGAGCAGCGTGTAACGCCGCTTCCAATTGATCAAGAGGAGTTCAAACATGCTGTTTCCTGAAGAGCAAGAGTTGATCGACCGCATTGGCGTGGCCCTGATGCAGCGGCGCGAAAAGGTCGGCACGGCCGAGTCCTGCACCGGTGGCTTGATCGCCGCGGCCTGCACCAGCTTGTCGGGCTCCAGCCAATGGTTTGAGCGCGGCGTGGTCAGCTACAGCAATGAATCGAAGACCGAATTGCTGGGCGTGCCGGCGGCCTTGATCGGCCTGCATGGTTCGGTCAGCGGCGAGGCAGCGCTGCACATGGCCAAGGGCTTGCTGGCCCATGCGCCGATTGATTGGGCGCTGGCAGTGACCGGTATCGCCGGCCCCACCGGGGGCTCGGCCGACAAGCCGGTCGGCACCGTCTGGCTGGCGCTGGTGCATGCGGGCCGCCCGCCCAAGGTGTGGCAGGAGTTGTTCAGCGGGGACCGCCATGCGGTGCGCATCGCCACGCTGCGCGCCGGCTTGATGGCCTTGTGCGAAGCCCTGGAAGACAAGGACCAGTAATCGATGAGTATTTTGCTGAGCGGCCGCTGGCCGGCGGCCGAGCAGCAGCAATGGCTGCGCCTGTTGCAAGAGGCCTTGCCCGACGAGCAATGGTGGCTAACGCCGCCGACCGATGCGGCGCAGGCGGCCGAGGTCGAGATCGCGATCGTGGCCAACCCGGAACCGGGCGTGCTGCAGCAGCTGCCGAATCTGCGCCTGATCCAGTCGCTCTGGGCCGGTGTTGACCGCCTGATGCAAGACCCGACCCTGCCGCCCCAGGTGCCGCTGGCGCGCATGGTCGACCCGGCCATGAACGAGGCGATGGCTCACACGGCGCTGTGGGCGGTGTTGTCTCTGCATCGCGGCTTCTTTGACCTGCAGGACCAACAGCGGCGAGCCGAATGGCGCCAGCCCATGCAAAGTCGCGCCGCCGAATGGCGGGTGCTGGTGCTGGGCTTGGGTGAGTTGGGCGCTCGCGTGGCCCGCGCCTTGGCCGCGCAAGGTTATGCGCTGAGCGGCTGGAGTCGCCGGCCGGCCGAGTTGGCGGGGGTGCGCACGCTGCACGGCGCCGAAGGTCTCGCCCTGGGCTTGGCCGAGGCCGATACGGTCGTCAATCTGTTGCCGCTGACCGAGCAGACACGTGACTTCTTCAACGCGGACCGCTTTGCAGCGATGAAGCCGGGCGCCAGCTTGGTCAATCTGGCGCGTGGCGCCCATGTGGTCGAAGCCGATCTGCTGGCCGTCTTGGACAGCGGCCGGCTCGCTCGTGCCGTGCTTGATGTCTTCCGCCAGGAACCGCTGCCGGCCGCACACCCGTTTTGGCAGCATCCGCGCTTGACCGTGTTGCCGCATTGCGCCGCCCAAACCGATCCGCGCAGCGCGGCGGCGGTGGTGCGCGCCAATGTGCTGGCGCTTCGCGCCGGCCAGCCCTTTGCTCATCTGGTGCAGCGCCAGCAGGGTTATTGAGCCGAATGAGCCGAATGAGCCGGATGAGCAGGGTAGGGCGTGTGGTTTCGCGCAGCAGCGCTTGAATTTGTCGCGCAAGGTCGCGTCGCGTTTGAGGTGGCCGCGGTATCCTCAATGCCTGTCTAGCCTTCGGTGAAGGGCGAGCCGAAGAGTCGGCGCTCCACACCGAGTTGACGAGGTCGGCCATGGAGTTTTTCCCCGCAGACGCAAGCATCGCCGCTTGGGAGCAGCAGCTGGCCCTGGGCGCGCCGTTGGACACCGTGCAAGAGCGGCTGCAACTGGCTTGGGGCCTGCGTCAGCGCGACACCCGCCGGGCCTTGGTGCTGGTGACCGATGTAGAAGGGCTGCTGGGCTCGACCGACTGGCCGGCGCTCCGCCTCGACGCTGCGCGCGGGCGGCTGCATCTGGTGCGCTCTGAGGCCCATCTTTTGCACGGCGAGTTGGCGCAGGCGGAGCGGCAACTGGACTTGGCTCGCGCGCTGTTTGAAGCCGCCGCCGACCAGACTGGCTTGGCCGATGTGCATTGGCAGAGCCATTACCTGGCGGCCGATCGCGGCGACGTGGGCCGCTTGCGTGCCGAGTTAGCGATGGCCTTGGGCTGCGCCGAGGCCGCCGGCGATACGTCGCGAGCGACCGTGTTTCAAGCCAATCTGGGGCGCTCTCAGGTGTTTGTCGACCAAGTGCTGGCCGAGCGCGAATGGGGCGTGCGCCTGCCGCTGGATAGTTCCAACTTGGCGCCGATGGAAGGCTCGGCGGTGGAGGATTTTCGCGGTCTGCTGGCGGCGATGCAGGGCAATTTTCTGAGTGGCATCCAGGCCCATTCAAAAGCGTTTGAGCTGGCCATGTTGACCGGTCAGATCCGTCGCGCCATCACGCTGGCCACCAATCTGGGTCACACCTATACCAAGATGAGCGACTTCCAGACCGCCATGGAGTGGCTCAAACGCGGCCTCGACCTGGCCCGAGGTTCGCGCTGGCCCAGCATGATCAGCCTGTGCCTGGCGCACACCGGCGAGGCTCTGCGTCGGCTCGGGCAACTGGGTGATGCGCGCGACTTGCTGCAGGAATGCTTGCAGCTCTGCGCGGCGCAGCCGGACAACCGCACGCGTGCCTTGGCGCTGAATTTTCTGGGTCATACCGAGTTGAACTCGGACCGCGGCGTGCCGGCCCATGCGGCGTTTACCGAGCTGATGGAGCGCGCGGTGGCTTCGCGCTCGCTGGATCTGCGCACCGAGGCGCAACTGGGTTTGGCCAGGGCCGAGTTGATGCTGGGTCACTTTGAGTTGGCCCGCGGCCATGCCGAGGAGGGCCTGCGCCTGGCGCGTGAACAGCATGAGCCCAACAATGAGGTCGACATGTTGTGGGTCTTGGGCGATGTGCAGCAGGCGGAAGATAGCGCTCTGGGGTGCTCGGGTAGCCATGGCCGGGCACTGGGGTCTTATCTGGCCGCATTGCAATTGGCCGAGGGCATGGAGTCCTATCAGCCTTCGATGCAATTGCTGGAGGCCACCGCCAAGGCCTTTGCGGATGGCGGCAACTTCGAGCGCGCCTATCACTGGTCGCAACGCGCCAGCGCGGCGCGCCAGCACAGCTTCAACGAGGAGGCCATGCGGCGTTCGAGCGCCTTGCGGGTGCATCACCAGATCGAGAGCGCCCGCGCCGAGAGCGAGCACCTGCGCCGTCTAGCCGAGTCGGAGGCGGCGCGTTTCCAACTGCTGCGCGACACGCATGAGGTGCTGCAGCATCTAGGCCAGGTTGGCCAGGAGATCACCAATGAGCTGGTGGCCGAACGCATCTTTGAGGTGATGACACGGCATGTCAATGCGCTGCTGGACGCGCCTTGCCTGGCGATCTATTTGCTCGACGCCGCGGGGCGCCAGCTCTACTGTGCTTACGGTATTGAAAACGGCGAACCCTTCACGGACCCGCCGATCGAGATGAGTTCGGAGCGCTCCCTGTGCGTGCGCTGCGTGCAGGAGCGCAAGGAAATCCTGTTCAGCGACGCGGCGGAACAAGAGAAACTGGGTGAGCATGTGCCCGGTACCAGCCAGCAACTCAGCCTGATTTTTGCGCCTTTGCTGGCCGGTGAGCGGGTGATAGGCGCGATGACGATTCAGTCTCCACGGGCCAAGGCTTACGGAGAGCGGCAGCAATTGATCTTTCGCACCCTGCGCTCCTACATCGCAATCGCGCTGGACAATGCCGGCGCCTATCTGCGCCTGAGTCAGATGCAGCGTCAGCTGATGGCGCAGGAGAAGTTGGCGGCCTTGGGTTCGATGGTGGCCGGCGTGGCGCATGAGTTGAACACGCCGATTGGCAACAGCCTCTTGATCGCCAGCACGCTGCTGGGCAGCACCCAGGAATTCGTTCAGCGGGTTGAGCAGCAGGCCTTGAAACGCTCAGATTGGGAGCAATACGCGGGCCGCACCCGCGATGGCCTGGAGGTCATCAACCGCAGCATGGAGACGGCGGCGGCCTTGGTGCGCAGCTTCAAACAGGTGGCGGTGGATCGCAGCGCCGAACAGCGTCGCAGTTTCGACCTGCGTGAGCTCTGCGAACAATGCGCGCAGACCATGGGCTTGCAGCTGCGCCGAGCCGGTGTGCGCTTAGCCCTGGAGGTGCCTGCGGGTTTGCAGTTAGACAGCTTCCCGGGCCCCTTGGGGCAGGTCTTGATCATCTTGATCAACAACGCCTTGGTGCATGCGTTTGAGGGCCGCAAAGAGGGCCTCATCACGCTGGGCGCTCAAGCCCAGCAGGCGGGGCGGCTCAGTCTGTGGGTGGCCGATGATGGCTTGGGGATTCCGCCCTCGGTGCAGGAGCGCATCTTCGACCCCTTTTTCACCACCAAGTTCGGCCAAGGCGGCAGCGGCCTGGGCCTGAGCATTGCTCACAACATCAGCGGCAGCCTGCTCGGCGGCGGCCTGAGCGTCACAAGCCGTGAGGGCGAAGGCAGCCGCTTTGTGATTGAAATGCCCTTCAAAGCACCTTGAGGGGGGCCTGAGCGCCGTTCTGACGTTTAAGCCTGCAGCACCAAGCGCGGCCCGCGTGCGACCACGGTTTCGGCCAGCATCAGGGCCAGGCGGCGCAGGCCGGCCCAGGCGTCCAAGGGCCAGTCGGGGTGGCGCAGGCCCTTGACCAAGCCGTCGCAGACCTGCGCGGCCTCAACCAGACGGGTCAGGTCGGCCGCTTGCAGGCCCGGCACAATGCGCTCGAACAAACGCTCCTTGGCGCCCCAGACGCGCGATTCGCGCAGCGCCATCGGCAGCGGTTTGCCGGCGTCGACCGCATCACGCACCCGTTTCAACGCGCGAATGTCTTCGGCCAAGCTCCAGTGCACCAGCACCGCAGCCTCGCCCTCGGCCTCCAGTCCTTCCAGCATGCGCAGCAGGCGCGGTACATGGCCGGCCAAGACGGCCTCGCTGAGTTTGAAGACGTCGTAGCGAGCCACGTTCAAGACGGCCGCTTCGATCTGCTCAAAGCTCAGTTCGCCCTTGGGGTGCAGCAGGGCCAGCTTTTGCAGTTCTTGGTGTGCGGCGAGCAGATTGCCCTCGACTCGGTCGGCGAAGAAGGCCAAGGTGCGTTGACCGATTTCACCCTCGGGGACGCGCTGGCCTTGGGCCACCAGGCGCTGGGCGATCCATTGCGGCAGCGCGCGGCGCTCGATGGGGTCGACGCGCACCGTCACGCCGGCGCCGTCCAGCGCGGCAAACCAGGCGCTGTTGGTCTGTGTCTTGTCGAGCTTGGGCAGGGTGACCAGGGTTACCACATCTTCGGGCAGGGCGGCGCAATAACGCTGCAGTGCCTCGGAGCCATCCTTGCCTGGCTTGCCGCTGGGAATGCGGATCTCAATGAACTGGCGTTCGGCAAACAGGCTCAGCGCTTGCGCGGCGCCGAGCACCGGCCCCCAGTCGAAGTAAGCCCCCGCCACGGTGAAGACCTTGCGCTCCCCATAACCCTGAGCCCGTGCGGCGGCACGAATCGCATCGGCCGCCTCTTGCGCCAGCAGTGGCTCGTCACCGTAGATGGTGTAGATCGGGCGCAGCGCCTTGGCAAGCTGCTGGGGGAGGGCGTCGGCACGCAATTGCATGAGGGTCAGCCCGGCAGTCGAACTGCAGTCAGGCGGCGCATCACCTGGGCCACCGCGTCGGATTGCATGGCGCGGTGCAGCTGAGCTTCTTCCTGTTCCTTGCCCAGCGCGCGCTCTTCGGTGTAGTTCATTTCGCGCACCAGGCGCAGCTCGGTGCGCGGCAGCAGCAATTCGTCATTGGGCGTGCGCAGCAAGTAGTCCACGCTGAGGCGCAACTGCCACTCGCGCACTTGGCCGGCTACGGTGGAGCTGACCACCACCTTGTCGCGCACATCCTGCAGCGCTACCAATACCACCTCGGCCTGGTTGGTATCTTCCACCACCTTGACGGGCGAGCGCATCAGTTGGCGACGCAGCTCGATCGCGAACGGCGAACCGGGCGCGAAGCCACTCAGCGCTAGGCGCTGGAACAGGAATTCCGGTTCCTTGCGCAGCTCAAAGCCGCAGCCGCCCAGGCTGGTCAAGCCAGCCAGTGCTGCCGATACAAGCAGGCGACGCCGCTGCATGCTCATCCGACCTTAGACCACCACGTTGACCAGACGACCCGGCACCACGATGACCTTCTTGGCCGGCTTGCCTTCGGCAAACTTGAGGAAGTCTTCGTTGGCCAGCGCGGCGGCTTCGATGGCGGCCTTGTCGGCGGCGGCCGGCACCTTGACGGAGCCACGCAGCTTGCCGTTGACCTGCAGCATCAGCTCGATCTCGTCTTGCACCAGGGCCGCTTCATCGACGCTGGGCCAGGCGCTGTCGAGCAGATCGCCCAGCTCGGCGGCAAAGCCGAGGTCTTGCCAGAGCTGGTGAGCGATGTGCGGGCAGGCCGGGTAGAGCACGCGCAGCAGCACCGAGAAGCCTTCGCGGATGGCGGCGTCTTGGCCCGCAGCCTTGAAGCCTTCCAGCGCATTGAGCAGCTTCATGCCGCCCGACACCACGGTGTTGTACTGCATGCGCTCGTAGTCATAGCTGACCTGCTTGAGCACCAAGTGCACCTCGCGGCGCAGCGCCTTGCCTTCGCCGCTGAGGGCGGCGAAGTCTTGGCCGGCGCTCTTGATGGCGGCCTCATGCTTGACACCAAAGGCCCAGACGCGCTTCAAGAAGCGGTGCGCGCCTTCCACGCCGGAGTCGTTCCACTCCAGCGTTTGTTCCGGCGGCGAAGCGAACATGACGAACAGACGGGCCGTGTCGGCGCCGTACTGGTTGATCAGCTCTTGCGGGTCAACGCCATTGTTCTTGGACTTGGACATGGTGCCCACGCCCTCGTACTCCACGCGCGAGCCATCGCTCTTCAGCGTGGCGTGCGTGACCTTGCCGTTGGCGTCGGCCACGTCTTCCACCTCATGCGGCCAGAAGTATTCGATGCCACCCTTCTCGCCACGGCGCGAGTAGATGTGGTTCAGCACCATGCCCTGGGTCAGCAGCTTGGTGAACGGTTCGTCCACCTTGACCAGGCCCAGGTCGCGCATCACCTTGGTCCAGAAGCGGGCGTAGAGCAGGTGCAGGATGGCGTGTTCAATGCCACCGATGTACTGGTCCATGGCCGCTCCCTGGCGCATCCAGTAGGCGGTGCCGTCGCCGACCATGGCGTCCTTGTTCTGCGCATCGCAGTAACGCATGAAATACCAGGACGAGTCGACAAAGGTGTCCATGGTGTCGGTTTCGCGCTGGGCCGGCTTGCCGCACTTGGGGCAGGCCACGTTCAAGAAGCCAGCGTGCTTTTTCAGCGGGTTGCCGCTGCCGTCGGGGATGCACTCTTCCGGCAACACCACCGGCAGATCTTTCTCAGGCACCGGCACCGAGCCGCAGTCATCGCAGTTGATGATGGGGATCGGCGTGCCCCAGTAACGCTGGCGGCTGATGCCCCAGTCGCGCAGGCGCCAGGTGGTTTTCTTCTCGCCCAGGCCCTTGGCGCCGACCAATTCGGCCACCTTGGAGACGGCGGCTTTGTGGCTCAAACCGTTGAGGTCACCGGAGTTGACGCAGACGGCTTTTTGCTTGTCGCCATACCACTCGGCCCAGGCGTCCAGGCTGAAGCTCTCGCCTTCCACCGCGACGACTTGTTGGATTGCGATGCCGTACTTCTTGGCAAAGGCGAAGTCGCGCTCGTCGTGCGCGGGCACGCCCATCACGGCGCCGTCGCCATAGCTCATCAGCACGTAGTTGCCGACCCAGACCTCGACCTGCGCGCCGGTCAGCGGATGGGTGACGAAGAGGCCGGTGCGCTGGCCCTTCTTCTCTTGCGTGGCCAGCTCGGCTTCGGTGGTGCCGCCGCGCTTGCATTCTTCGATGAAGGCGGCCAGCTCTGGGTTGGACGCTGCGGCGTACGTGGCCAGCGGGTGCTCCGGCGCCACGGCGCAGAAGGTCACGCCCATGATGGTGTCGGCACGCGTCGTGAAGACGTAGAGCTTGCCGTCTTGGATCAGCGCGCCGTCGGCGCCCTTGATCTCATGCGGGAAGGCAAAACGCACGCCTTCGCTCTTGCCGATCCAGTTCTCCTGCATCAGGCGCACGCGCTCGGGCCAGCCGCTCAGGTATTGCGGATTGCTGGGGTCGGCCACGGCGGCCAGCAGCTCATCGGCGTACTTGGTGATGTTCAGGTAGTAGCCGGGGATCTCGCGCTTTTCGACCACAGCGCCGGAGCGCCAGCCCTTGCCATCGACCACCTGCTCATTGGCCAGCACGGTCTGGTCCACCGGGTCCCAGTTGACGACCTGGGTGCGGCGCTCGGCGATGCCGGCTTCCAGCATCTTCAGGAACAGCCATTGGTTCCACTTGTAGTACTCGGGTGTGCAAGTGGCGATTTCGCGCGACCAGTCAATCGCCAGGCCCATGGCCTGCATCTGCGACTTCATATAGGCGATGTTGTCGTAGGTCCACTTGGCGGGCGGCACCTTGTTCTTCATCGCGGCGTTCTCGGCCGGCAGGCCGAAAGCGTCCCAGCCCATCGGCATCAAGACGTTGTAGCCCTTCATGCGCAGCTGACGCGTCAGCATGTCGTTGATCGTGTAGTTGCGCACATGGCCCATGTGCAGCTTGCCGCTGGGGTAGGGCAGCATGGAGCAGGCGTAGAACTTGGGCTTGTCTTGGTCCTCGGTGACGCGGTAGGCGTCGCGGGAATTCCAATACTGGCGCGCAGCGGCTTCGATCTCGTTGGGGGCGTACTTATCGTTCATGCGCCAAATTGTAGGGGCTGCGCTCTGCCGCCCCTGCCGGCGCGAACGGAATCAGCCGGGTAGTTCCTTGCATTGCTTGACGCTGCGGCGCAAGCTGCTCTTCCAAAAGGAGTCCCATTCGTGCAGACCGTCGATGCGCTGCACCAAGTCGCCGCGGCAGACAAAGTCAAAGGCCGGGGTCAGCCGGGCTGGCGCGTACTGATGCGTCAGATAGCTTTGCATCAGGGGCGCTTGCTCCTTGGGCCAAGCGTAGTGACTCAATGGGTCGGCCAGGCGGGGCCTTTGCACCTCCACCAGCGTGACACCCAGAGCCTTGGCCTCGGCCAGAAACTCCTGCTTGCGCTCGGTCTGGGACCAGGCTCGGCAGGGGCCGCAGTCGCCGGCGCTCCAGTAGACCAGGCTGACTGGACTCGGTGTCTCCAATGTGGCAGCCCAGGCAGGCTGAGTCAGCAAGGACAGGCACAGGCCCAGCAGGGGCGCCCAAGAGCCGGGTCTAGAAACGAGACCAGTCTTCATTCAAACCTTCTTTTAATTCAGAGCCGGTGCGCAGCTGCGGCATGGAGCTGGGGAGCTTCATCTGCTTCTCGCGCAATGCAATATTGGCGTAAGCGCTGTCCCAGAGTGCGCCAAAACTTTGCTTGGCTTGCATGGCTTGGGCCAGCTCGCCCACAAACCATGTGTTGGTCTGATTGTCGGCGCAGCCAAAGGACGAGGTACGGGCGCTGGAGGCGGTCATGACCAGTAAATGGTCCTGCCGCAGGCGCTCCAGGTGCGAGCCTGAGTAGCAGGCGGAAATCATCAGCCAGCTGCGGTTGGGCTCCAGGGCTTCCATCCAGCTTTCGAGCTTCTTGGAGCTGAGCAGGCGCGGCGTGCGATAGAGCGGCTGCTGTGCCACTTCCAGTATGCCCGGCCTGCCGTGGCTGCTCAGCACGACGATGAAGCGGTCATTGGCGCGCTTGTGTTCTGCCCAGAACTCAAACACCTCGTCCATCTGATCGATGCTGGCCAAGGGCAATTCACGCGAACCCTCGGTGATCCGTCGGTTGGACAGCAGAATCGAGCGATAGGCCTTGCCGTAGGTCGCGGCGAACTTAGCGTCCAGCAAGCGGATATCCGCATCAAACACGTTTTGCCGGTCGTTGAGCGCCGCGCCAATGAAGATGTAGCGCGGCTCGGTGAGCGGGGCGGGGTCGGACTGTAGGGCCTGTAGCTGCACGCCCAGGCGGCGGTCCCCGGTGCCAGCGGGCTCGCCGAGGATGTAGCTGCTGCAGCCGCTGAGCAGGCATAGCAGCAAGAGGGTCAGCAGCGCGATAGGGGCTTGGGCTGGGCGCCGCAATGTGGGCACAGAGGCGGGAGAGAGTGGGGCAAAGGTCATGCGTGAGTGCGGTCAGTAGCTCTGGCGGGCATGATCGACGTCAGCCCCTGAATCGTCACTCGCTCTTTGTGGGGGCATCGGCCACAAAGGCGATGCGACTCAAGCCCGCGCTCTGACACCAGCCGATGAGTTCGGCCACTTGGCCGTAGGGCGCGCTTTGGTCGGCGCGCAGCTGGACCTCCAACTCGGGGTTGGCCCTGCCCAGCTCCTGCAGGCGTTGCTGCAACTGTTGTTTGTCCAGCTTCGCATCACCGAGAAATAGGCTGCCATCGGGCTGCAAGCCGATGGCGATGAATTTGGGCGCGTCCGAAGGGCGGGCGGCTTCGCTCTTGGGCAGGTCCAGTCGCAGCGATGAACTCATCAGCGGCGCGGCGATCATGAAGATCACCAGCAGCACCAACATAACGTCGATCAGTGGCGTCATATTGATGTCGCCCATCGGCTTGGGGCGCTCGCTGCGTTCCAGTCGACCGAAGGCCATCGTGCGTCCGCTCAGTCTTGATCCAACATCTCGCGCAGATCGTGTGCGAAGCCTTCCAACTCGGCCTCGCAGTCGCCGACCTGTTTGCCGAAGATGTTGTAGGCCAGCACGGCCGGAATCGCGACGGCCAGGCCGGCCGCCGTCATGATCAGCGCCTCACCAACCGGGCCGGCAATCTTCTCGATCGTCAGATTGCCGCCGGCCGAGATGCTGACCAGGGCGTGATAGATGCCCCAGACGGTGCCGAACAGGCCAATGAAGGGGGCGGTGCTGCCAATCGAGGCCAGCAGCACCTGACCGAATTGCAGACGCCGGACTACTTGGTGCAGGGCGTCGCGCAGGCGCCGCGTCAGGCGCGAATCGCGCCGGGTGGCGCCGTCCAGGCTGCCTTGCTGCGTGCTGGCTGTGGCCGCATCCAGCAAGGGCTGGAGCACCGCTTCCGAGTCAAAGCCCTCCAAGGCTGCGCGGCCGCCGGCCAGATCGCTGGCGCCCCAGAACGCAGGGATGGCGCGCGCCAGGCTGCGGCGGGCACGCTGCAGCATCCAGCTCTTCCAGAAAATGACCACCCAGGCGCCGACCGACATCAGCAGCAACAAGGCGGCCACCGCCCGGATGACGGCATCGCCTTGGCTCCAGAAGTCAGCGAATCCTGTCATGCCCCCAGACCCAGCACATCGTTCATGTCATAGAGGCCAGGCGCTTGACCGGCCAAAAAGCGCGCGGCGCGCAGGCTGCCGAGTGCGAAGGTGCTGCGGCTGCTGGCCTTGTGGCTGATCTCGATGCGCTCACCGGTGCCGGCGAACAGCACGGTGTGGTCGCCAATGATGTCGCCGCCGCGCACCGTGGCGAAGCCAATGGTGGACGGGTCGCGCTCGCCGGTGACGCCTTCGCGGCCATAGACCGCGCAGCTCTTCAAATCGCGGTCCAGGGCCTTGGCCACGGCCTCGCCCATGGCCAGCGCGGTGCCACTCGGGGCATCGACTTTATGGCGGTGGTGGGCTTCGATGATTTCGATGTCAAAGCCTTCATTCAAGGATCGGGCGGCCATGTCCAACAAGCGCAACACCACGTTCACGCCCACGCTCATATTCGGCGCCATCATGATGCCGATGTGCTGAGCGTGTTCGCCGATCTGGGCTTTTTGTTCGGGGCTGAAACCGGTGGTGCCAATGACCACCTTGACGCCCAGTTCGCGGCACACGGCCAGATGGGCCAGCGTGCCTTCGGGGCGGGTGAAGTCGATCAGCACATCGGCGCCGCGCAGCGCTTGCTGCAGGTCAGCGGTGATCAGCACGCCACTGTTCTGGCCCAAGAAGGCGCTGGCATCTTGGCCAAGCGTTGGGCTGGCTTCGCGGACCAGCGCGCCGTGCAGCAGGCAGTCCGGCGCGTTGACCACGGCCTCGATCAGCATGCGGCCCATGCGGCCGGAGCTGCCCGCGATGACGATGCGGGTCTGGGCGGCTGCGGCGCCGCTCATTGCTTGGGCTCCAGCGGTGGGTAGCTGCGTTGTGCGCCCATGGCCTCGGGGGCCGCGACGGCCGGCTTGGTCGGCAAAGGCAAGGCCTTGCGCTCCTCTTCGCTGAGCGCCAGCTTGGGCGCGTCACCGCGCAGTTCGCGGGTGTTGATGGCGCTGACGAATTCGTTTTCGCTGGGCAGGTCGGCCGGCAGGTCGAGCGATTTCAGGATGTCGCCATCAAACCAGGCGACCACCTGACGCTGCTGCGGCGCCGCACCCTGGCGGCGGATGGTGAAGACATAGTCCCAGCGGTTGTCGTGGAAGATGTCGGTCAGCAACGGCGAGCCGAGCAGATCGCGCACCTGGGCGCGGTTCATGCCGGGCTTGACGCGGGCGGTCAATTCCTTGGTCAGGACATTGCCCTGCACGATGTCAACGCGATAAGGCCGGACGAGGCCCAGCACTTTGTCGCCCGAAACCGAGCCGGCGCAGGCGCTCAACAGGGCCATGGCGACGGCAGATAGCGCGAGCAGGCTCAAGCGAGCAGGGGAGGCAGTACACATATTCGGGCGCATGAGTGCTTCTGTAGGGGCTTGGGCTGCTGAACGAGCCGTTGCTGGCTATGATCGCCCCATTCTAGCGGCAGGCCCATGGGGGGCCGCGCCGGCCCTATCGAGCTATGAACCGGACCGAAGAGATTAAAAACAGCGGGCTCAAGGCGACCCTGCCGCGCATCAAGATTCTGGAGATTTTCCAGAAGACGAATCAGCGCCACATGACCGCCGAAGATGTCTACAAAGCCTTGCTGATCGAGGATGCCGACATTGGCTTGGCCACGGTCTACCGGGTGTTGACGCAGTTTGAGCAGGCGGGCCTGCTGTCGCGCAATCATTTCGAATCCGGCAAGTCGGTGTTTGAGCTCAACCAAGGCCATCACCATGACCATCTGGTCTGTCTGACTTGTGGCCGCGTTGAAGAGTTCTTTGATCCCGAGATCGAGGAGCGCCAGCACCGCATCGCCGCCGAGCGAGGCTTCGAGCTACAGGAACACTCCCTGGCGCTTTACGCGGCTTGCATCAAGAAGGACTGCCCGCATCGCGGCAGCTGAGTGGCGGGGCAGGCAGGACTGAGGCGGACTCAGTCCTGGTCGTGCTGGCCCATTTCGATCGCCCGTTGGTGGCGTTCGACAAATTCTCGGTAGGTGTCAATGCCGCGCAGCTGCAGCACCGTGTTGCGCACGGCGGCCTCCACCAAGACGGCCAAGTTGCGGCCTGCATCGACGGCGATGATGACCTTGCGTACCGGCATGCCCAGCACCTCTTCGTACAGCGGCTCGTAAGGCAGGCGTTCGAAATCACGCTCCAACGTTTCTTTGCGCACCAGGTGGACGATCAGCTTCAGCCGCATCTTGCGACGCACGGCGGTCTCGCCAAAGATCGCCTTGATGTCCAGCAGGCCAATGCCGCGCACTTCGAGCAGATTCAGCAGCAACTCGGGGCAGCGACCCTCGATGGCGGTTTGCGAGATGCGAAACAGGTCAACCGCGTCATCGGCCACCAAGCCGTGGCCGCGCGAAATCAACTCCAGCCCGAGTTCGCTTTTGCCTAGACCTGACTCGCCGGTCAGCAGCACGCCCAGGCCCAGGATGTCCATGAAGACGCCGTGGCGGGTGGTGCGGTTGGCAAACAGGTGGGCCAGATAGGCGCGCACCACGTCAATCACATGGCCGGCCGACTCGGCGGTTTCGAACAGCGGGATCTCGGCACGGTCGCACATGGCCACCAAGCGATCCGGCGGCGGCTGGTTATCGGCCACGATGATGACTGGCGGCTCAAGCGTAACGATGCGGGCAATGCGGCGGTCCAGCACCTCGCCCGAGGCCTGGCTCAAATAGGCCACTTCGCGGCGACCCACGATCTGCACCCGGTAGGGGTGGATGTAGTTCAGGTAGCCGACCAAGTCGGCGGCCGATTGCGCGTCGCGCACGGCGGCCTCGTCAAAGCGGCGTTCCGGGTGCGCGTGACCGGCGATCCACTCCCATCGCAGCGCCTCCCTGTGCTCTTCGAAGAGACGGTCGGCGCTGATGGAGGTGGGTTTCACTGTATTGGCGTTTGAAACAGAGAGAAGTTCAGGCGACCGACTTGAGCGGTTCCCAGTCGGAGATCAGGCGGTGCACAGCGCTGGCTTCGGTTTCGGTCTTCAGGCGCTCGCGCAACTCGCGGTCCGACAACATCTCCGCAATCTCGGAGAGGATTTCCAAGTGCCGCTGGGTGGCGGCCTCCGGGACCAGCAAAAAGATCAGCAGGCTGACGGGCTCATCATCGGGTGCGTCGAAGCCAATCGCTTGCTGGACGCGCAAGACGGCTGCCAGTGGATTCTTCAGCCCCTTGATGCGGCCATGTGGAATCGCCACACCGTGCCCCAGCCCGGTTGAGCCCAGGCGTTCGCGGGCAAACAAGTTGTCGGCAACCAGCGCGCGCGCGATCGCATGATTGTTCTCGAACAGCAGGCCGGCCTGTTCGAAAACACGCTTTTTGCTGGATGCGTCCACATTTACCAGCACATTGCTGGCAGGAAGGATGGCGGCGAGACGGTTCATGGTGTCGAAGCGCTGAGTTGGGCGGTGGCCCTCGGCGGCACGCTTGCTCGGTGTCTGGGTGAAGAATTATAGAAATTTGCGGCCATCGTGCGTATCAGCGCATGTCTGGCTACAGGTCGAGCAGTGTACAAGTGCTCGACCTGCTGTGCTGCAAGCACCGAATTTCTGTGGCTTTGGCGAAGCTTTAAGTCTCTTTTTGGGGAATTTCTTCGGGGCAACAAAAAGGCGACCCGAGGTCGCCTTGCTTGCGGAGGCGATGGCTGTTCAACAGCGATCGCCTTTCAGGTCCATCAAGGAGCCGGCATTTCCATGCGCTTTGCAGCGGTATGGTGATGATCTTGCAAACGATCTTTGTGGCGGCAGACCTGACGGTCCAATTTGTCCATCAACTGATCAATGGCTGCGTAAAGATCTTCGTGCGACTGTTCGACGAAGATATCGCGCCCCTTCACATGCACTGTGACTTCGGCCTTCTGGCGACGTTCTTTTTCCTTTTGCTTCTCCACGGTGAGCAAGACGTTGATGTCAACGACTTGATCAAAATGGCGGGTCACCCGGTCGAGCTTTGTGAGCACATACTCACGCAGAGACGGCGTTACTTCCAAATGGTGGCCACTGATTGTCAGGTTCATAAAGCCTCCTTTCACAAGAGGAATCGAGAAAACGGGAACAAATGGTCAAAGAACGAAGTGGGCTAATTGCTGGGTCTCGAAATGGGGCTTGGGTAGTGAATCGGTAAGTCCAGTTTGCACCCGAAGTGAATTCATGACAAGTGTTTTACAGCTTCAAGTCGGGCGGTAGTCCGTTTGCCGATTTGACTGTGCGCACACCGCGCAAGCTGCTTTCGGGAACTGCTTTGCCACGAGGTGATAATGAAAGCTTCCCAGCTCTGGAGTCCTTCTTGGACAGCGATCACCCGCGGTGACCGTCCATTCCCACGTCAAAGGTATTTGCAGCCTGCCTTGAGCCGCTGCCTTGCCAATTGTCCGGAGTGAGACGGGTCCCCAACACACCCACCTTCCGGACGGCAAAGTACCGTCCAGACTCTAGTCGGCGCTGCGGCGCTGGAGATCTGCATGCTGAATGTGTTTACCTTGGACAACGGGCGCTTGAAGGGCGGCCTGTTTCAGGAAGAAATTGAAACCGCCGAAGACTTGGCGCAATCGCGTCCGATTTGGGTGGATCTGGACCAGCCCAGCGCCGAAGAAAAAGGTTGGATTCAAGACCGTTTTGGCCTGACCATTCCTGAAGACATCGTTGACGAGGACCTGGAAGAGTCGGCGCGTTTCTATGAAGAAGACAACGGCGAGTTGCACATCCGGTCTGACTTTTTGATCGACGGCAACGAGATCACCCGCAATGTGCGGGTGGCCTTCATCCTCTACAACAATGTGCTCTTCTCCATTCACAACGGCGATTTGCCGGTGTTTCGCCTGCTGCGCCTGCGCGCACGCCGCATCCCGGCCTTGATTGAAGACGCCAAGGATGTGCTGCTGAAGCTGTACGACGCCGATGCCGAGTATTCGGCCGACATCCTGGAAGGCATTTACGACAAACTCGAAACCGTCAGCGCCCGCGTGCTGAAGAAGGACGTGAATGACGCCGAGGCCGGTGAAGTGCTGTCGGCCATTGCCCGCGAGGAAGACTTGAACGGGCGCATCCGCCGTAATGTGATGGACACCCGCCGCGCACTCAGCTTCATGATGCGCAGCCGCATGCTCAATGCCGAGCAGTTCGAGGAGTCGCGGCAGATTCTGCGCGATATTGATTCGCTCGACTCGCACACCGCCTTCTTGTTCGACAAGATCAACTTCTTGATGGATGCGACGGTCGGTTTCATCAACATCAACCAGAACAAGATCATCAAGATCTTCTCGGTGGCCAGCGTGGCCTTGCTGCCGCCGACGCTGATTGCCAGCATCTACGGCATGAACTTCAAGTACATGCCGGAACTGGAATACGCCTGGGGCTACCCCTTTGCGCTGGGGCTGATGCTGGCGTCGGTGGCCGCGCCCTTCATCTATTTCCGCCGCAAGGGCTGGCTGCGCTGAACCGGGCGGACGGGGCTCAGACCTTCAGCTTGCGCTTGATCAGGCGCAGCACCGCCCCCAGTAGCGGTAGCTTTTCGTAGAACTCTTCGGCCGCGTCCCAGTAGTCGCGGTGGTAGGCGACGCGGCCATCTGGCGCAAAGCGCAGATGGCTGCTGCCGTGGATTTGCCGTGGCAAGACCTGACCCTTCAGCTTGAAGTGGAAATCCCAGGTCAAAAAACACTGATCGTGCTGCACCAAGGCGTTCAGCACGGTGAAGCGCGGAGCCTCCAGGGTTTCGAACATATGGGAAAAAATGGCCGTCACCGCCGCCAGGCCTTGAACCTCGTTGAAGGGGTCTTTGAAAAAAGCCTGTTCGGTGTAGCGACTGCCCATGCGGCTCAAGTCACCGGGCTGGAGCCGCTCGAAGAAGCTGATCAGCGCGCTCGCGCGCGGGTCGGTGCATGGCGTCATGGGCGGGTGGTTCTCTTGATCAGGCTGAAGTAGGCGCTGTCGCTCAGCAGGCGCAGTGCCTTCATGAAACGCGTGAAGCGCTTGGGAAAGTGGATCTCGAACTCGCCGCTGCGCCAGCCTTGCAGTATCGCCAGCGCCGCCGTCTCGGGGCTGATCAGCGCCGGCATCTTGAAGTCGTTTTGCGCTGTAAGCGGGGTCGCCACGAAGCCTGGGTGAATCACCGACACCCCAATGCCCGCATCCGATAGATCGAGGTAGAGGGCCTCGGCCAAATGGCTCAGCGCCGCCTTCGAGGGACCATAGCCTAGTGACTTGGGCAAGCCGCGGTAGCCGGCCACGCTGGACACCAAGCTCAGGTGTGTTTCCAAGCCTTGATGCGCTTGCAGCAGCAGCTGCGGCAGCACGGCGTCCAGCAGGTTCAGGGCGCCGACGTAGTTAACGTCCATATGCCGGCGCGCTTCGGCCAGCGAGAACTGCTGCGCGCTCATGGCTTTGTAATAGCCGACGCAATACAGCACCAGCGAAATGGACCCGTGGCTGCGCACAATGGCTTTGCAAGCCTGTTGCAAGGCACTGGCGTCCATCACATCGAGTGGCTTGGCCATGCTACCCGGATGCTCATCGACAAAGGTCTGCAACAGATCCGCCTGCCGAGCCGACACGATGACGCGCGCCCCCGCACAGTGCAGTTGATGAGCCAATGCCTGACCAATGCCGCTGGACGCGCCCACCAGCCAGACCGTGCGACCCTGCCAGTCTCGAAGTTTGGGATTCAAGGCCATGGGGGTCAGAGTTTCTGGAAGGACAAGGTGACCTGGCCCAACTCGAAACCGAACTTGCTCATCACCGCTTTGTTCAGCATCACTTTGTCGTCGATCAGGTACATCCAGTCATCGAAGTCCACCTCATAGACTTTGCCGTCCACAGGGAGCTTTAAGGTGTAGCTCCAGCGCAGCGCATTGCCGGCCGCTTCGCCCCGGGCCAGGCCGACTACATCGTCGGCGCGACCGCTGTAGCGCCCGCCGCCGAGTTCCTGGATGGTCCAGACGCGGCGATCGCGGCTGCCGTCGCTGTATTCGAAGTCTTCTTCGAGGATGCCGGTATCGCCCTGCCAGCGCCCCATCAGCTTGACCACAAAACGGCGTTTCACATGGCCGTTGCGGTCGGTGAAGATGCCATGCGCCAGCAAGGGCCCATTCAAGTACTGGCGCAGTTCGAGCTTGGGGCTCTCTTGCGCGTACTGTGCGGGCGTCGGGCCCATGGCGCAGCCGCTCAGCAAGATGGCCGCCAAGCTGAGGCTCAGCCAAGGGCGGGGCAACCCAGGGCGGGGGAGGAAAGGAAATCTCATGGCAAGTCCTCGTTGAGCGCGGTGCGTATCCGGAATTGGTAGAGAAGGCCTGCGGCTAGCAGCTTCAGCAGGCAGGGCAGCAAACAGTAGGCCACGGTCAGGGCCTGCAGCGCATTGACGTCGCGCAGCCCAGGCGCATATCCCAGCGCTTGCAGCATGGGCAGACTGAGCCCTGCGGCCAGGGCCAGATTGAGTTTGTTAGCAGCATTCCACCAACCGAAGAAGGCGCCTTCGGCATGACCGCCCAGCCCGGCGCCATGCACCAAGCGGGCCAGCAAAGCGCTTGGAATGGCCAGGTCAGCGCCCATGGCCAGGCCGCTGGCGATACAGACGGCCGTGAAGGCCAGGCTGTCCCCTTCGCCCAGCAGGGCGGCCCAGGCAAAGGCGGCCACGGCCAGCAGCATGGCTGCAAACCAGCTGCGGGCATGGTCCCAGCGTTTCACCATGCGCAGCCACAAGGGCAAGGATAGGGCGGCTGCGCAGAAGTAAGCCGCTAAATAAGCGCCTTCCCATTGCGGGGTTTGCAGGCGATCCCGCACAAAAAACAGCAAGAGGCTGGCCGGGATCGCCGTCGCGATGCCATTGCACAGAAAGACCGCCATCAGGCGCCGAAAGTCTTGCCGCTGCCAGACCGAAACCGCTGGCCCCTTGCTGCGAGTCGCAGTGGAAACGGCCGGCGCTCGCGGGGCTCGGCCCAGCAAGAGCAGGCCTACACCCAGGGCCAGGGCAAGGGTGAGGGCGGTACCTGCCAAACCAATCCAGCCGGGCAGCAGGCTGGCTGTGATCACCCCCACCAAGGCAAAGCCTTCTCGCCAGGCCACCACGCGGCTTTGTTGCACGGCGCTGCCGCCAAAGCGTGCGCCCCAAGTCTGGTGCATGACGCTGAGCAAGCTGTAGCCAAAGTAAGTCAGCAGCAAGGCGGCAGCGCACCAGAGCAGCAGGCTGCTAGGTGTTCGCCAAGGCGGGAAGAACACGGCAGCGAAGCCGCCGGCCAGCAGCAGGGCCGCTGCGCGCATCAGCGGCAAGACTCGCGCCGGGTGCTGGTTCAGCCAGCGGTCGCAGAGCCGGCCAATCCAGGGGTCGAGCAAGGCGTCAAAAAGCCGAGCACCCAAGAGCAGAGCGCCGAGCTGCGCCAGCGGCATGCCAAATTCCTGGGCGTAATGGGCGGGCAGGCTGATGTATAGCGGCAGGGCCACAAAGGCGAGTGCGAAACCCAGGGCGCCGTAGCGGGCCGAGGCTGCATTGCCCGGCATGGCCCAGGCCTCAGGGCTATTCATTGCGCGCCCAATAGCTGCTTGCGCAAGCCGGGTTCGGAGCTCTGCGGGGCCAGCCAGATGCCGAAAAACAGGCGCGCAAACTGAGGGTCGCTGATGCGTTTTTGCAGGCGCCCATTGACAAAGAAGCGCACGCCTTCGCCGGGCTCGTGCAAGCCGCTGATGCGGTCGCCGGCCTGCACATCGGGAAAGGCCGCTTCCATCTCCGTCAGCCATCGCTGCGACTGTTCGGGGGCAAACTCGCCTTGCCGCTTCATTTCGGCCAGGGAGCGTTTGGCGATCTCGCGGCCGCTCAAGCTGCGGGCGTATTCCAGCTCCAGGGCCAGTTCTTTGCGCTGCCAGTTCTGGGCGTCGATGGGTTCGCGTGACCACAGACGGATGTCATAGATTAGCAGTCCAAAGAAACGCATCTGCGCCTTGGATTGCTGGCGCAACTCCGACAACTCTGGCGCGGCGACGGCAAGCCCAGGCAGGGCAGGCAGCAGGCCGCAAGCCCATTGCAGTAGCCGGCGGCGGCTCGGCATGGTGCTCAGTCTCTTTGCAGGGTGAACTGCATCACATCGGTATTGCCAGCCGCGAAAGCGGCCTCGCAATAGGCCAGGTAGAACTCCCACAGGCGCACAAAGCGGGTGTCGAAGCCCTGCTCCCGCACCTGCGTTTCGTGGCGCAGGAAGGCTTCGCGCCACAGGTGCAAGGTCTGGGCATAGTCCTGACCAAAGGCCAGTTCATTGCTGATGCGCAAACCGGCCTTGGCGGCGTGGGCGCGGAATTGGCTCGGGCTGGGCAGCATGCCGCCGGGGAAGATGTACTGTTGAATGAAATCGCTGGAGCGGCTGTAGCGCTCGAACAAATCGTCGCGGATGGTGATGGTCTGAATGCAGGCGCGGCCACCGGGCTTGAGTTTGTCGTGCACGGTCTTGAAGTAGCCGTCCCAGTATTCGCGCCCGACCGCCTCAAACATCTCGATCGAAACAATGGCGTCGAAGGCCGGGTCGGCGATGTCTCGGTAGTCCTGCAGGCGCAAGTCGGCGCGCTCGGCCAAGCCGGCTTGTTGCAGGCGCTGCTGCGCCCACGCCAATTGCTCGTGCGACAAGGTAACGCCGGTCAGATGGGCGCCAAAGTCACGGGTGGCGCATTCCGCCACCGCGCCCCAGCCGCAGCCCAGTTCCAGCACGCGGTCGTTTTCACTAACACCACATTCACGCAGCGCGCGGGTCATCTTGGCGGTTTGCGCTTCGGTCAATGAGCCTTGGGCTTGGCCGTCGAACCAGGCGCTCGAGTAGTTCATGCTCGGGTCCAGCCAGAGCTTGTAAAAGTCATTGCCGATGTCGTAGTGCGCATGAATGTTCTTGCGGCTGCCGGCGCGGCTATTGCGATTGAACAGGTGGCGCAAGCGATGCAAGGCCGAGCCCCACCAAGAGCCGAAGATCACCTCGTCAAGCACCTCGCGATTGCGGATGAACAATTCCAGCAAAGCGCGCAGGTCCGGGCTGCTCCAGTGGCCGGCCATATAGCTTTCGGCAAAGCCGATGTCGCCCGAACGCAGTGTGGCCGTGCAGACTGCCCAGTCGCGGATGCGAAAGGCCGCGCGTGTCGCGTGCGTCTCCGCATGCTGTCCCGGCTTGGCGCCAAAGTGCATCGATGCGCCATCAGGCAGCTGCACATCCAAGCTGCCGTGGCGCAGGTGGCCGAGCAGCTTGAATACGGTGCGTGCAGCGGGCGGCGCATTGTCGGGCAGGTTGATGCGCGGTGTGAGCGTGTTGGTGTTCATAGCGTGCAAGGCCCTCAGCGGGTCACAAGGGTTTCGGGGGCGGCAGGTTTGCCAAAGAAGGGGACGCGTTTGAGTAATAACTGCAGGGCGTGCCAATGGATGCGTGCGAGCACCATCAGACTTTGCGCGGGCATGCTCATGAAGGCATGGCGGGCGCTGGCTTCGGTGAGTGCTTGCAACTCTCCGCTGATGCTGGTCTGCAGCAGCAGTTGGCCTTGCTCATCCTCATGATCGACACGCGCCACGCAGCGCATCGCGTCCGGCCCCTGGCTGTTCATGAAACGGAAGCGGTAGCGTCCGGCCACGCGGCAAAACGGCGAAACATGGAAGGCCTTGCTGGCCAGCATGGCCCGCCCATAGGCCAGCGACGACCCTTGCAGCAAATAGCAATGACGTTCGCCGAAGGTGTTGTTGACCTCGACCACGATGGCAGCCAGGGACCCGTCTTGGCGTTGGCAATGCCAGAAGCTGACCGGCTTGAAGGCGTGACCAAGCACTCGTGGGTAGCAATGCAGCCAGACCTCGCCCTTGGCGTCCTCCACACCCTCGCGCAGCAGCAGCGCGTCCAACCAGGCGAGGCAGTCGGGACCGCCGTCGCCATGGTCGGCGTCATGAAAGCTCAACCAATTCAGTCGTGCAAGGCCCGCGCCTTGGCCGTTGCGATGCAGGGCCGGGCAGGGCGTGTGCCGCAGGGTGCGCATCGGCAGCATCAGGAAATAGCTGCGATAGGCAAAGGCATGGTTCGCGGGCGCGAGGCGGCGATGGCGCACCTGGCCACGGCCGATCATGGCCTGGGCGGGCCAGGCCGTGCTGCCGCTTGCGCGATCGCCTTGGCTCATGCCGTCCCCCTGGTCGGTGGCGTTGGCATGGTGGCCCATTGGCTCAACAGGCGCTGAGCCACCTTCAGACCGGACAACAAACCATCCTCATGGAATCCATAGCGAGTCCAGGCGCCGCAATACCAAACATGGCCTTCGCCTTGGATCTCGGGTAGGCGGGCCTGGGCCGCCACGGCGCCTTGATCGAAGACCGGGTGGGCGTAATCAAACTCGGCCAGCGTTTTGGCCGGCGCCGGTTCGCGCACCGGGTTCAGCGAAACGATCACCGACTGCTGCCAAGGCAGGGGCTGCAGACGATTCAGCAGGTAATGCAGGCACACGGCTTGCTGCTCGTGGCTAGCCTGGCCCTTGCGGGCCGGGCCGCCATGCTCGTAGTTCCAGGCCGCCCAAGCAACGTGGCGACGCGGCAGCAGGTCGGTATCGGTATGCAGAACAGCCCGGTTGCGGTGGTAGGGGATGGCGCCCAGGATCTGCCGCTCGCTGTGGCTGGCTTGCTCGAGCAGCGCCAGCGTTTGGTCGCTGTGGCAAGCCATCACGACCTCATCAAAACGCTCGCTGCCTCGGCTCGAATTCACCTGAACGGATCCATCGGCGTTGCGGCTAACGCTGAATACCGGCGTCTTCAGTCGCGCATCGCTGATGCCGCTCAGCAGCTTCTCGACATAGTGCTTTGCACCTCCGCGGACGGTGTACCACTGCGGCCGCTGCGTCACTTGCAAGAGCCCGTGGTTGTGGCAAAAGCGAATCAGCGTGCTGATCGGGAAGGCGAGCATTTGGCTGGTCGGGCAGGACCAGATGCACGCCACCATCGGCAGCAAATACCAGTCGCGGAAGGCCTGACCCAAGCGGTGCTGGGTGAGGAATTCGCCGATCGGTTGGGACAAGGCGGCCTCTTCGCCGCGCTCGGCCAGGCGGGTGCAGAGCGAGTTAAAGCGCTGCAGATCGCGCAACATGCCCCAGAACGCGGGTCGCAACAAATTGCTGCGCTGGGCGAAGACGCTGTTTAAATTGCTGCCGCTCCATTCCAAATCCTGCTCCGGCAGTTGCACCGAGAACGACATATCACTGGCCGCGACCTGCACCTCCAGTTGCTTGAACAACTGGATCAACAGGGGGTAGGTGCGCTCATTGAAGACCAGAAAACCGGTATCGACGCCGTGACGGCGCCCTTCGAGTTCGAGGTCGACCGTGTGGGTGTGGCCACCAAAGTAGTTGCCCGCCTCGAACAGCGTCACATGGGCTTGTGAGTTGAGGGCCCAGGCGGCGGACAGGCCGGCAATACCCGAGCCGATGACGGCGACGCGTCGGTTGGCGGCGTTGTTGGGCTGGCGCGGTTTGCCGAGTTGCTGCAGCAAAGGCAGCAGGTCTGCGGCATGGGCGGCTGCGCCCAATGAGCCGACGCCGTCTTCAGCACCCGCTGCGCCTTTGCCTCCGTTTGCGTGGGCTTCGCGCTGCAAATAGTTGGGTGGAAGTTTGAGGCCGAGGGCCTGGGCGCCGCGATTGAAAAGGCCCCCGCCATGGGCGGAGGCCTTGGGTATAAAAGTAGCCGCAAAGTGCCCCGAAGCCAACGAGGGAGGGAGGGAGGAGGAGGAAAACGGCTTCTGGATTTCAGCCCCAACAGAGGGGAGACTTTGCGGCTGTAAGTGTGCCAATGCTAGCGATTTTTCGAAAATTTCAAAACTTTTTTCTTGCGTTTGCAATTGTTTACAAAGGCTGCGCAATGAATTCGTCATTGATGAATTGGTTTGTCGCTGATGCGCATCCATGACGTCGGAATTCGGCGTCAGGGGCCTTGCCAATGCGTCAACGCTTGCAGCATGGGTCGTCATGGGGCACCTGTCAACGTCAGGGTTTGGCCAATTGCCGCTCCACCTCTTCGGTGATGCTGCGGCTCAAAGGATCGGTCATCGAGCCAAAGCTCTGCACCTGCCGACCATCGCGCGAAATCAGGTATTTGTGGAAGTTCCACTTCGGGCTCGAGCCGGTGCGTTGGGCCAAGTCCGCAAACAGCGGGTTGGTGTCGGGGCGCCCCGGTTTCACCACCGATTTTGAAAACATCGGGAACTTCACATTGAAGGTGTTCTCGCAAAACTCGGCGATTTCCTTGTTGCTGCCCGGCTCTTGGCTGCCAAAGTCGTTGGAGGGGAATCCGAGCACCACCAAGCCTCGGTCGGCGTAGCGGGCAGACAGCGTCTCCAGGGACTTGTACTGGGAGGTGAAACCGCAAAAGCTGGCGGTGTTGACCACCAGCAGCACCTTGCCGGCGTATTGGCACAGCGCTTGGGGCTTTTCATCTTGCAGCCGCGGCATGTCGCGTTGCAGCAATGCCGGGCAGTTGGCCGGCGCGGCCTGGGCCGTGTGGAGGGTGGACAAGAACAATACAGCGCCGAAGTAGGTGCTGGCCCTTGCTGCAAAATACCGGCGTTTGTTCATTGTTTGTCCTAGTCAAATCTCTTGCGTATGACTATATTAGTACAAACATTTCATTTTGTCTTTTGTTTGTCTAGGACAACTTCACGCCCATGAAAGAGCTGCATGTCTGCTGCGATTGACGCCCCTCCACCGTCCGAGCCGGAGCCAATGCTTGGCCTCGCCGGCATCGCCGCGGTGGAGCGGGACACCGGCTTGAGCAAGGACACCCTGCGCATTTGGGAGCGTCGCTATGGCTTTCCGGCGCCCTTGCGTGATGAAGTGGGCGACCGTGTCTATCCGGTCGAACAGGTGCAGCGCCTGCGTCTGCTGAAACGTCTGATCGATGCGGGGCACCGCGCTGGGCGTGTCGTGCCCGCCACGCTGGACACCTTGCAGCAGCTTTCGCAAGACGGTGCCCGCAAGCCGCTTGCTGGGCCCGAGCGTCGGGGTGAGATTCCCCAAGACGAGACGATCGAAGCATGCCTGCAGATGCTGCGCTTGCACCAGGTTGAGGAATTGCGGCGCCTCCTGACCCAAGCCTTGCTGCGCCAAGGCTTGGGTGGCTTTGTGCAGCAATTGGTGGCGCCTTTGACGACGCGGGTCGGGGATGCCTGGATGCGCGGTGAGCTGGAGGTGTTCGAGGAGCACATCTACACCGAGCTGATTCAACAGCTGTTGAGGCAGGCGGTGCAGGGGCTGGCGCAGCAAAGCTTGCGGGTACCTGCCGAGCGGCCGCGTGTGCTGCTCAGCACCTTGCCCGGGGAACCCCATGGTTTGGGCTTGTTGATGGCCGAGTCGATGCTGGTCGTGGAGGGCTGCCAATGCCTGTCGCTCGGCGTGCAGACGCCCTTGGAGGCCTTGCCTCGCGCGTCGTTGGCACATGCCAGCGACATCGTGGCCCTGAGTTTCAGCGGCTTGATGTCCAGCGCCGCGGTGAAACGTGGCTTGAGCGAGTTGCGCGCCGCGTTGCCGCCGGCGGTGCAACTGTGGGCGGGAGGCAGTGCGCTGCTGCTGCGCCGCCGTGACCCGCAAGTGCCGGGTATTCGCTGCATGACCGACTTGGGTGAATTGCCGGCGGCGGTGGCCGCTTGGCGAACCCTGCAAGTGAGCGGAAACGTGGACGAGTAAAAAAAGAGCCCGCCAGTGGCGGGCTCGATGGCGCAGGCGGTGGGGCCGACTCAGTGGTTGTTGCGGCGGTGCAGGATCAGCAGGCCAAAGCAGCCCGCTGCCACGGCCAAGCCGCCGATGAAATGCGGGGAGGCCAGGTTCATCACGGCGGCCCAGGCGTCTTGGGCGACCCAGCCAGCGAAGCCATTGAACATCTCCATCGCTTCAGCCTTGACGGGCTCGCCGCCGCGCAAGCTGTGGGTGGCATCAAAGAGGGCTCGTCCAGCGCCATCAAACTGTTGCTCCAGCAGCTTCCAGATGATGGGGTTGCCATAGACCTTGTCCAGCACATTGCCGGCAATCACGATCACGGCGATGACGACAGGAACACCGGCGCGCTTGAGCCAAGCCGCGGCCGCCATCGTGATCAGGTAGATCGGGGCCAACCAGAGCGAGAACAGCACCGCACCCAGGCTGACGCGTAGCAAGCCGGCAACTGTGGCCACACCCAGCGACCACCAAGACACGTCCGTCAAGGCCCCAAAGCCCATCACTTTGACCACGACGGCCATGGCCATCACCAGTCCCATCGCGGCCCCTAGAGCCAAGGCCAGCACCGAGACGAACACCGTGTGCATCAGCAGCGTCGCCGAAATGCTCTCGGTATGCGAGCCTGGCAGTGAGAGCCAGAACTCAATCGAACGGTCTTGGTTGTCTCGCCGCGCTAGGCCGGGCAGTTGGAACGAGGTCACCAACCACGTGATGGCCCAGACACCGATGGTCGTGATGCCCACCACGGCCGCAGCCAGCAGGGTGGACGGCAGTTGCACGCCATCCATTTCGACCTTGCCAAAAGGCATGGCCAACAAAAGCAGGATGGGTGCAGCCAGCATGACGATCAGCCAGCCTTTGTGATGCTGCATCCACTCGCGCTGCAGCAATGTCATGTATCTTGTCGAAGTCATTTTTTCTCTCCTAGGCTTCAGGCTTGACGGCTTTGCAGCTCGGGCTTGCGGGTCAGGGCCATGAACAGGTCCACCAGGCTGGGGCGGAAGCGCTGGCCGAGTTGCTGCACATGCTCGGGCGGCGCGCCATCGAACAGTGCGGCGGGGCGACCTTGCAGGCGGTAACGCAGCAGTGGGTGGGCACCGGCCACCGCATCGGCGGCCGCGGCGTCGTGCGACAAGGCCATGAAGCGCGAGTCCATTTCCTCCAGGCTGATGTTCAGCACCAGGCGGCCCTCGTCCATCATCATCACGTCGCTGAGCAAGGTTTCGATTTCCTCGACCTGGTGGGTCGAGATCACCACGGTGCGTTCGCCATCGCACCACTCGTCGATCAGCATCTCATAAAAGCTCTTGCGCGACATCACGTCCAGGCCCAGCGTCGGCTCGTCCAGGATCATCAACTGGGTATCGATGGCGGCGATCAGCGCCAGATGCAACTGCGTCACCATGCCCTTGGACAGGCTCTTGACCTTGTCGCGCGGCCCGACGCTGGTGCGCCGAAGCAGGGTGCGCGCCCGTTCGGCCGAGAAGCGCGGCTGCAGGCCGCTCATCAAGGTGATCAACTCATCGACCCGGGCCCAGCGCGGCAGCACCGCCACATCGGGGATGTAGCAGATCGATTGCAGCAATTCATTGCGTTGCTGGCGCGGGTCCAAGCCCAGCACCTTCAGGTCGCCAGCGCCGCCGATCAGGCCGACCATGGCCTTCATCAGCGAGGTCTTGCCGGCACCGTTGTGCCCCAGCAGACCGATCACGCGGCCCTTGGGGATGTTGAAACTGATGTTGTCGACGGCGGTCTTGCGGCGGCTGCCGAAGCCGTAGTGAAGGCTGAAGTCGCGTGCTTCGATCAGGTGGCTCATTTCGTCTCCCAGTTCAAGTCGGTGGCGCTCAGCCCAAGGCGGCGCAGTTTTTCCCGCAGCAAAGGCCATTCTTTTTGCAAAAAGGCTTCGCGCTCGCTTTTGCGCAAGCGCGCCTTGGCGCCTTGCAGCACATACATGCCGAGGCCGCGACGGCTTTCCACCAGACCCATATCGACCAGACTTTGCAGTGCACGCGTCACCGTCAAAGGGTTGATCAGGTACTGGCTGGCCAGGTTGCGGACCGAGGGCAAGGCTTCGCCTTCGGGAGGGGCGCCGTCCAGCAACTGCACGGCCAGGCGGTCGGCCAGTTGCTGATAGATCGGTGCGGTGTCGTTCCAGTTTTGCATATCAACCTGGGCGCTTGGCCTGTGTGTTGCTGATGTAGCACACCATAACAAAGCACCCCGGGCGGCCCAAGCCGCGCCCGACAGTCTGCAGAAAACGGGGGATGAAGCGTTTGGCGCCGCGGCTTTAGCCGGCCTGCGCCTTCAGCAAGGCGATGCGCTCTTGATCCGCCTTGCGGTCTGCGGCCACCTTCAGTGCCGCCGGGCGCTCGCCGATCAGCTTGGCGTAGGGCTTCCAGTCAACGCCGCCGGCGGCCAGCAGGTCTTCGCCCAGCACGGCCTTGCTGGCCATGGCGACCAGCGGCAGGCTGACCCAGGCGGCGCAATCGGCCATCGAGAACTGCTCACCCCCGACAAAGGGCGCAAACCGAGCCAGGCGCTTGAAGGCGGCGATGTTTTTGACCAGCAGTTTGCGCGCGCGGGCTTGGGTGCCTTCACTGACGGTGCCGCCGAAAAAGGCCTGCGGATACAACTCGCGCGCCACCAATTCCAGGTGCAACTCGATGAAGGTGATCAACTCGCGTTGCTTGGCGGCGCCGAAGGGGTCGGCGGGCAGCAGCGCCGGCTGCGGGTAGGCGGCTTCCAGGTAGTCCAGGATCAGCTGGCTTTCGCACAGCGCGCCTTGTGGTGTGCGGATGAAAGGAATCTTGCCGAGAGGCGAGCAGCTCAGCACCGCTTCTTCGGGCGAATGGGTCATGACCAAGTGCTCCTCGAAGGGGATGCCCTTTTCGAGCATGTAGAACTTGACCTTGTTGTAGTAGTTCGACAGCGAAAAACCGCACAGCTGAATCATGGCTAGGCTCCGGCCTGGGATAGAGGCGGCCAGTCTACGGCCCGTTGGCGGGCCTCACTGGCGCGGGGGTGACAAGGCCGCGGCGTTTTTGTCCAGCAGATGGATCACGCGGCGCCCGTTGCCGGCCGAGATTTGCTCACCAAAGTGTTGGGTATGCAAACGGTCGAACTCACCCGAGGCCTGCAAGCGTTGCAAACCGCGCAGCAAACGCTTGGCCAGCGCTTCGCCTTCGGCCGTGCGGGCGGTGTAGAAACGCTGTTGTGAAGGGACGGTGATCAGCAGCGTGGGCTCCCACTCCAAATCGCTGGGCTCGGCCATAAAGGGGGTCACCTGTTGCATATGCAGCAGGCCACTCATGATCACGTCGCTGCGCCCGAGGCCCAGCATCTTGAACAATCCGCTGAACGATTCGGTGGTTTCAACCTTGAAGCCCATGCCTTGCAGGAGGCGTCGGTCGCTCCAACTGCCGAGCACGCCGAAGCGCAAATCCCGCAAATCATCGGCGCTGCGAATGGCGGCCAGCTTGGGCAGCAGGCTGCGCCGGGTCAGCAAGATGCGTTGACTGTTCAGTCCCTTGTCCAGGGAAAACGGCACCGGCGTCAGTTGCTGATCCAACTCGGGCGTTGCATAGCTGTGCACCACCGACAAGTTGCCGGCCGCGACTTCGATGCGGGCACGTCCCTGGGTCATGTTCTGGGTCGACCAGCGCAACTGGTCCGCTTCGGTCTTGCCAGTTTGGCTGGCGTTCAAGGCCGCCTGCAGCAGTTCAAACTCGAAACTGTAGCGGCTGCGGTCGCCATCGGCGGGCAGCGGAAAGGTCAGTGTGGCCGCCAGCGAAGTCGTTGCCAAACACAGACTGAACAGACTCAGCAGGCCGGCGAACCAAGAGCACCGCAGCCTCACACGAGGTCGGGTTGAAGGTTCTAAAACCGCAGCCATTGCGACACAGCAGGATTGAAAAAACCCGACTGGGTATAGGCCTTGCGAATCCGCCCTTGCTGGCGCAGCACTTGCAGGCCGGCATCGAGGCGGGCTTTCAGTTGCGCGCCCTCCGGATGATTTCGTGAGATCAGGTAGTGGCGCGTGCCCTGCATGGCGATCTTGATGCCCGGGATGGGGATCAGCTTCACCTGGCCTACCTGCAAAGACAAATCGGGCGAGGCCTGGAAGGGTGCCAGCAAAAAGTCGGCCCGGCCGGCCGCCAACATCTTGGGCATCAGCTCCCAGTTGGTGACATGCTGGCGCTGCTCCAGGCCCAGTCGGTCCAGCGTGCGCCAGTCGACCACCCAGTTTCGATTGGACAGCACGCGCAAGCGGCGCACATCGTCCAGCGTCTTGGCGGCCAGGGCCTGCCGGTTCGATGGCAGTGCATACAGGCCGACCTCGAACTCGCCTTGGCCGAGCACCGGCAGGCTCAGCGTCAGGTCGGCTTCGGCCCCGGCGATGTCTTCGCTCCAATAGCAAGTGGCGCTGCAAATCGCATGGCCCGAGCCGATCTCTCGCAGCAGACGTTCGCCGGAGGGCATGTCCAGGAAACGCAGGCTCGAGGTCCAGGCTCCGGCTTGCAGGGCCTGATGCAGCAGCAAGACCTCGGCCACATCGCGGCGCGAATAGGGGCCGCCAAAATCGCTGATGCTGAGGGGGTCGCGCTGATTGAGAAAGCGCTGAAAGTCGGCCATCACATCGGCCGGCCCAGCGGCCAGCAGTGGCTCACTGGACTGCGCAGCCTGCACAGGCGTCGCGCCCAGCAAGGCGGGCAGCGCCGGCATCACCAGCAATTGCAGCAGGCTGGCTCGCCGAGTCAAAGACGCCGCCGAGCCTGTGGCCTCTGCGCTGTCTTGAGAGCTGTACACGGAATCAGGCACGAGTGAAGTTGGATGGAGGCCCAGGTTGAGGCGCGAGTTCAGCACCTGAAACTGACGCCGCGCCTACGGATTGTGGCCGAATTGTGGCACTTCGCCTTGCCGTGGCGAGCGCTGGCTCGGCCTACGCTGGCGATAGCCTCAAGTGCGCGCTTGGCGCGCCGAGCGCCGCAACAAGAGCAGGGCGCATAGCGACCCGGCCAGCGCGCCGGTGAGGTGGGAAAAGGGCACCACCGCGATATCCCATTCGGCCAACTGGCGCATGGGTTCGCCGAAGGGCTGCTCCTGCCAGAGTTTGATCAACAGGCCCAGGCTGACGCAGGCGCCAACGAAACGGTCGCGGCCTTGCCGATTCAGCAGCTCAACCAGCACCACCGCCACGCCGGCATGCAAGATGCCCGAGAGACCACCAAAGTGCGCCAGGTCGGGCTGGCTCAGCAAGGCCCATTGAGTCAGTGGCCAGGCCATGAACCAAGCCAAGGCGCAGCGTGCCGGCACCCGCGCGCCCCAGCCAAACAAGGTCACCATCGCGCAGGCGGCCAGATTAGCGAGTAAATGTTGCCGGCTCCAGTGCACCAGCGCGCCGCTCCAAGCCCGCCAGGGCTCGCTAGCCACCAGTTGTGGTTGCCAGTCGAGTATTTGGCTGGGCCATGGCTGCGCTGCCACCAGCAGGGCGGCCAAGAACAGCAGCGCCCCCAGCGCCACCCAGGCCCGCGCCACCATGTTCAGACGAACACGGCCTGCCACAAGGCCAGCACCGCATCACGATGTTTGGCCAGTCCCAGTGTCTCGAGCGTGGCGTCGTCGACGGCCGTTGGCTGTTCATCCAGGCGCGCGCGGTGCTGGGCGCGGCGCAGTTCGCGGTAGGCATTGGCCGCAGCGACCCCCACGGTCGCAGGCAGCAGCCCGGCTTCTTCGGCGCGCTGCAGCAGCGCAATCGCCCCGGCGTTCGGGATCAACTCGGGGTGTTGCCCCGCATGGGCCAGGATCAGCACCTGCAAGGCAAACTCGGCGTCCATCATGCCGCCGGGGCTGTGCTTGATGTCGAACCTGCCGGCCTTGACCGGATGGGCTGCGCGCACCTTGTCGCGCATGGCCTGCACCTCTTGACGCAGCGCGGCGTGGTCGCGCGGCGCGGTCAGCACATGGCGGCGCACCGCTTCGAAGCGTTCAGCCAGGCCGGCGTCGCCGGCGCAGAAACGCGCCCGCGTGATGGCCTGGTGCTCCCAAGTCCAGGCGGTGTTGCTGCCGCGGCCGGTTTGGTATTTCTCGAACGAAGCCAAGGAGGTGACCAACATGCCCGAGTTGCCGTTCGGGCGCAGTGCGGTGTCGATGTCGAACAACTCGCCGGCGGCGGTGCGCACGGTCAGCCAGGTGATCAGCTTGCGCACAAAGGCGCCATAGACCTCGGGCACCAGGTCCTTGTCGGCCTCATCTTCGTCGTCGAAGAGAAAGACCACATCGAGGTCGCCGCCGTAACCCAGCTCCTTGCCGCCGAGCTTGCCGTAGGCGATCACGGCAAAGCGTGGGCTCGGCCGGTGGGCCTGCTTGAGGCGCGCCCAGGTCCAGGCAATCGTGCATTGCAGGATTGCGTCGGCCAGCGCCGACAACTCGTCGGCTGCCTGTTCGACGGTGATGTGGCCCTCGATGTCGCGCACCAGCGTGCGGAAGACCTCGGCATGGTGGGCGCGCCGCAAGGTGTCGAGCAAGGCCTCCTCATGGGCCTCGCCGGAGCGTTCCCAGGCCTCGTGGCGGGCCTGCAACTCGGCCACAAAGCCGGGGCCGTCGAAGCGGTCATGCAGCAAGCGGTTGTCGGCCAATTCGTCGATCACACCGGGGTGCAGCATCAGGTAGCGCATCGGCCAGCGCGCAAGGCCCAGCAGGCGCAGCAAGCGGGTTTGCACCGCCGGCCGCTCGACCAGCAGGGCCAAATAACTCTCGCGGCGCAGCAGCGGCTCGATCCAGTCGACAAAGCGCACCGCCGCTTCGATGCTGCAGCCTTCGTCGCGCACAGCCAGCGCGGCCCGGCCGACCAGCTTGGCCAGGCGCAGGCGCGACTCCTCGCGCAGGCTTTGTACGCGTGGTTGCTCGGCCCAGCGCCGCACGGCCACCGCCAACTCGGGCTGGAGCTTGGCCAGGAATTCCTCGGCGTCGACCGGCAGGGCCGGGCCATTGCAGCCTCGGCAGCCATTGCCGCCCTTGGCCGGCGCCTGACCATCGTGCAGCAAGGCGTCGAATTCATTGGCGACGATTTCGCGGATCTCGCAGAGCCGGTCCAGCAGCTCGCAGGTCTCCTTCTGGCAGACCAGGCCCATGCTGCGGGCGATCCAGCCCAGGTCCTCATCGCTGCTCGGCAGGCAATGGGTCTGCTGGTCGTCGAGGAACTGGATGCGGTGTTCGACCCGGCGCAGGAACTCATAGCCGGTGGCCAGCTTCTCGGCCGTCTCGGCCTTCATCAGGCCGCGCTCGGCCAGGCGTCCCAGCGCCTTGACGGTCGAGCGGGTGCGGATCTCGGGGAATTGCCCGCCACGCACCACCTGCAGCAATTGCACGGTGAACTCGATCTCGCGGATGCCGCCGCGCGAGAGCTTGACGTCATTGGCCCGCTCGGGCCGGCCCACGGCGCGGGCGCGCGCTTCGTCGCGGATCTTGCGATGCAGCTGGCGCAGGCCCTCAAACACCCCGTAGTCCAGGTATTTGCGATAGACAAATGGCGTCACCAAGGAGCGCAGGCCCAGGGCGAGACCGTTCTGCACGCTCTCCAACGGCGCCACCACCCGGCTCTTCAGCCAGGCAAAGCGCTCCCATTCGCGCCCCTGGACGAGGAAGTACTCTTCCAGCATGGCCATGCTGACGGCGGCCGGGCCGGAGTTGCCGTTCGGCCGCAGGGCCAAATCGACCCGAAAGACCTGGCCATCGTCGGTGACCTCGCCGATCAACGCATACAGGCGCTTGGCGACGCGGGCAAAGTATTCATGGGCCGAGATGGGGATGGGGCCATCGGTCATGCCCTCGTCGTCGTAGACGTAAATTAGGTCGATGTCGGACGAGACATTCAATTCCCGGGCGCCCAGCTTGCCCATGCCCAGCACCCAGAACTCGATCACCTCACCGGCGGCATTGCGGGCCGCGCCGGAGATGGCGTCCTGTTCGGCGCGGGCGGCCTTCAGCGCCAGACACAGGCTGACCTCGGCCAGATGGGTCATGGCGGCGGTGATGTCGTGCATGGCCGCGTTGGCTTCAATGTCCAGCACCGCCAGCCGTTCCAGCACCAGATGGCGCGCTACCCGCAGGGCCGCGGCCAAGGGCCGTCCGGCGGCTTGCAGCGTGCCCACCAGCGCCTCAATCACGGGGCGGCTCGGCAGTCCGGGCGGCAGCAGCGACAACTCGTCGGCATAGCGGCGCCGCACGCGTTGGACAAAACGGCTGTACTCGGCCAATGCCCGAGGGCCGGAAACGGGTGAAGGCGTAGTCATCTCGGGAAAACTCATCGGCAAAAGTGAGTGGTCGCTGTGCTAGATTGCCAAGGCTCAGGGCGATGGCTATTTTGCCGCCAGGGCGTCCCAGGGTTTTCCGTCAACGGCTTCATGGCAAGTGCTTCCTTCTTCTAAATGTCCGTGCTTGCCTCTGTCACTGCTGCAGGCCTGATTCGGCTCCGACGTCCCGCCCGCATCGGCCGGCGCGTGGCCCGCTGGGCGCTCGCGCTGCTGTTGCTGGCCTGGAGCCTGGTTTTGCTGGCCTGGCTGGTTTTGCACTGGGCGATTCTGCCGCACATCGATGAATGGCGTGGTTCGCTGGAGCGAAGGGCTTCGCAAACGCTGGGCATTGAATTGCGCATCGGGAAAATTACCGTCACCTCCGGGGGATGGATTCCAGCGCTGGAAATGCGTGATGTGCGTCTGCTTGACCCGCAGGGGCGTGAGGCCTTGCGACTGCCGCGGGTTGCTGCGGCGCTGTCGGCGCGCTCGCTGCTGTCCATGCATTTGCGCTTCGAGCAATTGCTGATCGATGCGCCGCAGATGGAAATTCGCCGCGATGCGCGCGGCAAGTTCTATGTGGCCGGCTTCAGTGTCGATGACAGCCCGCATGCCGAGACCGCCGGTCTGGCCGAGGAGTGGGTCGACTGGCTGTTGAATCAGCATGAGTTTGTGATCCTGAACGGTCGGGTGCGCTGGATCGATGAGCGTCGCGGCAGCGTGCCGCTGGATCTGTCTGATTTGAATCTGGTGCTGCGCAATGGCTTGCGCCGCCATGAGCTGCGGCTGGACGCTTCGCCGCCGCCCGAATGGGGTCAGCGTTTCGGCTTGCGCGGCCGCTTCACCCAGACTTTGCTGAGCCGGCCCAGCGAACTGCAGACCTGGAGCGGCCAGCTCTACGCCGACCTACCGCGCACCGACGTGCGCGAACTGCGCCGCCATATCGATCTGCCCTTCGAGCTGAGCGAGGGCGATGGTGCCTTGCGGGCCTGGATCGACATCAAGGGCGGCGGACTCAAGGCGGTCACCGTGGACATGGGCCTGCGCAGCGTCAAGATGCGGCTGGCGCCGACGGCCGAGCAACTGGCGCTGGAACAAATCGAAGGCCGCTTGCAGATGTTGCATGAGGCCAAGCAGCTGAGCCTGCGCGCTCGCCAGCTTGGCTTTGTCAGCGGTGATGGGGTGGTCTGGCCCAAATCCGACTGGCAGATCGGACTCAATCTGCCCGAGCCGTCGAAGGCTCAGTTGGCAAGCGGGGCAGGGGCGGCCAGCGCCGCCGAGCGATTCAAGCACTTGACTCCGCTGGGTGGTGAGTTGGTGGCCGAGCGGCTCGATCTGGCCTTGATGGCGCAGCTGGCCCAGCGTCTGCCGCTGGGGGGGCAGTCGCGTGCTTGGTTGGCCCAGATGGCGCCGCACGGTGTGCTGAGCCAGTTGAATGCGCGCTGGGAGGGCCCGCTGGACGAGCCGCGCAGCTACAAGGTCAAGGGCGATCTACAAGGCTTGCAATTGGGCGAGACGCCGGCGCCACAGGTGCAGCCCGAGCAAGGGTCGGCCAGCCTTGTGGCTACAGGGCTCGACGCGAGCCTTGAGCCTGCGCCCGCGCCGCCTGCGCGGCCCGGTCTGCGTGGCTTGGACCTGCATGTGGATGCGAACGAACGCGGCGGCCAGGCCAGCATCAGCATGCAGGACGGCGTGGTGTCGTTGCCGGGGCTGTTCCGTCGGCCGCTGCCGCCGCTGCAACGCCTGAGCGGCAAGCTGAACTGGCGCATCGACACCAAACCGCAGCAGCCGGCGCAGATTGAGCTGCGCGTCAGCGAGCTGCGATTGGCGAATGAAGAGCTGCGGGGCGAGTTTGATGCGGTCTGGCGCAGTGGCGCGGCGCCGGCAGAGGCCCGCTTCCCGGGCTGGCTGGACTTGAGCGGCAAGTTCGATCGCATCGATGCCGTCAAGGTTCAGCATTACCTGCCCTTGGCGGTCGGTCACCACACCTTGGACTATCTGCGCGACGCCTTGCGCGCCGGCGAGGCGCGGGCGGTGACGGTCAAGCTGCGCGGTGACTTGGCCCGCTTCCCCTTCCAGGGCCAACGCGAAGGGCAGTTCCGCATCGTCACCCAGGCGCATGACGTCGACCTGGCCTATGTGCCGGTACTCGAGGGGCAGGCCCTGAACTGGCCGATGCTGGAGCGCATCAATGGCGAGCTGGTGTTCGAGCGCGGCGGCATGCAGTTCCGCAATGCCCGCGCCCGCATGCTGGGCTACGAACTCAGCGGCATCAAGGGGGGCATCAAGGACCTTTTGGTCAAGCACCAATTGGAGATCGAAGGCAACGGCACGGGGCCGGCCACCGAGTTGTTGAAGTTCGTACGGCAAAGTCCTGTCAACGAGGCCAGCGGCCGGATGTTGGCGGCCGCCACGGCCAGCGGCGCGGCCAATTTGAAGCTCAGCTTGAGCCTGCCCTTGAACGAGTTGAGTGGGTCGGTCGTCAAGGGCTCGGTGCAATTATTGGGCGGCGACCTGAGGTTGCGGCCCGATTTACCGCTGATGGCGAATGCCCGCGGCTCGGTTGAGTTTGATCGTCACGGCGTCAAGCTGCAGGGCCTGCAGGTCCGTGCATTGGGCGGCGAGGCCAGCATTGACGGCGGCAACCAAGCGGACGGCAGCCTGCAATTTGTCGCCCAAGGAGTGGCCGGCGCCGAGGCCTTGCGGCGCATGCCGGAGCTGGGGCTGGCGGCGAAACTGGCGCAGGCGGCTACAGGCCAGGCCGCTTATCGTTTGCAGTTGGGGCTGCGGCAAGGGCAGCCCGAATTTGCGCTAACCAGCAATCTCGTCGGCCTGGGTTTGGATCTGCCGGCGCCGCTGAAAAAGGATGCGGCCACGCCCCTGCCGCTGCGGGTGCAGACGGCACTGCAGGGCGGCCGCGACGAGCTACGCGTGGAGCTGGGCAATACCTTGCAGGCCCACTATCTGCGCGATATTTCGCAAGAACCTGCGCGCGTTTTGAAGGGCGCCTTGAGCATTCAAGACAATCTGCCCGGCCTTCCGGACAGTGGCGTGCAGCTGCAGGCGAATCTGGATCATTTCAATCTGGATGCCTGGCAGTCCGCCATGCAGCGCCTGCTGGGCCCGGCCAACGGTGAGGCCTCGCAAGACCCGGGCACGCAGGCCGGCGAAGGCGGCTACCTGCCGAACCAGATTGCGCTGCGCGCCAACGCGCTGCAGGTGATGGGGCGTCCGTTGACCCGCGTGGTGGCTGGCATCAGCCATGTGGCGAATGCCTGGCGTTGCACCATCGATGCCGAGCAGATGAGCGGTTTCTTTGAAACTCGCTCGGCCAAGCCCGGCCAGAGCAGCCGCATCTACGCCAGGTTGAGCCGACTGTCCTTGCCCAAACAGGAGGCCGACTCGGTCGGGCGGGTGCTCGAAAGCCAGCCGGGTAATGTGCCCGATCTGGACATCGTCGTCGATGATTTTGAGTTGCGTGGCAAACGCCTGGGGCGTTTGGAGGTGGAGGCGCAGGCCAGCGGCGTGGCGCGCGACTGGCGCCTCAGCAAGCTGCAGCTGAAGGCGCCCGATGCGGTGCTGAACGCGACCGGCCAATGGCTGAATGAGCCGGGCCGGGCCCAGCGCCGCACCGTGTTGGACTGGAAGCTGGACTTGGTCGACGCCGGCGATACCTTGGAGCGTTTTGGCCAGGGCCGGGTCTTGCGTGGCGGCCGTGGTCAGCTGAGCGGGCAGCTGGGCTGGAATGGCGAACCGCTGTCGCCTGACTTTGCCAGCATGAACGGGCAATTGAGCGTGGCACTGGAGTCGGGTCAGTTCCTCAACGTCGAGCCGGGTGTTGGCCGCTTGCTGGGTGTGTTGAGTCTGCAATCCTTGCCGCGTCGGTTTTTGTTTGACTTCCGCGATGTGTTCTCCGAGGGCTTCACCTTCGATGGCATCAGCGGCGATGTGAAGATCACGCGCGGCGTGGCCAGTAGCAGCAATCTGCGCACTCGCGGCGTGCAGGCGGCCGTGTTGCTCGATGGCAGCGCCGATCTGGCCGCAGAGACGCAGAACCTGCGCGTCTTGGTGGTGCCCGAAATCAACACCGGCGGAGCCTCGCTGGCCTATGCGGCGATCAACCCGGCCATCGGCCTGGGGACTTTTTTGGCACAGTGGATTTTGAGCCGGCCGCTCGCGGCCGCCAGCACGCGCGAGTTTCACATCACCGGCACTTGGGTTGAGCCCAAGGTCGAGCAGGTGGAGCACCGCTTGGATGAGCCGGGCAAGGCCGCCAGCGCGCCCTGAATGCACGCAAGTCAGCGTTAGACAAGGAGAGCCCCCCATGAAAGTCGCAGCAATCCAGATGGTCTCCGGCCCCGATGTGGCGCATAACCTCGCGCGTGCACGCCACTGGATGGCGCAGGCCGCGGAACAGGGCGCGCAGCTGGTGGCGCTGCCCGAATACTTCTGCCTGATGGGCTCGGCGGACACCGACAAGCTGGCGGTGGCCGAGCCTTTTGAAGACCGGGCTCAAGCGCCGATCCAGGCCGCGTTGGCTCAGACCGCGGCCGACTTGGGCCTGTGGGTGGTGGGGGGCACGCTGCCCTTACGTGGGGCCGATGCTGCGCATGTGCGCAATGCTTGCTGCGTCTACGCGCCCGATGGCCAGTTGGCGGCGCGCTACGACAAGATGCATTTGTTCCGCTTTGACAATGGCCGTGAGCAGTATGACGAAGGTCGCGTGCTGGAGGCCGGCAGCGAGCCGGTCACGCTGCAGGTCGAGCGCTTCAAGCTGGGCTTGAGCATTTGCTATGACTTGCGCTTCCCCGAGCTGTACCGGGCCATGAGCTTTCAGCCCGGACAGGCTGCCTGCGATCTGTTTTGCGTGCCCGCCGCCTTCACCTACACCACCGGCGAAAAGCACTGGGAATTGCTGCTGCGCGCACGAGCGGTCGAAAATCAGGCCTATGTCATCGCACCGGCCCAGGGCGGTCGGCATCAAAATGGCAGGCGTACCTGGGGGCACTCCATGATTGTGGATCCCTGGGGTGAGGTGCTGGCTTGTTTGCCCGAGGGCGAGGGCCTGGTGATGGCCGAGCTGGATATCGCGCGTTTGCAGGCGGTCAGGCGGCAGTTGCCGGCCCTGCAGCACCGCAGACTTTGAGCGTCGGACGCGGCAGTGGCCGCGCATGCAGGAGTAGCGCAGATGGATAGAACGGGGGCCCAGAGTCAAGCAAGGGGCTGGCGAGTGAGCCGGGGCCGGGGCTCGAGCTGTGGCGTGGGCTTTGTGCCCGCTGCCCTGCTGGCGCTGGCTGGGCTTTCCGGCTGCGGCACGCCCACCGAACCGCCCAATCTGGCCCTCAGTGCGACCGAAAGCCTGCAAATGCGCTCCTGGGTGCCCGATCGCTTGAAGGGGCAGATCGTGCTCTCGCCGGTCACCGGTGGGCAGCCGACCGGTATGTTGTGGGGCTCCAAGATCAGCAATGCAGCGCTGCAGGAGGCGCTCGACAGCTCGTTGCGCGCCACCGGCATGCTGGCCATGCGGCCGGGCGCTGGCGACTATCAGTTGGAGGCGAAGCTGGTTGAGTTGGAGCAGCCGATGATCGGCCTGTCCATGAAGGTGGTGGTGACCATCGCCTACACCGTGATCGAGAAGCGCAGCGGCACGGTGCTCTATCAACGGCGCCTGCGCAGTCAGCATGTGGCCGAGTTCAGCTCGGCCGTGCTGGACCAGAACGAACGCCTGCGGCTGGCCAATGAGGGCGCGGTGCGCAGCAATGTCAATCTGATGCTGCGTGATGTGATCGCACTGGCTTTGGGCTGAGGCATGCCTGCTTGAGGGCGCATCAACAGCAAGGCCCGCGCGAGGCGGGCCTTGGTACATCGTGCAGAGGGCTGAGGAATCAGGGCGTCAAGGCATCAAGGCCTTCAACAGCGCCTCAAAGGCCTCCTTGTTGGGTCGGATCTGGTTGGTCTGCTTGAGCTTGTCCTGGAAGCCGAAGTAGACCTTGCCGCCGCGTTCGATGAACATGCGCTCGTAGGTGATGGCCGCGGCCCGGCTGGGCAGGCCACTGATGCTCAAGACCCGCGCATCGCCGACGGTTTCGATCTTGTACTCGCCGCTGCCGATCTTTTCGCAGTTCATGGACGCGTTGTCAGTGCTGCGCGCCAGGCAGCTGAAGAAGTTGAGCTTGCCCGGCTCGCCAAAGCCCAGCCGCAGCCGGCGCACGCCGCTCTTGTAGTAGGCGGTGGGGGCGCTGTAGCCGGTGTCCTTGAGGTCGCCGATGCTGAGGGTGCTGGCGCCCCAGTTTTCTAATTTGTCGCCATGCGTCACCTTGTTGGGTGTGTAGACGCAGGGTTTGCCGGGGTTGGCGGCGATCGTGGCATCCAGGGTGGTGGCCACGGCTTTGAGCGAAGCGTCGGTCGAGCCGGTCCAGCTATTGCACTTGGCCTGCACACCGTTGGCCAGCTCGGCCACATAGGCGCGCAGCGCATCCGCTTCGGTATTGTTGTAGCCGATCGGGTTGAAGATATCTTGCCCGCTATAGAAGTGCAGCTTGGCATTGGCCGGGAACTTGGCCGCCAATTGGCTGGCATAGGTGTCCGGATTGGGGCCCCAGTCGGCGAACTTGCCTTGGCTGTCAAACAACGGATAGGCGCGAATTTGCTTGACCACCTCCAGCATGGTCTTGCCGGCGATATCGCTGCCAACCCGTTTGTTCTTGGACTTGAAGGCCTTGCAGGTCAGTGACTCGCTCTTGCCGTCCTTGTCCCATGGCGTGGCGTCGTTGACGAATTCGGCCGGGCAGTCGAACCATTCAGTGCCGGTCCAGTAGGTTTGGTTGCGCTTCCAGCTGCCGTCGCCACGGCCGTCGTAGCTGATGCCGAATTGCCGGAAGCTCTTCAGCACGCCGGCCTCGCTGACTTTCTCTTCGCGGAAATCGGTGAAATGGCGTTTGCCATTGGCGTCGGTGGTGTTTTGCGCGGCGGTCGAGTGGTAGCTGCGGTAGAAGTAATTGCCGGGGTCGCCAAAGGTGAACCAGCGTACCGACAGGCCGGCGCTGGGCGCCGAGGCCGCTTCCTCGGGCGCGCCCGCGGTCTTGCCAATGGCCACCACGCTGCCGACGTTTTCTTTGCTCAGCCCGGATTGATCGGAAATTTCCTTGGCCTTGTCCAGAATGGCCTTGGCCTTGTCATCCTTGTTGGCGGCATTCAGCACCGTCGGGTCGTTGGCTGCCGCGATCAATTCGGGCAACAGGGCCAGCAGGCGCTTGTTGATCTCGACGTCGATTTCGTTCTTGCCCAATGCGCTGCCGTCGCTGGCCTTGGCATCGTTGGTGCTGTTGACCTGGTTTTGCTTGGCCACCACCACCAAACGCGCCACGTCGGCGGCCAGCTTGTTGTCGGCGTCGGTCTTTTTGCTGAAGTCCTCCAGCAGCGGCACGTTCAGGTTGAGTTGCTGCTGCACCGCCTTTTCGGCGTCCTTGGTGCTGGCGCCGGTCGATTCGATATGGGTTTGCACCAGCGTGGTCAGCGGTGAGATCACGGCGCTGGAATCGGCCGGCGTTTTCATCACAAAGGCGGTGGTGACGGGGCCGTTGTCCTTGTCCACCGCATCGGTGCCGATCACAGCCACCAAGCCATGTTTGCCTACATCGCTGTCTGGCACCTTCAGCGTGACCTTGCCGTCGGCATCGGTCTTGCCCTGCAACTCGGTGCTCTCGCACAGGCCGTTGTCGTTGGCATCCAAGCAGACCAAGGCGTTTTGTATCGGGCCGTCGACCACACCGACGGTGACGTCGGTGGTTTTGATGGGTGTCGGGGTGACCGGGGTGGGGTCGCTGCTGCTGCCGCCGCCGCAGGCCACCAGGGCGGCTGCGGCCAACAGACTCAGACCAGCGGGCAAGAAACGGGCGTGCGAGGCATGACCGATATAGCTGACGACTCTCACCATGATGACTCCTTGGTAAAGAACAGACTCGCGCTGTGGCCCCATGCCGCAGCGGCCGGATGGGCGATTCTGTTCCTATCCTCGTCGGCAGGGAATCACTAGTTTTGACGAGCCCGGCGGTCTGAGCCGATGGGCGTTCAGCGCTGCCTTCGTAAGCCGCCAGAGTAGTTGCTCTGGCGCGCAAGGTGGATCAAGGACTTGGAGGTGGCGGCGCCATCGCGTCTGCGTACTCCGCGACACTGTTTCAGCAGCTGGCCTACAAGAGCGCCAATGTTGCTGCGACAGTTGTGCAATCGATTCGGCTTTAATGACCGGTCTCAGCCAAAGGAGCTGGCCTACCTTCGGGCCTCAGCGGCAGCAAGGGGCACTGAGTTGCCAAGTAGTCCGTGCCGTCGAAGTGTCCCGGCCGGCGCCTGGCCGAGAGTTGGAACAAACGCTGCTAAGCCGACGCTCTGTTCGCAATGTCCTTTGTTGGCTGATCTAAGTCTAAGTTGCGGCATGCTGCCCCGGCTAAGGTCAATAGCAGGTCGATCCATAGCCCTTACCCTTTATGCCGCGCCTCCCAAAGCGCCACAAGCTCACGGTGGTGCGGAATGTCGTTGAGAAACATCTGACGCATATCAGCATCGGTGATGGTGTCGGCCTTGGCCATCAGACCCTCGTAGGCGCGGCGCAGCCAGGATGTTGCGCGTGAGTCATCTGCAGCGAAAAATACCTGGCAGACGATAAGCTCGATCAGGACAGCGTTTTCGGAATCGTCGAAGCATCCGACTGCAGCCGCAGCCATCTCCGATGTGTCCCCCGGTGGCGTCAGCAGGGTACTGACCTCGTTAAAGGCAGCACCGACATCCCCTCGCATCAATGCAAGTTTTGCCAGTCCGGCGCTGGCTTCGAATCGGCAGCTGGACTCGATCTCCTCCGCCACCGTGCGTGCGCGCACATACGCCTGCGCCGCAAGTTCTGGCTGCCCCAGCGCAGCCTGGGCGTGGCCGCTATTGATTAAGCTGACGGCCTCAAACAGTCGCGCGTGAATGGCCAAGGCAATGTCAAGTGCGCGGTCTGCCAAGTCCAGCGCGCGGGCTCCATCGCCCCGCAAAAGTGCAATCCAGGACAGGTTGCAAAGGTTGGCGCATTCCGAGCTTCGATGCCCACGCTGGCTGGAGAGTCGCAGGGCTTCTTCAGCGTCGTGCTGACCGCCTGCCAGGTTGCCCAACCCAGCGCGAGCAGCACCAAGATTGGTCAGCACTATGCATTCACTCTGGCGATCGCCAAGCTGGCGGGCCAAGTCAATGGAAGCGCTCAACAGGTTCAGCGCAAGAACTGTGTCGGCGCGCATGTAGGCAACCCAAGCGAGACCGCTGAGGCACTCGGCCTGGGGTTTGAGCAGCGTACGCGCTTTGGCTTCGCTCAAAGCCTTTTGGAGCACGGCCTCAGCCTCTTCCAGCCGTCCTTGTAGCAGCATGAACTGAGCCAGCCACCGCAGACTGATCAGCAGATGCTCGCGCAGGCTGATCAGATCCGCGCCTGCGTTGGGGCCGCCAGCAGCATTGGTTAACGCTGATTCGGCCAAGGCCACGGACTGCCGTGCAAACTGTTCACCCTCGGCATGTTTGTCCAGGTTGTTTGCCCAGATGCACCTTCTGAAGGCGACATAGGACCGCCGCTCATCATCACCGAGGGCCGCGGCCACGCGGTCCATCGCATCGAGATCCTGCGCCTGGCACTCACGCTCACCCTGGAGGTCCAGGGTTTTCTCTCGTGTGCACATCAGCCGCCAGCGCAAGCCTGCCTGGCTGGATTCATCCCCAGCCTGATTCAGCAGGGTCAAGGCCGCTTGCACATGAGCCAGAGCGGTGGCGTGCGCCAAGCGTTGATGTGCGTACGCGGCTGCCTGCGCATGGAACTCCACCGCGTTCGCATCCTCACCCGCTGCCTCAAAGTGGCGGGCCGTCAGCCCCAAAAAGTCACCGGCCCGGGCGCTGTTGCTCTGGCTCTGCGCGGCCAGCCAATGGGCCAGCTTGCCGTGCAGCAGCTTGCGTTGGCGCTTGAGCACCGTCTCATAGGTCACCTGGTGCAGGAGGGCATGCTTGAACGAGTACTCGCGCAAACCGTCAGACTCGGCATCAGGGCGTGGCACGGCCAGTTCCCGCTGCGCCAGCCGCGGCAGTGTGACCTCGGTCTGGGCATCCAGTGCCAGTAGCGCACGGTCCCAGAACACGGACCCGATCACACTGGCCCCTTGCAAGGTCAACCGCTCTGGGGCTGGCAGACTGTCCAGCCTAGCCTGCAGCACGCCAGTTAAGGTGACCGGCACTTTACTTGCCTGCAAGCGGTCCGCTTGCAGGCGCCAGGTATCGCCCGAGGCGTCGATCGCGCCCTGGTCAATCAGCATGCGCACGAGCTCCTCCATAAAGAAGGGGTTGCCCTCAGCGCGGCCGACGATCAGCTCGGTCAACATGGGAGGCACTTCGGGCAACTTTTGCAGCAGTTCTTTGCCGAGCTCATGGCGGGCCAACGGGTCCAGCACGGTCAGGTTGATGCGTTCGTGCCGGTCATTGCTGCCGATCCAATCTGGGCGTCTCTCGAACAGTGTCGGTCGGGCAAAGGCCAGTTGCAGAAGTGGGATGTCGCGGTTGACGTCGGCCAGGTAGTGCAGGAAGTCCAGGCTCTCCTCGTCGGCCCAATGCAAGTCTTCGAGCTGCAGAACAACAGGCGCGCCACCTTGGGCGGCCAAACGCCGGAACATCTGCGCCGCTGCGTGATGCGCACGGTCGCGGATCTGCTTGGGGTCTTCCAGGATGCCGCGGATGTGGCGGCTGGCCTTCCACTCGATGCCGATCAGGTGGCCCAGCAGGTGGGCGTGGCCTTCGGCCAGATCAGGCCCGTCGTCGTGCAGGAAGAGCGGCACGATGCCGTCTTCCATCTTCTTCCTTGCGGCCTCGATGCTGTCGTCGTCGTGGATCTGGAAGCGCCAGGCGATGATGTCGCGCAAGAGGCCGAAGGTCTGCGTGCCGGTGGCCGGCGTGGCGCGGCCGCGGAAGAGGAAGACGCTCTCGGGGCGGGCCTCGCTCCAGGCTTCGAATTCGTACAGCAGCCGGCTCTTGCCGATGCCGGCTTCGGCCACCACGGTGACGGCGGCCAGCGTGCGCTGCTCGAAGAGGCGGTGGTAGGCGGCCTGCAGCGCTTCGAGTTCGGCGTCGCGGCCGATCATCTTCGTGGCCACCCCTTCGATGCCGCGTGTGCCGATGCGGAACTGGCGCGGCTTGGCGCGGCGCACGAGGTAGCTCTGCACGGGTGCATCGACACCCTTCACCGCCAGCGGCTCTTGCGCATCCACCTCGAACAGGCCGCGCACCTGGGCGTAGGTGTCGTGACTGATGCGCAAGGCGCCGGCCGGGGCGGTCTGCTCCATGCGCGCGGCAATGTTCACCGCGATGCCGCGGATCGTGCCTTCGGCGTCTACCCCGCCACCCAGCAGCACGCCGCCGGTGTGGATACCCACGCGCACGTTGAATCCTGCGTGACTGTGACGGGCCAAGACTTCCGCACCGAGGATGCGGCCCAATTCGAGCAGCGCCAGACCGCAGTGCACAGCGCGTTCGGCGTCGTCCTCGCGGGTCTCGTCAACACCGAACGCGGCCAAGATGTTGTCTCCCGCGTACTGAAGCACTTTGCCGTGGAACCCCTCAACGATCGCCGTGCCGCGCGACAAGGCATCGTCCATCACTGCGCTGATGGCTTCCGGATCCAGGCGCTGGCTCAACGTGGTGGAACCCACCACGTCCAGGAACAGGATGCTCACCTGCTTGAGCTGCTGCTCCATCTCAGATGGGGGCTCGGGCGGAGCCGCCAAAGCTGCCAGCCGAGCGCGCGCCGGCGCTAGCAGAGTTTCGACGACGGAGTTACCCAGCACGGGGCGCTGCGCTTCCAGAGCCGCGACCGCGGCTTCAAGTTGTTGCTGTTCCTGCGACATGGAGCGCAGCATAACAACTCCGATGCCGGGCTTCGGCCCTTATGCTCGAGATGCCCTATGTTCCTGCAAAGGCAGGTTTCGGGAACGGCTGTGAGTGACCGGAACTGGCCGGGAGCGTAAGGCCGCCCGTTGCAAGTAAGCCGCCGCAGAGCAAAACGGTCGGCGAACCGAACGTCAGCTATACGGCGTTTGTTCCAACTCTCGGCCAGGCGCCGGCCGGGACACTTCGACGGCACGGACTACTTGGCAACTCAGTGCCCTTTGCTGCCGCCCATCGCGCGAGATCGCCCGACGCAGGAAGGCTGATCCGAGTCATTCGCGGTCTGGCTTCCGAACGACAGCATTCATGAACTCCTGCCGCTGAAAGACTAGTTTCTCGACTGGCCGCTTCACCTTCGAAGCCAGTCGCCCACGCAAAAGACGTCACGACATTCGCGGGCCCTCACCCCGCAGTTGCGGGGCCTGCGCATGCGGTACATGCGGGGCACGCGTCATAAGATGGCTTCACCGGCTCATGCCGCTCGGTTTCAATCCATAGAGGACACGCAAATGACGAAGACCACCACTTGGGCGCGCACCGCGGGCCTAGCTGCCTCGATGCTGATTTCCCTCGCCGCTCACGCCGGCCCGGTGAAGACGTTGTTCCTGGGCGCCGACACGGGCCTCGCCGCGGTACAAAGCGCCATCATCGGCAGCGACGCCCGCTTCGACCAAGCTAACTCCGGCACCTATGCCGCGCAGTCCGGCACGCCCAGCCTGGCGTTGCTGAAACAGTACGACTCGATCCTGTTCTGGAGCAACCTCTACCCTTCCGATGCCAGCATGCTGGGCAATATGCTGGCCGACTATGTCGACGCCGGCGGCCGAGTGGTGCGCGCAACCTTCGTGGGCCAGGAAGTGCCCAACGCCGGCCGCATTGCCAGCAGCGGCTACGCACCCTTCGTTTCGGGCCGCGGTGATGCCTACAATTCGGCCTGCCTCGGCAGCTACGACAGCAGCAGCGCCATCATGGCCGGCGTGAGCTCGATTTGTGCCAGCAGGTACCGCGGTGACTGGAACAACACCCTGGACGTCGATGCCGACCTGGTGGCCTCCTGGGATGACGGCCGCGCCTTCGTGGGCATCAACGGCGCTCGCAATGTGATCGACGTCTCGCTGTTCCCCAATGCCGAAGCCTATGGCGTCGTCACCGGCGACTACCGCCAGCTGTTCGCCAACGCCCTGGCCTACGACGGCCAAGCCGGCAACCACGTGCCCGAGCCCGGCTCCTTCGCCCTCGTGGGCGTGGCCCTGCTCGGCATTGGCGCTGCACGCCGCCGCAAGGCCTGAGCGCAGGTGCAAGACTGAGCTTGCAAGTCCCGCCGAGGCGGGAATTTTTCATGGTGCGCCCAGCATGGGTGCACTATTGAAGTTGCAAGTCGTCCCGTAAGTTGGTTACGACGAACGAAGCGCAAGCGCATGAGGGCGACCGAGTGTGGGAAGGAAGCGGGGAGCGTAGCTGTGCAGACCTTCCTGCGCGGGCAGCCAATCCGTGGCCTTCACCGAAATTGGGGGGGCGACATGAGCGCCCATCCCACGGCGAGGCCCACCTTGATCACTGCTCACCGGCAACGGATGCAGATGCAGCGAGGCTGTGGACTGTCGGCCGGCGGGCCCTGCTTTAATGCCAAGTGACACCGGCAGCCCGGCAAGGACAGCGCTCACCATCGCAACTCACCCGTCAAGACAGCGCATTGGGTCTTCGTCGATGGGCATCAACTAAGTCCCCCAAAAGGCAGGGACGGCAAAGGTGGCCTGTCAAATCGCATAGCTGGGCAGCGATGACTCGCAGCACCACGGTCCCCGCAGTTTCCTCCCCGAAGGCTTGTCCAACACCTGCTCTCAGCCCGGTGTTGGCGCAGCCATGCTCTGTCGCGCGGGTAGGTCTCAGACGACCCTATACAAACCTCTGCTGCCTCGGACGACGAAGCAGCGAGCGGCTCCGATAGGCTCGATAGCGCCTATTCGACGGATTAAGCAGCAGCCATTCGGCGCCGGCTGACCGAGAATTTCGTGAGCTGCTCACCTGAATGACCGCCGCACATTCGAGGCCCGACATCGGCGCCGCAAACTCTGCAGCGGGGCAGTGACTGCTGAGTGGCTGGCACCGTGAGTCTGGCTCTCGGCCGCGAATGACCGCGGCCGCTGTATCGTTAGCTCAGATGTCGGCACTTCGGATGCCCGCTATGGGCACTTTGCCGCAGTTCAGTTTCAGCGTCCCGTAGGACCGGAATCGCCGAAAGCGGCCAGCTTGCCAAGCCACCCGATCCGCAAATGCTATGGGGCAGTCACCCAGCATTGAAAGCCCCCCGAACTCCTCGCCACTACGTAGCCTTCGCAACACACGGTAGGTCAGTCGCATGAACTAACGCCCGTCAGTCGCAAAGGAGAGGCGCGAGTCGCAATTACTTCGCCGACCTACGGCCTTAGCGGTAGCTTAGCGGCGCCCGAACATCATCTGCCGTGCCAAAGCCTTCTTCAACGGCGTGGCGGCCTGCAGCGCGGCGAGTGCCAGGCCGCGCGCAATCGGCAGGCCCGGCCAGCGCCAGGCGAAGCTGCGCGCCAGAAAATCGGTGGTGGCAATCATGCTCCAGCGGTCCGGTGCGCGCTGCCATTCGACCCGGCGCAGCGCTTCAGCGAGACCGTGGCCGCCACGCAAGGCGTCGACCAAGGCATAGGCATCGCGCAGGCCCAGATTGAGGCCCTGGCCCGCCACCGGATGCAAGGTTTGCGCGGCATTGCCGATGCGCACGATGCAGCCCTGTTCGACCAGGGTGCGTTCGGCATTCAGGCCCAAGGCAAAGCACTTCAGCGGGCCGATGGCTTGCAGGCGGCCGACGCTGGCCGGTAGCAATTGGTTCAGCACCGCCAGCCGCTGCGCCTCATTCAGCCCAGCCACCTCATCCTCGGCTTGCGGCACGCACCAGACCAGCGAGGCGCGCCGCTGGCCTTGCGTCGGTTTCAACGGCAGCAGGGCCACGGGGCCGTGGCGGGTGAAACGCTCATAGGCTGCGCCGAGCGGGCTGTCGTCGGCCAGGGTGACGGTGCCGACCCAGGCGTTTTGTTGGTAGTCATGCTGCAGCGCCTTGCGGGCTTGCTCGGCAAACACGCCGCCTTCGGCCACCACGGCCAAGTCGAAGCGCTCGGCAATGCCGGCGTCGACCTCAACCCCGCCGTCGCTGCCGCCCAATGCCTTCAGCCCTTGCACCGGCGAGCCGAAGCGGCTGCACAGGCGGGCCGGTTCCTGCGCGGCGCGTGCCAACCAGGCGGCTTGCAGGGGCGCGACCAACTGGCCATAGCTGATCACTGCGCCGAGTTGCGCCACGCCCTGCTCGGCGGCGCTCAGGCAGACCTCGGGCTCATCGACACCGGGGTTGAAGACCGAGAACAGCGGGTGCTGCAAGCTCGGCGGCGCCTGACTGACCGACACGCTTTGAATCGTTTGTGAGGCACTGCCGTCCCAGGCCTGCAGGCGCTGCAGCAATTGCACACTGCCCAGCGCCAGGGCCAGCGTCCGCGGGTCGCCTGAGACATCGCGTTCTAGAGGGCGGGCGTCGAACAGGGTGATATGCGCTTGGGGCAGCAACTGTGCGGCCAACAGGGCCAGGGTCAGCCCGGCCGGGCCGGCGCCCACCACGGCCAGCCGCAACTGTTCGGCGGTCGGGGCGGAGGCGGCGTTTGGCGGATGAAGAAGAGAGCGCATGGCGTGAGCGGCCGGCTTGAGGCTATACGGCGATGAAGGACGCTTCACTATAGCGGTCACCCTGAGGTGGCCGAGCCTGAGCGAGCGCCATCAGGCCTGCAGCAGCGCGCGGTGGCCGGCACCAGGCCGCACCCTCATCGTCTGGTCGACGCTGGCGCTGTAGCTTCGGCTGGCAATGTCGCTGACAAAGACCCACTCGGCGCGACAGTCTTGGGCCGTGGCAGTGATCACCAGAAAGCCTCGGCGTGAGGTGTCTGCCCAGGTCAATGGGCCGACCCATTCGGTCAGCGCGGGCGCCAGCAGCGGGGCCGCATCCTTGCCGACATAGGCCTCGATACCGGGCGAGCTGACCGAGGCGGTGGCGAACTCCACGCCGACCGGCGTGCCGGCGCGATCGGCCAGATTGCTGGCCCAAGCGTTGTGGCTGTCGCCGGCCAGCACGACCAGGTTCTTGTTCAGGTCGCGGGCGCTGGCGAGCAGCGCTTCGCGGGCGGCGTCATAGCCGTCCCAGGCGTCGAGGTTGTAGGGCAAAGCGGGTAGCGCTAACCAGGCCCGGTCCTGCTCAGTCAGCGAGGCTGGCGAAAACTTGGCCTTCAGGCGCAGATCGAGATAGGCCTGCATGCTGAGGCCGCTACCCGGGGTGTTGAATTCGAACAGCATGGCTGCCGGCACCTTCATGCGCGCCATCAGCACCTGCTGACCCAGCACCTGCCAGGTCGCCGTGGAGCTGGCCATTTGCTGCTGCAACCACTGCTGCTGGCTCGTGCCCAGCAATTGGCGGCTCGGGTCGGCCAGATCGGCGTCGAAGCGGGTGCTATCGAAGTTGCTGGCGCCGCCGTAGCGCGCGTAGTCAAGCTGCCGGTCGCGGCCCGCCAGCCGGGTGTCCAGCATGTGCAGAGCGAGCAGATCGCCAAAGGCGAAGCTGCGGTAGATCAGCTCCCGGTGGGTCCCGGTGCGGATCGGCATCCACTCGTGATAAGCCTGTATGGCGGCCGCCTTGCGTGCGGCGTAATCGCCTTCGGTGGCCGTTTGGTGATTGAGTGCGCCGCCGGACCAGGCGTCATCGCAGACCTCATGGTCGTCCCAGACCGCAATCATCGGCAGAGCGGCGTGCAGGCGCTGCAGGTCCGGGTCTGAACGGTACTGTGCGTAGCGGCGCCGGTAGTCGTTCAAGTTGAGGGCTTCGCTGGCCGGCTCCACTTCGCGCCCGAGTGTCGCGGCGTTGGTACTGCCGTAGTCGCCGCGGCCGTATTCGTAGATGTAATCGCCTAGGTGGACGGCGACGTCCAGGTCCTCGCGCTTGGCGGCCTCGGCATAGACATTGAAAAAGCCGGATGGATAGTTGGCGCAAGAAAACACCGCCAGCTTCACCTGGCTGGCGCTGATGGGCAGCGTCTTGGCGCGGCCCACGGGCGAGCTCACGCCCTTGCAGCTGAAGCGGTAGAAGTACGGCTGCCCGGGCTGCAAGCCACCGGCGTCCACCTTGACCGTGTGGTCCTCCTCCACGCGTGCCTGGGCCTCGCCGCTGTTCACCAGGGTCTTGAAATCGACATCGCGCGCGACTTCCCAGCGCACCGTCAGGCTGGCGTTGGCGTCCTTCAAGTCCAGCACGCGGGTCCAGAGGATTAGGCGGTCCTGCAAGGGGTCACCGCTGGCGACGCCGTGGCTGAAGCTGAGCGTAGTGGGTGTGGGGGGCGAGGGGGGCGGGGCCGGCGGTGGCGGAGCGGGTGGTGGCGCCGAGCTGTCGCCGCAAGCACTCAGGCCGAGCGTGCCCAGCGCTGCCCCGGCGCCGGCGACCATGGCCAGCGATTGGCGCACGAAGTCACGCCGGCCCGTCGGGGCGGGGGCGGGCTCTCTCGGCTCGCAAGGGGCGGGGGGCAATTCGTTCATGGGGCTGCCGGCTACTGGGGTTCGGCGGCATTCTCCATGAGCCGAGCAGTGCTGTGGCTCGCTCTGATGGGTGATTCGGGGCTGCGCTGCAGGAACCGAGCGACTCGGGTACGCTGCGACCCTCTCACCCCTTTTCTAGAATTTGTTGCGCTGCTGCGGCAGCGGGAGTGGATGCTATGCAATACCGTCGATTGGGCCGCAGTGGCCTGCAAGTTTCCGAGTTGTCCCTGGGTTCCTGGGTGACTTATCACAAGCAGGTGGACACCCGCGCCGCCACCGAGATGCTGGCCGCCGCCTATGACGCCGGCATCAACTTCTTTGACAACGCTGAGGTCTATGCCCTGGGCCAGAGCGAGGTGGTGATGGGCGAGGCCTTCAAGGCCTTGAAGTGGCCGCGTCTGAACTACATCGTCTCGACCAAGTTCTTCTGGGGCTTGGAGCGCGAAGGCAATACCGTCAACCGCAAAGACACGCTGAACCGCAAGTACCTGATGCAGGCCATCGACGGTTCGCTGAAGCGCCTGCAGCTGGACTTTGTCGACCTGGCCTATTGCCACCGCCCCGATCCGCACACACCGATTGAGGAAACGGTGCGCGCCATGAGCGACATGATCACCCAGGGCAAGGCCCTCTACTGGGGCACCAGCGAATGGTCGGCCAGCGATATCCGCGCCGCCTGGGAGATTGCGGAACGTCACCATCTGCACAAGCCGGTGATGGAGCAGCCGCAGTACAACCTGTTCCATCGCAACAAGGTGGAGCAGGAGTACGCGCGCTTGTATGAGGACATCGGCCTGGGCCTGACCACCTGGAGCCCGCTGGCTTCGGGCCTGCTCACCGGCAAGTACAAGGATGGCGTGCCGGCCGGCAGCCGCGGTGCGCTGGAGAATATGAGCTGGATGCGCGAGGGTCTGACCGACAAGGCCAAGAACGAGGCCGTGGCCGAGTTGAGCGGCATTGCCGCCGAGCTGGGTGGCAATGTGGCGCAATTGGCGATCGCCTGGGCCAACCGCAATCCGCATGTGTCCACCGTGATCCTGGGTGCCAGCAAGCTGGCTCAGCTGCAGGACAACCTGGGCGCGCGGGCCTTGACGCCCAAGCTAACGCCGGAACTGCTGGCCCGCATTGACGCGATCACGCTGGCGCATGCTGGCTGAGTGAGGCGCCCGCCAAGGGTTTGCGCTGAGGCGTTTTGCGCACGCCTCGGCCGGCCCTGACATGTCCGCATGTCATAGTGATGCGATGTCCAATTTCGCGCGCTTGCTGGCTTGTTTGATGGTGTGGGTCTGGTCGCTTGGCCAGGCCTGGGCCAAGCCGGCCGATCCACCCATTTCACAAGATTCGCTCCGCGGCCTGGCCGAACCGCGCTTTGAGTCGGTCGGGGCGGGCATCATTCCGCGCGATGTGGTGGCCTCGCTGGCGCAGGACCGGGCCGGCTTTATCTGGATCGGCACCGGTGACGGCTTGGTGCGCCACGATGCCTACCATTTCAGGCCGCAAGAGCGCGCCAGCGCACGGCCCGCGGCTCGCAATCTGGGCTGGCTGCGCGCCATTCTGCCCGGCCGCGATGGCCGCCTCTGGATCGGCAGCGAGACCGATGGCTTGTTGGTCTATGACCCCTTGACCGAGCAGGTCAGTCACCTGAATCCCGAGCGGCGTTCGCCGGACCGCGCCGGCCCGCCACCGGCGCCGCTGGCGACCGTGCGCGCCTTGGCGGAGGACCGCGATGGCGCCATCTGGGTGGGCACCTTGGGTGCGGGGCTGGATCGCTTCAATCCGACTAACGGCGAATTTCAGCATCATCGTCACGCCAAGCAAGCCGGCAGCCTCGATGATGACCGGGTGCAGGCCTTGCTGGCCGACAGTCAGGGCACGCTCTGGGTCGGTACCTGGTCGGGCCTGAGCCGGCGCATCAAGGGCTCGGATCGATTCGAGCCGGTGCTGAGCGAGCTGGCTGGGCAGACGGTGCAGGCGATTTTCGAGGCCTCGGACGGTCGCATCTGGGTCGGCACCCAGCAGGGCAAGCTGGCCGTATTGGACCCGGACAGCTTGCGCGGCACGCTGCTGGCCGATGCGGCGCTGCAGCGCGGGGCCAGCGGGCGCGGCGCGGTCAACAGCATTGTCGAGGTGGCGGGTGGGCAGATCTGGGTTGGCCATGCAGCCGGCATCGATGTGCATCAGGTGCGCAGCACGGAGCTGCTGCGGCCGCTGCGCCATCGGCCGGGCCGGTCGGCGGGCTTGGCCGGCGACGAGGTGGTGCAGTTGCTGGTGGACCGGGCTGGCTGGGTTTGGGTTGGCGGCTTTGGCCTCGGCCTGCAGCGCCACAACCCGGCCAATCAGAGCATCTGGGTGCGCGAGGCCGACCAGGCGCCTGCCAGCCCCTTGCGCAGCGCCGACGTGCGCAGCCTTCTGCAACTGGATAACGGTGAAATCTGGGCCGCCACCCATGGAGGGGACGTCGCCCGCTTGGACCCGGCCTTGCGGGTCATTGGCGCGCTGAGGCCGCAGCCGCAGGGCGCGCCCAAAGACCGGTCGGCGGTGGCGCTTCTGCAGGCGACTCGCATCACGGCGATGGTGCAGGTGGGCTCGAAGGACCTGGCTGAATCGAAGGGACAAGGCGCCGAGGCCGGCACGATCTGGCTGGGTGCTGAATCTCTGCTGTATCAATACGACCGGGCTGGCCGGCAATTGCGCACCCTGCCGCATGGCGGCGGCCAGACCCGTCGGCTGCTGGTCGGCAGCGAGGGCAGTTTGTGGATTGGTGCGGCCGATGGCCTGTATCGGCTCGCGCCGGGCGCCGAGCGGACCGAGCGAGTCATACAAGGCGACGGGCAGGCGCTCAGTGGCGAAATCCATGTGATGGCCGAGGCACTCGACCACAGCCTCTGGGTCGGCAGCATGAAAGGCTTGTTCCGCATCCCGCCGGGTGCGCAGCACTTGGAAGCGTTGCAGGCCCAGGCTGGCGCCGAACTGGGCAATCCGGTCGTGCTGGGTCTTTTGTTCGACAGCCGGCAGACGCTCTGGGTCGATACCGCCGTGGCCGGCCTGCATCGGATGAAGACCTGGGATGGCGAACGGGCCAGCTTTGAGCGCATCAGCGAGCGGCATGGCATCGTCAACCGCCCTTATGGCGCCAATCTGCTGGAAGACCGACGCGGCCGCATCTGGACTCAGATGCATGTCTATGACCCGGTCAGCGGGCGCTTGGACTATTTGACCGCCACCGACGGCATCGATATCGGCACACCCTGGTTTTTCTCCTTCACCAAGACGCAGGACGGCCGCATGCTGTTCGGAGGTGCCAAGGGGGTGGCCGTGGTGGAGCCGGAGCGCTTCGACCGGCCGGCCCACGCGCCGCCGCTGGCGGTGGCCGAGCTGCGCGTCAATGGTGAACGACAGCAAGCCGGCCCCATGCAGAACGGCTTGCTGTTGCGGCCGGAGCAGCGCAGCTTTAGCGTCGAGTTTGCGGTGCTGGACTTCAGCATGGCGGGCAGCAGCCGCTATGCCTATCGCCTGCAGGGCTTCGATCCCGACTGGATCGAGACGGGCGCCGATCTGCGTGTTGCCAGCTACAGCAATTTGAGCCCCGGTGATTACCTGCTGCGGGTGCGGGCTCAGAACCGCAGCGGCGTGGCCAGCGAGCAGGAGCTGGCCATCGCCGTCAAGGTCTTGCCCGCTTGGTGGCAGCAGTGGTGGTTTAGCATCGCGCTGCTGATCGTGTCGGGGGCCTTGATCTTCGGCCTGGTTCAACTGCGTACCCGCCAGCTGCGCGCGCGCCAAGGGTGGCTGGAGCGCAAGGTGCGTGAGCGCACAGCGGCCTTGGAGGAGGCCAGCCTGTCGGACCCCTTGACGGGCCTGCGAAACCGGCGCTTCTTGACCCAGCATATCGAGGCTGATGTGTCCCTCAGCCTGCTCCGCTATCAGGCCGGGGGCGCGCGGGCCATGGCGGGGCAGCAGGATGCAAAGGCCGTGGACGGCGCTGACCTGCTGTTCTTCTTGCTCGACATTGATCACTTCAAACAGATCAATGACCAGTTCGGTCATGCCGCGGGTGATGCGGTGCTGCAGCAAATGCGCGGGCGATTGCAGCAAGTATTTCGCGAGAGTGATTACCTGCTGCGCTGGGGCGGCGAGGAGTTTTTGATCGTGGCGCGGGATAGCACGCGCGCCCAAGCCGCCGACTTGGCCGCACGGGCCTGTGCGGTGGTGTCGGAGCAACCGTTCCAGCTCGATGATGGGCGCTTGTTGAGCAAGACCTGCTCGGTCGGTTTTGCCTGCTATCCGCTGGCGCCGGATGCGCCGGCGGCGCTCGACTGGTCGACGGTGATCGATCTGGCTGACGCCGCGCTCTACCAGGTCAAACGCGGCGGCCGCAATGGTTGGTTGGGCGCGATCGCTTGCAGCGGCAGCGATGTCGCCAGTCTGCAGCGGGCGGCGCACCAGCCTTGGTCGCAGTGGGCCGAGAGCGGCGGCTTGCAGGTGGCCGGGTCCTGGGTGCCGAGCGCTGCGGCGGACTGAGTCGGTGCTCTGTCGGGCGTCGGAAACGCTTCAGTCCGCTCCAAACAGTGGCGTGCTCACGATGCCGTCGCGTCCCTTCGCCTTGGCTTGGTAGAGCGCCAAATCGGCCTGCGCCAGCCATTGCGAGGCGGACCCGCCGCGCACCGGCACGGCGCTGACCATGCCGATGCTGAGCGTCAGGCGTTGGCCATGGCTTGACAAGACATGCTCGACGGCGGCTTGGCGCAACTCGTCGCGGCAGCGTTCGGCCACGGCCAGCGCGCCCTCGGCATCGGTTTGCGCCAGCAGCAGCACGAACTCCTCACCGCCATAACGCGCCACCAGATCGGTGGGGCGGCAGGCGCTGTTGCGCAACGCCTGCGCTACCTGGATCAAGGCCTGGTCACCGGCTTGGTGGCCGTAGTGGTCGTTGAACAGCTTGAAGTAATCCACATCGATCAGCAGCAGACTCAGTGGCGTGCCGAGTCGCAGGCCGCGGCGCCACTCCTCCTCCAGCCTTTGCATCAGCAGGCGCCGGTTGGCCAGCTCGGTCAAGGCATCGGTGGTGGACAGGCGCAGCAGGCGCTCGTTGGCATGCTGCAACTCGAGTTCAAACTGCTTGCGGTCGGTCAGGTCTGAAATGACGCCGACGAAGAACGGTCCGTCGGCACCGCATACTTCGGAGACCGCCACTTCCACCGTCAGCGCGTGGCCGTTTTTGTGCAGGGCGTGGAACTCTTTCGGTCGGCCGGTCAGCTGGCCGCCTTGTTCGGCATAGCGGCGCAGGTAGTGGTCGTGGTGGCTGCGCTCGGGTTCGTCCATCAGCAGGCTGATGTTCTGGCCCAGCAATTCGGCCTGCGCATAACCAAACAGCCGCTCGGAGGCGGGGTTGCTGCTGAGCACCTGACCGCGCGCGTCGATGGTGACAATGGCCACCGCTGCGGTGCGGATGATCGCCTCCAGTTCGGTCTGGCTGGCCTTCAGCTCTTGCTCCTTGGCCACCAAGGCGCTGACGTCCTGACGCACCGCCAGCAAATACCCCTCAGGCGTGCGTGTCTCATGGGTCTGCACCCACAGGCCATTGGGAAGCTGATTCAACATCGGGCCCTGTTGCTTGCCGCGGCTGGCCAGGCGCTGAGCCACCCATTCATCCTCGCGCCCGACCGCCTCGGCCGGTAAGGCGCCGGCCGCCAGCGTGCGCCGCAACAGCGCCTCGAAGGGCTGGCCCGGTGCGTAGTCCTGGTGGGCTTGCAAGGCCATCATGCGGCGATTGACCTTGACCAGGCGATCTTGCTCGTCATAGATCTCGATGCCGGCCGGCATGGCGTCAATGGCGCGTTCCAGCAGCATGCGGTCTTGCTGCGACTGTGCTTGCAGCCTCGCCAAGTCGTGCTGCGCGTGAATCAATTCGGTCACATCCATGCGAACGCAGACCAGCTGCCCACTCGGACAACGGGTCTGGTAGATGTGAATCCAACGGTCGCCGTACTGCGTCAGCAAGGGCGTGCTCACGCTGGCGCCGACTTGGCGACGCCCGTTCAAGCGCGCTTGCAGCCAGGCTTCTTCTTGCCCGATGGCTTCCTTGATCATGCCCAGCTGCAAGGACTGACGGACCAAGTCCTCAAACCCCGCGCCGCTGCGCAACTCGGTGCCGAGCACGGCGTATTGGCGCTTGATCAGCTCGTTGTGCAGCAGCAGGCGATCGTCGGCATCCCAGATTTCGAAGCCTGCCGGCATGGCGTTGATGGCTTCGAGGATTTGCTTGTGCAGGGCCGTTAAGTCCGACTTGGCTTGCTCCTGCGCATGTTTTTGCTGGCGCGCCAAGGCGAACACGGCATACAGGGCCAGCAACAGCCCCAGCAGTTGCAGCCCAATCCAGGGCTGCGGGGCCAGCGTCCATTGCCACCAGCTCAGTGCGGCGGTGGCAAGCAGGGCCAACACGGCGGCTATCAGCCAGCCTCGAGCTGCCGCTTTCGCCACGCCATGTTGAAGAGTCGCCGCCATCGCCGGTCCATCAAGCCAATGGCCGATTCTGGCTCAGGCGGGCGGGGGCGCTATGCGGGCAAATCCGCAGCGCAAGGCTTTCAGCGCGGGTGCGATGCTCAGTTTTGTAGGCTGGCCAGGCGTTCGGGTGTGCCGACATCAACCCAGCGGCCCGGCAGCAAGCTGGCGCCCAGCTTGCGTTGCAGGATGGCGGCTTCCAGGAAGGGGCGCAGCGCGGCCTTGCTGCCGGGCGTGATGGCTTCAAACATGCGGCGCCGGAACAGGCCCACGCTGGCCCAGGTGTAGCGCTGCGCAGGGGCGTCATCGCCGCTCAAGGCCAGCCCTTGCTCGGAAATGCCGAAGTCGCCCTTGGGGTGGTGCGGGCTGTTGTGAGTGAGCCAGAGTTGGGCGTCGAGTTCACGGTGCAGAAAGCGCTCGGCCGCGTCCGGCGGGAAGCTGAAATCGGGCAAGAACACATCGCCGGCCACCACCCAGAAGGCCTGATCCGATGCTGTGGGGCAAAGCAGGGGCAGCGCGCGGGCAATGCCGCCGGCCGTCTCCAAGGCACCCGCCGGCTCGCTGGACTCGTCGCTGAAGTGCAGGCGCACCCCGAAGCGCGCGCCGTCGCCCAGCTGGGCCGGGAACTGCGCGCTCAGCCAGGCGGTGTTGATGACGATGTCGCGCACGCCGGAGGCGGCCAGCGCCTCGATGTGATATTCGATCAAGGGCTTGCCGCGCACGTTCAGCAGCGGTTTGGGCGTCTGGTCGGTGAGCGGCCGCATGCGCTCGCCGCGCCCGGCCGCGAGGATGATGGCTCGCATGGGGCGAGAGTCTAATCGGGCCGGGCAGGGCGGCTGTGGACCGGGCCCGGCTCCGCCTTATCAGCGCTTGAGGACCTTCACGCTGGCATTGGCCTTGCTGCTATCGACATAGCCGATCGCACCCGGGGTGCTTGCCACGAACTTCAGCACATCGTCTTCGCTGGCCAGTTCGCGGGGCGGCTTGGCGCCGCCGGTGAAAATCTGCCGCGCCCACAGCGCCTTCAGCTGTGCCGGGGTTTTCTTCAGCACCTTGTTGCCAAAGTCCTCGCGCACCGGGCTTTCCTTGATATCGACCGGCAGTGCCTCGGCACCACCGGGGAAGGTTTTGGTTTGCCCCAGAAAAATCTTGCTCACCTGCTCATCGTCCATCGGTGTGGCGTTGCTGGGATGAACAATGATGACCGCATCGGCCCAGGCCGACGAGAGACCGGCGCACAGCAGAATCTGCACCAAGGCCTGTTTGGTGAAATGGATTGTCATGGTGTGACCTCGATTCAGAAGATGAGGTCATAGGACACCGTGACCAGCTTGCGCATGGTGTTGGTGCCGTCCAGGAAGTCCCAATTGCTGCGGTCGACTTGCAGCTTCAGGCTGCTGGTGTCGTTGAGCTGGTAGCGCAAGGTCAGGCTGATATTGCTGTCGGTTTCAACATGCTTGGAGGCATCGCCGGCGCTGTAGGCCTTCAGCTGCGTGTAGGTCAACATGGGCAGGAATTTGCCCAGCCGGTAGCCGCCGCCCAGCAGAAAGCCTTGGTAGCTGCCGCGCGCAGGCGTACGGGTGATGCGCGAGAACTCGCTGCGGCCCACCCAGTTGTCCAAGTCGATGTTGAAGGAGGCGGAACTGAAGGTCTGTGGCGATGAGTTGCCGTACAGCGCCGGGTCCGGCGAGGTCTGCACCTGCCCCTCGGGCAAATGGGCGACGGAGCGCTGCTTGGACTTGTTGTACGAGAAGCGGGCGGTGAACCAGTCGCGGTTCAGCTCCAGGTCAATACCCATCATATTGTCCCAGCTGATGTCCTGGCGCTCGGGCCGCTCCAGCTTGCCGATGGGGTTGTCTTTGGAGTGTTCCTGGCCGGCATAGGCGCTGGACTTGACCGCCCAGCCGCCGATGTCATCGCGGTAGGTGATGTTGGCGCCGTTGTAATTGACCACCGCCCAGCCATACACATCCGGCGGCACGCGTACCCAGTTGTAGGCGAAGCTGACATCCTGGAAGTCGGAGTAGAAGAACAGCGGCAGGCGCTTGCGGCCGGCTTGCAGAGTGAATTTGGGGCTGAGGTTGTAGCTCAGGAAGGCCCACTCCAGATCCAGCTTGGCCTCTTTGGCCGCGGTCCGGGCCATCAGCTGGCCGGTGAAGGAAAAGTCAGACGTGAAGTTGACCGTGCCCTGCAGCCCGGCGCGCGATTCCGGCGCCAGCGACCAGTTGTTCTCGTAGACCGAGCCGTGCGAGTAGTCGGCCACATAGCAGGTCGGGCATTTGCTCCAAGACGCCGAGGTCGGGTAACCGATGTCGATGCCGCTGGCGCTGAAGACCTTGCCGGCGGTCACATTGGCGAAGCCGGAGTAGCTGAAGTCAAAGGCCTGGCTCTGGCCACAGGCCAATAGGGTGAGCAGACCCAAGGTCAAGCGGCTTGGCCGCAAGAGGCGAGGCAAAAAGCACGTTTGTTTCACTGTCCATCCTCCCAAGCAAGGGGGCGGAGCCGTCCCAACAACAGCCCCTGAGAGGGGCTATCGGCAAAAAGTTGTGAATTCTTTAACGTTTGTAGCGAATGCCCCGCCGGGCTAGTTTTCAGCGTTTGGTCTGACGGCGGCGTGCTTTCCAGGCCAGCAGGCCCAGACCCCCCAGCATCAGGGCATAGCTTTCCGGCTCGGGCACGGCGCTGACCGTCAGCTTGCCCAGGATGCCGTCTTCTTCCAGATTCGGGCCGGCCGTGAAGTAGAGCGAGTTCGCGTCGCCCAGGCCAACGCCGTTGCCGAAGGTCAGGCCCCAGATGCCATCGATGAAGATGTTCTTGCCCTGCGCATCCTTGAGTTTGCCCAGCGTGGCGCCGGTCTCGGGGTCCAGCGCGGCAACACTGCCATCGCCGAAGTTGGCCACCAGCAGCTTGCCGCCATAGGCACCAAAGGTCGTGGGAGCCATGGCCAGTCCCCAGGGGGCGTTCATATCGAGCTGGTCCTTGAAGTCCTGCACGATGTGGCCGTCGCGGTCATAGGCGATCACGCGGCCGTGGGCGGGGGCGCGCACCGGCTCGCTGGGCATCAGCGGGTCGTACTCGCTGGCGGCATAGGCCACGTACAGACGACCGCCAATGTCCTGGATATTGAAGGGCATGAAGTCGTTTTGCAGATCATTCGGCCGCTCGAAGTGGACGCTGGCGCTGATGTCGTTCCACTGGTTGTCGAAGGTCATGATGCGGTTGTTGGCGAAGTCGGTGGCATAGAGCCGGTTGTCCGCCACCTTGTTGCCGCCGGCGTCGAGCTTGAAGCCCGCCGTCGTCATCGCCACGCCGGTGAAGTTGGGTGTGTACTGGTAGCCATTGGCACCGGCCCAGTTGCCCGAAAAGTCCTTCACCACCACGGCTTCATTCATGCCGGGGTTGGTGCCGGCACGCCAGGCGTTGATGGTGCCATCCAGGGTGACGAAGACGAACTTGGCCGAGCCCGAGATGGTGCCGGCCGCTGCGCCGGTGTTCCAGTTGGTAGCGGCGCCGGAGACGAAGAACTCGGTCGGCTGGCCGGCGATATCGCTGGCGGCGTTGTAGACCTGACCGGTTACTTGTGGGGTGTAGGCTTCCACGCCCTTGGCCTGGCTGATCGGGATGACCTTCAGGCCGTCTTGGTACAGCGGCTTGCCCCCGACGTCGCCGATATACGTGGTGGTGGTGCCGCTACCGGCATTGCTGGTCCAGATGTGGCCGCCAATGCCGGGCGGGCGCAGGGCAATGCCCCAGGGGTTGATCAGGTCGGGGTCGACCATGACGGTGGGCTTGTACTTCGCGTCATTGGCGACCAGGATGGTCATGTCATAGCTGTTGCTGCCGGCGGCCTTGGCGCCGCCGCTCAGATTCAGGCCCAGGGCCAGCAGGCCGGCCAAGATGGTGATGCGATGTTGCATGGGGTGATCTCCTCGATTGATCCCTGTGGGTTCCCTGTGCGGCACGATGCCTGGGCCGTATGACACCTTGTTGTCATCTGGCCGAAGCCCCCGCAAGCAAGGGGATGGCGGAGCGCGCCGCCTCAGCGTTTGCGCGCAAAACGGGCGTTGAAGGCAATCGAGACGCGCGCTTGGTCGCCGCGATTGGGCGCCACCCAATGTTTGAGGTAGGACGGGAACAGCAGCAATTGGCCCGCCCGCGGCTGCACCGTGTACTTGCTGGCAAAGCAGTTGGCGCCTTCAATCGTCAGTGCGCGCACATTGGTGCGTGAGTCGATGAACTCGATGCTGCCGCTGCGATCGCCGCCCTCCGGGGTGTGCACGTAATAGCAGCCGGACCAGACCCAACCCGGGTGGTCGTGCGGAGCATTCATGCCGCCGGGCGGCAGCACATTGATCCAGCCCTGCGCCTGGATGCCGTATTGTTTGAAGTCGAAATCCGGCGACAACTGATGAGTGGCGACACGCACCGACTCAATGATCTGTGTGCGCAATGCAGCGCAGCCGATTTCCTCGCGTTCAAAGAAATCGTCCTCGGAATGCCACCCGTCGATATTGCTGCGCGCCAAGCCGGGAGAAGACGCTTGCCGCGCCAGCGCTTCGGTAAGCAGTTGCGCGTTCAACGCAGCTGCGTTGCTGATTTCAAAGCTGAGCAGCGGAGAGAAGAACAGGGGCTCGAGCCCCAACAGATTCAAAGAAGGCGTCATGGCTGCGCGGAACTAAGGCTTTGGATGAGGAAAAGCAGAAGCGCCCGAGCGGAGCGTGAATCTCCATTCGGGCGCTGAGCCGACCGGCTGTGTTCAGCCGGCGGCAGGACTCAAGCGGTGTCGATCAAGCGATCAACGCGCGGCCTTGCGGCGAGCGGCGAAGCCAACCAGGCCCAGACCGGCCAGCATCAGGGCGTAGGTCTGTGGTTCCGGCACGGCGGCGACGGCGTCGCTGACCATCAACTGCAACTGACCGCCTTCGACGATGCCGGCGGGGTTGTTGCCAACCAGCATGCCTGCGGCGTCCAAGCCGGCAGCGCTGGCGTGGTCTTGGGTCACGAACAGCTGGTACTTCTTGCCGGTGGTGCCGGCGGCGTCGAAGATGTCGGTCACGTCGATGATGCCCGAGGTTTCTTCGTCATAGGTGTGGTAACCGGCAACCGTCGGGGTGGACTTGTTGGAGCCTGGGCCAGTGAACACGCCATTCACCACATCGCCGAAGCGGGCGGCGTCGGACTTGGCGACGATCTTCATCGCGCCGGTGTTCAGGTTGTATTCCCAGATCTTGCCGTTGTGGTCGTTGTTGCCGGTGTCTTCCTGCATCGTGATGGTGCCGTCCTTGTTGACCGTCATGTTGTCAAACATATTGGCGCGGCTGTTGTTCAGGCCACCGGTCATCTTGCTGCCGTCGACCAGCAGGTCGATCTTGCCGCCGGCATCAGGGTTGGCGATGTCGTCAAACGTCATGCTCCACAGGCGGGTCGCGCCGACTTGGGTGCCGCCGTTCAACTCGGTGGTGTCCACACGGTCGGTGGTGACGAAGTAATAGACGTTTTGCTTGCCGGCACGGGTGTCCCAAGCGCCATCTTCAGGGCGCGAGAAAGTCGTCGAAGCGGTGGCGCTCAGCGTGAAGCGGCTGCCGTTGGCGATGTTGGTGGCGCGGGTGGCCGCGTCGGCGATCTCGGCGGTGTTGCCGACAACGTTGACGTACTTCATCACGCCATTGGTGAGGCCGGCGCGATCGACATCGCTACCGACATTGGTCTTGGTGCCGACGTAAACGGCCACGGCATTGCTCGAGATGCCGGTGCCGCCGTCGTTCTGGCCGATCACCACGGTCTTCATTTGGGCGAAGGGGTTGGCTGCCAGATTTTCATAGGCCGAGTACAGGTTTTGACCGCTGCCGTTGGTGGCCAGGTTGAAGGCACCCAGCACGAAGCTGCTGCCTGCATTGGCGCCGGTGGCGACATGAGCCATGGCGCGGCTGTTGGCGCTGGTGCCGACTTCTTCGCCGTTCAGAAAGATGCGGTTGGTGGTGCCGTAGCCGTTGTAGCTATAGGCCGAGGTGGCCGCCAGATCGGCAGAGCAGAAACGTTGGAAATTCAGATTGGCCGCGCCGGTCACCAGAGCGCCGGTCGATTGCGTAGCGGCATCCCAGCCGTAGACCTTCTTGATCAGGTCGCCGCCGGATTGCACGGCCAAGGTGTTCTTGTCGATCACCCATGAGGACACGAAGGCGCCGGTGCCGCCGTGGGCACGAGCGATGCCGGCGTTAGCGCCGATTTCATGGTTCATCAGCACAGTGAAGGTGCCGTTGCCATTGTCGAAAGCACCCAGGCCGTCCGGCAGGCCGGACATGCGATAGCCGCCGACGGCGTCACCGGCGGTGATGATGGAGGTGATGTTGTAGCCGGTAGCGCCCTGAACATAGGACGACTGCGAGCTGCTGACGCCTTGGGTCAGCGTGCCGTTGAAGACTTGAGCGCTGGCTTGCGAAGCCATGGCGACCAGAGCGGCAGCGACGAGGCTGCTCAGAGGATTGAGGCGGAAAGACATGAGAGAGGACTCCTGAAGGATGGCGAAGGCTGGTACTCGGGTTGTGCGCCGAGCCCTGCCCGATTTGCAAACACCTCGATGAAGTGCCAACAAATCCACACAGAACCCCGCACAAGCTCGCGCAGCCTAAGTGGGGGCCATGTCGCCATTGCGTCCTGGCGTGTAGTCCGTTTGGCTTAGTTGGGTTGGGCGGGTGCGGCCGAGCCGAGGCGAACCGGGTCAAGCCGGATGCTTCGCCAACAGCGCCCAGGGGCGCGGGCGCTCGCCGCCCCCGCAAGTCGGGGGGGGGGCTTAAAGCGCCGGACCCAGCCCGATTGGTGCGGGTAGGGCGGCCAGCACCTTCTGCATCAGAGCGCGGTAGGGCTCGTCGGGTCGGTGGCCGCTGAGCGGGTCGCGATTCTCGGCAAAGGCCTCGTCCAGGTCGCCCCAGTCATCCACGCTCAAGACCCGCAACGCCAAGGGCAGGATGTCGCGCTCTTCGATCTGCATATGGTGCAGATAGGCCCGCACATAGCGCTCGGCCATGGTCTCGAAGGCCTCGCGCCTCGCTTCCCCCATCATCTCAAAGGCCAGCAGCGCATGTTCGAGGTCGCGGATGGCGCGCTCGCCGCGCAGATGATCTTCGTCCAGGTTGTCCAGCACATCGCGAATTTCCGGCGCACGCGCCCTCAGTTTGGGGAACAACAGCTGGCTTTCCTTCGGGTGGTGCAGCTTTTCTGGGAACTCATCCACATAGAACAACATCGCCCGCAGGGCCGCGAAGTCCGGCAGAGTGCGGTGCCGACGATGCTCGGCCAGCAGCAGCGGTACCGAGCGAAGCATGGCGGCCAAGGCCCCGTGTTCCTCTTGGATAACCCTGATCGTCAGCGGCTTCTGCGTGGTCCCATTCATGGTCGTGTTCATGCTTGTCCCCGAGGCTTGTCAATGGTTGACGCGGGCGAGCCCTGCGAGCCGCTAGCGTCGCAGGAATTGGCCGCGCCGCTTTGTGCTAAATCAAGGCTTGCGTATGTCGGCCGGGCTAGGCTGTGCGACCGCTTCGAAGGGTTAAACCAGGGCTTGGCCGAGGCCAAGTAAAATCCCGGGTTACCCCGTAACTCCACCTCCGCAAGCTCATGGCCACTACCGCAGCAAGCAACCCCACCCTGATGGCCAACGCCATTCGTGCACTCGCCATGGACGCCGTGCAGCAAGCCAATTCCGGACACCCCGGCGCGCCCATGGGCATGGCGGATATCGCTGTTGCGCTGTGGAACCGCCACCTGCGCCACAACCCGGCCAACCCGCAGTGGGCCAATCGCGACCGCTTCGTACTGTCCAACGGCCACGGCTCCATGCTGATTTATGCGCTGCTGCACCTGACCGGCTACGCCTTGCCGATCGAAGAGCTGAAGGCCTTCCGCCAGCTGCACAGCAAGACCCCGGGCCACCCTGAAGTGGGCATCACCCCCGGCGTTGAGACCACCACTGGCCCGCTCGGCCAAGGCATCACCAATGCTGTCGGTCTGGCCCTGGCCGAGAAGATGCTGGCCAAGGAATTCAATATCGACGCGCACCAGATCGTTGATCACCATACTTATGTGTTCCTGGGCGACGGCTGCCTGATGGAAGGCATCAGCCACGAAGCTTGCTCGCTGGCCGGCGCCTGGAAGCTGAACAAGCTGATCGCCATCTATGACGACAACGGCATCTCCATCGACGGCCAAGTGGCCCCCTGGTTCGCCGACAACACCGCCCAGCGTTTTGAGGCCTATGGCTGGAACGTGATCGGCCCGGTGGACGGCCATGATGTCGACGCTGTCGACGCCGCCATCGCCGAAGCCAAGAAGAGCAGCGTCAAGCCGACCCTGGTGATCGCCAAGACCCATATCGGCAAGGGCTCGCCCAACCGCGCCAACACCGCCAAGGCGCACGGCGAGCCGCTGGGTGCCGAAGAAATCAAGCTGACCCGTGAGCAACTGGGCTGGGCGCATGAGCCCTTCGTGATCCCACAAGAGGTCTATGCCGATTGGGACGCCAAGGCCGCCGGCAGCCAGCTGGAAGCCGCTTGGGACGAGAAGTTCGACGCCTACGCCACCGCTCACCCCGAGCTGGCCGCTGAGTTCCAGCGCCGCATGGCTGGTGTGTTGCCCGCCAACTTCGCGCAGACGGCGGTGGACGCCGTGGTTGCCGCTCACGGCAAGGCCGAGACCGTGGCCAGCCGCAAGGCCAGCCAATTGGCGCTGGAAGCCTTCACCGCCGCTTTGCCTGAACTGCTGGGCGGCTCGGCCGACCTGACTGGCTCCAACCTGACCAACACCAAGTCGACCCCGGCCTTCCGCGTGGAAGAAGACGGCAGCAGCAATGCCGGCCGCCACATCAACTACGGCGTGCGTGAGTTCGGCATGGCCGCCATCATGAACGGCGTGGCCCTGCACGGCGGCTACATCCCCTACGGCGGTACCTTCCTGACCTTCAGCGACTACAGCCGCAATGCCATCCGCATGGCTGCGCTGATGAAGCAGCGCGTTATTCATGTGTTCACCCACGACTCCATCGGTCTGGGTGAAGACGGCCCGACCCACCAGTCGATTGAGCATGTGGCTTCGCTGCGCATGATCCCGGGTCTGGATGTCTGGCGTCCGGCCGACACCACCGAAACCGTGGTGGCCTGGACCATGGCCATCGGCAACGCCCAGCGCCCCAGCGTGCTGGCCCTGAGCCGCCAGAACCTGCCCTACGCACCCAAGACCGCGGTGGACGACATCGCCAAGGGCGGCTATGTCTTGGCCGAGCCCAGCAATGTGGGCATCAAGAAGAAGGCCAAGGCCGTCATCATCGCCACCGGCTCCGAAGTTCAGTTGGCCATGCGCGCGCAAGAGCTGCTGGCGCTGGACGGCATCGGCGTGCGCGTGGTCTCCATGCCATCGACCAATGTGTTCGATCGCCAAGACCTGGCCTACAAAAAGTCTGTGTTGCCTGAAGGCACACCCCGCATCGCGGTGGAGATGGGCGTCACCGATGGTTGGTGGAAGTATGGTTGCGCGGCCGTGGTCGGCATCGACACTTACGGCGAGTCGGCCCCGGCCCCGGTGCTGTTCAAGCACTTCGGCTTCACGGCTGAGAACGTGGCCGACACCGTCCGCGTCGCGCTGGGTGTGGCCAAGCTGAAGGGCAAGAAGTCCAGCAAGGGCAGCAAGTAAGTAAGCAATGCAAAAGGGGTGCCGCGCGCACCCCTTTTTTTGATGTTCTGTTTTGAGTTTTTTGGTTTTTTATTGAGGAGACTGATATGACGATCAAGATTGGTATCAACGGCTTCGGCCGCATCGGCCGCATGGTGTTCCGCGCTGCTATCGCCAACTTCAAGGAAATCGAAGTGGTCGGCATCAACGACCTGCTCGAGCCTGACTATCTGGCTTACATGCTCAAGTACGACAGCGTGCACGGCAAGTTCGACGGCGAAGTTTCGGTCGAAGGCAACACCCTGGTCGTCAATGGCAAGGCCATCCGCCTGACCCAAGAGCGTGACCCTGCCAACCTGAAGTGGAACGAAGTCGGCGCCGACATCGTGGTCGAAGCCACCGGCCTGTTCCTGGACAAGGCCTCGGGCGAGAAGCACCTGGCCGCTGGCGCCAAGAAGGTGGTGTTCTCCGCTCCGTCGAAGGACGACACCCCGATGTTCGTGTTCGGTGTGAACCACAACACTTACGCCGGCCAAGCCATCATCTCCAACGCTTCTTGCACCACCAACTGCCTGGCCCCGCTGGCCAAGGTGCTGAACGACAAGTGGGGCATCAAGCGCGGCCTGATGACCACCGTGCACGCGGCTACCGCCACGCAAAAGACCGTGGACGGACCAAGCAACAAAGACTGGCGCGGTGGCCGTGGCATCCTGGAAAACATCATTCCTTCCAGCACTGGCGCTGCCAAGGCTGTGGGTGTGGTGATCCCCGAGCTGAACAAGAAGCTGACCGGCATGAGCTTCCGCGTGCCGACCTCCGACGTGTCGGTGGTTGACCTGACCGTTGAGCTGAACAACGAAGCTTCGTACAAGGATATCTGCGCCGAGTTCAAGGCACAGAGCGAAGGCGCGCTGAAGGGCGTGTTGGGCTACACCGAAGAGAAGGTCGTTGCGACCGACTTCCGCGGTGATGCTCGCACCTCCATCTTCGACGCCGACGCCGGCATCGCCCTGGACGGCACCTTCGTCAAGCTGGTCGCCTGGTACGACAACGAGTGGGGCTACTCGAACAAAGTGCTCGAGATGGTGCGCGTCATCGCCAAGTAATTGGTGAACTGACCGATTGAGGCTTGCCCTCACAAGGGCAAGTTCAGAAGGCCGCTCCGTGGCAACACGGGGCGGCCTTTTTCATGGGGCTTGCTAGCTTGTGAATCGAGGCTGTTGGCACTCAGCAGTCCTTAGGTTTGGCGGTGATCAGGCCACTTGGGGACAGGAGCGGAATTACGCCCCCGGCGGCGCGCGGCACCCGCCCATCTGCAAAAGACCGCTAAGTGCCAAATGGCGCCGCTCATGCATCAATTTAAAACTGCGTGCTGTTGGCAACCTCACTCACCCAGATTGATCTTCCCGCAGGGGATGTAGATCTTGATTTGTTGTCCCAGCACTTGGTCGAACACCTCGGGGCGCACGTTCAGGCTCAGCGTCTCCAGCCACGCTAGGAACTCGAGTCGGTTGGGGTTGGGTTCGCCTGCCTGGCCGACACGGTTTTTGAATGCGGGCATGCCCACGCCCCAGACCACCTCGAATGGGCAGGCCATGCTGTCCAAGTCGAAGCGGACTTTCTGCTGATCAATGTCTTTGACGAAGCCCAGGAATTTGACCAGGTCGGTGTCCTTGAGCGTGTAGTCGTGGCTGCGAGTCGAGGCGGAATATTTGAACTGCTGTTCGATGACCAAGCCCTCGCCCTCCGGCACTGGGCAGGTCAAGCGGTATTCGGCCAGATGGCTCAGCACCGAGTTGCGCCAGTTGGCATTGCCGTTGTCATACAGCACCTTGACCTCGGGCGGTGCATCCATCTTGGTGAAGCGCAGGCTGGCGATCAAATTGCCATTGGTTTTGCGCTTGATGTTGGAATTCAGCGCGTTGTCTTCGAAATGCTTGGGCTGGTGTGCCGGAGTCGTGATGCAGGCGTGGACATTGGAGATCGAACTCGCCGGCGCGTGGCGCATATCGTTCCAGTGCACGCTGCCGAATTTGTCGGCATCGAAATTGAACTCTTGTACCGCCTCGATGTTTTGCCCAGGCTTCAGGCAGGGCAGGCGATAGCTGCTGACGTAACGCTCCACTTCCTCGACGTGTTCTTCGGCGCCGGAGCGGAAAATGACTTCCAGCTTGGGCGCGCGCTCGGGGTGGCTGAAGACCAGCTTGACGCGGATGAAACCGCTGACGTGTTTGTCCAAGACCCGCTTCGGAAAGCTGGGTGCCACCCCGGACTTGACCAGGCACTGAAGCGGCTTCGCGGCAGCTTCATCGGCCACCAAGGTTTGCGCTTGGACTGAGGTCAAGCCAAGCAGCAGCCAAGCCGAGCCCATCAGTACGCCAGCCAGTGCGCGCATGGGGCGCAGACGCTGCGCAGAAAAATGAGAGACGAACAAATTCATGGTGAGCTCCCCGAGATTGCTTTTTTTGTTTGGGCTCTTAGGCGCGCTGCGCCACGGCCTGCGTGAGGGCGCAGGATAGCGAAGCAGGTCGGCCCGCTTGGCTAGGATTTGCCCTTTGTTCGGCCGGAACAGCGGGGCTTGATTTGCCCTTCTTTACGCGGTGACTTTGGGGCCAAGGTCTAAACTGCCTAGACCTGCGTCGATGCGTCGGCGCTGAAATGCTTTTTGGAGTCGCAGACCATGCAGTTCAAGTTCTCTCCGCTGGCTTTGTTGTTCACTGCGACGCTTGCTTTGTCCGCGGTCCAGCCCGCCCAGGCTCAAGTGGCGGCTGCGGTCAGCGCGCCCGACAGCGCGCGCGTGATCGTGCGCTTCAAGCCCGAGGCCGCTAGCGTGCGCGCCAAGATCATGGCGGCGCGCATGAGCCGGTCTTCGGCCATGGACGTTGCGCAAACCCGCGCCACCGGCCTGGGCCTGCGCACCGGCATGCACGCCCTTGGCGGCTTGAGGGCGCGACTGAGCTTGGATGAGCGCACCCATGTGTTCACCGCCAGCGGCATCGATTCGGCCACCCTGGCCAAGCGACTGGGTCAAGACAGTGAGATCGAGTCGGTGGCGGTCGATCAACGCCGGCGTCATTTTGCGGTGACGCCGAATGACCCGCTCTACGTGGGCAACGGCGGTATCGCGCCGACGGCCGGCAATGGCTCGGCCAACGGCCAGTGGTATTTGAAGGCGCCCAGCAATGTGCCCGGCGAGGCGGTATCCAGCATCAATGCGCCGGCAGCCTGGGATCTGGGCACCGGCAGCAGTGCTGTCGTCGTGGCGGTGCTGGACACCGGGGTGCGCATGGATCACCCGGACCTGGCGGGTCAGTTTGTTGGCGGCTATGACGTGGTGGGCTTCAGCACCTCGGCCGGCGTGGCCACCGCCAATGATGGCAATGGCGCAGACTCTGACGCTTCCGACCCCGGCGATTGGGTCAGCCAGGCCGATATCGATGGCGGCACGCTGGGCAGCGGCTGCACCTCGGAGGACCTCACCAACAGTTCCTGGCATGGCACCCGGGTGTCGGGCTTGATCGCGGCGGCCAGCAACAACGGCCAAGGCATTGCCGGTGTGGCCTGGGGCGTGAAGATTCTGCCGATCCGCGTGCTGGGCAAATGCGGCGGTTACGACTCCGACATCATGGCCGGCATGAAATGGGCGGCCGGCATCAGCGTGCCGGGCCTGCCGGCCAATCCGAATCCGGCCAAGGTCTTGAACCTGAGCCTGGGCGGCACCGGCACCTGTGGCACGACGGGTACCGGCGCCCTGTACCGTGACACCATCAATCAGGTCAATGCGGCCAAGGCCATCATCGTCGTGGCGGCCGGCAATAGCGAAGGGCAGGCGGTCGGCCTGCCGGGCAACTGCCCGGGCGTGATCGCGGTGACCGGCTTGCGCCATGTGGGCAGCAAGGTGGGTTTCTCCAGCATGGGTCCCGAGGTGGCGATTGCCGCGCCGGGCGGCAATTGCGTCAACCTGACCGGTGCTTGCCTGTATCCGATGCTCAGCACCACAAATAGCGGCACGCGCGGCCCGGTGCTGGCCGATGCGGCCTACACCAACAACTCGGCCTCGGTCGGCACCAGTTTCTCGGCGCCTATCGTGGCCGGCACGGTGGCCTTGATGGCCTCGCAGCGTTCGGGCCTGACCTCTAGTGAGGTGCTGAGTCTGCTCAAAAGCACAGCCCGCCCCTTTGTAAGCACTGGTGCCACCGCCGGCATTGCCCAGTGCAAGGCGCCCACCACCACCGTGCAGGATGAGTGTTACTGCACCACCAGCACCTGCGGCGCCGGCATGCTGGACGCGGCCGCCGCCGTGGCCGCAGCCAAGGCGCTCAATGCCGCCACTGTCAGCATCGCGGTGGCGCCGAGCGCGGCCGTCGCCGGTCAGTTGATCACCCTCAGCGCCGCGGGCAGCAGCCTGCCTGCCGGCCGAACGGTGGCCGGCTATGCCTGGACCTTGGTCGATGGCGGCGGCATCGTCAGTGCCTTCTCTACGGCCAGCAATCAGGTCAGTACGACCTTCACCGCCAGCGCGGCCGGCACCGTCTCGGTCAAAGTTGAACTGACCGATGACCAGGGCTTCAAGTACAGCGCCAACAGCAGCATCAGTGTGGCCGCTGTGCCGGTGGTAACCCCGCCCACCACCACGTCCAGTGGTGGCGGCGGTGGTGGCGGAGCCTTCAGTGCGCTGTGGGTGGCCTTGCTGGGTCTGGCGACTTGCGTGCTGCGCGGCCCGCGCCGCACGTGCTGAGCGCCAAGAGCGCCATGTGTCAGGGCTTGGCGGCCGCTCCAGCGCTTGCCGAGGCGGCCGAAGCTGCCGAAGTCATTTCTTGACCGGCCGCGGCCGATGCGCTGGAAGCGGCGGCCGCTGGTGGCACCGGGCAGGCTTTGAAGCCGCTGGCCAAGGCGGCGTCTTTCAGTCCGGCCAGCCGGGTTTGTTGCAGACCGTCGACTTGCGGCAAGAGCAGCTTGTGGCGTTTGCTCGGCGCCTGCAGTTGCAGCACTCGCAGGCCCTTCAGGGCGCGCTGTGAGAGCGCCTCCAGCGCGGCGGCGGCGGCCTTTTCGCTGTCATGCCGGCTCAGCAACAGGGTGGGCATTTCATCCGGCATGCCGCTGAGGAATTCGTAGCTGATCTTCAGCTTCTTGTAGGTCTCTTCCTTGCGGGCTTGGAAGTCCTTCGAGGGTAGCTTGATTGAGGCCACAGCCCAAACGCCGGACTGTTCGCTGCTTTGCGTTTGCCAGTCGGCGGGGGTGAAGCCGGCGCGTTGCAGCGCCGCCTGGGCCTCGGCCAACGCGGCGTCACCGGCCAGCGGGCCAGATTCCAGGCAAGCGCGGGTTTGCAGGGCGGCGGCGGCCTTCGGTTCCAGCAGCACGATGCGCTCGGGGTGGACCTGCTGAGTCAGTCGCTCCGGCTCATGCTGGCCACCGGCCTTGATGCCGACCACGCCATCCAGCCAGCCTTGGGTCCAGCTAAAAAACAGCGCATTGAGCAGCAGCAAGAGCAGAACCAGGGCGCGCAGCATGATGTGTGGATGCCTTCAGTGGGTCGCTTGAAAGTCGGTGTGAGGGTTGGCGAGCGGGTCGGCTGAGGCCGCCGGCGTCAGGCGCACGCTGACTTCGCCGCCGCTGATGGTCTTCAGACCCTCGGGGGTGCGAACCTGCAGCTCGCCCGAGGCGTTGACACCTTCGGAGATGCCCTCGGCGGCGCCGGCCGTGACCATGCGGCCCAGCGTCAGGTCGCGCCTTGCATAGGCCGCGGCCCAGGCGCCGAAGCCTTGTTGCTCGAAGTTCAGCAAGGCCTTGACCAAGGCCGGGGCGATCAGCGCGAGCGCCTCGGGCCCGCTGCAGCCGGGGTGGATCTCGTTCAGCGCGGCGAAGCCGGTGTTGAATTGGTTGCCGGAGCTGGCGCTGTCGGCGTCATCTTTGGCCAGAACCAGTTCCTTGATGTTCAGACCGACGCCAATCACCACCATGCGGCTGTCGCCGGCCGGCACGGTCTCGATCAGGATGCCGCCCAATTTGCGACCGTCCAACCAGAGGTCATTCGGCCATTTCAGCGTCAGGCGCGGGCTGGCGCCCGTAGCGATGCCTGCCGAAGGCTCCAGCGCCTCGGCAATGGCGCAACCCACCGCAAGCGACAGGCCCGACCAGTCGCCCGGCTGCAGGCTCAGGGCCAGCGAGAAGGTCAGCGAGCTACCCGGGCTGGAGAGCCAAGCGCGGCCCATGCGGCCACGGCCATGGGTTTGGTGCTCGGCCACCAGCAGGCAGGGCTGCATATCGTGGGCGCGGCGGCCGTAGGCTTGTGGCGCGCCATTGCGGCTTTCGCTGCGCACACGCTCGAGCAGGGCGGTGTTGGTGGAGTCGGTGCGGGCCAGCACTTCGATGCTGATGCCGGGCAGCAGGGGAAGCAGTTGCTCCCACAGGGTTTCGACGTTCCAGTTCTGGTGGCTTTCGGTCACGGCAAGCTAACTCAACGTTTCGGCGTCAGCATGGTGCCACGGCAATCCGGGCTGCCGCAGTAGCAGGCAAACTCTTTTTTCAGCTTGGGCGTGTAGCGCTCGTCGATGGTGAGGCCGTAGTCGTAGAACAGCTCCTCGCCGGGCAAGATGTCGCGCAGCGCCTTGATGTACACGCGGCAGTTGACCTCGTCGGCCTCGCAATTGGGTTCGCAGGAGTGGTTGATCCAGCGCGAGCTGTTGCCGCCGTGCAGCGCGTCAATGACGCTGCCGTCTTCCACATGGAAGTAAAACGTGTGGTTGGGTTGGGCCGGATCATGCGGGTGGCGGTCCATGGCCTCGTCCCAGGAGATGCGCTCGCCGGTGTACTCGATCAGCACTTCGCCGGCATTCAGGTGCGCCAGCGCATAGACTCCGCGCCCATGCACCCCGGAATTCCTGACCTGGATGCGCCGACCCTTGCTGGCTGCCGCCGGCTTGACGGCCTTTTCAGTGGGGGCAGCAGTTTTTTTGCGGGCTGATGAGCTCATCGGCTTTTTAGGTACATTGAATTCATGGGTGTGCGCGCGTGTGTGCGAGCGTGCGTGCGCGAGGCCGGATTGTAGGCAGGGCTTTGGCATGTTTTGCGAAGCCCCGTTCAACTGAACAGAAGAAATCATCACCATCATGAGCAAGACCCTGATCATTGCCGAGAAGCCTTCCGTGGCGCAGGACATCGTCCGCGCCCTGACGCCGGTGGCCGGCAAGTTCGACAAGCACGACGAATACTTCGAGAGCGAGCAGTACGTGGTGAGCTCGGCGGTGGGCCATTTGGTGGAGATCAAGGCGCCGGAGGAGTTCGACGTCAAGCGCGGCAAATGGAGCTTTGCCAATCTGCCGGTGATCCCGCCGCACTTTGATCTCAACCCCATCGACAAGGTCAAGGGCCGCCTGAACGCCCTGGTCAAGCTGATCCGTCGCAAGGATGTGACGCAGCTGATCAACGCCTGTGACGCGGGCCGCGAAGGGGAGTTGATCTTCCGTTTGATCGTTCAATACGCCGGCACCGCCAAGGCCGCCATCAACAAGCCGGTGGAGCGGCTGTGGCTGCAGTCGATGACGCCGCAGGCGATCCGCGAGGGCTTTGACAAGCTCAAGAGCGACGCGCAGATGCTGCCCTTGGCCGATGCGGCGCGCTGCCGCTCCGAGGCCGACTGGCTGGTGGGCATCAACGGCACGCGGGCCATGACGGCCTTCAACTCGCGCGACGGCGGCTTTTTCTTGACCACCGTCGGTCGGGTGCAGACGCCGACGCTGTCCATCGTGGTCGAGCGTGAGGAAAAGATCCGCAAGCATGTGGCGCGCGACTATTGGGAGATCCGCGCCAACTTCGACGCCCCGGCCGGCCAGTACGAAGGCAAGTGGTTTGATCCGAAGTGGAAGAAAAACCCCGAAGATGCGGAGCTGAAGGCTGACCGCGTCTGGAGCCGTGCCGAAGCCGACGCCATCGCCATGGCCGCACTGGGCCAGCCGGCGCGGGTGACGGAAGAAAGCAAGCCCACCACGTCAAGCTGCGGCGGGCTTTACGACCTGACCACCTTGCAGCGCGAGGCCAATTCGCGCTTTGGTTTCTCGGCCAAGACCACGCTGTCTTTGGCGCAGGCCTTGTACGAAAAGCACAAGGTGCTGACCTACCCGCGTACCGATTCGCGCTATCTGCCGGAAGACTATCTGGCCGTGGCCAAGCAGACCGCCGAGATGATTGCCGGCGAAGACCTGCCGGGTCCGCTGCGCGAGCTGGCCGGCCATGCCCGCAAGGCCTTGAAGGAAGGCTATATCAAGCCGACCAAGAAGGTGTTTGACAACACCAAGGTCTCGGATCACTTTGCCATCATCCCGACGCTGCAAGCGCCCAAGAGCCTGACCGATATCGAGGCCAAGCTCTACGACATGGTGGTCAAGCGTTTCCTGGCGGTGTTCTTCCCGCCGGCCGAGTTCTTGGTCACCACGCGTATCTCGACGGTCGCAGCCGCCGGCAAGGACTACAACTTCCAGACCAACGGCAAGGTGCTGGTCAAGCCGGGCTGGTTGGCGGTGTACGGCAAGGAAGCGCAAGAGGACGACGCCAATCTGGTGGCCGTGGCCGCCGGCGAGGTGGTGCGCACCGAGAGCACCGATGTGAAGGCCTTGGCGACCAAGCCGCCTGCCCGCTACACCGAAGCGACGCTGCTCTCCGCGATGGAAGGCGCTGGCAAGCTGATCGACGACGAAGAGCTGCGTGCCGCCATGACCGAGAAGGGCCTGGGCACGCCAGCCACGCGCGCCGCCACCATCGAAGGCTTGATCATGGAGAAGTACATCTTGCGCGATGGCCGCGAGCTGGTGCCCACCGCCAAGTCCTTCCAGCTGATGACCTTGTTGCGCGGCCTGGATGTGCAGGAGCTGACCAAGCCCGAGCTGACCGGCAACTGGGAGTTCAAGCTGGCCGAGATGGAAAAAGGCCGCCTGAACCGCGATGACTTCATGGCCGAGATCGCCGCCATGACGCAGAAGGTGGTGCAGAAAGCCAAGGAATACGACCGCGACACCATCCCCGGCGACTACGCCACCTTGAAAGCCCCTTGCCCCAAATGCGGTGGCGTGGTGAAAGAGAACTACCGCCGCTTCACTTGCCAAGGCAAGTCCGGTGAGGGTGAGGGTTGTGGCTTCTCGATCGGCAAGATTCCCGGTGGCCGCAGCTTTGAGCTGCATGAGGTCGAGCAGTTCTTGCTGGACAAGAAGATCGGCCCGCTGGAAGGCTTCCGCTCCAAGGCCGGTTGGCCCTTTACCGCCGAGTTGGCCCTGGTCTATGACGACGAGATCAGCAACTGGAAGCTGGAATTCGACTTCGGCGAAGACGCCAAAAAGGCCGAAGGCGACGGCGAGCCGGTGGACTTCAGCGCGCAGACCTCGCTGGGCGCTTGTCCCAAGTGCGGCAGCGCCGTCTATGAGCATGGCAGCAACTATGTTTGCGAACATGCCGTCGGCGCGGCCGTCAGCTGCGACTTCAAGAGCGGCAAGATCATCTTGCAGCAGCCGATTGAAATCAGCCAGATGCAAAAGCTGCTGAGCGAGGGCAAGACCGCGCTGCTGGAAAACTTCGTCTCCAACAAGACTCGCCGCAAGTTCAAGGCCTTCTTGGCTTACGACAAGAAGGAGGGCAAGGTGATGTTCGAGTTTGAGCCGCGCGCCGCCAAGCCCGGGGCCAAGCCTGCCGCTGAAAAGGCCGAGAAAGCCGAGAAAGCGCCAGCGAAGAAGGTAGCCGCCAAGAAAGCCGCAACAAAACGGGGCGCGGCCAAAAAGGCGGCTTAAGGCCTCGGTAATGATGCTGGCATCGCGGCATGTTTGCCCTCCTGCGCATTGGCGTTATGCTGCCGCGTGATTCGCACGCACCCATCTGCGCAGACTTGAGGGAAGCATGACGCGCCTGCCCGTCAATATCGGTATTCAAACCCGCCTGATCGCCGGCATCGCCTTGGTGGCCACGGTGTTGGCCCTGGCGGTCGGTTGGTATTGGAGCAGCAGCGAGGAGCGCGAGCTCTCTATCGCCCTGGCGCAGCGGCAGCAGCGCATGTCCGATCTGGTGGCGCGCAGCTTCGCGGCGCCGATCTGGAATCTGGACGGCACGGCGATCGGCAACCTGCTGGACGCCGTGATGGCGGACCCCGAGGTGCAATCGATCGAGTTGAACAGCGTGGGCGTGAGCGCGGTGCCTATGCTGCGCGAGCGCGGCACGCCGGCGCTGCGTCCTCTGCGGCGAGAGTTTCCTATCCTCTACCAAAGCGGGCCCGATGTGCGCCCGACCCAGGTGGCGCAAGCGGTGCTGGTGTTCAGCAGCGAGTTGGTGGAGCGCCAGGTCTCGCATATCCGTCGCTTTGTCGGTGGCCTGTTGGCGGCGGTGCTGGCTGCCGTGGTCGGTACCTGTTATGTCTTGGTGAATCGCTTCGTCAAGCAGCCGGTCGAGACCTTGGGCGCCTTGGCTCGGCGGGTGGCCGATGGCGAGCTGGGCGCACGCGCAGAGGTGGGCCATGCCGATGAAATCGGCCAGCTGACGCAGCAGTTCAATTCGATGAGCGAGCGCTTGTTGGCCTCCTCCAGACGCCTGACGCTCAGCGAGGAGCGTTACCGCAGTCTGTTCGAGAACGCGGCCGAGGGTATTTTTCAGGCCGACTCGCGCGGCCGCCTGCTGGGGGTGAATCGTGCGCTGGCTCAGATGCTGGGTTTTGCTTCACCGGAGCAGGCCTTGGCGGTCGGGACCCGGCTGCGCGCCTTGGTGCAGGTCGAGCGGCCCGAGTACAAGCGGGTGGCCAGCGCCTTGCAGCGTTTTCGCTTGTTGCAGCAGGTGCCCTTGTTGATCGCGACCCGTGAAGGGCGACAGTTATGGGTGGAGCTCAGCGCCCACGTGGTGCCCACCACCGATGGCCAGGGCACGCGCATTGAAGGCATGGTCAGCGACATCAGCCAGCGCCGCTTGGCCGAGCAGGAGTTGACCCACCACCGCGACCATCTGGAAGACCTGGTGGCCGAGCGCACCTTGGAGCTGAGCGAGGCCAAGCGTCGCGCCGAAGCGGCCAGCGAGGCCAAGAGCCGCTTTCTGGCCACGATGAGCCATGAGTTCAGAACCCCGCTGAATGCGATTCTGGGCTTCACCCAGTTGCTGCAGATGGACAGCAGCCTGGGGGCTACGCAGCAGAACAAGATTGGCTTGATCCGCGATTCCGGCGAGCACTTGTTGAATTTGATTTCCGATGTGCTGGATACCGCCAGCATCGAGGCCGGCAAGGTACGTCTGCAGCCCAGCTCGGTAGACCTGCGCGCCTTGCTGGACATGGCCTGCGACAGCGTGCGCCTGCGGCTCGAACAAAAGCGCCTGCACTTTGACGTTGACCTGAGCCAGCAACTGCCACCGCGGGTACTCGTGGATGGCCAGCGCTTGCGTCAGGTGCTGCTGAACCTGTTGTCGAATGCCGTCAAGTTCACCGATCAAGGGCAGGTCAGCCTTTTGGTCCGGGTGCTCGGGCAGGAGGCGGGGCAGGTGCGGTTGCAGTTCGAGGTGGGTGATACCGGCATTGGCATCGCTCAGCATCAGCTGGGGCGCTTGTTTCAGCCCTTTGAACAGGTGGTGGACGATGCCCGTTGTCTGGGCGGCACGGGCCTGGGCCTGTCGATCAGCCAGCAGTTGGTGCGCGAGATGGGCAGTGAGATTCGCGTGCACAGCGAGTTTGGGCGCGGCAGTCAATTCACCTTCGAGCTGAGTCTGCCGACCACCGCCTGACCTGGGACTCCCGCCGCGCCAGATGACTGTTCAGGTGTTCTACAAGCTGCTGGCGATCTTTATCGCCGTAGGGCTGGGCTGGTTTGTCGGCCGCATGCGTTGGCTCGGCGAGGCCGGCTCCGGTGGCAATGACCCGGCACGTGTTTTGTCGAATGCAGCCTTCTACATCTTCGTGCCGGCGCTGCTGTTTCGCACCACCGCGCGTCTCGACCTGGCCAGCTTGCCCTGGCTGACTCTGGCGGCCTTTTTTGCACCGGTGCTGGTGCTGCTGTTGGCGGTTTACGGGCTGCAGCGTTGGCGGCGCGGTCCAGCGGCCGAGCCGGCGCGGCCGAGCGTGCAGGCTATCACCACCACTTTTGGCAATACGCTGCAGATCGGCGTGCCTCTGGCCGCCGGTGTCTTTGGCGAGGCGGGCCTGGCGATTCACATCACCGTGATCAGCCTGCATGCCTTGACGCTCTTGACGGTGTTGACGTTGCTGGTGGAGCTGGACTTGGCGCGCGCCCATCCTGATGCGCGCGGCCTGGCGGCGACGCTGCGCAGCACGGTGCGCAACACCCTCATTCATCCGGTCGTTTTGCCGGTGCTGGCCGGCATGCTCTGGAATGCGACGGGCGTTGCCTTGCCGGCGGTGCTGGATGAGGTCTTGCAGATGTTGGGGACCGCCGTGGTGCCCTTGTGCCTGACCTTGATCGGCATGTCGCTGGCCTATTACGGCTGGCCCAAAAGCTGGCGCAGCGTCATGGGCTTGGCGGCCCTCAAGCTGTTGTTCTTGCCCTTGCTGGTCTTGTTGTTTGCCCATTGGGGCCTGGGTCTGGCGGGCGTGCCCTTGGCGGTGATCGTGATGGCCGCGGCCCTGCCGACCGGCTCCAACGCCTTGATCTTCGCCCAGCGCTACCGCACGCAGGAGGCCGAGACCACCGCGGCCATCGTCGCCTCGACGCTGCTGTTCGTGCTGAGCGCGCCGCTTTGGTTGGCGGTGTTGAGTCTTGTGGGGGCGGGCGGCCAAGGCTGATGGGGCGCTAAGGGCAAGCACTTGTGCTTCGCGCCGAGGACTCTCAACAGGCCGGCTGGGAACCCACCGCAAGGAGCCCCTTTGTCTCATCGGTGAAAATGCCCCCATGAGCGCACATAACCCCGACCTGAACAGCTTGACCGTTTATATGGATGGCGTGGGCCTGGCCGCCCGCAGCGCCGCCGCTGCCATGGCCGCCGCCTCCACCGCAGCCAAGAATCAAGCCTTATTGGCCCTGGCCAAACGCCTGCGTGCCGCCGGACCGGCCTTGAAGGCGGCCAATGCCAAGGATCTGGCCGCGGCCAAGGCCAATGGCCTGACCGGGCCGATGCTGGACCGTTTGAAGCTCAGCCCAGACACCATTGCCACCGTGGCCGAAGGCTGCGAGCAAATCGCCGCAATGCCGGACCCGATTGGCGAGATCACGAATCTGCGCCGCCGCCCCAGTGGCATCAGCGTCGGCCAGATGCGCGTGCCCTTGGGCGTGTTCGGCATGATTTACGAGAGCCGCCCCAACGTCACCATCGAGGCCGCCTCGCTGGCCATCAAGAGCGGCAATGCCTGCATCTTGCGTGGCGGCTCCGAGGCCCTGCATTCCAATCTGGCGCTGGCGGAACTGGTGTCGGCGTCGCTGCAGGATGCCGGCCTGCCCGCGGCCGGTGTGCAGTTGATCAACACCACCGACCGCGCGGCCGTTGGTCTGCTGATCACGCGCCCGGAACATGTCGACGTGATCATCCCGCGCGGCGGCAAGAGCCTGATCGAGCGCATCAGTGCCGAGGCCAAGGTGCCAGTGATCAAACATCTGGACGGCAATTGCCACTGCTATGTCGATGCCGAGGTGGAGTTCGGTCAGGCGCTGACGGTGGTGATGAACGCCAAGACGCAGAAATACAGCCCCTGCAATGCGACCGAATCGCTGCTGGTGCACGCCGAGAGTGCCTCGGATTTCTTGCCGCATATCGGCGCCTTGTTGGCCGAGAAGGGCGTGGAGATGCGCGGCTGCCCGCGCACGCTGGCGCTGCTGGGGCCGATTCCCGGCGCCAAGGTGCTGGCCGCGACCGACGCCGACTGGAGCGAGGAATACCTCGGCCCCATCCTCAGCATCAAGGTGGTGGACAGCCTGAACGAGGCCATCGCCCACATCAATCGCTACGGCTCGCACCACACCGACGCGATCCTGACCACCAACCACGTCAGCGCGATGCGCTTCTTGCGCGAAGTCGATTCGGCCAGCGTGATGGTCAATGCCAGCACCCGCTTTGCCGATGGCTTTGAGTATGGTCTGGGGGCCGAGATCGGCATCTCCACCGACAAGCTGCATGCACGCGGCCCTGTCGGTCTGGAGGGACTGACCTCGATGAAATGGGTGGTGCTGGGGCAGGGCGAAGTCAGAAGCTGAGTCATCCGAAACGGACGGAGCCGCATTACACAGGCTGAAGATCAAATCATGCGGCTTTGACCGCCTCCCCATGACAACAAAAAGCCTCCTTTCAGCGGCCAGCGTGTTGGCACTCGCCGCGCTCTTGTTGGCACCGGCAGCGCATGCTTTTCGATGCAATTCCTATGTGATCGATGCGGGCATGCACAAGGCCGAAGTGCAGCAGAAATGCGGCGCCCCCAGCACGCGCGACAGCCGCACCGAAAAGCGCATCATCCGTGTGCGTGATGGCGCCCTCAACACCACGCGGCCGGGCATGGTCAATGGGCAGGTGCTGGAGCAGGAGCGAGAGATCCTGGTCAGCATTGAGGAATGGACCTATAACTTTGGCCCCAGCCAGTTCATGCAATTGCTGATCTTTGAGGACGGCCGACTCAAGGCCGTCCAGGACCTGGGTTACGGCAACTGAGCGTGCTCTTGCCTCGATTCCTCGCTTAGCGCAAGCCGCTCACCCGCGCGTCCTTGGGGTAACTGATCAAGTAATCGGCCGTGATGCGCAGCGATTGGCCGGCGTCCAGCGGCTGCTGCCACAGCACCAAGCCGGGCTGCTTCTTCCAGCTCAGTTGGCTCGGCTTGGGGCTGAACTGGGTCTGCACGCGAATGTCTTCATGACGGGCCGCCGGGCTGGCCTCCAGCACTTGCAGCATAACGCTGTTTTTGTGCAGGTTCTCCAGCACATAGGCGTGGCCGATCTTCTGCTCGGTGCGGCCGCCAATGAAGCCGGCATTGGCACCACCGCGCTGCTCGGGTTCGACCCGCACGCGCAACATATCGTCGCGGCCGAAGAACATCTCGCTGCGTTCCTCGCTACCCAGGTTCAGCTGGGTCTGGCCGACAAAGTCGCCATCGCGAAACAGCTGCAGGCTGCCGCTGGGCCAAGAGCCCGCCGGGCGCGCGAAATCCACCATCAAATAGGCCTGCGCCTCTTGCTGCGGCTGGATTCGGCTCAGCAGCTGAGCGTCTTGTGCCGGATGGTTGCCGAGCGTGAAGCCCACTCTTTGACCGTCGCTGCTCAAGGTGACCAGGCCCGGCACCACAAACTCGGCTGCGAATTCGCCCTGGAAGACGCTGACATCAAAGCGAGCCTCGGGCGCCGTGACATTGAATTCGGGTGGCGGGATGAAAGGGGCCGGGGCCGGCGCGGCCATGGCGCGCGGTGCTTGCAGCATCTGCGTCTCTTGGATGACGGGCGGCAGGATGTCCAGCGTCCATGGGCGCGGCGGCGTCAAGCCGCTGCTTTGACGCGGCTGCGCGGTCGATAGGCGCAGGCGCACACCGGTCCAGTCTTCTCCGCTGCTTTGCGCCACCTGGGCCTGGCGTTCCAGCCGCATTTGGCCTTTGGTCGTATCCAGATGGGCGCGGTAGACCGGCGTCCACCCCGCTTGACTGAGGCGGTAGCTGACTCGGACCTCTCCGCCCTGCGGCGCAGCCAGCCGGATCTGCAGGGTGCGCAGCTGCGGGTTGGCCTTGATCAGGCGGTCTCGCTCGGCCAGCAAGGGGGTCAGGTCTTGCTCAAGCTGCTGCTTCTTGCGTAACAGCTGGTGTTGGCGCTGTAGCGCTTCCAGGCCGCTGCGGCGCAGCGAGTCGGCCGTGCCGGCGATGGAGCCGCTCGGGCTGGCGCTGCCTCGGGCGTCGCCGCCGATGTTTTTCAAATAGCCCAGCACCAGGTCCTGCGCATCGCTCTCGGCCTTGAGGGCGGCCTGGGCATCCTCCAGCTCGCGGATGCGGGCATCGAGCGGGCTGCTGGCGCATTCGGGCGCGCGTTCGCGTGGCACGGTTTGCACGCTGACGTCGCCGATCTGCAGGCCGGTATCGGCCTGGATTTGCAGCGAGTCGAGGTCAAAGCGCGCCGGCAGGCAGCTGATTTTGAGCTGCTGCGCACCCGCGGCCACCTTGGCCAGTCGCTCGACGCTGGCACCACCGGGGTAGACCAGCACCTGACTGATCTTGCTGGTTTGCGCCGTGCCAATGCCGGGTAAGGCGCAAAGCAGGGCCAGGGCAAGCGGGTGTCCGGAACGCAGGCGCATGGATTCGTCCTCCAGGGTTTTGGATGGGTACAACATAGCATGGCCACCGACCCTGGCACACTTGCAGCCATGTCTTTGGAATGTCCCTCATGAGTACTGTTGTTCCGCAAGCCAATCAGGCCCGCAAGGCGCTGGTCTTATTCTCTGGAGGTCAGGACTCCACGGCCTGCCTTGCCTGGGCGCTGGAGCGTTATGCCGAGGTTGAAACGCTGGGCTTTGACTATGGCCAACGCCACCGCATCGAACTCGATTGCCGGCAGACGGTGCGTGCCGAGTTGTGCGCCCGCTTCCCCGCCTGGGCCGCCAAGCTGGGCGAGGACCATGTGCTGGACTTGAATCTGCTCGGGCAGATTTCGTCCACCGCCTTGACCGAAAACCGCGCCATCGAGATGCAGGCGAACGGCCTGCCCAATACCTTTGTCCCGGGGCGCAATCTGCTGTTCCTGACCTTTGCCGCCACGCTGGCTTATCGGCGTGGCGCCTCGGTGCTGGTGGGCGGCATGTGCGAGACCGATTTTTCGGGTTACCCGGACTGCCGCGACAACACGCTCAAGGCGCTGCAGGTGGCGTTGAGCCTGGGGCTGGACAGTCCGATGACGCTGGAAACTCCCTTGATGTTCATCACCAAGGCGCAGACCTGGGCGCTGACGGCGCAACTCGGCGGTGCGGCGCTGAATGACTTGATCATTGAGCACACCCACACCTGTTACTTGGGCGAGCGCAGCCTGCGCCACGCCTGGGGCTATGGCTGCGGCACATGCCCGGCCTGCGAGTTACGGGCGCGTGGTTACCTTGAGTTTGAGCAGCAGCGGGACGGCCATGTTTGAGTTCAGCTGGTTGGGTTGGGGCATGCTGGCCTTGCTGGGCTTCTGGTGCATCGGTGCCTATAACCGGCTGATGAGCCTGCGCAATGCGATCGCGGCCGCCTATGCGCAACTCGATGAACATCTGAGCGCGCGCGCCAGCACCTGCGCCAAGTTGTTGGCCTTGTTGCGCCCCTTGCTGAGCAATGAGCAAGCCACTTTTGACGCGCTGGAGACGGCGCAGGCCGAATCGCAGGCCGCCGCGCAGGCGGTGCGGGCGCGCCCTTATGCGGGTGACCCGGTGGCCAGCCTGGGTGTGGCCAGCGCGGTGCATGCCGCGGCGCTGACGCGCCTGATGTCGCTGCTGGATCACCACGCGGAGCTGCGCGAACACGCCGAGCTGTTCGCGCTGGTCGATGAGCTGAAGATGATTGAGCGCCAGCGCAGCTTCACTCGCCAGGTGTTCAATCAGGCGGTGAGCCGCTTCAATGAGGCAATCACGCAGTTTCCGACCCGCATCCTGGCCAGCGTTTACGGCTTCAGGGAGGCGCGCTCGCTGTGAGTCGGCGCCGTCTGCGGGCTCAGCTGCAGACGATGGCGCCCGAGCTGACCAGTTCGTGGAACAAGGCCATCAGCGAACGGCCGCTCATGCGGTAGGGGTCGAGGCGGCCGGTTTCGGAATACTTCAAGAGCAGGCCGGGGTTGAGTCGGTGCAGATTGACCTGCCCCATCGACCAGCCGGCGAAATTGCGCTCGCCCACTTCTTCATAGCTGAGCAGGATCACGTCGCGGTGGCGGGCGTCGCTGAGGATTTGCTTGTAGCGCGCATTGATGGCGTCGCGACCGCCCTCTAGCACCTGCATGAAGATGCCGTCGGTGTAGCAAAGCAGGCCGGTGATGCCCTCGGCCGGGTTGTGCTCGCGCGACTGCTTGAGGATCAGGCTGAGGTCCTGCTCCGTCATGGCGTCTTTGGCGCGGCTGGCGTACATCAGGCGGACAAGCATGGCAATTTCCTTTTTTGGATGCGCAAATCTTAGGGCTTGATCAGCGACAGGAATTCGCGCCGCAGGTTCGAGTCCTTCAGGAAGGCGCCGCGCATCACGCTATTGGTCATCTTCGATTCGTTGTCTTTCACGCCGCGCCAGTGCATGCAGAAGTGGTCGGCCTCCATCACGATGGCCAAACCGTCCGGCTGCACGCGTTCCTGCAATTCGTTGGCCAGCATGGTGACCGCCTCTTCCTGGATCTGTGGGCGGCTCATGATCCAGTCGCAGATGCGCGCGTATTTGGACAGGCCGATCAGGTTCGAGTGCTCGTTCGGCAGCAGCCCGATCCAGACCTTGCCCATGATCGGGCAGAGGTGGTGCGAGCAGGCGCTGCGCACGGTGATGGGGCCGACGATCATCAGCTCGTTCAAGCGCGTCACGTTGGGGAATTCGGTGACTGCCGGCATCGGCTGGTAGCGGCCCTTGAAAATCTCCTGCACAAACATCTTGGCCACGCGCTTGGCGGTGTCCTGGGTGTTGTGGTCGCTGTCGGTGTCGATCACCAGGGCGCGCAGCACGCCTTGCATCTGCGCCTGTACCTCGGCCTGCAACTGTGCCAACTCGCCGTCTTCGATGAAGGCGGAAATATTGTCATTGGCATGGTGGCGGCAGCCGGCGCTGACCAGGCGGTAGCGCACGCGCTCGGAGGCGGGCAGGGCGGCCAGTTCGGCGGCGCTCAGGGTGACGGTCGGTTGGGATGAATCGCCGGGCATGGGTCTTCTCTTTTTGGCAAGAACCGCGCCATTGTGTCTGCTTTGCAAAGACTTCGCTGCGGCGGGTCTTGCCCTGGTTTGGCGACTGGGCTGACCTACACTGACCGCGTGACACAGAATACTCCCCCACTTTCCCCGCCGCTGCAGCGCCTGATGCTGCAGGTGGCCGACGCCGTTCAGGCGGTGCGCGCCGGCCGTTCGCTGACCGAAGTGCTGGGGCGTTGCCCGGCTGACCTGCGCCCGGCCACCCAGTCGCTGAGCTTTTATGTGCTGCGTCAACTGGGCGCCGCCGAGGCCGCGCGGCAATTGCTAGCCCCGAAGGCGCCTCCGCCCAAGGTGGAACCTTTGCTTCTGAGCGCGCTGGCGTTGCTTTGGCCCACCGGGCAGGAGCGTCCTTATGCCGACCACACGGTGGTGGATCAGGTGGTCAGTGCGGTGCGCAAGCGCACGCCGGCCAGCGCCGGATTTGTGAATGCGGTGTTGCGCCGCTTCCTGCGCGAGCGCGAGGCCATTGCGCAAGGCCTGGCGACGAATCCGCAGGCGACCTTCAATCACCCGGCGTGGTGGATTGCGCAGGTGCAAGCCGATTGGCCCGATGACTGGCAGGCCATCCTGAAGGCCAATAACGAGCATCCGCCGATGACATTGCGCGTCAATGCGCGCCGCGCCGCGCCCGAGGCCGCTACCGCGGTTTACCTGGCACGTTTGACGGCGGCCGGCATTGCGGCCCGGCCTGTCGGCCCCTTGGCGCCGCAAGCGCTGGTGTTGGAGCGAGCGGTGCCGGTGCATGTGTTGCCCGGCTTTGCCGAGGGCGATGTGTCGGTGCAAGACGCGGCGGCGCAATTGGCGGGCCCCCTGGTGCAGGGCTCGCAACCGGGCTTGGCGGCCTTGCCGGCCGGTGCCCGGGTGCTGGACGCTTGCTCGGCGCCCGGCGGCAAGACCGCGCATATGCTGGAGTTGGCCGATCTGGATGTGCTGGCGCTGGACAGTGACGCATCCCGGCTGGAGCGGGTGCAAGACAATTTGAAGCGGCTGGGGCTGCAGGCCTCGAGCCGCGCGATGGATGCCCGCAACACCGCCGACTGGTGGGATGGCCGGCCGTTTGACGCCATTTTGTTGGACGCGCCGTGCAGCGCCTCGGGCATCGTGCGCCGCCACCCGGATGTGCGCTGGTTGCGCCGGCCGGGCGATATTGCCAACTTGGCGACCATTCAGGCCGAACTGCTGGACGCCTTGTGGCCGACGCTGAAGCCGGGCGGGCGTCTCGTTTACGCCACTTGTTCGATCTTCAAAGCCGAGGGGCAGGCGCAAATCGACGCATTTTTGCAACGCCAAGCAGGGGCAGAGCAACTGGATGTGGCGGGTGTCACTGGCCACCTGCTTCCCCTCACTCACAATGGCATCGCAAGCGCGGCGGACCAGCCTTCCGTGGTGGACGGTTTTTATTACGCCCTGCTGCGCAAAGCTTCCTAAGCCGCTTCGTCCCTTCCAAGTCCAATAACTCGGAGAGCGAGCGTCAGGCTCTGATTGCTTTTTTGATAGCCTTGCGCCCGTTCAACCTCTCGCCCTCGCTGACTTTGACTTCGCCCTTCGTTCCTGTTGCAAGCCTTGTCCGCCCATCGCCATGGGGCGGGGCAATTGAGCGTTTGTCTTGCCGGCTTGTGCAGGGGCTGGCTTTGCTGCTGCTGAGTGTGCTGATGCTGGTGCTGCCGGTCGGCACGGCGCGTGCCGAGGGGGTGGAACTGAATCAGGTCAGCAGCGCGCGGGTTGAAGAGGGGCTGGAGCTCAGCTTCAGCACCCGCTTTGAGCTGCCGCGGGCAGCCGAAGAGGCGTTGATGAAGGGCGTGCCGATTTATTTCGTCGCCGAGGCGGCGGTGCTGCGCAACCGTTGGTACTGGCGTGATGCCCGTGCTGCGCGGGTCAGCCGCACCTGGCGTCTGGCCTGGCAGCCGCTGACCCGGCAGTTCAAGGTCAGCACCGGCGGCTTGAACCAGAGCTATGCCAGCCTGGCCGAGGCCTTGGTGGCCTTGCGCGGTGTGTCCGGCTGGCGCATTGCCGAGCCCAAGGACATCGAGGACGAGGGGCGTTACTACGTCGAATTCAGCTACCGCCTGGACACCAGCCAACTGCCTCGCCCGATGCAGATCGGCTTGGGCTCGCCGCAGGGCTGGGGGCTCAACCTCGAGCGCAATCTGAGCCTGAACCCTGACTTCAGCATCCGCGGCGCAGGCGGCCAGTGAGCCCAGCCCCATGAGCAAAAGGGCGCGCTGGGCTTGGGTGATCTCGATGGTGATCGTCACCGGCGTGTGTGGCGTGCTGGCTTTTTTGTTGTCGATTGGCGCGACCTCGGAGCGCGGTTTCTTCGAGCGCCACTACGTCTGGTTGTTCTGGCTCAATGCGGCGGTGGCCAGCTTGTTGGTGCTGGTGATTGGCGCAGCGGCCGTGCGCCTGACCCTGCGGGTGCGCCGGGGTAAGTTTGGCAGCCAGCTATTGCTGAAGCTAGCCGGTATTTTTGCCCTGGTCGGGGTGGTGCCCGGCGTGCTGATCTACGGCGTCTCTTATCAATTCGTCAATCGCAGCATTGAGAGCTGGTTTGATGTACGACTGGCCAGTGCGCTGGAAGCCGGCTTGAACCTGGGACGCGGCACCTTGGTCGGCCTGGAAACCGACCTGGCCAGCAAGACGCAGGGCGCGGCCGTGCGTTTGTCCGAGGGCAGTGGCATGCCGCAGCCGCTGGCGCTGGAGCGTGTGCGCGAACAACTGGGGGCGCGCACCGTGGCCCTGGTGAACGGCCATGGTCAGATCCTGATGTCTTCCGGCGGCGACACCAGCTCGCTGCTCACTGATCGCCCCAGCGATGCGATGCTGCGTTTGGCACGCAACGCCAATGTGGCTAGCCAGTTGGAAGGCCTGGAGGATGAGGCGCTGGCCTTGCAGGGGCAGGCGCGAATCCGCGCATTGGCCCTGCTGCCCAATACCGAGCTGCGCTTGAGCAGCAGCGGCGTGGGAGAACGTTTTCTGATGGTGGTGCAGCGTGTGCCGCGGACCGTGCTGGCGAATGCCCTGGCCGTGCAGGCGGCCAGCAGCGAGTACCAGCAGCGTGCGCTGGAGCGTGACGGCCTGCGCCGCATGTATCTGGGGACGCTGACCTTGGTGCTGATCCTGGCCGTGTTTGCCGCGCTCTTGCTGGCGGTGACGCTGGGCAATCAATTGGCGCGGCCGCTGCTGCTGTTGGCCGACGGCGTGCGCCAGGTGGCGCAGGGCGACCTGAGTCGCAAGCCCATGCTCAGCTCGCGGGATGAATTGGGTGGCCTGACCCGCTCCTTTGCCGACATGACCGAGCAGCTCTCCGACGCCCGCGCGATGGTCGAGCGCAGCGTGGCGGAGCTTGAAAGCGCCCGCACCCATCTGCAAACCATTCTGGACAACCTGACCGCCGGCGTGATCGTGTTTGACGCGCAGCAGCGGGTCGATACCGTCAATCCGGGAGCGACCCGCATCCTGCGTTTGCCGCCAACCACCTTCCAGGGGCGGCGACTCAATGAAGTGCCGGAGTTGCAGGCGTTTGCGGATGAGATCGGGCTGCGCTTTGAACAGCACAGCCCGGCCAATTCGGCCAGCGGTGAGAGTGACCACTGGCAAGACGCTTTCGAATTGAAGCTGGACAGCGGTGGAGACGTGCTGACCCTGCTGGTACGCGGCGCGCCGCTGCCGCATGGCGCCCGCCTGATGGTGTTTGACGACATCTCCGAGGTGGTGTCGGCCCAGCGTTCTGCGGCCTGGAGCGAGGTGGCCCGGCGTCTCGCGCATGAGATCAAGAACCCGCTGACGCCGATACAGCTCTCGGCCGAACGTCTGCAGCACAAGCTGGAGGCCAAGCTCGAAGGCACGGACCAAGCGATGCTGGTGCGCTCGGTGGCCACCATCGTCAACCAAGTGCAGTCGATGAAGCAGTTGGTCAATGAGTTTCGCGATTACGCACGGCTGCCTTCGGCGCAGCTCAAGCCGCTGGACCTGAATGCGCTGGTCAGCGAGGTGCTAACGCTCTATTCAGAGGCCCAGGAGGCCGGGCGCTTGCATGCGGAATTGGCGGAAGATGCCCAGCGCATCCGTGGCGACGCAACGCAATTGCGGCAAGTGATTCACAACCTGGTGCAGAACGCGCTGGATGCTGTGCAAGAGCGCGCCGACGGCCATGTGCTGGTGCGCACCCAGCAAGCGCTCAACGAAAGTGGCGAGCCGAGCTCTTTGCGCTTGCAAATCATCGACAATGGCGCTGGCTTCGCCGAGAAGGTGTTGAAACGCGCCTTCGAGCCCTACGTCACGACCAAGACCAAGGGCACCGGCCTGGGCTTGGCCGTGGTCAAGAAAATAGCCGACGAACATGGTGCGCGCATCCGTCTGATTAATCTGCATGCGGGGGGCGATGAGACCCAAGCGGTGGTGGGTGCGCAAGTTTCGTTATCATTTTCAAAACTCGCGACTGCAGCGGCCGAGCCGGGCACTGCAGTCAAGCCGGCGTGAACTAGGACTCCATGGCAACAATTCTTGTAGTTGACGACGAACTGGGCATTCGGGCTCTCTTGTCGGAAATCCTCAGCGATGAGGGGCACACGATCGAACTGGCAGAAAACGCCGCCCAGGCGCGCGCCGTGCGCGAGCGCATGCGCCCGGACTTGGTGTTGCTGGACATTTGGATGCCCGATGTCGACGGCATCACCCTGTTGAAAGAATGGGGCGGCGCGGGCCTGCTGACCATGCCAGTCATCATGATGAGCGGCCACGGCACCATCGACACGGCGGTCGAGGCCACCAAGTTCGGCGCCATCGCCTTCCTGGAAAAGCCCATCACTCTGCAAAAGTTGCTGCGCGCGGTGGAGCAGTCCCTGGTCAAAACCGCGCCGCGCCCCGCGCCGCCGGTCGGCCAGCAACCCATCAGCTACATCCGCCCCGAGGCGCCGGTGCAGTACTCGTCGGCGCCCAGCATGGGCATGCTGCCGCAGTCGGTGCAACCCGTGTCCATGGGCCTGGCCTCTGAGCAAAGCTTCGAGCTGGACCGCCCTTTGCGTGAAGCGCGCGACGCTTTCGAGAAGAGCTATTTCGAGTTCCATCTGGCCAAAGAGAACGGCTCGATGACCCGCGTGGCCGAGAAAACCGGCCTCGAGCGCACCCACCTGTATCGCAAGCTCAAACAATTAGGTGTGGATCTCAGCAGAAATAAGCGCGGCAACTAAAAATGGTGCTATAGTCATGGTCTTCGCTGATTTGAAACAGATTTCTGAGACGAGTCAGCAAGTTAAAAGATGGCCTGGTAGCTCAGTTGGTAGAGCAGCGGATTGAAAATCCGCGTGTCGGTGGTTCGATTCCGCCCCAGGCCACCAGAATAGAGATTTCAACGCTGACAATGAGTTAGCGGCGAAGTCAAAGCAGAAAGCGGCCCCTCAAAAAGGCCGCTTTTTTGTTTTTCTGACGATTTCTCTGACACTGCTTGCCGATGGAAAGCCCATTTGACCCGGCCCAGCAGGCCGCTGATGTTGACCCCAAGCCCGAGCCGCCGCATCAGCCCGATCTGGATGCCTGCTGCGGCAATGGCTGCGACCCTTGCATCTTTGATCTGCATGATCTGGCGATGGATCAATACCGGCAGCAACTGCGCGCATGGACGGCGCGGCAGTCGGGTGGCTCGCAAAGCTAAGGGCTGAATGAAGAAGGCGCTGAGCTAACTATTCGCTCAGCAGCGCCCGTTCGCTGTCGTCCTTCAAGGCCACGCCGCTGAGTTGGCGCCGCAGCGATTCACGCAAGAGCCAGGCGATGCGTTTGGCGGCGACAGGCAAGGGCAGGCCTTCGGGGCGGATATTGCTGACGCAGTTGCGCTCGGCGTCATTGCGCCCCACTTGCGGGGCAAAGGTCAGGTAGGCGCCCAGGCTGTCCGGGGAACTCAGGCCCGGGCGCTCACCCAAGAGCATCAGCACCGCGCGTGCATTCAGCAGGGCGCCGATGTCATCGCCCAGCGCCACTCTCGCCTGGGTGGCGATGATGATGTGGGGTGCCAGGCTGAGCGCGTCGCCCGCCAACTCATGGCGCAGCAAGCCCAGCAGAGGCAGACCGTGACGCTGGCAGGCGATGGCCGATAGGCCATCGGCCAGGACGATGACTAAATCGACTGCCGGCCCCGCAGCCGCGCGCAATCTCTCGGCGGAGGCCGCGTTGAGCCGCCGACCCAGATCGGGGCGGCGCAAATAGACCTCGCGCTCGGTGCAGCGGCTTTGAACGCTCACAGAGCTCAGGCCTTGATCTGTCATCAACTCTGCAGCGAGTGCATCGACATCCAGCGGCAGCAAGACCGCATCGCGCGCCTGCGCATGGGCGGCGCCAAAGTCCAGCAACTCGCGGGTGGGCAAGCTGGTGCCGGCGCGGCCAATACCGATGCGCGCTGGCGTGTGGCTGCGCAAGGCGGCCCAGCGGTCGGGGGCAATATCTTGCTCGCTCATGGCATGCCGCCAATCCTGGCCATGAGAGAGTCAGTCAGCAGAGCGGGGCCAGGTCTTGCCGGCAAGAGCGCGCCGCCCGCATCGGTGATGCCCATGGCTTGCAGCCATGCTTCAAACTCGGGCGCGCGCTTCAAGCCGAGCAGCTTGCGGGCGAACAAAGCATCGTGAAAAGACGTGCTTTGGTAGTTCAGCATCACATCATCGGCACCCGGCACACCCATCATGAAGTTCAGGCCGGCGCTGGCCAAGAGCACCAAGAGCGAGTCCATATCGTCTTGGTCGGCCTCGGCATGGTTGGTGTAGCAGATGTCGCAGCCCATCGGCAGGCCCAGCAGCTTGCCGCAGAAATGGTCTTCCAGCCCGGCGCGGATGATTTGCTTGCCGTCGTACAAATACTCCGGCCCGATGAAGCCCACCACCGTGTTGACCAGCAGCGGTTGGTAGCGCCGCGCCACCGCATAGGCGCGCGCCTCCATGGTCTGTTGATCGACCCCGTGGTGCGCGTTGGCTGAGAGCGCGCTGCCTTGGCCGGTCTCGAAGTACATCACGTGTTCATGGCCGCGCCGCAGCGAGAGCGCCGCCGCATGCGCTTCGTCCAGTAACGCCAGGTCGATGCCGAAACTGCGATTGGCGGCCTCGCTGCCGGCAATTGACTGGAACACCAGATCCACCGGCGCGCCTTGTTCGATGGCTTGCAGGGTGTTGCTGACATGGGTCAGCACACAGCTTTGCGTGGGGATCTGGTGGCGCTGGATCAAGTCGTCCAGCAGATGCAGCAGGCGCATCATGGCGGGCACGTTGTCGGCCGCCGGGTTGATGCCGATGACGGCATCGCCGGCGCCGTACATCAGGCCGTCGAGGATGCTGGCGACGATGCCGGCCGGGCTGTCGGTCGGGTGGTTTGGTTGCAGGCGCACCGCCAGATGGCCGGGCAGGCCCAAGGTGGAGCGAAATCGGGTGACGACGCGGCAGCGGCTCGCCACCAGCATCAGGTCTTGGTTGCGCATCAGTTTGCTGACGGCGGCCACCATCTCAGGCGTGAGCCCCGGCGCCAGCGCGCTCAAGGCGGCCGGGTTTGTCGCGTCGGACAAGAGCCAGTTGCGGAAGTCGCCCACGCTCAAATGCGCCACCGGCGCAAAGGCGTTTGCGCGGTGACTGTCCAGAATCAAGCGCGTGATCTGATCCGTCTCGTAGGGCACCACCGCTTCGTTCAGGAAGTGGCGCAGCGGCAGTTCCGCCAAGGCGCGGCGGGCCGCCACACGCTCTTGCGCACTCTCGGCCGCCAGACCGGCTAACTGATCGCCCGAGCGGGCCGGGCTGGCCTTGGCCAAGAGCTCGGCCAGACTGCTGAAGGCATAGCTTTGCGCGCCGACGCTGGCGTGAAAACCCATGGTGATGCTTCCTGCCCGACCGAGCTGGTGTTTACCAGCCGCCGATATTGGGCATCGAGATCCAAGGCTCGGCCGGGGCCAGGGCCGGGCCGTCTTGCAGCAATTCGACCGAGATCAGGTCGGGCGAGCGGACAAACGCCATGCGGCCATCGCGCGGCGGGCGCACCACCACCACGCCATGGTCCAACAAGCGCTGGCAGGCGGCGTAGATGTCGGGCACGGCAAAGGCCAGGTGGCCAAAATTGCGGCCGCCTGTGTAGACCTCGCCTTGGCCGTCGGCGTCGGGCCAGTTGTAGGTCAGCTCCACCTGGGGCTGGTACTTGCCGGCCTCATCGCCAGGGGCGGCCAAATAGACCAGGGTGAAGCGGCCGGCTTCATGCTCGCTGCGGCGCACCTCGTGCATGCCGAGGGCGTCGCGGTAGAACTTGAGCGAGGCGTCGAGGTCGGTGACGCGCACCATGGTATGCAGGTATTTCATGTCTGTTGCTTTCTGATCGCTGGGGAGGCCGGCTTGGGCGCGGCGTGCCGACAAGCATATCGGCATCGCCCCAGCTTTGCGGTGACACTGGGAAAACTGCGCAACAATGCAAGGGCTCTGATCTTTGTGTCAGTTCCCATCTTTTGCTCGCCGCCCCATGTGCTCGAAGAAAGCCTTGCTCGTCGTTGCAGTTGTCGCCCTGTGGGTCGTTCTTCCCCATGGGCGCTGATCCCTTGGGCGCCTTGGCCAAGCCGGAGACTCAAGCCGAGCCATCGGCGGTCGAGCTTGCTGGTTCGGCTCAAGAAGTTCAGGGTTTGCAAGCGGCCGTTGCCGAGGCCGACGGCGCTTTGCAAAAAATAGGCGCATCCACCCTCGTGGCAGCCTGTCTGGTGGCGCTGCTGGCCAACGTCTTGTTGTTGCTGCTTGGCCTGCCGAGGCTGTTGAGTGGCGAAGCGCCCTGGATGCAGAGTGCCATGCCCTTGCTCAATGGGGTGGTGTTCGGCATCCTCTTTGTCCGCTTACGCGGCGCTGCGCGACGCAAACCCAAAGATGCGGCGCTGGTGGTCGGCTTGATGAATCTGATGTTGGGCCTGGCGGCGCTGGGCAATGGCGTATTGCCCTTGTTGCTGTGCACGTCCGCCATTTTGTTGAGTTATGTGGTTTTGCCGATCAAGCAGGCCAGGCTTTGGTCGATGGTTCCTTTGGCCTTGATCGTGGCGGTGTTTTGGCGTGGGCAACTGGAATTCGCCATGATGCTGCGCTTGTTTGTGGCCTGCGTCGCCACTGCGATCATGTTGGACTATCTGATGCGCAGCTTCGCATTGGTTCAGCGCACCTTTACAAACGCCTCAGTCTCCTTGCAGCGCTTGACCCAGGTGTTGGAGCAGGACAATCTGAGTCTGCAAGAGCGCACCCGCCAGGCCCAGGAGGCCAGCCAAGCGAAGTCCAGCTTCGTGGCCAATATGAGCCATGAGATCCGCACGCCGATGAATGCCATTCTGGGCATGCTGGCCCTGTTGCGCCGCACCGAGCTGAGTGCCAAGCAGGCTGACTATGCGGCCAAGACCGAAGGTGCGGCGAGGGCCTTGCTGGGGCTGCTGAATGATGTGCTCGACTTCTCCAAAGTCGAGGCCGGCAAGATGAGCCTGGACCCGCACCCGTTCAGCCTTGATCTGATGCTGCGCCAATTGGCGGTGATCCTGAGCGCCAACCGCGGCGACAAGCCGGTGCGCTTGCTGTATGACATCGCTCCGGATTTGCCCGAACAAGTGATCGGCGATGCCCTGCGTTTGCAGCAAGTGTTGATCAATCTGACCGGCAACGCCATCAAGTTCACCGCACAAGGCGAGGTCAGGCTGGCTATTCGCCTTCATCGGTCGGGCACCGATAACGTCGAGCTTGAATTCGAGGTGCGTGACACCGGCATTGGCATCGCGCCCGAGAACCAGAGCCGGATTTTCGAAGGCTTCACCCAGGCAGAGAGTTCCACCACTCGCAGCTTCGGCGGCACCGGCCTGGGCCTGTCCATCAGCCAGCGTTTGCTGACGCTGATGGGCGCGCAATTGCGCATCGACAGCGAAGTTGGGCGCGGCAGCAGTTTTTCGTTCCGCCTCGTTCTGCCGGTGGATGCAGCCGTATCGGCTGGCAATACCACCCCGGTGGACATGGAGGGCCTGCGCCTGATGATCGTCAGCCGCCATGCCGGCACGCGTGACGTGCTGGCGAACTACGGCCGAGCACTTGGCGCCCAGCTCATGCTGGCCGAAGGCGCCGAGCAGGCCTTGCAGCTGATGAGCGCGGGCGGTTTGGCCGGCCCAGGGCCGCGACTGGTGCTGTTGGACTGGCAACTGCCGCCGGCGAACCAAGTGCCGCAAGACCTGACCCTGTGCCGGCAGATGCGTGCGGCCGGCCTGGACGCTGAGGTGGCGGTGCTCGGCTTGCTGGGCCGGGCCGACCAAGCGCAAGCCGGTCTGGATGAGCTGAGCGCTACCGTGCTGGCACCAATCACGGCGTCGATACTGTCTGAGGCAATTCAAGCTGCCTGCTTCAAGCCATGTGCTGCCGGACCGGCGGGCGGGGCTGCAGGCGCGCAGCAAGCGTCAAACGAGCAAATGCTGGCCTCCTCGGCAAGCGCGAATTCAAAGCGTCTGCAAGGCTTGCGAATCCTGTTGGCGGAAGACAATCTGCTCAATCAGCAGGTGGCCCTCGAACTGCTTGACAGTGCGGGAGCCACGGTTCGATTGGCCAATAATGGGCAGGAGGCCGTGGATCTGCTGCGGGCCGATCCCGAAGGCTTTGACCTGCTGCTCAGCGATGTACAAATGCCGGTGATGGACGGCTATGCCGCGACGAAAATCATTCGCGCCGAACTGGGCTTGAAGCGCCTGCCTATTGTGGCCATGACGGCCGGCACCCTCAGTTCCGACCGCGAGGCCTGCTTGGCGGCGGGCATGAACGAGCATGTGGGCAAGCCCTTTGATGTTGAGCGCCTCCTGCCCCTGCTGTTGAGCCTGTGCGGCAAGAGTGGCGAAGCCACGAGCACGCCGGCTGCAGCAGCCACCAAGGTCGCCGCAGCCGGCGCAGTGTCTGCCGAGGCGCAAGCTACGCCGGCGCGCAACTTCCCAACGCTGAGCCTGCCCGAGGAGCTGTGCGCGCGAGCCTTGGCCCGCGGCATCAATGCCCAGCCCGGTATCGACAGGTTTTTGGGCCGGGCGCCGCTGTATGAGAAGACGGTGCGCTCCTTTTCCGCCAAGGCCGAGACCTTGCCGGCGCAGCTGGACAGCTTCTTGGCCGCCACCCAGCTGCCGGACGCCACCCTGGCGATGCACAGTCTGAAGGGCATGGCGGCCATGGTCGGCGCCGAGGCGCTGGCTGGACGCGCCAGCGAGGGCGAGATGATGTTGCGGGCAGGCCAGGCCCCCGATGAGGCTTGGCGTCAGGCCTTTCAGCAGCAGCTGCAACTCACCGTTACGCATTTGCTGGAACTGGCGGCCGAGATCAGTGAGCTCGGTGCGGCGGATAAGCCGAAGGCTTAGGTACGCGGGCGTTCGATGCCCATGGCGCTGCGCAAGATGGGGATACGGCGTAGGCCCAGGTAGCCGGCCGCGCAAATGGCGAAGGTCAAACCTGTCAACAGCGTGCCTTCGAGCAAGGGTGTGAGTGCGAGCGGCAGCAGCAGACGCGTCAAAACGATGATGACGGGTTGGTGCAGGATGTAGACGCAGAAAATGGCTGGTGCCAAGGCTCGGCGCAATGGGTTGTCCCGGTTCAGCCATTGCCGCGCAAAGCCGCAGACCGCCACCAGGGCCCACCACTGCATGCCGCCCCACAACAGGCGCATGGCGTAGCGCAGCGTGTCGGGTGGCGGGGTGTCTGCATAGGCTTTGAAGTAAAGCATCAGCCCCGCCCAGCTGCACAGGGCTGCCGCCAAAGCCAGCCAACGCAAGCGGTGCAGGCCTAGCCACAGCTTGTCGCCGGCGCCAGCCATCAGGTAGCCGAGCAAGAACAAGCCGAGGTATTGCGCATGGGCATACCAATCCCAGACGAGGTTGTGCGTCACCTCGAATTGAACCAGCGTCAAGCGTGCCGCCATCAGCGGCAGCGCGCCCAGCAGCATCAGCAACAGGGTGGAGCCACTGCGCGCGGCGATGGCTCCGCTGCCCCAGGCCAACAGGCGCGGCGCCCAGCGCGCCAGCATCAGGGCCAGGCCTGTGTAGGCCCACAGATAGGGTAAGAACCACAGATGATTCCAGGTCGGCAGGCTGAGGCAGCGCCGGCGGCCTTCTTCGAGCCGGCAGAAGTCGGCATTGCCGCGCAGGTAGTCGGGCATGAAGTCCAGATAGCTGCCGCTGTAGCCGAATTTGGCGATCACCTCGAAGTAGGACTGCGGCGGCACGATGAGCAACATGCCGAACAGCAAGGGCCATAGCAGCCGGCCACTGCGGCGGCGAAAGAACGCGCCTGCGGGCCGTGGCTTGGCGGCCAAGGCATGCATCAGAGCGGCGCCTGAAATCAGGAATAGCAGCCCCATGCGCCAGGGCGAGCTGAGCAGCATCAGCGGCTCTATCGCCGTGCTGGCCGCCGGGCTTTTGACATGCCAGCCCCAGGTCACGTAATACATGCCGACGTGATAGACCACCAGCAGGGCGAAGGCCAGGATGCGCAGCCAGTCGAGAAAGTACAGGCGCTGATGCGCGCCTGCGGATTCGCTGCTTGAGTTTGTTGTGTTCATGCCAGCAGAATCTCCGCTGGCATGCCGCCCCACAAGTCAAATGGGGCGAGCGGGATCGCAGTCGGGGCGAGTGGGTTGGCGCCAAGTGCTTTGCGGCGGATTTTGGGCTTGTCCTTTGACTGAACTCGGCACTTTGCGGACATCCGACTTGGAGCGACTGCTTGCCGGTCTTAGCGAAAGAGCAAAGGCTGTGGTTGAGCAGGCCGACTGGGCACTCTGCCCCGCTCCTGTCCCCCGCCCCGGGCTTGCGCCCGTGTCTCCTCCTTTACCTCGCGGTTCAGAGCGCCCAGCCGTCCTGCTCCCGCAGGATGGGTCGTTGCGTAAGGAAAATCGCCGAGGGCGTCGGGGGTACGGTGAAGCGAAGTAAAGGGGGAGGGTCTGGCGCAGCCAGAGCCGGAGGACATGAGCGGAATTGTGCCCCCGATGGCCTCGGCAAGAGGAGCACTAAAGTCCGCAAAGTGCCAACTCCAGCCCTATGCAAATTGATCAAGCTGCATTCAGAGAAAGCCGCCCCAAACAGTCCTCAGCGCAGCGCCTCAATCGGTTGCAGCGCAAGGGCCAGGCGCAGATGGCGCAACGCCGCAAGACCGGTGATAAGCAGGGTTAGGGCCGCGGCCGCCAACAAGGGCAGCACCAGTCCCGAACCCAGGCCAATGCGGTCCACAAAGCCGTTCAGATAGTCTTGCCCCAACAAGGCCGCCAGGGGCAGGCCGATCAGACCTGCCACGGCCAGCGGCATGGCGAACTCGGAGGCTACTTCGCGCGCAATGGCCGCGTGACTGGCACCGTGCAGGCGGTGCAAGACCAGTTCGGTGCGGCGACGGCGCAGGGTATCGGCCACCAAGGCATAGGCGCCCAACATGGCCACGCCCACCGCCACCAAGGCCACCGCAGCCAACAGCCAGCTGAGCAATTTTTCCAGGTGATAGACGCGGGCGCGTTGTTCGTCGGCGGTCCAAACCAGATGAGCCAGCGGCGGGCCATGGCTGGTCCATACCGATTCCAGGGCCTGACGCAGGGCGACCGGGTCGGGCCCGTAGACGGTCAGGTCCCATTGCGGCTCATCGCTGAGCATGAAGCCTTGTGGACGGGCCGCCTCGCGAGCCGATTCCTGCTTGATGTCATTCACCACTGCGACCACACGGCGCTGCTCCTGACCTTCCTTGGCCAAGTCGCCGCCGCCGCGCAGCACGGCACCGATGGCGGCCTGCGGTGAGGCGAAGCCGAGCATGCGCGCAGCTTTGGCGTCGATCACCAATCGTCCGTCGCCGGAGCCGCTCTTCGGGTCGCCGGCCAGCACCTTGATGCCATAGGTGTCAAAGAAGCTCGGCGAAGATACCGTCATGCGCAGCATCTGCCTTTCGCCCTTGGGGCCGACATGCAATTCGCTGGGGCCGTCGGTGTCCATGGCGGGCCGGGCCGTACTGAAGGCGAAGTGCTGAATCGCCGGATGCTGGCGTAGGCCCTCAGCGAACGCGTCCATCTTGGGCACGAAATCACGCTCGACCATAGCACTGAGGATCAGCCGGTTCTGCGTCTCGATGCCGCGGTCGGCATTCACCATATAGCGGTGCTGCAGGCTCAGCACGCCGGTCAAGGCCAGCAGGAGCAGGGCACCGCACAGTTGCAGCGTCAGCAGACCCTGGCGGATGCGTCGCCCCCAGGGGCCTTCGCTGGCCGTGCGGCCTTGCAGAGCGGGCGCCGGGACCTGACGCAAGGCCATGCCGGCGGGCAGGGCCAGAATCAAGGGCAGCAGCACCAGCACTGCCAAGCCCATGCCTTGCAGCACCGGCAGGGGCAGCGCTTCGACGATCGGCCGCTCGGCGCTCAGGCCCAGCCAATCGGCCACCGCCGGGGCCAGCCACCAGACCAGCAGCGCCGCGCCGGCCGCGCTGATCAACAGGCCCAGCAGCGTTTCCAGACTCCAGAGCTTGAGCAAGTCAAAGCCGGTAGCGCCGAGGCTGCGGCGCAGCGCGGTTTCGCGTCGGCGCTGCAGCAGCTGCGCAGTTTGCAGATTCATGCTGTTGATGGTGGCCAGTACGAACAGCAGGGCGCTGGCCGCGGCCAGTGCGGTCAACAGATCCCAAATCATTGGCTGGCCCTGTAGCGGCAACTCGGCCAGCGGCAGGGCGCGGAACTCGGCCGCTTTCTTGTTCGGACTCTTGTCTTTCCACTCCGGGGGGATCTTGGCGTAGAGCGGGTGGGCCTGAAAGGCCTGCTCCAACAGCGGCCCCAACTGCTCAGCGCTGGCGCCGGGGCGCAGCCGAGCGTAGACCTGGGCATTGCCTTGGTGAATGCTCTCCACCGCCTCAGGGCTGTCGATGATGCCGCCGCGGAAGTCGCTGCCCACCAGTTCGAAGCTGGCCATGGCCTCGTGCGCGGCGTTCAGGCTGCTGCGCGAGTCGATGGCCGGAATCACCGCCGTCACCTGATACGCCTTGCCGCGGCACTCGACCGTGCGACCCAGGGCCTCGGCCAGAGGCAGCTCGCCCCAGAGCTTGTGCACCAGCTTGGGTGTCAGCGCAATCGCGTCCCGGCGGCGCAGCGTGGCCTGCAGATCGCCGTGCAGCGCTTTGATACCCATCAGCGCCGCCAAGTCGGGGTCGGCGGCCAGCACGCGCACCACTTCCAAACGGTTTTGCCCATCGGCATTCAGCTGCAGCGTGAAACCTTCGCTGCTGCTGCGGCTGATCAGCTCCAGCGGCAGGCCGCGGCTTTTCAGCAGTGGCACAAGGCCGGCAGGCGAGGCCATTTGCCAGCGCGCTTCTTCGCCGGGCTGATGGGTCATGAAGTCCAGCATCACCACCCGCTCGGGCTCGGGCACACCAGGGTCGATGGCCGCGCGCGAGAGCGCCAAGACCGCCACCAGGGCGCAGGCCGCCATGGCCAGCGTCATGCCGCCGCAAGACACCCAGGTGGCCGAGGCGCGCTGGCGCAGGCCGGACCAGGCTTCCATCAGCAGGCGGCTCATGCGTACTGCTCCGCGTGGGCGTCGACCAGCACCCGGCCATCCAGCAAGCGCACGGTGCGCGAGGCCAGGGCCGCATGCTCGGGGCTGTGGGTCACCATCACCAGCGTCGTGCCCTCCTCGTTCAGCTCACGAAGCAGGCGCATGACCTCCTGGCCATGCGCGCTGTCGAGATTGCCGGTCGGCTCGTCGGCCAAGAGCAACGCTGGCCGGGCGGCGATGGCGCGGGCGATCGCCACGCGCTGCTGCTGGCCGCCGCTGAGCTGGCTGGGGCGGTGCTCGGCGCGGTGACTCAGACCCAGACGATGCAGCACCTCGTCAACGCGCTCGCCTTGGGCTGCGGCAGGCATGGGGCCGTAACGCAGAGCCAGCTGGATGTTGTCGCGCACGCTCAGGTCGTCGACCAAATTGAAGCTCTGGAACACAAAGCCGATGCGGCCGCGCCGGATGGCCGCCAGTTCGCGCGCGTTCTTGGTGCTCACGTCTTCACCCTCGAGGCGATAGACGCCGCTGCTGGGCCGGTCCAGCAGACCCAACAGGCCCAAGAGCGTGGACTTGCCGCAGCCCGAGGGGCCGGTGATGGCCACGTATTCGCCCGCTTCAATGCGCAGGTCGATGGCGTTCAGTGCGGTGGTTTCGACGTCACCGGCGCGGTGGTGTTTGCTCAGTTGGCTCAGTTCGATCATGTGGAGTCCTGAAATGGGGCGGCAAAAAAGAGGGGTGCAGGCTTCGCAGCATCGGTGCACGGCGCGCCGTGGCCAAGCCCCGTGTCCGTTTCCGAACACCGGTCTGGCGCGCGCGTGCGTCAAGCTGCGAAACTGCGTGCCGTGAACGAAGACGACCTGAATCCGCGCCACACCATCCTGCTGCTCGATGACGACCCCGGCGTCGGCTTGGCAGCCCAGTTGCTGCTGCAACGCCGGGTGGCCCCGATCACCTGCCTGCGGCGGCCGGCCGAGTTGATGGCGGCGCTCGACAAGCTGCAGCCCAGTCTGCTGTTGTTGGACCTGAATTTCGGGCCCGGTCGCACCGAGGGCGAGCAGGGCTTGAAGTTGCTGGCCGAAGTGCAGGCGCGCCCGCGGTCGCCGGTGGTGGTGGTGATGACGGCCTATGCCGATATCGAGCTGGCCGTGCAGGCGCTGCGGCGCGGCGCGTTCGACTTCATCACCAAGCCTTGGGACAACCCGCGCCTGATCGCCACCTGCCGCGAGGCCTTGCAACGCTTTGAGCAAGGCGAGCCTCACCGGACCGTGACGACGCCGGTTGATGCCAAGCCGACAGCCTCCGAGGCTGATCGTTCGCTGGCAGCGCAGGAGAGGGCCGCTTTGCTTGCGGCCATGGCCGCAGCCGAGGGGAATTTGAGCGCGGCAGCGCGCAGCCTGGGCCTGTCGCGGGCGGCCCTGTACCGCCGATTGGACAAGCATGGGCTTTGAGCATCTGCGGCTCCTGCTGCTTGCCCTGTTGTGGTTGGCGGCGGGCGCCTTGGCGCGCGGCGCCGGTGCTGAGCCGCGTGACTGGGTCGGCATCGGCTTGTTGTTTGGCGCCGGCCTGTGGCTGGCGTGGCCGATGGCGCAGGCCTGGCGACAGCTGCGAACTCGGGTGCGCTCCATGCCCATCGAACCGGCGCCGCCGCCCGACACCCAGCGTCTCAGCCTCTTGCAGGCCCAGCTGGAACATTTACCGGTGGCTGCCTGGGTGTTGAACAGCCAGGGACGCTTGCAGGCCTTGAGCAACCGTGCGCGTCGCTTGGCGGCGCCCGGCGGCGTCCGCGATGCGGCCGCCTTGCAGCAGTTGTTGCGAGGCGCCGAGCGCAGTGGCCCGCAGTTGCTGGACACCGAGCGTGGCAGCGAGCGCTGGCAGCTGCAGCTGCAAACGCTGTCGCTCGACGGTGAGGCTCAGACGCTGCTGGTCTTGGTGCCTTTGGAAAACGAGCTGGAAGGCGAGTCCTTGCTGGCCTGGCAACAGTTGGTGCAGATCTTGACGCACGAGATCATGAACTCGCTGACGCCGATCAAGAGCCTGAGTCAGACGGCGCAGATGTTGCTGGACGAGCCGTCCTTGGTCGAAGCCGATCTGCGCAGCGCCTTGGACGGCATCGCGCAGCGCGCCGAGGGCCTGTCCACATTTGTCGCGACCTACCGGCGCGTCAGCCAGTGGCCGGCGCCGGTTCTGGCCCCCGTGGATTTAGATGCGCTGTTTCAACGTCTTCGCTTGGCGGTGGCGCCGGCCTGGGAGCGCGGTGGCGGTCAGTTGGTTTTTGAAGTCAGCGAACCGGGTTTACGCTTGATGGCCGATGAGGGGCAGCTGGAGCAGGCGCTGCTGGCCCTGATCCACAACGCTGAACAAGCCTGCGCCGAGCTGCCCGAGCCGCGCCTGTGGTTGCTGGCGCGCCAGGGCCGCGGTGGACGCTTGCAGATCAGCGTGCGCGACAACGGTCCCGGTGTGCCGCCCGGCCTGGAGCGCAAGATCTTTCTTCCCTTCTTCAGTGCCCGTGAAGGCGGCCAGGGCATTGGCCTGACGGTGGTGCGACAACTGGTCCACGGCATGGGCGGGCGGGTGCGCCATGTGCGGCCGCTGGAGGGCGGGGCGGCCTTTGTGCTGAGTTTCTGACTCAGCGCCGCGCCAGCCAGACCCCGAACACCGCCAATGCCATGCCCAGCAGAGCCAAGCCACTCAGGGTCTCATTGAACAGGGCCCAGGCGAACACCGCGGTGGTGGGCGGCACCAGGTAGAACAGGCTGGCGACATGCACCGCGCTGCCGCGCCGGATCAGCATATTCAACAGGTTCACCGCACCGAGCGAGAGCACCAGCACCAGCCAGCCGAGCGCGAATATGAAGTTGCCCGACCAGTGCACCTGCATTGATTCGCAGAGGTAGGCCAGCAAGCCTGTCAGTAGCAGGCTGGGTAAAAACTGGATCACCGAGCCGCTGCGCAGGTCAAAGGCCGGGCAAAAGCGCTTCTGGTACAGCGTGCCGGCGGTGATGCCCAGCAACGCAATCACCGCCGGGGCCAACAGGCCCAACAAGGCGGCGCCGCTGACGCCAGCCGCCACCTTGTGGGCCACCACCAGGCTGACACCGGCAAAGCCCAGCAACAAGCCCAACCATTGCGAGGGCTTGACCCTTTCGCCCAGCCATGCGCCGGCCCCCAAGGCCGTCAACACCGGCTGCAGGCCCACCACCAGTGCGGTGACGCCGGCCGGCAGGCCTTGCCGAATGGCGATGAAAACACCGCCCAGATAGACCGCGTGGATCAGCAAGCCAGAGACGCCGATATGCCAACACTCGCGCGCCGTGCGCGGCCAGGGTGCCCGTGTCAACAAGGCGATCGCGCCCATCAAAACCAACACGATCGCGTAACGCAGGCTCAAAAAAGTCAGCGGCTCGGCATCGGGCAGGCCAAGCTTGGCGCCAATGAAGCCGGTGCTCCAGAGACCGACAAACAGCAGCGGGTAGCTTTGGCTGAAGAGGGTGGAGGCCTGGGATTGCGGTTGGATGTCGGGCATGCCGAAGTATGGCTTGTGGCGGCGCGGGTCGAGTAGAGTGCTTGGGACAGAGGCATCGGCCTCTACCGTCTACCCAAGCCCCCGACTTCGAACAGACTCAATGAACCGCTTGCTCACCGAACTTCAGCGCCTTTATGTTCCGCATCTTGCTGCCGAACCCTCAGCTGGGCCGAGCCGGTGCGAGTTGCTGGACGAGCAGGGGCACCTGCGTGGCTTTGTGTTGGAGTTGCATGGGCCGGCCGACTGGTCCGATCTGGCGCCCTTGTGGCGCGGCGTGCAAAGCGAGCTGGGCCTGCCCGCGCCGGCGATTGCGGTCTCGGGAACGGATGCGCTCCAGCTCTGGTTTTCTATGGCCGAGGCCATCACGCCGAGTGTGGCGCTGGCCTTTTTAGAAGGGTTGCGGTGCCGATTTCTGCCGCATCTGGCGACGGCGCGTTGGCGTCAATTGCTGTCCACCGTGGCCTGGCCTGCACGTGAGTTGCCGTCGGGGCAGCAATGGTCGGCCTTTGTGGCGCCCGACCTGGCGCCGGTGTTCGGGTCGGAGCCCTGGCTGGATACGCCCCCAAATCCCGACGGCCAGGCCGATTTGTTGGCTCGTTTGTCGCCAATGAAGGCGGCGGACTTTCAGGCCGCGCTGGCCCAGCTGAATGGGGCCGTTGCCAGCGCGACGTCGGTGAGCCAGCCGGTGGTGCCTGTGCAATCCGCCTTGGTTGTGGCAAGCGCAATCGATGACCTTGCCGGCCTTGCCGCAAATGCCAGCGCCGCGCCTGCGGGAGGCACGCTGCGCGACCCCGGCGAGTTCCTGCTGCAGGTCATGAACAACGAGTCGATCGAGATGAGCTTGCGCATCGAGGCCGCCAAGGCCTTGCTGCCTTGGTTCAAGGGCCCAGCTCGACGCTGAGGCTGTGATTGAAACCGGCGGCTTCGTCGGTTTTCATAGGCGTGAGGGAAGACTGTGTTTTTCTGGCGTTCGATCTGGTGGTGATCCGGCCGCCGATGACGCTTGGCATCAGCACCTCATTCAAAGACTGCTTCCTGCGAGTCCCGGCTTCAAGGTCATTGGCGAAAAAAAAGGCGCACGTCACGAGGACGGCGCCTTTTGCTCTCCCACTTGGGAGAATTACTTCTTGGCGTTGACCGCGTCTTTCAGCGCCTTGCCGGCGGTGAACTTGGGCACGGTGGCGGCTGCGATTTCCAGCGCTTCGCCGGTGGCGGGGTTCTTGCCGGTGCGGGCTGCGCGCTCGCCGACCTTGAAGGTGCCGAAGCCAACCAGGGCCACCGAGTCGCCAGCGACCAGGGCTTCGGTGATCGAGCTCAGGGCAGCATCCAGTGCGGCCGTAGCGACTGCACGGGTGGAGCCACTCTTGGTGGCGATGCTTTCGATCAATTCACTTTTGTTCATCAGATATCCAGTGGGTGCACAACAAAAAAATCCCGTGACGGGGGCGCGATTATCTGCTGATCGGCGCTGCAGCACCAAAAACGGCGGAAATGGGCGGTTTCAGCATCTCAAAAGCCGCGGCCTTGAAGGCGAGCAGGCCGGTTTTAGGGGGTGAATCAAGCGCCCGTCAAACGGAGTGCATCGGCTATGAGTGGACTCAGTCCAGCGCGGCCCTGAATCCGCGCGACACCCGCAAGCTGATGCCCGAGCGCATGCGCAGTTCGGCTTCGCCACGCGGCAGCTTGGCAATGGACTGGATGTGCAAGGGGTTGACCGCATGGGAGCGGTGCACGCGCAGGAAGCCGAGACCTTTCACGTTGGCGTGGGCCAGGAAGTCGGACAGCGTGCAGCGGTCCAGATGGCTGACCGGCGGTGCGTGCAATTCGATGTAGTTGTCTGCCGCGGCCACCCATTCGACCTCGGCCAGTGGCAGCTTGAAGAGGCCACCGCCGGCACTCGAGCGTTGCGGCACCAGCCAATGCCCCGGCACCGGCTGAATCTGCTGCAGGGCGCTGAGCAAGGCGAAGCGTGGCGGCGCCTCGGCTACACCAGCGGCAGTTGCGTTGTCGGCCGCGGTGGCCTGCTTTAGCAAACGCCTTCGCTCTTGTATCTTTTGCACGCAGGCCGTCAGCCGTTCTGGCGTGTAGGGCTTGAGCAGGTAGTCGACCGCATTGAGTTCAAAGGCCTGTACGGCATGGGCATCAAAGGCGGTGCAAAAGGCGCAGAGCATGCCTTCGGGCAGGGTCAGGGCTAACTCCAGGCCGCTGCGGCCAGGCATCTGGATGTCCAACAGGGCCGCATCGGGGCGCAAAGATTCGGCCAAGGCCTGGGCCTCGTCGGCATCACCGGCTTCGCCGATCAGACGAACGTCGGGCATGGCACTGAGTAGGCGGCGCAGCTTGGCGCGCGCCGGCGGCTCGTCGTCAACGATCAAGAGGGTGAGCGGCGGCAAGTCCTTCAAGGCGGCAGCTCCTTTTCGGCGGGCAACTGCAGGCTCAAAAGCGTGCCGCCTTCAGGGCCGGCGCTGAGCGAGACCTGGGCCCCTTGGCCGTAAAGGCTGCGCAGGCGTTCACGGGTATTGCTCATGCCCACGGCGCCCTCGCGACTGTCACGCTGTGGCGCCGTGCCGCTGTTGTGCACGTGCAGATGCAGCAGTCCATCGGCTACCTCGGCGCGTAGGCTGATGCGCACCGGCCCGCTGGTTTGCGCCACATCGTGGGTGATGGCGTTCTCCACCGGGGCAATCAGGAGCAGGCTGGGCAGCAGGCAGGACAGGGCCTCTTCACTCAGCTTGATGCTGACGCTGAGCCGTTCACCGAAGCGGGCCTGCATGATGGCCAGATAGGGGCGCACCAGTTCGAGCTCCTGCGCCAGCGTGTGGCGGCCGCTTTGCTGGGCCGTTAGCGCCTGGCGCAACAGGGCCGCCAGGTCGCAAAGAATACGGTCCGCCTGGGCCACATCCTCATACATCACCGAAGAGATCAGGTTCAGGGTGTTGAACAGGAAGTGCGGCTGGATCTGCTCGGCCAGTCGGCTCAGCCGCGCCTCGGCCAGCTCGGCCTGCAGGCGCAACAGGTCTTGCTCGCGTTGGCGGTTGGCCTCGTGCATTTGCAAGGCGTGACACAGGCCGACGATGAAGGCATAGCCGACCAAGTCCTTGCCGGCCTCGTAGGCCAGGATTTCGGCCGGGCTCCCGGGCTCATAGCTGACGCCGCTCCAGGCATAGACGAGCAGGCGCAGCCCGAACATGCCACTCACATGCAGCAAGGTGTAGAGCAGGGCGCCAGCCAGATGCAGGCCCAGGCGGGGCGGCCAAGCCGGGAGGCTCAGGCTGAAGCGATGCAGCCGATAGATCAGCGGCGCCAACAAGGCCGTACACAGCGTGGAGCTGAGCTCCCACAAAAAAGGCTCCCAGCCATGCTGGCCTCCTCGCGCCAAGTAGTGCTGCAATTCCGACAGGCTTTGCAGCAGGCCGATAGCCAGCATGGCGGCAGCAAAACCCCAGGCGAAGCGGCGCTGGGCGGTAGAGGCCATAGCGGCGGCAGCGGTGTCAGGCGCGGTGGCAGGCGTGGACATGGCGCTACGGTATCAGCTTGCCAAGCGTATCAGCGGCTGGCGCTGCGCCAGTCGCCCCAGATGAAGCTCTACTCACCCCAAAGCCTCGGAGCACTGGGCTTAAGTGGCCTCAGTCTCGGCTTCTGCGCCGACCACGCCCTCGGCCACCAGGGCTGCGATCGATGCGTCGCCGTAGCCCAAGGACTGCAGTAGCTCGCGGCTGTGCTGACCAAGGCGTGGTGGGTCGCGGCGTAGTCCGAGGCGGGCGCCGTCCAGGCTCAGCGGTAGCAGGGGCACCAGGGTCTCGCGGCCATCGGGCAGGGTCATCGGCGCCAGGCCGCCGGTGGCGAGCAGGTGCGGGTCTTGCATCAGCTGCTCGGGCTTGGTGATGGGCGCAAACGGCAGGCCGGCGGCTTCGAAGACGGCGGCGATATCGCTTGCCGACCGCTCCTTCAAGCGCTGGCGCAATTCGGGCAACATCCATTCGCGCGCCTGCACCCGCAGATTGTTGCTGGCCAGGCGGGCGTCGGCTTGGAGATCACTCAGGGCGAAGGCCTGGCAGAACACCGCCCATTGCGTGTCGCTGACCACGGCCAAAAAGATCTGCTCGCCGCCGGCCACGCTGAACACGTCGTAAATGCCCCAAGGAGAGATGCGCTCGGGCATCGGTGCGGCGGCCTTGCCGGTGACGGCGAACTGCATCATGTGCTGCGCCACCAGAAAGATATTGTTCTCGAACAGGGACGCCTGCACCTGCTGGCCGCGCCCGCTGCTGTGGCGTTGCTGTAGCGCCGCCAGCACGCCGATGGCGCCGAACATGCCGCCCATGATGTCGTTGACGCTGCTGCCGGCGCGCAGCGGGTCGCCCGGGCGGCCGGTCATATAGGCCAGGCCGCCCATCATCTGCACGACCTCGTCGAGCGCTGTGCGGTGCTCATAAGGCCCGGGCAAAAAACCTTTGTGCGAGACGTAAATCAAGCGCTCGTTCAGCCCGCTCAGGGCCTCATAGCCCAGGCCCAGCTTGTCCATGCTGCCGGCCTTGAAGTTCTCGCTGAAGACATCGGCGCTGGCCACCAACTTGAGCACGATCTCCAGCCCGCGCGGGTCCTTCACATTCAAGCTCAGGCTCAGCTTGTTGCGGTTGAACAAGGGGTAAAAGCCGGCGCCCGAGCCGAGCAGCTGGCGGGTGTTGTCGCCACTTAGGGGTTCAACCTTGATGACCTCGGCGCCCAGGTCGGCCAGCACCATGCCGCAGGTCGGGCCCATCACCATATGGGTGAACTCAATCACCCGCAGGCCGGTCAGCGGCAGGGCGGCGTTCGAGGCGGTGGGCTGGTTATTGGTGTCGGCAGGCTTGGAACTCATCGTGATCGATGTTGGCGCAGTTGGGCTCGGGCTAGCGGCCCGAACTGTGGATGAAGAATGCCTTGTGAGTATCTCGCAGAGCCGTTTCAGCCCGTTTCTGATGGCTTGACTTGCATCGGCCACGGCGTCGATTCGTCGCGCTGGCTGTCGAAACATCGCAAACGGGGCGGCGCTGGCGGAGTCAAAGGTCAAAGTTCGGCCCAACAGAGCACGTCGCCCTGAGTTGAGAGAAGAAAAGGAGTCGATCCCGATGAACACCGATCATGAACTCGCAGTCGCCCCCCGCAGCCTCGAGGCGCAGCGCGAGGAGTTTTCTCGCCGGCGTGGCCTGGCCATGCCGCTGGCTGGCACCTTGGCCTGGGCGGGCATTGGCCTGGTGGGCTGGCTGGGCACACCGTATCAGGCGGTGATGGCGCTGTACCTCGGCACCGGCGTCATCTTTTACCTGGGCGCGTTCTTGTCGCGCTGGACCGGTGAGAACTTCTTTGCCCGCAACAGGCCTAAGAACGAGTTTGATCGGCTCTTTATCTCAGCCGTGCTGATGTGCCTGCTGATCTTTACCATTGCCCTGCCTTGGGCGACGCAAGACTACCAATCCTTGCCGCTGAGCTTTGGGGTGCTGGCTGGGCTGATGTGGCTGCCCTACAGCTGGATCATTCAGCACTGGGTCGGGGTCTTCCATGCCGTGGCTCGCAGCGTGCTGGTGCTGGGCGCTTGGTATGCCTTTCCGGCGCAGCGCTTTGTCTTGATTCCGGCGCTGATCGTGGCGGTGTATGGGGTCACGATCTGGGTGATGGAGCGGCGCTGGCGCCTGGCTCAGCGGCAAGCTCGCGGTGAGTCCACGGTCGGGCAGGCTGTGGAGCAAGCAGGCCTGGCCTCGGTTCTGGCGCGCTCTTGAAGATGAGCGTCTGAATTCAGGGCTTGCTCAGCACCTGCACTTCGACATTGTTCAGGCCGATGATCTGGTCCGGCGAGCTCTGTTCGGCGTTGTCGTCGACCCAGCGCAGCAGCAGCGTGGCGCCGGCTGCCCAGCGCGAGGGCAGGTCCACGCGGGCCTGTTTGATCGTGGTCACGCCGACCGTGTTGGGCACGCTGTTCAGGTCTGGGTTGAGCGCCTCCACGGCGTTCCAGAAGCGACCATCGAGGCTGATGAATAACTGGTAGCCGGGCAGTTCGTTGTCGTGCGCGGCGCTGGTGAAGCGGCGGGTGTCATAGCTGAGGCTGAGTGCCTCAATCGCGCTGCCACTGCTGTTGCTGAGCTCTAGTTGCCAGGCCATGCCGCTGAAGACGGTGGGTGAGGTGGCCAAGACCCGGTCTTTGGTCTGGTTGACGGCAAAGGCGGCGTTGTAGCCGACATGGCTGGGGGCATAAGGCGCGTTGCTGGCGATCAGATTCTCGCGCGAGCGCCGCATATTGGCGACGCAGTGACCGGGACCATTGGCGCTGATGCGTTCAGTCCAACTGCTTCTGGAGCTGCCGGCCTCACCGATCCACAAGCTCCATCCGTCGGGCGGCGTCACGCCAAGCAGCCCCATGCTGTCGAAATTTTCCCGGTAGCCCTCGGCGCCGAGGCTGGCTGCATGTGCCGTGCCGATGGGGTGCAACAGGACGCCTGCCAGCAGCAGGGCCAGCGTGTGGGTCAGTCGTTTCACGGGGCTCACTCCAGTTTTCTGCGCCGGTTCTGTTGATCGTCCTTGTGGGGCGGTGCCGACGGCTGCCGGGCATTGTGCCTTCTTGGCCCCGAAATGTGCCATTTGCACGTGGCCACGGATTTGATCGACCCCTTGGCCGGTCGCGGCGGCCGAAGGCCCTCGACTCTTGAGTTAGATCAAATCCAAACCGGCGCCAAGGTGCGAACGTGACATTTTTGTGACTCCCGCATCAGCATCATGAGCCCAGCACCGAGCAAGTCCTCCGTCGGCAAGAAGTTGGCCGCATCTCTTCAGCGCCCCAAGGCCGCAGCGAAGACAAAGACCGCGTCGAAGGCTGCGGCAAAACCTCGCAGCAGCCGCAGCGGCGATACCGCAGGCACTCGCAGTGGCCCCGGCATCGCCCGCCATGTGGTCAAGGAAGCCATTGCGGCCGCGCAGGCGCGGGAGTTGGCTGCTTTGAAGGACATCGTCGCCAAGGGCGGCGCGGAGGCGCTGGCTTCCTCGGTCAAGGCCATCGTGGCCGGCTCCTCCGCCGACGATGCGGCGGCCCTGCGTCAGGCGCTGCTGCAGGAGTTGCAGCTGAGTCGCAAGCAGCAGGGCTTGCATCCGGATGAGGAACTGTCGACCGACTGGCGTCGTGGCGGCTACCCCTATAAAAACCTGATGTCGCGCAAGAGCTATGAGCAGCAGAAGTACCAGCTGCAGGTCGAGTTACTGAAGCTGCAGGCTTGGGTCAAGGCGACGGGCCAGAAGGTCATCATCTTGTTCGAAGGGCGCGACGCGGCCGGCAAGGGCGGCACCATCAAGCGCTATATGGAGCACCTGAATCCACGCGGCGCGCGCGTGGTGGCGCTGGAGAAACCCAGCGAGGTGGAACGCGGCCAGTGGTACTTCCAGCGCTATGTGCAGCACCTGCCCACCGCGGGCGAGATCGTCTTGTTCGACCGCAGCTGGTACAACCGCGCCGGCGTCGAGCGGGTGATGGGTTTTTGCAGCAGCGACGAGTACAAGGAATTCATGCGCCAGGCGCCGGAGTTCGAGCGCAATCTGGTGCGCAGCGGGGTTCATCTGGTCAAGCTCTGGTTCTCGGTCAGCCGCGAAGAGCAGCGCCGCCGTTTCAAAGAGCGCGAAGCCCATCCACTCAAACAATGGAAGCTCTCACCCATCGACCTGGCTTCGCTGGACAAATGGGACAGCTACACCCAGGCCAAGGAGGCGATGTTCTTCCACACCGACATCGCCGAAGCGCCCTGGACCGTGGTCAAGTCCGACTGTAAAAAGCGTGCGCGTCTGAATGCCATGCGCCATGTGCTGCACCAACTGCCCTATACCAACAAAGACCTCAGCAAGCTGGGCCAGCTGGACCCCTTGCTGGTGGGGCGCGCTAATGTGGTGTATGAGCGGGGTGAGTCGCAGGGGCAGCCTCAGGGTCAAGTCTGAATACCGGCTCTCTTATCCTTGAAGAAGGCCCAAGCCAGCTCGGCGGTTTCGAAGTCGGCGCTTTGCGCGCCGGTGAGCAGGTTGATCCAGCTTGGGTAGCGCCGCGTCGGGCTGGGCTCGGCGTGGCCGCCGCCTTCGATGGTGACCAGGCTGACTTGCATCGACCCCTTCGCTTCGCCGCCCCAGTCTTGCCTGCTGGCCTTTGTTTTGGGACTGGCGTCGAGCGGGGCTTGCGGCGCGATGGGCGTGCACCGTGCTTGGCCGCCCAGGCCGTGTAAGCCGGCCAAGTCGCGCCAGACGGCGACCGATGCCTCAATGCCCAGCATCTCGCCGGCCTGGTGGCGGTTTTTTCGGAAGCTGCCGCCTTCATAGCGCACCAAGGGGTCGCTGCGACTGGCGATGAAGAGGGCCGGCAGTGGATGGCTGGGCATGGCGCAGCGGCTGTTGCGTGGCATCGAGGCCAGCACGGCGCAAAAGCCGGCCAGCTTGGGCCCTAACTCGGCCGCCAGACGCAAGCTCATCATGCCGCCCTTGGAGACGCCCATCACATAGACCCGCCTTGGGTCGACAGCCTGGGTGGCGATCAGATGGTCGATCAGGCAGCGGATGAAGCCGACGTCATCGGTCTTGGCATTGGCGCTGGCATCGGCAAAGCCATCGTTCCAGCTCTTGCCGCTCCCATCTGGCGCGGCCAGCACCCAAGCTTCGCGCTCCGCAATCTCCAGCCATTGCGCGAAGGGCGAGGGCGGAAAGCCCTGACCGAGTAATTGCGCCCCGCTGGCACCAAAGCCGTGCAACAGTATCACCAATGGGCGCAGGCCTGGGCTCGCCTCAGCGGGCCTAGCGCTGGGCAGTGCCAGTTGATAGCGGCGCAGCCCATCGGGGCTGTCCAGTTGCTGCGTGCTGAGGCGAGCCAGCGGTCCCCTGATGACGCTGCTGCCGAGGAAACACTGGCGCAGCCGGCCGCGCAGACCCGAGAACTGAACGCTCATGGGGTGGTCGATGGACAAGGGGTGTTGAAGGCGAAGGCTCAGGCCAGCTCGCCGGTTTGCAGCCGCCACAGCGCTGCATAGGCGCCGCTGCGTGCCAGCAGTTCTTCATGCGTGCCGCTCTCCACGATGCGGCCGCGCTCCAGCAAGTGGATGCAATGGGCTTGGCGCACGGTGGACAGGCGGTGCGCGATGACCAGAGTGGTGCGGCCTTGGCTGACCACATTCAGCGAGCGCTGAATGGCGGCCTCGGTCTCGTTGTCCACCGCGCTGGTGGCTTCGTCCAAGATCAGCAGCGGCGGGTTCTTCAGGATCGCACGGGCCAGGGCCAGGCGTTGGCGCTGACCGCCGCTGAGCTTTTGGCCGCGCTCGCCGACGCGGGTGGCAAAGCCCAGCGGCAATCGCTCGATGAACTCCAGGCTCTCGGACAGGCGCGCCGCCTCGTGAATTTGTGCGTCGCTGGCCTCGGCCATGCCGTAGGCAATGTTCTCGGCAATCGTGCCATCGGTCAAAAAGCTGTCTTGCGCCACATAGCCGATGGCGCGGCGCAGGTCCTGCAGATTCAGCTCGGCGATCGGTTTGCCGTCAAACAAGATGCGGCCCTGCTGCGGCTCGTAAAAACGCAGCAGCAGCTTGACCAGGGTGGATTTGCCCGAGCCGGTGCTGCCCACAAAGGCAATGGTCTGGCCGGCGGGGACGTCTAGATTCAGCGTTTGCAAGGTGGGCTGCTCAGCATAAGCAAAGCTGACGTTCTCAAAGCGCAGCGCCGCACGGGCTTGGCTGACCGGGAAATGCTCGCCTTCGTAGGCGATGCGAATCGGCGTGTCGAGCAAGCCCAGCGCGCGTTGCGCCGCGGCCATCGAGCGCTGATACATATCGGCCACCTCGGCCAGGCGGGTCATGGGCCAGAGCAGGCGCTGGGTCAGGAAGACCAGCACCGAGTAAGCGCCCACGGCCAGATCGCCGTGAATCGTCAGCCAGCCGCCATAGACCAAGGTGGTGGTGAAGCCGGCCAGGATGCCCATGCGGATCACCGGGGTGATGGCCGAGCTCAGGCGGATGGCACGGGCGTTCGACTGCAGATAGCCGCGGCTGGCCTGCTCGATATGGGCGGCCTCGAGGTTCTCGGTGACAAAGGCCTTGATGGTGGCCAGGCCGAGCAGATTGTTATTGAGCCGGGCCGAGACATCACCGGCGGCCTCGCGCACCTCGGCATAGCGCGGCGCCAGGCGCTTTTGGAACCAAAAAGTGCCGAACAAAATCGCCGGCACCGGCAGCAAAGCGATCACCGCCAGGCCGGGCTGCAGCGCAAAGAACACCGCGCTGACCATCAGCGAGGAGCACACCACCTGGATGATTTGATTGGCGCCGCCGTTCAAAAAGCGCTCCAGCTGGTTGATGTCGTCGTTCAACACCGACATCAGCGCGCCGGTGCGCTGGTTCTCGAAGTAACTGAGTTCGAGCTTTTGTACATGGCGGTAGGTGTCCAGGCGCAGCTCATGCTGAATGTTTTGCGCCAGGCCGCGCCACTTCAGCTCCAACAAGTACTCGAAGCCTGATTCGCCAATCCAAACCACCACATTCAGCGCACCCAAGACCAGCAACTGCTGCCAGGTGTCGGTGATGCCGAAGTTGACCAAGAGGTTCTTGGCCAAAAAGCTCTGCTCACCGCGCACCACCACATCGACTGCGGCGCCGATCAGCACCTCGGGCAGGATGTCAAAGAACTTGTTGAGGATGGAGTACAGCGTGGCCAGGCGAATATCGCGCCGGTGGCCCTGGGCATAGGCCAGCAGTTTCTTGAAGGGATGCATGGGGCGCAAGGGTAACTCAGCGTCGCCGCGGCATGCTGCTGGATGGATTTGTGGCCCTCAGCTATGGCAAGCACCGGCCCCGCTTGTAACCGAGGCTCATCGGCAAGGGCTCAGCCCAGCGGGCGCACGCCGATCAACGCTGCGTGAGCCCAGAACGCAAAAGCGGCCCAGGCCAGCGCACCGATCACCAGCGTCAGCGCGGTGTTCAGCGGGCGCGCCTGCAGCGCCGCGGGCGGGCTCACGCGATCGCGCTGGCGGGCGGCGCGAAAGCACAGCACCGCCCAGATCAGGAAACTGCCGAACAAGAGCAGGTCGGCCAGCGTGTTGTTGGCGAGCAGATGCGCCAAGGCCCAGACCTTGACGCCCAGCACCATCGGGTGGCGCAGCCGCGCCTTGATGGCGTTGCGTGGCACATAGGCGGCGCTCAGGAAGACGAAGGCGATCAGTGTCAGGAGTGCGGCCAGATGGCTCATGCCCTTGGGCGTGGCCCACAGCACTTGCGGGCTCAAGCGGGCCTGGCCATAGCCCCAAACGATCAGGCCGAAGCCCAGCAGCGAAAGCGCGGTGTAGCTCAACTTCCAAACCGCTTCGCCACGCTGGGCAATTTGCCGGCCGCGCCAGTCGTCGGCAGCAATGCGTACCGAATGCACGCCCAGAAACAGCACAAGACCAGCAACAAGTTCAATCATCAGGGAAACTCCATGGCAAGCGTGAGACCGCAGGCCGCTTTGTACTTGAAGCGCCGCATCGGTTAAGATATTTAATAAATATATTTGCGGAGTCTGCGATGACCTTGGGTGTAGGCGGCACGAGCGCGGCAGCGGCGCTGGCGACATTGAGCGACATGATGGGCGGCGCCCAGGCCATTGGTCTGGACGAATACCGCGCCCGTGTGGCGGCGGCGCAGGCCTTGCTGCGGCAGCTGGGCCTGGGGGCGCTGTATGCGCATGCCGGCACGAATATGCGTTACTTCAGCGGCACCGTGTGGCACCCCAGCGAACGCCTGGTCGGCCTGATCATTCCCGCCGAGGGCGAGCCGCAGTACATTGCGCCGGCGTTTGAAGAGGGCACGCTGCGTGAATACATGCAGCTGCCGGGCGGCTTGCATCTGTGGCAAGAGCATGAGAGCCCCTACGCCCTGTGCCGCCGGGTGCTGGCTGATCTGGGTGTGGCGAGTTCGGCGCGGGTCGCCCTTGGCGAAGACACGCCCTTGTTCGTCGTCGATGGCTTGCAGCGCGAGGGCATCGCCTGGGTCAACGCCAAGCCGGTCACCGCCGCCTGCCGCATGCGCAAGTCGAGCGCGGAAATCGCCTTGATGCAGCGCGCGCATGACATGACCATGGCCGTGCACCGCGCCACCGCCAGCATGCTGCAAGAGGGCATCAGCACGACCGAGGTCGAGGCTTTCATTGCCAGCGCGCACCGCAAGGTGGGGGCTAGCGGTTCGTACTTCTGCATCGTGCTGTTCGGTGTGGCCAGTTCCTTCCCGCACGGGGTAAAGGAAGCGCAGCGGCTGAAGGCGGGCGATGTGGTCCTGATTGACACCGGCTGCCTGGTGCACGGCTATATGTCCGACATCACGCGCACCTATGTTTTTGGCGAGCCCAGCCCGCGCCAGCGGGAAATCTGGAATTTGGAGAAAGCTGCACAGGCGGCCGCCTTCGAGGCCGCGCAACTGGGCGCCCCTTGCCGCGACGTGGATCGTGCGGCACGTCGTGTGATTGCTGCCGCGGGCCTGGGGCCGCGCTACGAGTTGCCGGGGCTGCCGCACCGCACCGGGCACGGCTGTGGACTCGACATTCACGAATGGCCCTATCTGGTCGACAACGACGAAACGCCGCTGGATGTCGGCATGTGTTTCAGCAATGAGCCGATGATTTGCGTGCCGGGGGAGTTTGGTATCCGGCATGAGGACCATGTCTATATGTCGGCCGAAGGGCCGCGCTGGTTCAGCCAACCGGCGCATTCGATCGACGATCCTTTCGGCCTGGCGCGCTGAGCGACTCGAACGACCCGAGCGACCAGGCAGCCCACTGACGTGAGCCCGGTCGCCCGCACAAAAGTCGGGCGTTCAGACCCGCAGCAGGGCGCCCATGCCCCACAGCAGTGCGGGGTAGAGAAGGCCCCAGATCACCGCCACCAGACTCAGGGCCTTGGCGGTGGTGATGGCGCGCTGACTGTGGCGTGGGCGGCGCTGCGTGACGATGCTGGTGCTTGGCATATGCTGTCCCTTCAAGATGAGCTGCGGCTTGCCTGCAGCCTTAAGCAAGCGGTGTGCCATCGCCACGCGGGCATGCATCAGCAAGTGGAATAGTGCGGTTCAGTCTGGCGGATCGAGGCTGGCCAGCCGCCTGACGCCCTCCAGCGCCAAGGCCGATGTTTGGGTGAAGGCCAGTCGCACAAAGTTTTCGCCGTCTGGCCCCAGCGTTAGCGCAGTGCCCGGCGTCAGGCGCACACCGGCCCGTTCCGCCGCCCGCGTCAAAGTACTGGCGCGTGGCCCGTGCGCCGGCAGCTTGGCCCATAGAAACAGGCCGCCGTCAGGCGCGCGTACGCGCCAGCCCGGCAACTGCTCGCCGATGGCGCGCAGCAAGACCTGGCACTGCGTCTGCAGCGTGTTGCGGCGCGGTTCGATCAGGGCATCAAGGCGATCGAACAGGTCGCAGGCGATGGCGCCGGTCAAGCTGCTGCTGGCGATATCGGCGCAGGTCTTGGTGCGCCGCAGCGCTTCCATGATGGCGGGCGGCGCCCGCAGCCAGCCGACGCGCAAGCCCGCCCACAAGGTTTTTGACAGGCTGCCCACATGCACGATGGCGGTGCCCGGCGCGGCGGGCAAGGGCGGAGGCACGGCCGTGAAGCACAGCTCGCTGAGCGAGTCATCGACCAAAAGCAATGTGCCGCTGCGTGCAACCGCCCGGCCCAAGCGGTGGCTGGCGCTGGCTGACCAGCTTTGCCCGGTCGGGTTGTGCAGGCCGGGGCACACATAGGCCAGCTTCGGGCGGTTGCGTTCAAGCGCCTCGATGAAGGCATTGGCATGCGTCGCGCGTGGCTGCACCGCAATGCCTTGTAGATGGGCACCGCTGCTGCGCAGCACATCGATGGCGCCGAAGTAGTTTGGGTCTTCCAGCAGCACTCGATCACCGGGGCCGAGAAAATGCTGCGCGACCAAGCTGATAGCCTGCTGGGCGCCGGCGCAGACCAGGATCTGCTCCGGCGTGGTCGGCAGGCCTTGCCGGCTGTAGCGGGCGGCAATGCGCTCGCGCAGCGCCAGCAGGCCTTCGGGTTGATAGGCGCTTTCGCGCAGCACCAGCCTTTGGGTGGCCTCGCTGGGTGTCAGCCAGGCCAGATCGGGCACCGCGGTGGCCAGCGAGAAGTCCACCCAGTCGGCCCGCTGCGCCGGCCTGCGAGCCAGCACCGGGCTGCCCATGGCGGTACGGTGCCGCCCTGCTGCGACATGGCCGGGCGGGCCCGCCAGCACGGTCGTCCCCTGCCCCTGGCGTGCCCCGACCCAGCCGCCCTCGGCCAGCCGTGCGTAGGCGGCCACCACGGTCGAGCGGCTCAAGCCCAGTTGTTCGGCCAGGCGCCGCTCGGGCGGCAGGCGGTCCCCGGGCAAGAGTTCGCCGCGTAGCAGCAGCCCCTGCAGCGCACTGGCCAGGGCGGCATAGAGCGGGCCCGGGTTTTCACGCCAAGCGCCGAGCATTGAGGGCGATTCGAGCCAGTCCATCGGGCTGAAATTGGATTGCTGTGTTAAGTCCAATCCACTTTAGCATTGAGGCCTGCGGCGGCGCTTGCTTAACTGGAACTCCCTATGCACCAACTCCTCAACCACGATCTCAGCCAATGGCTCGAACTGACCGCGGACGCGAGGGCCGTCGCCCTGCAGCATTTGCAGGGGCTCGACGATTGGCCGGCGGCCAAGGCACCTCGCGAGGGCGCACCCGCGCCCGCCGATACGGACAAGGGCGTGGGGGCGGCGGCGGCGCTGCAAGGCTTTGAGCGGCAATGGCTGCCGCAGTTGTCGGGCAGCGCCGGCTCGCGCTACCTCGGTTTTGTGACCGGGGGCGCTACACCAGCCAGCCTGTTGGGCGACTGGCTGGTGTCGGCCCTGGACCAGAACCCCACCGCCGGCTGGGACTCTGAGGCCCCGGAATTGGAGCGGGTGACGGTGGCGGCGCTCGGCGCCTGGTTTGGCCTGGGGGCGGCGCAGCATGGCGCTTTCGTCAGCGGCGCCACCATGTCGAATTTTGTGGGCCTGGCGCTGGGTCGTGAGTGGGTGGGCGAGCAGCGCGGCGTGCGGGTCAGCGAAGACGGCTTGGCGTCCCTAGGCCCCGTGACCATTCTCAGTGCTGCCGCCCATTCCAGCATCCACAAGGCGGCGTCCATGTTGGGTCTGGGGCGGCGCGCCGTGCAGGCGGTGGCGTGCTTGCCCGGGCGTGACGCAATCGATGTGGCAGCACTGGAGCAGGCCTTGCTGGACCGCCCCGGCGAGGCGTTGATCGTGGTGGCCAATGCGGGCAGCGTCAACAGCGGCGACTTCGATGACTTGCATGCCTTGCTGGCGCTGCGTCGGCGGCATCCCTTCTGGCTCCATGTGGATGCGGCGTTTGGAGCCTTTGCGGCTCTCGACGATCGCGTGGCCGATCTGGTCGCCGGCTTGGACGAGGCTGATTCGATCTGCGTCGACTGCCACAAATGGCTCAACGTGCCTTATGACAGCGCCCTGCAGTTCACGCGGCGGCGGGATCTGCAACTGCGCGTGTTCCGCAATGCCTCGGCCTACTTGGGCGAGGCGCTTGATGCCAAGCCCGACTTCGTGCATCTGACGCCGGAGAACTCACGCCGTTGGCGGGCCCTGCCGGCCTGGTTCAGTCTGCAGGCCTATGGCCGCGAGGGGCATGCCGAAATTGTGGTGCGCAATATCGACTGCGCGCGCCGCCTCGGCGACTGGATCACGCAAGACCTGACCCTGCAATTGCTGGCACCGGTGCGCCTCAATATTGTTTGCTTTGCGGTCCGGGGTGTCGATGATCTGCCCACGCTGCAAGCGCTGTTGGAGCGCTTGCGCGATACCGGTGAGGCTTTCTTGACACCGACCTTCTTCCAGGGGCGCTGGGCCGTGCGAGCGGCCTTCAGCAACTGGCGTACCGGCGCGGAAGATGTGGACCGCGTCTACGCGGCGCTGCGCTCGGTGCTCTAGTTTTATTGAATCTTTTTAGGGCGAGCAGAGTTGGGCTCGAAAACTCATGCTATAGTCCGGCCTCTTCGCTGATCGAAGCCGCAAGGCGCGTCACAGCAAAGAGAAGAAAAAGCCCAGGTGGCGGAATTGGTAGACGCACTAGTTTCAGGTACTAGCGGGTAACTCCGTGGAGGTTCGAGTCCTCTCCTGGGCACCAAATTGAAAAAGGGTCAGCACGCAAGTGCTGACCCTTTTGTCATTCTGTGCTTCCCAGGAAGCAAAGTCCCTGCGGACTTTGCGTGAGGACGAGAAGGGCGTCCGCATGCTTGCGGCGCCGGGGTCGCGGGACGTGACCGAGCCTCTCCTGGGCACCAAATTGAAGAAGGGTCAGCACGCAAGTGCTGACCCTTTTGTCATTTGGCGACTCTCGTGCGTGAGGAGGTTCTGCCCTTGGGGTCAGGACTTGCCCGCTTTCAGCGCGGCTTCCAAATTCGCGGCAGCCATCGGGCGTGCAAACAGATAGCCCTGGCCATAGTCGCAGCCGGCGGCCAGCAGCAGGTCGCGCTGTTCCTCGGTCTCAATGCCTTCGGCCACCACCTGCATGCCCAACTCATGCGCCATCGTGATGATGGCCTTACACAGGGCTAAATCTTTGGCGCCGGGCTGCAGTTGGCGCACAAAGCGTTGATCGATCTTGATCACATCGATGTTGTACTTGTGCAGATAGGCCAGCGATGAAAAGCCGGTGCCAAAGTCATCCAAGGAGACCTGGAAGCCGGCCGCATGCAAGTTCGCTAGGCTTTGCCGGACGCCATCGTCCGCCTCCAGCAACAGGCCTTCGGTGATTTCTACCGTTAGGGCATCACCGCTCAAATTGAGCGCCAGCATGGTGTCTTTCCAGCGGTGCTGGCCGGCGCCTTGCCCCGCCTCATCGCGGAATTGCACTGGCGACTTGTTGATGCTGATTTGAAACTGAGGGTCGATCTGTTCCCTCCACTGCTTGACTTGGCTGGCCGCCTGACGAAACACCCATTCACCGATCTCGATGATTAAACCGCTGGCCTCCGCCAACGGGATGAAGACGGCGGGGCTGACCAAGCCCAGCGTCGGGTGGGCCCAGCGCAGCAGCGCCTCGGCCTTGTGGATCTCGGCGCTGGCCAGGTCGACGATCGGTTGGTACTCCAAAAACAGCTGTTGCTGCGTCAGCGCCTCGCGTAGGTCGTTGCTCAACCGCATGCGCTTCAAGGCGGCCTCTTGCAGGTCCGGGGTGAAACGACCAAGCCGGTTGCGGCCCGCCGCCTTCGCCACATAGAGGGCCTGGTCGGCATGTTTGAACAAGCTCTCGATCTGGCGTCCGTCTTGTGGGTAAAGGCTCAGGCCAATGCTGGCAGACACAAAGACCCGTTCGCTGCCGAGCTGAAAGGCGCTCGACAAAGTGCTGATGATGGCGTGCGCAATCTGCTCCGCATCGGCCGCGTCCGCCACCGGCTGGCGGACGACGGTGAACTCGTCGCCGCCCATGCGGGCCACCGTATCGCCGGGGCTCAAGCAGGCTTCGATGCGCCGCGCCGCCTCGATCAGCAGGGCGTCGCCCACATCATGGCCGAGCGTGTCGTTGACTTCCTTGAAATGGTCCAGGTCGATGAAGAGCACCGCCAATTGCCCTTGCGCGCGCTCGGCGACCTGCAGGTTCAGCGCCAGTCGGTCGCGCAGGCTACGACGATTGGGCAGGCCGGTGAGTGCGTCGAAATGGGCTTGCTCCCAGATCAAAGCCTCGGCTTGTTTGCGCAGCGTGATGTCGGTGTGGGTGCCGACCATACGCAGCGGCCGTCCTTGCGCATCGCGGCTGATCACCATGCCGCGGCTGTGTACCCATTTCCAGCTGCCGTCCTTGCACAGCACGCGGTGCTCGTTGCTGTAGATGGCGGTGTGTCCGGAGAAATGAGCGTCGCGGTCGGCTCGCATCTGCGCCAAGTCATCGGGGTGAGTGCGAGCGTCGAGCTCGGCCGGGTCGGGTTCAATTTCGCCCGGCGCATAGCCATAGATTTGCAAGATGCGCGGCGAAAAAAGCTCCACGCCGGTCTGCACATGCCAGTCCCAGACGCCGTCGCCATTGCTCTCCAGGGCCAGCTTCCACAGATCGTCGCTGTCCTTCAGCCGGGTCTCGGCTTGTTTGCGGGCGTCGATGTCGACATGGACTAGCAGCAGCCAGCGTGTGGCGTCTCGCATCTCGCTCACCGGCAGCGAGCGCAGCTGTGCCAAGTGCCATCGATAGATGCCATCGGCGCCGCGCAGTCGGTAGTCCAGCTCGAGCTGACCGACATGGCGGGTCAGGCTCAGTTCGCATGCGCGCTCAAAGTCCGGCACATCATCGGGGTGGATCAAGACCCGCCAATCGGGCTCGGCCGGCCGGGCCTGTTGGCCGGCCGCATAACGCAGCAAAGCATCGGTGGCAAACAAGGCTTGACGCTGGGCATCCAGCAGGCACAACAGCAGCGGCATACGGCCCAGCTCGGCGCTTGCCGGCCAGCCCATTTGGGCCAGGGCCGCGTCGATTTGCGCTGGAGCGGCCGGTGCTGAAACCTGCAAATGCTTGGCTGAAGCTCTCATGGATCCCTTGTCGGGGCGAAAGTTGGCGGCGTCAAGCTTACTTGATTGGCCGCTGAACGGACAATTGGCCACACACCAGGCAAGATTTTTTGCCGGCGCTTACCCTTTTTAGCAAGTCGTCATCGGCTATTGCGGCGATTCGGTACAAAATAGCGCCGCCCGAGATGGTCGGGCTAAACCTCAGACGAGACCCTGGAATGAATAAAACCGAACTGATCGCACATCTGGCCGCCAAGCACGAGCTGACCAAGGCCGAAGCCGGCCGCATTCTCGAGACCCTGCTTGACGCCGTGGTCACCACCGTCAAAAAGGGCGGCGCCGTGTCGATTCCCGGCTTTGGTTCCTTCAAGCAGCACGCCCGTGCCGCTCGTACCGGCGTGAACCCCAGCACCGGCGACAAGATCAAGATCGCTGCCGCCAAGCTGCCCAAGTTCACACCTGGCGCCGGCTTCAAGGCTGCTGTGGATCCTAAGGCTGCTGCTCGCAAGGCTGCCAAGGCTGCTCCTGCCGCCAAGCCCGCTGCCAAGCCGGCCGCCAAGAAGGCCAAGAAGTAATCAGTCAGCCCGTCGGCCCAATGCTGGGCCAACAGCGTTGAAAGAAGGACGGCCGGTCACCGCGAGGTGCCGGCCGTTTCCTATTGGGCTGCGCCATGAACCGGCGCTTCAGTTAACGCGGGTTTGACGACTCACAAGGCGTGCGTCACCCACTTGAAATCGGGGTCTTCGTCGAAGGGCTTGATCGTGAAGCCCAGGCTTTTCATCAGCTTGAGCATGCCGGGGTTCTTGGCCAGCACGATGCCATTGATCTCGCTCAGGCCCTTCTCGCGCGCGACCTCCATGATGCTGTCCATCAGGCGCGAGCCCAGGCCCTTGCCGCTGAAATCATCGGCCACCACCAGCGAAAACTCGCAGCTGCTCTGGTCCGGGTTGGTGATGTAGCGCGACACGCCGATGATGCGCTCGCTCTCCATCATCTCTCCGTCGGCCCCGGGCGTGCGTTCCTTGAAGATGGCCACCAGGGCCATTTCGCGGTCATAGTCGATCAGGCTGAAGCGTGCCAGCAGCGCCGGTGGCAGCTCGGACATCGACGAGATGAAGCGGAAGTAGCGGCTCTCCGGCGAGAGTCGCTGCACCAAGTCTTGCAGCATCTGCGCATCGTCGGGGCGGATTGGCCGCACCAGATACTCGCCACCACCGCGCATTGGGAACACCTGCTCATGCCGCGCCGGGTAGGGCAAGATGGCCAGGTGGCCATAACGCTGCGAGCCCGGTCCGATGGCCAGCGGCGCGCTGTCGATGACGATGCGCGCATCCACGGCCACCGCGCCGAACTCATCCACGATGATGGGGTTGATGTCCATCTCGCGCAGCTGTGGCAGCTCGCAAACCATCTCGGAGACGCGCAGCAGCACCTGCTCCAGCGCATCCATATTCACCGCGTTCGCACCGCGCCATTCGCCCAGCGTGTCGGCCACACGGGCGCGCTCGATCAGGCGGTGCGCCAGGTAGAGATTCAGTGGCGGCAACTCCATGGCGCGGTCGGCGATCAGTTCGATCATGGTGCCTCCGGCGCCAAACACCACCACCGGGCCGAAGGGGTCGTCGGTGACCAAGCCGACCGAGACCTCGCGGCCACGCTTGGCGCCGGCCATCTTCTGCACGGTCACGCCATTGATGCGCGCTTGGGGTTGCAGGCGGCTGACCCGCTCCATCATCTCGGTATAGGCCTCTTTGACCGCGGCGCCGTGGGTCAGACCCAGCACCACGCCTTGCACATCGGACTTGTGGCTGATGTCGGGTGAGTCGATCTTCAGGGCCACCGGGTAGCCGAGTTGGGTGGCCATCATCATCGCCTCATTGGCGCTGCGGGCCAGGATGGTGTGGGTGACCGGAATCTGAAAGGCCGACAGCAGCGTCTTCGACTCCATCTCGGTCAACACCTTGCGGCGCTCGGCCAGCACGCCCTCGATCACCAGGCGGGCCGCTTCGATATCGGGCTTGGCCAGCGCGGACAGCGGCGGCGGCGTTTGCTGCAGCAGGCGCTGGTTTTGATAGAAGGCGGCAATATTGCCAAAGGCGCCGACCGCGGCCTCGGGGGTGCGGAAGCTGGGAATGGTCGCTTCATTGAGCAATTGGCGCGCCTCTCCCACCGAGGCATCTCCCATCCAGCAGGCCAGCAGCGGCTTGCTCAATCGGCGTTTGATCTCGGCGAGCGCGCGCGCCACCGCATTGGTGTCGGCGCCCAGCTTGGGCGAGTAGATGGCGAGCACACCGTCGATCTGCGCCTCGCGGCCGGCGGCTTCGATGGCGGCCTGGTAGTGCGCGCCATCGGCATCCTCCGACAGGTCGATCAGATCCGTCAAGCTGGCGAGTTCGGGCAGCAGCGGCTTCAGGCGCGCCGCTGATTCGGGCGGCAGCGTGCCCAGTTGCAGCGACAGCTCATTGATCCAATCGGCCGCCAGTACGCCGGGGCCGCCGCCATTGGTGACGATGGCCAGACGCTTGCCGACCGGCCGGTAACGCGAGGCCAGGCATTTGGCGGCGGAGAATAACTCGACAAACGAGCGCACCCGAACGGCGCCGGCGCGACGCAGCGCCGAGTCAAACACCTCGTCGCTGCCGACGATGGCGCCGCTATGGGTTTGCGCGGCGGCGTTGCCGGCCGGCTTGCGGCCCGCCTTCAGCACCACCACCGGCTTGGCATTGGCGGCCGAGCGCAGCGCGCTCATGAAGCGGCGTGCGTTGGAGATGCCCTCCAGGTAGACGATGATGCTTTGCGTTTGGGCGTCGTGGGCGAGGAAGTCGAGCACCTGGGCAATGTCAACGCCGGTATTCGGCCCCAGCGACACCACCGAGGAAAAACCGACCGCATTGCTGCGCGCCCAGTCCAGCATCGAGGCGGTGAGGGCACCGGACTGCGACACCAACGCCAAGGGGCCGACATTGGCCAAGTCGCCGGCAATGCTGGCGTTCAGTTGCTGCGAGGGCCGTTGAAGGCCGAGGCTGTTGGGGCCGAGCAGCAGCATGCCTTCACGTTTGGCGATCCGTTTCAGCACTGCCGCTTGTTCGGCCGAGATGCCGCTGCTGATCAGCAGCGCGGCGCGGCACGTCATGCGGCCGGCAATCTCCAAGGCGGCGACCATGTCCTGCGGCGGCAGCGCAATGATGGCCAGGTCGGCGCGTGCTTGTGCCAGGTCGGCCAGCGTGCCGGTGGTGTGGATGTCCAGGTAGAGCAGGCTGCCGTTGAAGCGTTGGCTGCCCAGGGCCTGGTGCAAGGCGCGGGCTTGGCTGGTCTGGCCTTCAGGGCTGTCCGCCGCGCCGGCGAACACCACGATCGATTCGGGCGTGAAAAGAGGGGTCAGGTAATGCTTGTCCATGACGTCGCTGATTGGCCTTAGGAGCCCCGCAAAGGGCGGCGCGTGCGCGGTGGCGCAGCAGGGGCTTCAGTGTAGGCCTGGCGATGTGTGCAGGCCTTGACGCAAGGCAAGCGGTGCGGCCCGAACCGCGTTTCAGCGCGGCCGGAGCGCCGGCCTCAAAGCACGCTGGAGAAGTGCTCCACCCGAGGCGTTTGGGCAAAGAAGGGCCCAACGATGGCGCGCCAGGCCGGGAATAGGGGGCCGGCGCGGAAATGCTCGGTGTGATCTTCCAGCGTGGCCCATTCGATCTGCAGGATATAGCGCTCGGGGGACTCGATGCCGCGCTGCACCTTGGCGCTGATGAAGCCCTGGGCGCGCGAGATCACGCTGCTGATGCCGTGCGCAATGGCGGCTTCAAAGGCGGCCTGCTGGCCGGGCGCGATGTGAATTTCGGCGATTTCGAGAATCATGCGGCTCTGCCTGTGTGATGTGGGTTTAGCGATCTATGTCGGTCGTTGGCGCATCCTAGCGCAGCCGCCATTCGGCCAAACTGGCCAACCAGACGGATGGGCGCAGTTGCAGCCAACGTTGCGCCTCGGGCCGGCCGCGCACATGCGCGTCCAGAAAGGCGATGCTGCTGTGTTCGATGGCGACGCCGGCCTCCTGGTTGCCGTTGTCGCGCAGCAGCGGGGCGGGGGCCGGCGCCATCTGGCCATTGCCGCGGTGATCCTGCATGCCGCCGCCGCGTGAGTTTCCTCCGCTGCTGTTGCCTCCGCGATTGCCGCGGGATGCGTTGCCGGCGTTCCCGCCGCTCATGCCGCGGCCACTGGTGGGCTCGTTGGGTGCTTCTTCCATGCCGCTGGCTCCGGCCAGCGCGGCATGACTGCTGCTGTTCAAGAGCAGCAGGTATTTATCGCCCGAGGCCGTCAGCCGAGAGAAAAAGGCAATGCGCTGCGCCGGGGATCCGATCAGACCCGTCGGGTCGGTGTCGCGGCGCGAGCTGATGGCCAGCAGTGGCAGCCGCAGACCGGGGGGCGCGGGCGAGTCGGCCACCGAGGACTCGGGCGGCGGCATCTGCGGGCTCAGCAGGATCAGCGCTTGTGGCCTTGGCAGCGCCTGGGCCGAGCCGTCCGAGGCTGCGTCGGCCCAGGCCAGTGCCGTGTCGGCGCCCAGGTCATAGCCGGCCAGGGCCATGCGCTCGAAGTCGACCCGTGACCACAGGCTGTCGCCCGCCTTGGCCCGTGCGCGGGCCTCTTGCAGCGCGTGCGCGAGCAGACGCAGCCGTTCGGTGCGCAAGCCGGGCTGCTGATGTTGCAGGGCCAGCGCCTTGAACTCGGCGGAGCGGGCCAGTGGTGAAGACCAGGCTTGGGCGTCGGTCTCCAGCGCTTGCAAACTCAAGACCGCGTAACCGGCGCGGGCCCAGGCATGACGCCAATGCGCGCCGGCTTGGGCCGACTCGCCGAGGCCGGGCAAATAGACCAGCAGCGGCACGCCGCGCCCGCTGCTCGGGAAGGCCAAGCTGACCGGCACGCTTTCACCCTTCAGCACCCATTGCTGCAGCGACAGCGTCAGGCTGGTGGGCGCCTCGGCCGTGTAGCCGCCGGCGGCCAGGGCCTCGGCGCGTTCTTGTGCGGCGGCCAAGTCCTGCCGGGGTGCGTAGGGCGTCTTGGCGTGGCGCGGGCCGGCGCAGCCGATCAAGCAGCCCGCAAGCAATAAGCAAGGCAGCAGGGTGCGGGTAGACGAAGCCAGAAAATTTTGCGGCATGTGGGCGACGGCGGGTTCCGGGTTTCGGGTCAAGGGGAGCGCCAGACTCTAGGCTGGACTTGCCCTCAAATTGTCGTGGCCGCAGCGCCCGCGCCGCATTGCTGTTGGGTAAAGACGCAGGATGGCGCCGCCGACTCAAGGGGCCGGGCTGTTGCCGGCCAGCACCCGGTTGCGCACCAGCGGATGCCACAGCCGGGCGTCGCCCAAGGGCGTGGCGGGCGGCAGCTCTGGGTTCTTTAGAATCAGCCAACGACGCTCATTGAGCCGGGCGCGCGCCAGCTGTGGCCCAACCCAATGCTCGAACAAGGCCTCGAAGCTGCCGTCGGCCAAGACGATGTCCCAGCCGCGACGCAGCCGTTCGGCGAGCGCGGCTTGTTTTGGGTTGACGAAGAAGTAGAAGACCGCTGGGTAGGCAATCAACCATTGGTCGAGGACGCTCAACCCGGGCATGGTGTCAATGATCGGGTAGACCTCGATGGCGCCGAGGGCGAACAGATCGATGCGCTCACGTTTGAGCATCTCGGGGAAGGTGCTCAGGCGCGGCAGCCGCTCGACCTTCCAGCCGTTGTCGCTCAAGACCTTGGTGTCGGGCCAATCGGCCACCTGACCGATGCGCAGGGCCAGCGCCTGCTGCAGGGTGTTGACCGATTCCAGTTGCTCGCGGCGCTGGTTCAGCGCGATCGGCAGGCGTACACCAAGCAGGCCGCGGTAAAGGCAAACCCGGATCGGCAAGCCCTGGGTTTCGCGTTCGCGTGAACTCATCGAGCTGAGCAAGTCCAGCTCGCCGGCCGCTAACTGCAAAAACGCGCGGTTCTGCGACACCACCTCGGTGGCTTGCAGCAAGTAGGGACCGTGGCTGGCCACCGTCTTGTCCAATAAGAGCCGCAGCACGGCCTGCTCATAGGTCAGCACCTTGGCGTTTTGCTCCTGAGCCAAGGCATGGCGGACCAGCAGCGGCGGCGCTTGCGTGCTCGGTACTTGAGCCTGGGCGCAGTTCGGGGCGCCGAGCAAGAGGCCGATCAGGATCAAGAGGGCGAACTTCATGGTGGTTTCATGCTGCCGCCACGCGCACGGCGGTGACTTTGAAGCCTGGGATCTTACCGGCCGGGTCCAGCGCACTGCCGGTCAAGACATTGGCTGCGGCCTCCCAATAGCAGAAGGGCAGAAAGACCTGGCCTGGCCGCACTTCCGGGCTGATCTGCAGCAGGGCCTCGACTTCGCCATGGCGCGAGGTCATGCGGATCGCCTGGCCTTCGTGCAGGCGCAGGCCGGCGGCATCCTCGGCATGCATCTGCAGCAGCGGTGTCGGCGAGAGGGCGTCGAGCAGCTCGGCGCGCCGCGTCATCGCGCCGGTGTGCCAATGCTCTAGCACCCGGCCGGTGGCCAGCACCAAGGGAAAGTCGTGGCCCGGTTGTTCGGGGCCCGGCGTGAAACCGGCCGGCACCAGATGGGCGCGCCCGTCCGGGGTCAAGAACTGTTGCTCAAAGATGATCGCGTGGCCGGCTTCGCTCTCCAGCGGCGCTGGCGTGACCACCGCCTCTTCGCGCTGCAGGCGCGACCAAGGTACGCCGGCCAGCGGCGCCATCACCGAACGCATTTCTTCAAACACGCGCGCCACCGGTGCCTCCGCGGCCAGGGCGCCACTGCCGTCATCGGCCTGCCAATAGTGCCAGGGCAAGCCGATGCGGCGCGCGATTTGCTCGATGATCCAGAGGTCTTGGCGCGCTTGCCCCGGTGGGTTCAGGGCGGGTCGGCCGACTTGGATCAGCCGGTCGGTATTGGTGTAGCTGCCCCACTTTTCCAGATGCGAGGAGGCCGGCAGGATCACATCGGCCAGCAAGGCGGTTTCGGTGGCGAAGATGTCTTGCACGACCAGATGCTGCAGCCGCGCCAGGCCGGCTCGCGCGTGGTCCAGGTCAGGGTCTGACATGGCCGGGTTTTCACCCTCGATGAACATGCCCTTGATGCGACCCTCATAGGCCGCATGGATGATCTCCACCACGGTGAGGCCCGGCTGCGGGTCGAGCGGCGTGGCCCAGAGCGCCTCGAAGTGCTGGCGCAATTCGGCATTGGCGACCCGTTGGTAATTGGGCAGCATCATCGGGATCAGGCCGGCGTCGGACGCGCCCTGCACATTGTTCTGGCCGCGCAGCGGATGCAGGCCGGTGCCGGGGCGACCAATCTGGCCGGTGATCATGGCCAGCGCGATCAGGCAGCGGGCGTTGTCGGTGCCGTGTACATGTTGGCTGATGCCCATGCCCCACAGAATCATCGCCGAAGAGGCTTGGGCATAACGCCGGGCCACATCGCGCAGCACCGCCGGCGCAATGCCGCAGATCTCGCTCATGCGTTCCGGTGTGCACTCGGCCACCGCGGCCTTCAGGGCCTCATAACCATTGACCCGAGCGGCGATGAAGTCCGGGTCGGTCAGGCCCTCGGCAATGATCACGTGCAGCAGCGCGTTCAGCATCGCCACATCGGTGTCGGGCCGGAAGGCCAGATGGTGGGTGGCGAAACGGGCCATCGGTGCGCGGCGCGGGTCGGCCACGATCAGCGTGGCGCCCTTGTCCTTGACCGCGTTCTTGATGAAGCTCGCCGCCACCGGGTGATTGGAGCTGGGGTTGGCGCCGATCAGCAGGATCAGCGACGCATGTTCGACATCCGCCACCGGGTTGCTGACCGAGCCGCTGCCCAAGCCTTCCAACAGCGCGGCCACCGAGCTGGCATGGCACAGCCGTGTGCAGTGGTCGACGTTATTGCTGCCAAAGCCCTGGCGCACCAGCTTCTGGAACAAATAGGCCTCTTCATTGCTGCCCTTGGCAGAGCCGAAGCCGGCCAAGGGGCTGTGGCTGCCGCGCTCGCCCGCGTCGCGCAGACGGGCCAGGCCGGCGGCGGCAAAACCCAAGGCCTCGTCCCAACTGGCTTCGCGGAAGAGTGCGCTCAGCGGCAGTTCACCGCGCCGGACTCGGCCGATATCGGCAGGGTCCTTGGCCACGCCATCGCGGCGGATCAAGGGCGTGCGCAGTCGTTCGGTGCTCGAGACATAGTCATAGCCGTAACGGCCCTTGACGCACAGGCGGCCGCGGTTGGCTGGGCCGTCGCGCCCGACCGCTTCGATGATTTTGTTGTCCTTGACCCGGTAGCTGAGCTGGCAGCCAACGCCGCAATAGGGGCAGACCGAATCGACCACGCTGTCGGCCTGCTGCAGCGCCGCGCCGTTGGCGGGCGTCAGTGCGCCGGTGGGGCAGGCTTGCACGCATTCGCCGCAGGCCACACAGGAGCTGGATCCCATGGCCTCGTCTGCATCGAAGCTGATGCGGGTGTCGTGGCCCCAGCCGGCAATGCCCAGCACATCATTGACCTGCTCGTCGCGGCAGGCTCGCACGCAGCGCATGCATTGGATGCAGGCGTCCAGTTGCACGCTGATGGCGGGGTGGCTGCGGTCGGCGGGCGGGGCGGGGTGGCGGGCAAAGCGTGGCGCGCCGAGCTGCAAGGCCTCGCACCATTGCGTCAGCTCGGAGTTGCGCGTGTGGGCCTGCGCCGGCGCCTTGGCGGCCAGCAGTTCCAGCACCATGGCCTGGGCCTTCTGCACCCGTTCGTTTTTCAGGTGGATGTGTTGATTCGGGCGCGGCGTGCGGCAGCACGAGGCGGCGAGTACACGTTCGCCCTCGATTTGCACCACGCAGGCGCGGCAGTTACCCGCCGGGTTGAGGCCGTCTTGGTGGCACAGATGCGGGATGGCCACACCGTGGCGCTTGGCCGCGTTCAGGATCGACTCGCCCGGCTCGGCCAGCATCGGCTCGCCGTCGAGCAGGAAGCGCACCGCTTGCTCGGGCTGATGTGGCGCGTCTTTCTTGTGCAAGTGGCTCATGACTGCAGGCCCTCCGCGCTGAATTCTTGCGGGAAGTAGCGCAGGGCGCAGCGCAGCGGATTGGGCGCGGCCTGGCCCAGGCCGCAGATCGAGGCATCACTCATGACGGTGGACAGGTCCTCCAGCAGCGGGAGATCCCAACGCGGTTGGCGCATCAATTCGACAGCCCGTTGGGCGCCCTCGCGGCAGGGCACGCATTGGCCGCAGCTTTCGTGCTCAAAGAACTCCATCGCGTTCAGCGCCAACTGGCGTGCACTGTCATGCTGCGAAAACACGATCACGGCGGCCGAGCCGATGAAGCAGCCATGCGCGTGCAAGGTGTCAAAGTCCAAGGGCACATCGGCCAGCGCGGCCGGCAGCATGCCGCCCGAAGCCCCGCCGGGGAAGTAACCGTACAGCTGATGGCCGTCTTGCATGCCGCCGCCATATTCGTCGATCAACTCTTGCACGGTGATGCCGGCCGGCGCCAGGTGAACGCCGGGCTTGTTGACCCGGCCGGATAGCGAAAAGCTGCGCAAGCCCTTGCGGCCGTGGCGGCCCTGGCTCGAGAACCAGTTGGCGCCGCGCTCCAAAATCTCACGTACCCAATGCAGCGATTCGATATTGTGTTGCAGCGTCGGCCGACCAAACAGGCCGCGTTCGGCCACATAGGGCGGGCGCTGACGTGGCCAGCCGCGTTTGCCTTCAATCGACTCGATCATGGCCGATTCTTCGCCGCAGATATAGGCACCGGCGCCCCGCCGCAACTCGATGGGCGGCAGGTCGGGGCGGGCCGCCTGCAGCGCCGCGATTTCTTCGCGCAGCAGCCGGTGCAGTGCGTGGTATTCGTCGCGCAGATAGATGTAGATGGCCTCGACGCCGACGCAGTGGGCGGCGATCAACATGCCTTCCAGAAAGCGTTGCGGCTCGCGCTCCAGGTAATAGCGGTCCTTGAAGGTGCCGGGTTCGCCCTCGTCGATGTTGACGGCCATCAGCCGTGGGGCCGGCTGTTCGCGCACGATGGTCCATTTGCGACCGAGCGGAAATCCCGCGCCGCCCAGCCCGCGCAGGCCGGAGTCGCTCAAGGTCTGTAGCGTGTCTTCGATGCTGCGTGTACCGGCCAATAACTGGTCCAAGACACGGTAGCCACCTTGGGCTAAATAGTCTTGTAGCGGCTGATGCTGCGGCAACAGATCTTGAGTCTGACCCTGCTGCATCAGCTCGATCAGTTGTGCCGACGTGGCCCGGCCGACCGGGCGCTGGCCCAGCACAGCAACCGGGGCCTGTTCGCAGCGGCCCACGCAAGGCACCTCGATCACCCGCACGCCGCTTTGCTCGGCCAGTAATTCGCGCAACTTGCGGCTGAGACCAGCGCTGCCCGCCATGCTGCAGCTGAGGGAGTTGCAAACGCGCAGGCTCAGTGAGGCCGGGGCCTGTTCGCCTTCGTAGACGATGTCGAAGTGGTGATAGAAGCTTGCGACCTCGTGCACTTCGGCCTGCGAGAGCTTCATCTCTTCGGCCAGCGCGGCCAGCATGTCGACGCTCAAATGACCGTGGCGGTCTTGAATCAGGTGCAGATGCTCGATCAGCAGGTCGCGCCGGCGCGGCGCGTCGCCCAGCAAGTTTCGGACGCTTGCAAGAGCGGTGTGACTGGCCTGGCGGCCACGCAGGCCACCCCCGCGGGCGGGCCGTCGGCTGCCCTCGGTTTGGATCGGAATGACGAGATTCATGAAGGGATTGTGCCGCTTGCGGGCGTACCGACAAGGAATCGAAGACAGCCGCTTGGCGCTGCGATACTTGAGAGATTACAAGGAGTTTCAGGTGGAGACATTGACGATTGCGGTGGATGCGCGCGGTGTGGCGCACATCACCATGACTCGACCGGAGGTATTCAATGCCTTCAATGAGTTGATGATTTCGGAGCTGGGCCAGGCGGTGCAACATTGCCAGGCCGATCCGGCGGTGCGGGTGTTGGTGTTGGCCGGCGCCGGCAAGGCCTTCAGCGCCGGTGCCGACATCGAATGGATGCGCCGCGCGGCGGCCGCCTCGCAAGAAGCCAACTTGGCCGATGCCAGGCGCTTTGCCGACATGCTGCAGTTGCTGGCGAATTGCCCGAAGCCCACCGTGGCGCGCATCCAAGGCTTGGCGCTGGGCGGCGGCGTCGGTCTGGCCTGTGCCTGCGATATCGCGGTGGCCAGTGCCGACACCAAGTTTGCGGTCAGTGAGGCGCGTTTCGGCATTCTGCCGGCCGTCATCGGCCCCTATCTGGTCAACGCGGTCGGCGTGCGTCAGGCGCGCCGACTGGCGCTGACCGCCAGTCGTATCTCAGCCTCCGAGGCCTTGCAGATCGGGCTCTTGCATCAGGTGGTGGAGGGCAGTGATCAGCTGGACGCGGCCATCGACCATTGGGTTGCCGAGTTGCTGGCTTGCGGCCCGGGAGCACAGGCCGAGATCAAGGCCTTGCTGGCACAGATGGAGGTCGGCCCGGTGACGCCGGAGTTGCGCGAGCTGACGGCGCAGACGATCGCCCGGGTACGCAGCGGCGAGGAGGCCCGCGAGGGTTTTGCGGCCTTTGTGGCCAAACGGCCGGCCGCGTGGCTGGGTGGCAGGGACTGAAAGCGGACGATGAGCGAAACAATGGAAGCGATGAATTGGATGGTCGCGGCCGAGCGGCCCGCCTTGGTCGGCGTGGTCGGTGCCGGCATCATGGGTGCAGGTATTGCCCAGGTGGCGGCGCAGGCGGGCCATGCGGTGCGGTTGCTAGACGTGCGCGAAGGCGCGGCCGCGGCGGCGCTGGCGCAGATGGCCAAGGCGCTGGATGGGCTGGTTAGCAAGGGGCGCATGGAGCTGACTGAGCGCGACGCGGTGTTGGCGCGCATCAGCCCGGCCGCCGAGTTGAGCGAACTGGCCGAGGCCGGTTTGGTGATCGAGGTGATTGTCGAAAAACTCGAGCCCAAGCAGGCGCTGCTGCGTCAGTTGGATGCGCTGCTGCCCGCCGGCGCCATCATCGCCAGCAACACCTCGTCGATCAGCGTGACTGCCTTGGCCAATGGCATGCAAAACCCCGGACGACTGGTGGGCATGCATTTTTTCAACCCGGTGCCTTTGATGAAATTGGTCGAGGTGGTGTCGGGCGCCGAGACCGAGGCGAGCGTGGCGGCGGTGATCGAGCGCTTGGCGCGACGCTGGGGTAAGACGCCGGTGCACGCGAAGTCGACCCCTGGCTTCATTGTCAACCGGATTGCGCGGCCTTATTACGCCGAGGCGCTGGCCTTGCTGCAAGAGCAGGCGGGGACGCCGGCTCAGATGGACCGCGCCTTGCGTGGCGCTGGCTTTCGCATGGGCCCCTGTGAGTTGATGGACCTGATCGGGCATGACACCAATTTCCTGGTGACGCAGTCGGTCTTCGAGGCTAATTTTGGCGACAAGCGCTACAGCCCTTCGCTGGTGCAAAAAGCCTTGGTCGATGGCGGCCGCCTGGGCCGCAAGGTCGGCCGCGGTTTTTATATCGGCACGCCCGAGGCCAGCGGCCCGGTGGCGGCGCCGCAGCAGGCTCTGCCTTCAATCTGTGTGCATGGGCAAGGGGGCTTGGTCGAGCGACTCGCCGATTGGCTGGGGCACAAGGGCTTGGCCTTTGAGCGCCAAGCCGAGTCCTCATGGGCGGGTTTGCAGGTCGGTGCGATGCAGGTTCATCTGAGTCGCGGCCGCAGTGCCGCCCAGCTGGCCTTTGAGTTGAATCAGACCGAGTTGGCGGTGATGGACTGGCCTGTGGCGCCTGACCGCATGGATGCATTGCCGCTCGCCTTTGGTCCGCGCAGCAGCCCCGCTGCGCAGGCCGAAGTGGCCGACTTGTGTCGCGCCTTGGCCTGGGAGCCGCTGGTGATGCGGGACGTGCCGGGCTTGGTGGTGGCCCGCACGGTGGCCATGTTGGTCAACGAGGGTGCGGACGCGGTCTGGCAAGGCGTCTGCGACGAGCAGGGCGCTGACCTGGCGATGAAGCTGGGCGTCAATTACCCGGCCGGGCCGTTTGAATGGCTGGCGCTGCTGGGGGCAGCACCGGTGGTCGATCTGCTGGGCGGGCTGTTCGAGGCCTACCTCAGCGAGCGCTACCGGGTCAGCCCCTTGCTGCAGCAGCGTCGCTATCTGGGCTGAAGTGACGAGACGGAAGTGACTAGAGCAGCATGCGCAGGTGAGCCTGCGCCTGCATCAGCGGGGGCAGGCAGTTCTCCACCATCTGATCCATGCTCATGCGTGAGGCATGTACGCTGATGCACATGGCCGCCACCACCTCGCCGCGGTAGTTCTTCAGCGGCACGGCGACGGTGCGCAAGCCCATTTCCAATTCCTGGTCGACGCAGGCATAGCCCAGGGACCGCGCCCGTGCCACTTCAATGCGCAGGCGCTCCGGATGGGTCACGGTATTGGGCGTCAGCGCGGTCAGCGTTTGGCGGGCGATCCAGGCGTCGGCTTCCGCCGGCGGCATCGCTGCCAGCATCACGCGGCCGGTACCGGCGCAGTAGGCCGGCACCCGGAAGCCGGGTTGCAGCGTCGGTGACACCACCCGGCCCGCGCTGGTGGCGGCGATGCAGATCACGTCATTGCCATCCAGCACGCCGGCTGAACTGGCTTCCTTCATGGCGTAGGCGAGCTTGTGCAGTTCCGGCTCGACGATGCGGGGCAGGCGCGCCGAGTGCATATAGCTCTGGCCGAGTCGCAACACCTTGGGTGTCAGCGCGAACATCTTGCGTTCTTGTGTGACAAAGCCCAGATGGGCCAAGGTCAGCAGGTAGCGCCGGGCGGCTGCGCGGGTCAGACCGGTGCGCACGGCCACTTCGCTGATGGTCAGTCGCGGCCGCTCTTGGTCAAAGGCCTCGATCACTGCCAAGCCCTTTTCCAGACCCGCAACCAAATCGCGTTTCAAAGGGCCAGAGGTTTCGGCCAGACCGGCCGGGTCGACCTGGTCGGCCGGACGGTCGAGCGGGTTCATCGCTGGGGCCTGGAAGGCGGCTAAATCATCAAAGGCGCGTGCTGCTGACATTTTGCTGGTGCATTTTGCGCCAGAAATCCACAGAAACGGGCCACGAGCCACGCGTTGTAGAAGTCATCGCCGTCCCCGCTCAGACCCAAATGCCGAGAGGCCAGGGTGAATTGCGACTACATGAGCGCCTAACGGGTGCCTGTACTCCCGGGGCGGCTGGCTGGGGAGCGGGCGGCGCGACTTCTAAATGGCTGGAAAGTCTGGTCTGCGAATGGTTCTGGCTGGCTGAATAAGGGTTGGCGACAGAATATGGATGTCCGTGGTTTTTGGCAATATATGTGCGCAGCGCGACCGGACTTGTGGATTCAGTATCCCATGTTGAGGAGCGCTTGCGCGGCATGCAAAGGCGCCTGTGCTTGACAAAAAAGCATCAAGCCATGAGGAGGGCTCATGGCTTGATCGTGTGGCGGGGCGGTGGCCCCTGTTATGGTCAGCGGCGCGGGTCAGACCCGTTCAATCACCAGGGCGATGCCTTGGCCGACGCCGATGCACATGGTGCACAAGGCGTAGCGCCCACCGCTGCGATGCAGTTGGTTGACGGCCGTGGTGACCAGCCGGGCGCCGCTGGCACCCAGCGGATGACCCAGGGCGATGGCTCCGCCGTTCGGGTTGACGCGAGCGTCATCGTCGGCCAGGCCGAGCTGGCGCAAGACCGCCAGGCCTTGGGCGGCGAAGGCTTCGTTCAGCTCGATCACATCCATCTGGGCCAGGCTCAGGCCGGTCAAGGCCAGCACTTTTTGGCTGGCTGGGGCCGGACCAATGCCCATGATGCGCGGCGCGACGCCGGCCGTCGCCATGCCGACGACACGGGCGCGCGGGCGCAGCCCATGTTTGGCCGCCGCGCTCTCGCTGGCCAGCAGCAGCGCACAGGCGCCGTCATTGACGCCCGAGGCGTTGCCGGCCGTGACCGTTCCTTGGGCATGCACGATGGGCTTGAGCTTGGCCAGAATCTCCAGGCTGGTCGCGCGCGGGTGTTCGTCTTGGTTCACCAGCAGTGGATCACCTTTCTTCTGGGCGATCTCTACCGGTGTGATTTCTTGGTCGAAGAAACCCGCTTGCTGCGCGGCGACGGCCTTCAACTGGCTGGCCAGGGCCATACGGTCCTGGGCTTCGCGGTCGATGCCGAAGTCAAGCGCCACGTTCTCGGCGGTCTCAGGCATCGAATCGACGCCATATTGAGCCTTCATCAGCTTGTTGACGAAGCGCCAGCCGATGGTGGTGTCGTAGACGGCGTTGCTGCGTGAGAAGGCGCCTTCGGCCTTGGGCATCACAAAAGGCGCTCGGCTCATGCTTTCGACCCCGCCGGCCAGCATCAGCTGTGCTTCCCCGGCGCGAATCGCCCGGGCGGCCGAGCCAACCGCATCCAGGCCCGAGCCGCAGAGGCGGTTCAAGGTGGCGCCGGGCACGCTCATTGGCAGGCCGGCCAATAGCGCCGACATGCGGGCTACATTGCGGTTATCTTCACCCGCCTGGTTGGCGCAGCCGTACAGGACGTCATCGACGGCTTCCCAATCGACATTCGGGTTGCGCGCCATCAGCGCGCGCAGCGGGATCGCGCCCAGATCGTCGGCGCGGATCGAGGACAGCGCCCCCGCATAGCGCCCAAAGGGGGTGCGGATGGCATCACAGATATAGGCTTGGCTCATCAATTCCTCTTCAAATTTGGGGCGCCGCGTTTTGGGCGAGTGGCGCAACTGTACAGATAGGCCCCCGTTTTCGCTCTGGCGGCGTGACAATTCGCACATGAATTTCTGCCAGTGCATCGAAGCGCCGGAATACTCGTTCAGGCGCTAAAGTTTGGCCAAAATCGAGCCGAAGCTTGACTGGAGGGCGCCTCAACGAACAGGCGTAGGAAAACTATGAAGGACAGAACTGCCGATCCTTTGATCGATGTAGGCCAGCTGAAGGTGGGGATGTTTATCCACCTGGATCTGGGCTGGATGTCGCATCCGTTCCCGCTCAGCAGTTTCAAGCTGGCTTCCGAGGATCAGTTGCTGATATTGCGCCGCCTGGGCTTGAGTCAGGTGCGCTGGAGTCCCGGCAAGAGTGATTTGCACATGGACGCCACACCGCTGCCCGTCGCGGCGCCGGTGGCGAGCACGGCTGCGGAAGTCAGTTCGGCCGAGGAATTGGCGCGTGAAGCGCATCGGCGCGCCCTGGCCGCGCAGCGCGATGCTTTGCAACTGTGTGAGCGCCAATACGGCGAGGCCGCGTCGGCCTTCCGTGAAGTGATGGATCTGGTGCCGCGCGATCCGCGTGTCAGCCGCGAGCAGACCACGGCCTTGACCGCGGCGCTGCTGGACAAGATGTTGGTCGAAGGCGATCTCAACATTCGCCTGCTGAATGAAGGTGCCGGGGACCGCAGTACCGCGCACGCCTTGAATGTCTCCATCATCTCCTTGCTGCTGGGGCGAGCCTTTGGCTTGAACCGCGATGAAATGATGGACCTGGGCGTGGGCGCCTTGCTTCACGACGTCGGCAAGCTGGAGGTGCTGGCCCGTTTGCGCAATCGCGACGACAGTTTCAGCAATGCCGAAGTTCAGGCTTACCAACAGCATGTGGCCAAGGGTGTGGCGATCGCGCAAGGCATGGGTTTGTCGCCTGGCCCCTTGCTGATCATTGCCCAGCACCATGAGAACGCGGACGGCAGCGGCTTCCCTCAGCGCATCAATATGGACAAGATGAGCGCCGGCGCGCGCATCGTCGCGCTGGTGAATCGCTTCGACGGTCTGTGCAATCCCTTGCTGGCCTCCAAGGCGATGACGCCACACGAGGCCTTGTCCCTGATGTTTGCGCAGGGGCGCAATCGCTTTGATGCCACCATGCTGAATGCTTTTATTCGCATGATGGGGGTGTACCCACCGGGTTCGGCCGTGCAGTTGACCGATGACCGTTTCGCCTTGGTGGTGGCCGTCAATTCGTCCCGACCGCTGAAGCCGCGCGTGATGGTGCACGACCCCAAGGTGCCGCGCGAAGAAGCCTTGGTGCTGAATCTGGAAGATATGCCGGATCTCGGCATTCGTCGCAGCCTGAAGGCGCAGCAGTTGCCGCGCGCTTCGATGGACTACCTGAGTCCTCGCACCCGTATTGCCTACTTCTTCGAGCCCAGCAACGGCGCTGGCGCCGGAGGCGGGATGGGTGCGACGGAGTTGGCGGCGTGAACGTGGTCAGCCTGCAGTTTCCAAGCCTCCCTCAGCCTTCTACCGAACCTTTTGCAGCCCTGATGGAGGGCTTGCTGGAGGCCGCGTGGTTGGTGGATGGGCGCAGCCGTTGCATCCTCGCGGTCAATAGCGCGGCCACGCAGCTCTTGGGCATGAGCGCCGAGCAGTTGCTCGGACAGTCGGTGGAGGCACTGGCCAGCACGCCCGAGGATGCGATGTTCTGGATGGAAGCGGCAGGCAATAGCTCGGCCAGTCTCAATTCCGACACCTTGATCCGGCATGCCAATGGCCAGATGCTGTGGGTGACCCGCCGCATCAGTCCGGTCAGGCCGACCGGGGCCCCCCAAGGCTACTGGTTGGTGGCGATTCGAGATTTGAGCCGCCAGCGTCAGAGCGAAGAGGAGCGCGAGGCCTTGGTGGCCGAGTTGCAGGCCACGTTGGAGTCGACCGCCGACGGCATTCTGGTCTCTGACTTGGCCGGGCGTATGCGCTCCTTCAACCGGCGCTTCGCTTCGCTGTGGGGCATTCCGGCCGATCTGCTGCTGGAGCGTAATGACGAAGCGGTGCAGACCTGGATGCGACGCAGCGTCATTGACGGCGCCGCCTATGCTCAGCGCCTGGCAGCCATCGAAGAAGCGCCGCTGCTGCAGAGCAGCGATGTGATCAAGTTGAGCGACGGGCGGGTGCTGGAGCGGGTCTCGTTGCCGCAGTTCAGCCGCGGGCGGCCGATCGGGCGGGTCTATTCCTTCCGCGACCTGAGCGAAAAAATGGCGGCCAATCAGCGCATTGACGAGCTGGCGCATTGCGATATGTTGACCGGCTTGCCAAATCGGCGCGCCCTGTCGGAACGCTTGGACTACGCGCAGGCCATGGCCAAGCGCGAGAACGCGCCCTTTGCCTTGCTCAATGTGGATCTGGATCGCTTCAAGCAGATCAATGACACCTTGGGTCATACCTATGGCGACCGGGTACTGAAGGAAGTGGCCGAGCGCTTGAAGGCCTGCCTGCGCGAGGTCGATACGGTGGCTAGGCTTGGCGGCGATGAGTTCGCCTTGCTGATTCATCAGGCCGATACGCGCGGCGCCGAACACGCGGCGCGGCGGGTGCAGGAGGCGATGTCGCGGCCCTTCAATTTCGACACGCTGAGCTTTACCGTCACCTGCAGCACCGGCATTGCACTTTTCCCTGGCGATGGCGCCAGTGCCGAAGAATTGATGGCGAGCGCCGAGCGGGCGATGCATTGGGTCAAAGAGAGCGGTCGATCGACCTTTCACTTCCACCAGCCGCGCAAGGATGTTGACCTGCTCTCGCGCATGCGGCTGGATCACGCCATGCGTCAGGCGCTGCAGGAGGGGCAGTTCCGCCTGCATTACCAACCGCAGATCGCCTTGGGCACGGGGCAGGTGATTGGCGCCGAGGCGCTGATCCGCTGGCGCGACCCGCTGCGGGGCGAAATTTCACCGGGCGAGTTCATCCCGGTGGCCGAGGAAAGCGGCTTCATCGTGGCCATTGGCGAATGGGTGTTGCGCCAAGCGGTGGAGCAAGCGGCGTCTTGGCTGCGCCAGGGTTGGCGCATGCCGGTAGCGGTCAATGTCTCCGCCTTGCAGTTCCAGCAAAGCCAGTTCGCCGAGACGGTGGCCCAGGTCTTGCGGAGCTCTGGTTTGCCGCCCGCGCTGCTGGAGCTGGAGCTGACCGAATCCATCTTGCTCCGAGACGCCGAAGAAGCGCTGCATCGGCTGCAAGCCTTGGCGGCTCTGGGCGTGTGCATGTCGATCGACGACTTTGGTACCGGCTATTCCAGCCTGGGCTACTTGAAGCGATTCCCGATCCAGCGCCTGAAGATTGATCGCAGCTTTGTCAAAGGGCTGCCCGGCGATGTCAGTGACGCCGGCATCGTCAATGCCATCATTCAGATGGGTCAGGCCCTGCGCTTACATGTGATCGCGGAAGGGGTTGAGACCGAGGTGCAGCGGGACTTCCTGGCGCGCGCCGGCTGTGACGAGTTTCAGGGTTTTTTGTATGCCCCGGCGCTCGATCCTCAGGCCTTTGAGGAGCGCGTGTGGAGGCGGCCCCCTTCGCCCCCGGGGCGATCGGGTATGCAGCTGATGGGCGGCTTGTTGGTGTAAGCGGGTTCTGGTCATGTGCTTTTATCGGCGCATATCCAGAGCCCGTTTGACTTTTTGACTCGCCTTTCCGCTCCATCCAGCCCTCACAATAATGGCTGAACGGCAATGTGAGGTGGGGCTACATGATTTACAAATTCAAGTCGAAAGCAGGCGCGGACGTCATCATGCTGGGGCCGCAGGGCGATCAGATGTTGGCGCTGCTGGGGCGAGAGCCCTCGGCGCAGGGATTGCTGCCAGCCGCCGAGTTGTCGGCGGCGATGCAAACGCTGGAGCGTGCAGCGAGCGACGATGACGCGGCCTTTGCAGCGGCTCAGGCCGAGGCCGTGGCCGCAGGGGAGACACCACCCCGGCGCGAGGGCATCAGCCTGCGCCAGCGCGTCTGGCCCTTGATTGAATTGATGCGACACAGCGAAAAGGCTGGTGAGCCGGTGCTGTGGGGCGTTTGAGTCATGTCGCTCGATAGCAGCACCCGCATCTTGGCCATCCGGCATGGCGAAACCGAATGGAATCGCGCCAGCCGAATTCAGGGGCATACCGATATCGGGCTCAGTGCCCTGGGATTGCTGCAGGCCGAGCGACTGGCGCACGCGCTGCAGGACGAAGCCATCGATGCGGTTTACGCGAGCGACTTGGCTCGCGCGCAACAAACCGCCTCGCCCTTGTTGCGACTTCGACCTGAATTGCCGCCCTTGCAACTGGATGTGGGCCTGCGGGAGCGCGGCTTTGGTGAATTTGAGGGTCTGACCTGGCAGGAAATTGCCGACAAATGGCCCTCGCACAGCGAGCGTTGGCGGCGGCGCGATGCCGATTTCGGCCCGCCGGGCGGTGAGACGCTGGCAGACTTCTATCGCCGCAGTGTGGAGGCGGTACAGCGGCTGGCCCAGGCTCACCCGGGCCAAACTGTGGTCGTCATCAGCCATGGCGGCGTGCTTGATTGCCTGTACCGGGCAAGCACCGGCCAATCGCTACAGGCGCCGCGCAGCTGGGTCTTGGCCAATGCGGCAATCAACCGTTTGCTGTATGCCTCAGAAGGCTTTGGCCTGATCGGTTGGCATGACTGCGCCCACCTTGACGGGCTGGCCTTGGACGAGGCAGGCTGAGCCCGTCTAACGCTAAGCCCCGCCGCCTGCGCGGACTTTGCTCGTTATCTTTCTGTGCACTTGGCAAGTGTGAAAGCGCATGCCTTGGGGTATAGCAGTTAAGTGTTGCAATTTCGCGTCGGAATGCTGCGCCCCTCGCGTTCGACTTCTATACTCACGCCACATTGCGCAGAAGACCGGGCCACCAAGCTCAGCTCAATCTCAACTCACAAAGGCATACGATGAAAAAGATCGCTCTCGTGGCAGCTGTTGCAGCATTCGCCGCCCCCGCATTCGCTCAAAGCTCGGTCACCCTGTGGGGCCGTATCAATACTTCCGTGGAAAGCATCTCCACGAATGGCGGCGATCGCGTTGCGACCGTCTTCAACAACAACTCGCGTCTGGGCTTCAAGGGTACTGAAGATCTGGGCGGCGGCCTGAAGGCTCAGTTCATGCTGGAGCATGGCCTGAATTCGGACGACGGCAAGGCTTCCAATGCAGCCTTCTGGAATCGTGAAGCTGCAGTGCAGTTGAGCGGCAACTTCGGTGCCGTCAAGCTGGGTCGTTGGACCAACGGTTCGTACTTCGCGACCGCCGACTACATCTCCATGCACAACCATGACACCGGCAACTCGGAAGACAAGTTGTACTCCGGCGCTGGTTGGACAAGCACCAACAAGGTTGGCTACTTCACGCCTGTGTTCGGTGGCTTCTCGGCTGAAATCACCGCCCACGCTGGTGAAGGTGCCAAGGGCGACGAGCGCGCCTTCGACCTGTCGGGCAACTACGACATGGGCCCTCTGCACCTGGGTGCTGGCTACAGCAAGCAAGGCGAAGCCAAGCAATATGCTGTCCGCGGTCTGTATGAGCTGGGCGCGTTCACTTTCGGTGGCTACTACCAGCGTGAAGACATGGGCGTGGGTAGCAATGCAACCCGTGACGTCGGTCGCGTGTCTGCCATGTACGCCATGGGCGCTTCCGAGTTCCACCTGAACGTTGGCGGCACCAAGGCTGGTGGCTCTTTCGGCAACCATGGCGCCAAGCAGTACACCGTGGCTTACAACTACAACCTGAGCAAGCGTACCAAGGTGTACGGTTTCTACACGGCTGTTGATGTCAACAACACCAAGATGGGCGATCTGGATTCCTTCGCCGTCGGCGTGCGCCACAACTTCTGATCGTTCGCGACAGAATCAAAAAAGCGACCTTCGGGTCGCTTTTTTTATGCCTGAATGGCGTTAGCGGCAGCGAGCAAATTGCTGCCTCTCTGCCTTGCTGACGCGAGGGTCAGGCTATTCCTCGAACAAGGCCCCGCTCGCTTTGGGTGGTGTCACGCCCAAATGCTTGAAGGCCGCCAAGGTTGCAATGCGGCCACGTGGCGTGCGTTGCAGGAAACCTTGTTGGATCAGGTAGGGCTCGATCACGTCTTCGATCGTGCCTGCCTCTTCGCCAATGGCTGAGGCAACGTTTTCCAGGCCAACCGGGCCGCCGTCAAAGCGATGCACGATGGCCTCCAGAAGTTTGCGGTCCATCAGGTCAAAGCCGCGTGGATCCACATCCAGCATGGCCAGCGCCTTGTCGGCAATGTTCTTGCCGATATGGCCATTGCCCTTGACCTCGGCATAGTCACGCACCCGGCGCAACAAGCGGTTGGCGATGCGCGGTGTGCCGCGTGAACGGCGTGCAATTTCCATCGCACCCTCGGCGTCCATCGGCGTGTTCAGCAACGCTGCCGAGCGGGTCACGATGCGCTGCAGTTCGGCATCGGTGTAGAACTCCAGTCGCGCCACGATGCCAAAGCGGTCGCGCAGCGGATTGGTCAGCATGCCGGCTCGGGTGGTGGCTCCGACCAGGGTGAAGGGCTGCAGGTCCAGCTTGATCGAGCGGGCTGCCGGGCCCTCGCCGATCATGATGTCGATCTGGTAGTCCTCCAGCGCCGGGTAGAGGATTTCTTCCACCACGGGCGAGAGGCGGTGGATCTCGTCGATGAAGAGCACATCGTTCTTTTCGAGATTGGTCAGGATGGCCGCCAGGTCTTTGGGCTTTTCCAGCACCGGGCCGGAGGTTTGGCGCAGATTGACGCCCAACTCGGCGGCGATGATGTGGGACAGCGTCGTCTTGCCCAGACCCGGCGGGCCGAACAGCAGCACATGATCCATCGCTTCGTCACGCTTGCGGGCCGCGCCGATGAAGATTTCCAACTGCTCGCGCGCCTTCGATTGCCCCACATACTCGTCCAGAAGCTTGGGGCGCAGTGCCCGCTCGATCGCCTCTTCTTTGGGTGAGTTGGGGGCTGCGCTGATCACGCGCGCGGCCGGGTTGATTGGATTGATCGGGCTGGCGAAATCGTCGGTCTGAATGCTCATCTGCGCTCGCTACTTAACGTGACAGCGCCTTGAGCGCCAGCTTGATGCCTTCGCTAACGCCGATTTCGGCCGGCAAGGCCTTGAGTGCCAGCGCGGCTTCCTTTTCGCTGTAGCCGAGGGCCACCAGGGCTTGCAAGATATCGCCTTGGTTGTCGTTCGCTACATTGACCGGCAGACCCAAATCAGGCCCCAGCTTGCCCTTGAGCTCGAGCAGCAGTCGCTCGGCGGTCTTCTTGCCGATGCCGGGCACCTTGACCAAGCGGGCGCTCTGTTGCTGCGCCACCGCTTGGGCCAACTCGGCCACCGACAGCCCGGACAACAAGGACAGCGCCATGCGCGGGCCGACGCCGCTGATCTTGATCAGCTGGCGGAAGGTGGCGCGTTCCTCGGCGCTGAGGAAGCCAAACAGGATTTGGGCATCCTCGCGGACCACAAAATGGGTCAGCAGCGAGACCTTGTCGCCCAGATTGCCGAGGTTGTAGAAGGTGCTCATGGGCACGTCGACCTCGTAGCCGACGCCTTGCACATCGATGAGAACCAGCGGGGGCGATTTTTCCGCGATGACGCCTGTCAGTCTTCCAATCATCGGCCCATTATCCGGCCGATCGCGCTGTGCTTCAGTTCCTGCCGAACAGGCCCAAGCGTTGCGCCTCCAAGGCGGCTTCCGCGCGCGAGGAGACATTCAGCTTGCGGTAGATCTGCTTCACGTAATCGGCAATGGTGTGGCGCGACAGGCCGAGCTGCACGCCAATTTCCGGCAGGGTGAAGCCCTTGGCCACGCGCAGCAGCACCTCGGTTTCGCGGTCGGTCAGTGAGACCTCATGCAGCAGTGCTGCCGCCTGTGGGCGGTTCTGTTTGGCGAAGTAGGAGATCACCTTGCGCGCAATAGAGGGCGACAGCGGCGGCTCGCCCTGGCTCATGCGCTGCAATTGCTCTACCAGCAGTTCGCGCGATTGCTCCTTCAGCAAATAGCCAAAGGCGCCGGCTTGCAGTGCTGGGAACAGATGTTCGTCATCATCGTGAATGGTCACGATGACCGACTGGGCCTCGGGTTGCCGGTCGCGCAGGGCGGCGATCACATCAACGCCGGAGCCATCGGGCAGCCCCAAATCCAGCAGTGCCAAATTGAAACGCTGGCTGTTGACCAAGGCCAAAGCGTCCTGCACGCGCGAGCATTCGGTGATTTGTGCATTGGCAAACACCTGCTTGATCAGCGCTTTCAACCAGGCGCGGATTTCAGGAATGTCTTCAAGCAGGAGGATGTGATCCATGGGGTTCTCGGTCGCTGGCGGCAGGGTGCGGGCTTGGATGCAAGGTGCACCGGCTCGGATTCATCGGTAACAGTAAGGCTTTATCGGCTCGCTGCCAACGGGTTGGAGTCGAATTGCACGCTGTTTAGAGCGGAATCGTGAGACGAATCACGGTTCCCCAGCCCGGGCCGGACTCCACCAGACATTGCCCCTGCATCTGCTTGGCGCGTGACTTCATGCTGGCCATGCCGTGGCCGCGGTCAAGGCGGCCATCCAGTTCGGCCGGAATGCCCTGACCGTTGTCCTGGATCGTCACCAGAAAATCGCCGTCCTGCACATGGCAGCTGATGGTGCAATGGGTACCGCCGCTGTGCTTGATGATGTTGCTGACCGCTTCGCGGAAGATCCGTGTGGTTTGCACGTAAGCGCGCGCCGGCAGGGTATGGACGATGTCCTCCGGCGGTGACTTCCACTCGGCCAGGATATTGGCTTGACCGAGGCGAGACACCACCTCGGCACGCCAGTCGCCCAGCGCGTCCAGCAGTTGTACCGGGCGGCCCGTCAGGCCGCGCACGGACAGGCGCATTTCTTCCAAAGCCTCACGGGCCAGGGTCGAGATGCGATCCGATTCACTGGTGTGGACGATGGTCAGCAGCTTGGCGCCCAGGTCGTCATGCAGGTCGGCGGCGATGCGCTTGCGCTCGCGTTCGGTCACTTGCTCGAGCTTTTGCTCGGCCATTTCGCCGTAGCTGCGTTCCACCTCGGCCACGCGTTCGATCATGGCCTGTTCCATCTGGTCCTGCTGCGCTTCGGCGGCCTTGCGAGCTTGGCCTATCGCCACGGTGGCCAGCAGCCCATGCCCGAGCAGGGCCAAGGGGAAGCCCATCAGCATGAAAGAGCTCAGGTCCGCGTATTGAACGAGCGGCAAGCCCACGAGGGTGTTTGCCAGAACCAGAAAGGCAGACGTTGCGGCGGCGCCCAAGAGGCCTGCCGCGATGAAGACGTCTCGGGATTGCTGGCGCGAGGGGCTGGCGCTGACGCTCAATCGACGGCGCCGTACATTCAGATGTCGAACGATGACCAGCAGCAATTCCACGCACATCAAGCTGTACCAGGCACGCAAGATGCCAGACGCCATGGCGTCGGGTCCCAACACCAGGCTCAGCGGAGCGACGACACCTTGCAGCAGCAAGATACGGTCAATCCATGTTCTGGACGCGGAAATTTGATGCAGCAGGTATTGCACCGCGCCCCACGTTGCCCAAACCAGCAAGGCGAGAGCCAGCGCTTGTTGCGCTCCAGCGGGGAATGCTTGACCCGCGCTCAGTGTCGGCAACAGTGCCCACAGCCCGCCGGCCAGCAGGGCCGCGCTGAGGTAGCCGGTCGGGCGGTCGCCCGCGTGGCTGTAGGCAATCAGACCGGTGGATGCGCTCATCATCAGCAGCATGCCGGCCAAAAGGGCTTGCAGCAAAGGCGTGAGTCCGCCCATTTCTAGCCCGCCGCTCATGGGCCCGGTGGCTTGAGCCAGCGCCACGCCTGGAAGCAGGAGCAGCACAGACAGAAGAGGCAAAGGCAGCGCCAACCCTGCGAGGCCGCGCCGAGCGGGCAGGTCGAGAGCTGTATCAAGAGGTGTCGAACAATGCATGGGAGGCGATTGTGCAGGACGTCGACCCGGCTTCGCCCCCGTACTTGCTCGGGCGACAATGTGCTTCTTGCTCAAAGCGTTTGAAAGAAAGCCAACTCGTGATTTTTCGCCATGAATTTGCCCCGGTCGACAACCGCCGCTTGGCCCATTTGTGCGGCAGCCTGGACGAGCATCTGCGTCAAATCGAGGCCGGCATGGGCGTTCGCATCGTGCGCCAGCATGAGCATTTTCGAATTGAGGGCCCGAAAGCCGCGGCCGAGCGGAGTCTGCAACTGCTGCTGAGTCTGTACGAGCGCGGCCGCCGCGCCATCGCGCCGGAAATTCTGCAATTGGCCTTGGCCGAGGCGGCCGCAGAGCTGAAGCCGGCGAGCAAGCGCAAGCAAGTTGCGACGCAAGAGCCCAAGGCGCCGGCCGAAGCGCTTGTACTGCGCACGCGCCGGGCCGATCTGGCCGGCCGCACGCCGCGTCAGCATGAATACTTGCGCCACATCATGGCCCATGACATCACCTTTGGCCTTGGCCCTGCCGGCACCGGCAAGACCTTTTTAGCGGTGGCTTGTGCCGTTGACGCCTTGGAGCGCAGCTCGGTGCAGCGCATCATCCTGACCCGGCCTGCCGTCGAAGCCGGCGAGCGGCTGGGCTTTCTGCCCGGTGATCTGACCCAAAAGGTCGACCCCTATCTGCGCCCGCTGTACGACGCCTTGTACGACCTGATGGGCTTTGATCGGGTTACCAAGGCTTTTGAAAAGGGTTTGCTGGAGGTGGCGCCCTTGGCCTTCATGCGAGGACGCACGCTCAACCACGCCTTTGTGATTCTGGATGAGGCGCAGAACACCACGCCCGAGCAGATGAAGATGTTCCTGACCCGCATCGGCTTTGGCAGCAAATGCGTGGTCACCGGCGACACCAGTCAGGTCGACCTGCCACGCGGCACGACCAGCGGCCTGGTGGACGCCGAACGGGTGTTGGCCAAGGTCAAGGGCATCGCGATGACGCGCTTCACCAGCGCCGATGTGGTGCGCCACCCGTTGGTGGCCCGCATCGTGGAGGCCTACGAGGCGCGCACGGCGGCCGAAGCCAAATTGAACAAGGCAGAGAAGGGGAGCCTGCAATGAGCCAAGTCGAACTGAGCCTGTCGCTGCAATTCGCCGACCCACGCCACCGCGCGCTATTGCCGCGCCACAAGGTGCAGCGCTGGATTCGTGCCGCCTTGGAGCTGCCGGGCGAAATCACCGTGCGCATCGTGGATGCCGAAGAGGGGCAGGCCTTGAACCGTGATTTCCGCAGCAAGGACTACGCCACCAATGTGCTGACCTTTGATTACAGCCATGAGCCGGTGGTGACGGCCGATTTGGTCATCTGCGCCGAGGTGGTCGAGCGCGAGGCCAAAGAAGCGGGCATCGAGATTGCCGCCCATTACGCCCAGATGCTGGTGCATGGCACCCTGCATGCGCAGGGTTATGACCATGAGGAAGAGGACGAGGCTGAATGCATGGAGGCCCGCGAGTCCGAGATCATGGTGGGGCTGGGGTTTGCGGACCCCTACCAGCGAGCCTGAGCGTCGGCTTCAGCCGTCGTCCCGTTCAACGCTGGGTGCCCAGATAGCGCTTGCGCCAGAAAAAACCGCCCAGCAGCAGCGCCACCACGCCCATCACGCCAAAGGCGATCCAAAAGCCAGTGGCACGGTGAATCAGCGGCAGGCTGTCAAAGTTCATGCCGAAGATGCCGGTGATCAGATTCAGCGGCAAAAAGATCGCCGTCAGCACGGTCAGTGTGCGCATGATGTTATTGGTGCGGTGCCCCAGCGCCGAGAAGTGCATCTGCACCGCCGACTCGGACGAGGACTCCATCCGCCGCACATGGCTGAGTACGCGTTCAATGTGTTCCAGCACGTCGCGTGAACGCACCCGCAGCAACTCGCGCTCGCGCTGCGTGGCCGAGTCGGTGCTGGTCGGCCAATCGTCCAGCACATCAATCCATTCCTGGATGGCGCTGCGCTGGTCTTCGCAGGTGTCCTCCAGGCGGTGCAGGGCGTCACGGGATTCCAGCAACAGCGGCCATTGATTGAACTCATGCCGCGAGTCCATCAATGCGCGCTGTAGTGTGCCCATCTGGCGCGTCAGCAGGCGCCGCAACTCCAGATAGCTGTCCACCATATGGTTGACCATGCGCAGCATCAACTCGGCCGGGCTATTCGGCAGGCGCGAGCTGCCGCGCAGATCCCGCCCTTCGGTCAGGGCGCCCATCTTGCCGGCGAAGTAGTCGCGCACCGCGCAATCGGTGGGGTGCACCGTCAGCAGCACCCGGTCAAAGACGGCGAAGCCAACCGGGCTGGTGTCGATGGCGCGAAACGCTTGTTGCGCGCTGGCCAGCGTGCCGTGCTCGTCGTCCACGAACAAGTCTTCGCTGCCGGGGGCGGCCGCCAGTCGGCGAAAGACCAGCAGGTCGTACCACGACGTGTAGTCGAAGTGCGAGGGCAGTTGGTTGTTGACCAGATCCGCCACGTGCAGGTCGACCAAGGCGCCGCAGCCCCAGCGCTGCAAGCCCAGTTGCACCTCCAAATGCTGCAACTCAAATTCACGCCGTCCGCAGCCCAGCCACAGAAAACCGCTTTCGGGCAGGTCGGCGGGCAGGCGGCCCAGCTCGGTGAAGCGGTCGCCGTGAATATGAAAAACCCGCATCAGCCCTTCTTCAGCAGGCGAGCCGCCTCAAGGGCGAAATAGCTCAAGATGCCATCCGCGCCGGCGCGTTTGAAGGCCAGCAGCGACTCCATCATCACCGCGTCATGGTCCAGCCAACCATTCGCGGCGGCGGCCTTCATCATGGCGTATTCGCCGCTGACTTGGTAGGCAAAGGTGGGCACGCGGAACTCGTCCTTGACGCGACGCACGATGTCCAAATAGGGCATGCCGGGTTTGACCATCACCATGTCGGCACCTTCAGCAATGTCCAGCGCCACTTCGCGCAAGGCCTCATCGCTATTGCCCGGGTCCATCTGGTAAGTCTTTTTGTCGGCCTTGCCCAAGTTGCCGGCGGAGCCCACCGCATCGCGGAAGGGACCGTAGAAGGCGCTGGCGTACTTGGCGCTGTAGGCCATGATGCGGGTGTGGATGTGGCCATGGGCCTCCAGCGCCTGGCGGATGGCGCCGATACGCCCGTCCATCATGTCGCTCGGCGCGACGATGTCGACGCCGGCCTCGGCCTGCACCAGCGCCTGGCGGGTCAGCATCTCGACCGTCTGGTCGTTCAGGATGTAGCCCGTTTCGTCCAGCACGCCGTCTTGGCCGTGGCTGGTGAAGGGGTCGAGGGCGACGTCGGTCAGGATGCCCAGGCCGGGGACTTTGTCTTTCAATGCACGCACGACGCGTGGCACCAAGCCATCGGGGTTGGCGGCCTCGGCGCCGTCGGGTGTCTTCAATGCGGCGTCAATGACCGGGAACAGCGCCAGCACCGGGATGCCCAGGTCGACGCATTCCTCGGCCACGCCGATCAGCCGATCCAGGCTCAGGCGGGCCACGCCGGGCATGGACAAGACGGGCTCAACCCGGTCGACACCCTCGTGCACGAACACCGGCAAGATCAGGTCGCTGGCGCGCAGGCCATGCTCACGCACCAGCGCGCGGGTGAAAGCATCGCGGCGCAAGCGGCGCGGGCGGCTGGCCGGGAAGGGAGCGGGGTTCAAGGTTGAGCGGGACAAATGAAAACTCCGTCAAATTTCAAGAAAATCTGGCGCTCTGTGCGGGACTGCGCAATCTAAGCGACATGTCAGGCTGACAAGGCCGTGACGTTTCTGTTAATATTCACTTCGAATGATAGCCGCAAGGTGGTCGTTCCCTGCTTTTCCTCCCTGAGCAGGAGCCTTTGCGTGATGACAGCGAAAAGGCTTTCTCGCCCCGGCTGTGTAGCCGGGGCTTTTTTTTGTCCAATTCGCCCGCAGTCATCCTTATGGCTCGCACGGCGCCCGGCGAGCTGATTTTGTGTCGCCACGCATAATCCGCCCATGCTCTGGATCAAAGCCTTTCATATCGTCTTCGTCGCCAGTTGGTTTGCTGGCCTGTTCTACATGCCGCGCATCTTCGTGAATCTGGCCATGGTGCCGGCCGACAGCCATGCCGAGCGGGAACGCCTGCTGCTGATGGCGCACAAGCTGTATCGCTTCATGACGATGCTGATGATTCCGGCGCTGGGCTTGGGTGCTTGGCTGTGGATGGAAAACTTCCAGGGTTTCAATCGCGGCTGGCTGCACCTGAAGCTGCTGCTGGTGCTGGGCGCGGTGGGCTATCACCATGTCTGCCGCAGCATTCTGCGCAGCTTTGAGCAGCTGGCCAATCGCCGCAGCCACCGCTGGTTCCGCGTTTTCAACGAGGTTTCGGTGCTGATGTTTGCGGCCATTGTGGTCTTGGTGGTGGTGAAGCCTTTCTGAGGGTTGGGGCCGCACGGTGCGCAGGCAAAGTTCCGCCACTTGGCTGCTGTTGGCCTATGCGGCTCTGATCGTTTACGCCAGCCTCTATCCCTTTGGCCCTTGGGTCTGGCCGCCCGGACTGACCTTGCAGGGCATGGTCGGCCTGCCTTGGCCGCGCTATTTCGGCCTCTTTGACCAATACATCAATCTGCTGGGCTATTTGCCGCTGGGGCTGCTGGGTTTGGCAGCCGGTTTGCGCAGTGGCCTGGGTCTGTGGCCCAGCGTGGCCATGGGTTTGTTGCCGGGGCCCTTGCTGTCCTTCCTGATGGAGACTGGCCAGTATTTCCTGCCCTCGCGGGTGCCCTCGCTGGCCGATTGGCTGCTCAACTCGATCGGCGCGGCGGTGGGCCTGTTGCTGGGCTTGTTGCTGAACGCCTTCGGCGGCCTGCGGCGCTGGCACGATGTGCGCGAATTCTGGTTTCAACCGCATTGCGCCGGCGCGCTGGCGCTGCTGGCCTTGTGGCCGCTGGGCCTGTTGTTCCCGGCGCCCATCCCGCTCGCCTTAGGGCAATGGTTGCCGCATCTGCAATTGACCGCTCAAGACCTGCTCGAGGGCACGCCCTGGGCGCTGCAATGGGCGGACAGCATGGTCGACGAGACGCGGGCCCTGCCGCCGGGTTTGGAGGCGATCACGATTGCACTGGGCGTCTTGTCACCGGCCTTGCTGGGCTTGTCGGTAGCGCGACCGGGCCTGCGGCGGGTGTTCCTGGTGCTGGGAGCCGGTTTGTTAGGCGTCTTGGTCACGGCGCTGTCCACCGGGCTGAACTTCGGTCCGCAAAACACCTGGGCCTGGCTGACCTTGGCCACTTGGCCGGGTTTGGCCGCCGGCGTCGTGCTGGGCTTGATCGCAACGCTAATGCCGCGCCGTGTCTGTGCGGCGCTGGGCTTGGTGGTGATGTGTGCCTTGATCGCCTTGGTCAGCCAGGCACCGACCGATCCTTATCTGGCGCAACGGCTGCAGACCTGGGAGCAAAGCCGATTCGTCAATCTCTACGGGCTGGCCGAATGGGTCGGCTGGGTCTGGCCGTTTGCGGCGGTGGCCTGGTTGCTGACGCTGGTCGCCAAGCGCGAGGTTTAGGCCCGGCAGCCCAACTGCCTGCCAGGGTTCGCTTGGGCCCCATCCCTACAATAGGGCCATGAGCTATTTCAAGCGACACATCTTCTTCTGCCTCAATGAGCGTGACAGCGGCAAAAACAGCTGCGCCCAGCATGGAGCGCAGGCTGGCTTTGATCATTGCAAGGCGCGCGTGCGTGACTTGGGCTTGGCCGACGTTGGCGGCGTCCGCGTCAACAAGGCGGGTTGTCTGCATCGCTGCGCCGGTGGCCCGGTGGCGGTGGTGTATCCCGATGCGACCTGGTACACCTATGTCGACCAAAGCGATATTGACGAAATCGTCGACAAGCATTTGAAGAACGGCGAAGTGGTGGAGCGCCTGCTCTTGCCCGATAGTGTCGGGCTCTGAGTTGTGAACGCACAAACCGAAAAGCGCCTGATTGCCGGCCCGGCAGGCGTCATTGAATGTGCCATCGACAGCCCGGCCTCCGACCTTGCTCCGCGTGGTCTGGCCTTGATCTGTCATCCCAATCCGACCCAGGGTGGCACGATGGACAACAAGGTCGTGCAAACCTTGGCCCGTGCCTTTGTTCAGTTAGGGTATCGCGCGGCGCGCTTCAACTTCCGCGGCATCGGCAGGTCCGAGGGCGTGTGGGACGAGGGGCGTGGCGAGATTGATGACGCGCTGGCGGCGCTCCATGCGGTGCGCAACACCGATGAGCCCTTGGTGCTGGCTGGTTTTTCATTTGGCGCCTATGTCAGTTCGCAGGCGGCCCTCCGTCTTGCCGAGGGGCAACAGGCGGAGCGCCTGGTGCTGGTCGGCCCGGCTACCAGCCGTTTTGATACCGCGCCGGTACCGGCCGACACCTTGGTGATTCACGGTGAGGTCGATGATGTGGTGCCGCTCAGTTCGGTGCTGGACTGGGCGCGGCCGCAGGCCCTGCCGGTCGTTGTGGTGCCCGGCGTCGGACATTTTTTCCATGGGCAATTGCCATTGCTGAAGAACATTGTGGTTCGCAGCTGGCAGGCCTGAATTCCCCGAGACTTCTTGATGATGATATTGAAACGACTGATCGCTCTTGTTCTGGCCGCCGCGGCCGCTGTGGCCACATTGCCGGCACAAGCGCAGGCGCCGCAAGCGCCCGAGATCGCTGCGCGCAGCTACCTGCTGCTGGACATGTCGGCCAACCGGGTGCTGACCGAGCGTGATGCCGATACGCCAAACGATCCGGCTTCGCTGACCAAGTTGATGACGGCTTACATCGTCTTCGGCGCCTTGCGCGACAAGCGCCTGACGCTGGAGCAGCCGCTGACCGTGTCCAAGCGCGCTTGGGACGAGCGCAAGGGCGACCCCTCGCTGATGTTCATCGACACCACGATGACGCCCAAGGTCGATGAGCTGCTGCGCGGCATGATCATCCAATCCGGCAATGACGCCTCGGTCGCCTTGGCCGAAGGCGTGGGCGGCACCGTCGAGCAGTTCGTGGCGATGATGAATCGTCAGGCGCAGGCCTGGGGTTTGAAGAACACCGAGTTCAAGAACGTCACCGGTATGACCGAGCCAGGCCACCGCAGCAGCGCGCGTGATCTGTCGGTGATCGCGTCGAATCTGATTCGCGACTTTCCGCAGTACTACAGCTACTACTCGCAGCGCGACTACACCTTCAACAAGATTCGCCAAGACAACCGCAATCTGCTGTTGCGCCGCGACCCTAGCGTGGACGGCATGAAGACCGGTTACACCGAAGCCGCCGGCTACTGCCTGGTCTCCAGCGCCCAGCGCGAGTTTCCGAATGGCAAGCGCCGCCTGCTCAGCGTGGTGATGGGCACGGCCTCCAAGGAAGCCCGCGCCAGCGAAAGCCAAAAGTTGCTGAACTGGGGTTACTCGGCCTTTGATGCGGTGCGTTTGTTCGAAGACGGCCAAGCGATCAGTACCGTGCCGGTCTGGAAGGGCGCGGCCCGCGAGGCCAAGCTGGGCGCCGCCAGTGCCGTGTTTGTGGCCGTGCCGCGCGGTGATGGCGCCAAGCTGCAGACCAAGGTGGAGCGTACCGATCCGCTGGTTGCACCCTTGACCAAGGGCCAGCGCGTCGGCACCCTGACCGTGACCACCACCGCAGGTACCCCCGTGGCCGAAGTGCCCTTGGTGGTGCAAGAGGCGGTGCCGCTGGCGGGTATTTTTGGCCGGGCCTGGGATGCCATCCGGCTTTGGATCAAGTAAGGGCTGCCGGTCCGGCCTCAGTTCTGAGATAGTCTCAGTCTGAGACGCGGCCGGCCTTTGACGGCCTGCCGAGATCAGGAGGACGTTGCATGAAGACAAACGCTTTGCCCGATGTGTATTGCTATTTGAATGGCGAATACACGCCCTTGGCCGAGGCCAAAATCTCGGTGATGGACCGTGGCTTCATCTTCGGCGATGGCGCCTACGAGATGCTGCCGGTCTATGGGCGGCGTTTGTTCCGCTTCGAGAGCCATATGGACCGCTTTGAGCGCAGCCTCGCCAAGCTGCGCATCATCAGCCCCTTGTTGCGTGCGCAGTGGCTGGAGATTGTGCGCAAGCTGGTCTCCAAGGTTGATGCCGAGGACCAGTGGGTCTATCTGCAGGTGACACGCGGTGTTGCGCCACGCAACCATGTGATGCCCAGCGAGATCAAGCCGACCCTTTTTGCCTACAGCAGCGAGGCCCGTCCGATTTCGGCCGAGGAGCGCCATCACGGCGTCAGCTGCGTCAGCGCGCGCGACTTCCGCTGGGAGCGCGGCGACATCAAGAGCACCTCCTTGCTCGGCAATGTGCTGGCCCGGCAGATTTCGGCCGACCAGGGCGCGACGGAGACGATTTTGTTGCGCGACGGTTTTTTGACCGAGGCTTCGGCCTCGAATGTCTGGATCGTCAAGGAAGGCGCGCTGCTCGGCCCGCAGAAGAGCGAGCAGGTGCTGGAAGGCATTCGGGTTGAGTTGCTGAAGGAACTCTGCGAGGAAATCGGCATTGGCTACAACCTGCGCCCGATCTCGGAGGCCGAGTTGTTCGCTGCCGACGAGATCATCCTCAGTTCGGCCACCAAAGAGGTGCTGCCGGTGACCACGCTGGACCACCAACCGGTCGGCCATGGCGCCCTGCACGGCAAGCCCGGCCCGGTCTATGCCCGCCTGTTTGAGGCCTATCAGCGCGCCAAACTGCTGCAATCGATTTGAGAATTTGAGAAGAAGACGATGAGTAATCTACCCCCGATGACCCCGCCGCCGGACATCCCGCCCGAGCAATCGCTGATCGAATACCCCTCGCGCTTCCCGATCAAGGTGATGGGCTCGCATGTGGAGGGCTTTGTCGAGGCCATCACGATGGTGGCGCTGCAGTTCGACCCCGAATTTGATGCCGCGACAATCGAGCGCCGCCCCAGCAAGGCCGGCAACTATATGGGCCTGACGATCACCGTCACGGCCACCAGCCGCGAACAGCTCGACGAGCTGTACCGCACGCTCAGCACCCACCCGATGGTCAAGGTGGTGCTGTAAAGGTCCTGTTGTCAGCCGCGCGGGCTTAGCCCGCGGTTTCGGCCGCCAGGCGTCGATCCAGGTCCAGCACCTTGCTGGGGGCGGCCTCGTCGCCATTTCGGGCCGCAATGTCGTACCAATAGCGCGCCAGCCGCAGATCGGCCGGGAGGCCGAGCCCGCTTTCATACATCGACGCCAGCAGGTATTGCGCCCCGACATCGCCGGCGTTTGCCGCCTCGCGGTACCACTGCGCTGCCAGGGTCATGTCTTGCGTCGCACCCCGGCCCAGATAGTAGGCGGTGGCCAGGGCCACCTGGGCATCGCTGCTGCCATGCTCGGCGGCACGTGCGAACCATTGGGTGGACTGCTTCAGATCGGGCTTGCCCAACAACCCTTGCTCATAAAACTGGCCCAGCGCCAATTCGGCACGCACCAAGCCATTGGCGGCGGCGCGTTCCAGCAGGCGCTTGGCCTCGCGTGGATTGGGCTTGGCTAACTCGGCGCGCAAATGCATCATCGCCAGGTTGTAGTCGCCCAACGGCGCCCGTTTGGCGGACAGGGCTGCAAAACCACGTGCCGCAGCGCGCAAGTCGCCCGCTTCATAGGCCGACAAGGCCTGCTCCAGCGGGCTGCTCTCGGCCCGGCTGCTCATCGTGGTGAGTAGCAGGCTGCTGATCAAGACGATGGCCAGTGCTGCGGAAATGGTTCGGCGAACAAACGACATGAGAGTCCTTCGGGGGTATGGGCTGGGGTGGCGCGTCTTGAACGCTAACTCAATCTCAGTCGCTTGTCCGCGCCGGGGCCTTACAGCCTGGCGCTACTATTCGGCCATGATTGTTGTGAAGAACCTGGGGCGCGTGGACTATGCGCCGACTGTGGAGGCGATGCGCGAATTCACCGAGTCGCGTGGGCCCGATACCCCTGATGAACTCTGGCTTTGCGAGCATCCGCCCACCTATACCCAAGGTTTGGCGGGCAAGGCTGACCATGTGCTGCAGGCCGGCGGCATCCCGGTGGTGCAGACCAACCGGGGCGGTCAGGTGACCTATCACGGCCCTGGCCAGGTGGTGGCCTATCCCTTGATCAATCTGCAGCGCGCCGGCTACTTCGTGCGCGAGTATGTGTTCCGCCTGGAAGCGGCGGTGATTCAAACGCTGGACGCCTATGGCATCACAGGCCACAGGGTGGCGGGTGCGCCCGGCATTTATGTGCGGCTGAATGACCCGCACAACCATGCGGCGCTCTCCGGCCCGGCCGACCCGATGGACCCATTTCGCGGTCTGGGCAAGGTGGCGGCGCTGGGCATCAAGGTCAGCCGGCACTGCACCTATCACGGTGTGGCGCTGAATGTGGCGATGGATTTGCAGCCCTTTGCCGGCATCAACCCCTGTGGTTATGCGGGTCTGGCGACGGTGGACCTCGTTACACTTGGGGTTTTTGCGGATTGGCCCGAGGTGGCCCAGCGTTTCGGCGAGCGGCTGCAGGCCCAGCTCGAAGGCTGAACGATCATTTGGAGTTTGGCTGGCATGGCGACCGAGAACATCACTCACGAAGCGAAGACGGGCGAGGCGTATGACGCCAGCGCCAAGCAAAAGTCGCAGGCCAAAACGGCCCGCATCCCCATCAAGATCGTGCCGGCAGAAACGCTGAAAAAGCCCGACTGGATTCGCGTCAAGGCCGGTTCTCCCAGCACCCGCTTCTACGAAATCAAGCAGATCCTGCGCGAGCAAAAGCTGCACACCGTTTGCGAAGAAGCGTCCTGCCCGAACATCGGCGAATGCTTCGGCAAGGGCACGGCCACCTTCATGATCATGGGTGACAAGTGCACCCGTCGCTGCCCCTTCTGTGACGTGGGCCATGGCCGCCCCGACCCGCTCGATACCGAAGAGCCGCTGAAGCTGGCGCAGACCATCGCCGCGCTGAAGCTCAAGTACGTGGTGATCACCAGCGTGGACCGCGATGACCTGCGTGACGGCGGCGCCGGCCATTTTGTCGAGTGCATCCAGAAGATCCGCGAACTCAGCCCGACGACCCAGATCGAGATCTTGACGCCCGACTTCCGTGGCCGCGCTGATCGTGCCTTGGACATTCTGAAGGCCGCCCCGCCAGATGTGATGAACCACAACCTCGAGACTGCACCGCGCCTCTACAAGGAAGCGCGCCCCGGTTCCGACTATCAGTTCAGCTTGGACCTGCTCAAGCGTTTCAAGGCCGAGGTGCCGGGCGTGCCGACCAAGAGCGGCATCATGGTGGGCCTGGGCGAGACCGACGAAGAGATTCTGCAGGTCATGCGCGATATGCGTGCCCACAACATCGACATGCTGACCATCGGGCAATACCTGGCCCCGTCCGGCCACCACCTGCCGGTGCGCCGCTATGTGCACCCGGACACCTTCAAGATGTTCGAAGCCGAAGCCTACAAGATGGGCTTCAGCCATGCGGCCGTGGGCGCGATGGTGCGCTCCAGCTACCACGCCGATCAGCAGGCCGAGCATGCGGCTCAGGCCGCTCAGCCTACTGCGGGCGAGTAAAACCGTTTGAGCCGCCCGAGCCCGGGAGGGCTCGGTGCAGCTTGGCTTCAGCCTCCCATCGTGGCCGTCGGGTAGAAGGGCAGGCTGCGTACGCGCTTGCCGCTGAGCTTGAACCATGCGTTGGCCATGGCCGGCGCAAAGGTCGGCACGCCCAGCTCGCCCACGCCACCCAGTGGCATATTGCGGTCGGCCGCTGCCGGTGGCGGCATGATCTTCACCGCCACGCTGGGCATCTCGTTCAGACGCAACATACGGCTGGTGTTGAAATTCTTCACCTGCGCGGCGCCGTTGACGAAGGTCTGCTTTCCGTACAAGGTGGCATTGATGGCATGCACGACGGCGCCGACGATTTGCGCCTCCACCGAGCCCGGGTTGACCGTCATATAGCAGTCGATGGCGACCCACACCCGCGTCACCACCGGCCCGGCCGTGCCAGCTTTCACTTCCACCACTTGGGCGACGATGCTGTTGAAGGCGGCTCCGATGGCGATGCCGCGCGCCGTGCCGGCCGGTCCGGGCAAGCCCCAGCCGGACGCTTGGGCAGCGGCCTCCAGCACCGCCAGCCAACGTGGGCTGTTGAGACGGGCGCGACGGAATTGGAGCGGGTCTTGCCCGATCGCGGCCGCCAATTCATCGATCATCGACTCGACCGCGAAGGTATTGATCGAGGCTCCGACCGAGCGCCAGAATCCGACCGGGATCGGCGCGGTGTGGCTGACCCATTCGGTCAGTCGGGCCCCGAAGTTATAGGGCAGCGCGTTCGAAGCTTCGGAGCCTTGGCTGTCGCCGCTGGCGCCGAGCGTCGCGCCACGTTGCCCGAGGATGGAGGGCGAGACATTGCGGTAAGTCCAGCCGGCGATTTGGCCGTTTGCATCCAAACCAGCGCGGGCTCGGACCAGGGCCATGGGGCGGTATTGGTCGTGGCTGAAGTCTTCTTCGCGTGGCCACATCAGCTTGACCGGGCGTTGCACCGCCATCGCCACCTGCACGGCCTGGCTGATGAAGTCCAGCTCGGCCTTGCGGCCCAGGCCGCCGCCCAGGTAGGTGGTGTGCAGGATGACCTTGTCGGCGCTGAGGCCGGTGATGGCGCAGACCAGACTGAGCGCCGACTTGGCCGATTGGGTCGGAGCCCAGACCTCACAGCGCAGTCCGGCCACGTAGTCGACCGTGCAGTTCAAGACTTCCATGCAGGCATGGGCCACATAGGGCAGGCTGTAGCTGGCCTCTATGGTCTTGGCGGCGGTGGCGATGGCCGCATTGGCGTCGGCGGTGCTGCGCTCGACCGTGTAGAGCGTGCCCGGCGGGTTGGCCGCCCCGGCCACGTAGGCGGTGGCGTTGCTCATCAAGGCCTGCGCATCGAGCATGAACTGGGTGCTGTTCAGACTGGCCACATTGGCCGGCAAGATCCATTGCGGCGACAGGCGCTTCGCCGCTTGCCAGGCATCCCAGGTGGTCGGGCCGACCACGGCCAATGCGTTGACATTGCCCAGCGCTTCGGCGCCACGCGCCGTGCCGGCCATCACCTTGGTGGGCACCACGGCCAGCATGCCCGCCGGTGTCGGTGGTGTGGCAGCGAGCTTGCCGCCAAAGCTGGGGCAGTGGCGGATGACGGCATAGACCATGCCCGGCACCCGCACATCCAAACCGTAAACGGCGCTGCCGTCGACCTTGAGCGGGATGTCTGAGCGTGCCATCGTCTTGCCGATGCAGCGGAACTGGCTGTCTGGCACCAGCGGCGCTGAACTTGGCGCGGGCAGCAGGGCGGCCGCTGCCGCCAGCTGGCCGTAGCTGAGGGCGCGGCCGCTTGGCCCGTGCGTCACCACGCCGTTGTTGACGCTGTAATTGCTGCGCGCACCATCGCCGATCTGCGCCATGGCCGCCGAGACCAGCATTTCGCGGGCGATGGCTCCGGCGTCGCGCAGTTTCCAAAAATTGCCGCGGGTGACGCCGCTGCCGACCGTGTTGATGGCGCTGCCGATGGGGGCCGGCACCGCCAAAGTGGGGGCGCCTTGCACCAGCTTGACCCGCGCGGGGTCCACCATCAGGTCTTCGCAAAGAATCTGCGCCAGGCCGGAGAAGGAACCTTGGCCCATGTCTGAGCAGCCTATCGTCAGCTGGATGCTGTCATCGCTGCCGATGGTGAGCCAGCTATTGACTGCAGAGCCCGCCGCGGCCTCGGCCGAGTTGGCCGGCAGGAACAGGGCCAGCGTGAGGCCTCCGCTACCGGCAAGAAATTGGCGCCGGTCGAGTTGAAGCGTTGTTTGCATTTGGTGTTCTCCTGCTTACAAACCGGTCACGGCCTGCTTGATGCGCTGATAGGTGCCACAGACGCAAACGTTCTTGACCTCGTTGGCGATCTCCTGGCCGTGATGGCCGGCCTTCATGGCTGCCGCCACACTCATCAACATGCCCGACTGGCAGTAGCCGCATTGCGGTACTTGGTGTGCGATCCAGGCTTTTTGCGCCGGGTGGCTGCGGTCGGCCGACAGGCCCTCAATCGTGGTGATCTGTTTGCCGGCGGCCGAGGACACATCCATCTTGCAGGCCTTCTCTGGCTGGCCGTTGACCCAGACGGTGCAGGCGCCGCAGACCTCGATGCCGCAGCCGTATTTGGTGCCGGTCAAGCCGATCACATCACGCAAGACCCATAACAAGGGCATCGCTTCGCTGCTGACGTTGACGATATGTTCACGTCCATTGACGTTCAGTGTGTAGCTAGGCATGGCATTCAACTCCTGGACTGTTGCTGCAAGGCGGTGGGCGCAAGCCCGTGCGTTCGTCGAGGATTGCTCGGGCTTGCTGAGGCAGACCTTAGGCCGAAGCGGGCGAACAAGCTGTGAGCTTGTGTAAATCGCCTCGGAAGGCCTGCGTCGGTTCGCATCGATGTTTCGGGCTTCGAGATGACGCGTGAAAGATTACGTTTTGGAAGCTGTCGATTGCCTGTCTAAACCACGGGGCGGCGGTTTTCTTGCAAAGTCTTACGAATTACCGGGTCGAGCCCTGGCGCGGCTGCATTGCGAAAAGCAGGGACTGCTAGAGGCTTGAGTCGTCGCGCGCCGGTGCCAGAATCAAATCATGGTTCGATGGCCGTTGGCGGGTTCAAAGGCATGCGTGTTTTGTTGATCGAGGATGACGTCTCGTTGCGCGAGGGCTTGCGGGAAGCCCTGTGTCGGCAGGGCTATGGGGTGGACGCCTTTGGTCTTGGCGAGCATGGGCTCTCGGCCCTGGGGCAAGCCGAGTACGACGCGCTGGTGCTGGACTTGGGCTTGCCCGATGTGGATGGCCTGGCGCTGCTTCGGCGTGTACGCGCGCAAGGCAAAAGCCTGCCCATCTTGCTGCTCACCGCGCGTGGAGACTGGGCCGATCGCGTGCGTGGGCTGGATGAGGGGGCCGATGACTATCTGGTCAAACCCTTTGTGTTGCCCGAGTTGCTGGCCCGTTTGCGGGCCTTGATCCGTCGCAGTGGTGCGGCCGGTGCGGCCGGGCTGAGTCTGGGGAGCTTGCACTTGGACATGCCGCAGCAGATGGCCTCGCTGCACGGCGAAGCCTTGCCCCTGACGCCGAAGGAATGGGCCGTGTTGCTGGCGCTGGTTTTGCAAAGCCCGACGATTGTGAGCAAGCGCAAGCTGCTGCACAGCTTGAGCGAATGGGACCGGGAGATGTCCAGCAACGCGCTTGAAACTCATGTGTCCCGCCTGCGCCATAAGTTGCAAGGGGCCGGACTCCAGCTCGACACCGTGCGGGGTGTTGGTTATCGCTTGATGTCGGGCGCCGCCAGCGATGCTTGAGCGACTCGCCGCTTGTTGGCCCGACGGGCTGCGCCAGCGCCTGTTGCTGGGCTTGGCCGCGCCCTTGACCGTGGTCTTGTTGCTGGCCCTGGTCATCAATCACCGGGCCGCTCAACAAATGACGGATGCGGCCTTTGACAAGGCGCTGCTGAATGTGGCCGTGGCCCTGGCGGCGCGGGTGGAGATTGATTCGGACAATGACCTGGATGTCGATCTGCCCGCTTCGGCGCAGGCGCTCTTGCAGGCCGACACGGTCGATCAAATGCGCATGGCGGTGCTGGATGAGTCCGGGCGGTTTGTCTGGGGTGATGGTGGCTTGCAGATTTTTACCGCCGTTGCTGCGGCAAGGGCGCCGGCCTCGCCGGGAGCGGCCGGCGAGGAACTGGCGCAGACAATGCGCTGCGAGGGTCAGGTCTTGCGTGTGTTGGTGTTGCCGCGCCAGGGGCCGTTTTGGCGCGCCCGCGTCGTGGTGGCTGAGACGACGCGCAAGCGCGATGCGGCCGCGCAGCGTTTGCTATTCAACTCTGCCGCGCTGGGCTTGGCGCTGTGGGCCTGCGCCCTGTTGACGCTGTGGCTGGTCACGCGCCATCTGCTCAGACCGCTGGAGCGCGCAGCGGCCTTGCTGGAGCGACGCCCGGCGGGGGAATGGCAGCCCCTGGATACGCAGCGGCTGCCCTTGGAATTGCGCGGATTGTTGGGGGCGATCAATGGCTTGTTGGTCCGCTTGCAGGGCCTGTCTCAGGCGCAGCAACGCTTTATTGGCGACGTGGCCCATCAATTGCGTACGCCCCTGGCCGGTTTGCGATTGCAGTTGGATCTGTTGCGGCAAGACGCGGCCGAGCCTGCGGCCGACGGCGCGGGGGCGGTGACAGGCCGTATGGTGCAGATGACGTTGGCTCTGGACCGCATGGGCCGCTTGGTGGCCAAGCTGCTGGCCTTGGCCCGAGCCAACGCCGAGGCGATGGCGCAGGAGCCTTTTGCAAGGCTGGACTTGCGCGACACGGCGGAGTCCTGCGCGAGTGAATTTTTTGATCAGGCGCAGCAGCGCGGCATCGATTTGAGTTTTGAGTTGGAGCCTGCGCCGGTGCGGGGTCGTCGCGGCGACCTGCATGAGATGGCCAGCAATTTGCTTGAAAACGCCTTCTTGCATGGTCGCCCCGTGAATGCGCATGTGTGTATGCGCACCGGTGAGGCACTGGGGCAGCCGTTCCTGGAGGTGGAGGATGATGGCCCGGGCATGGCGCCGGCCTTGCAGCGGGGCTTGTTCCAGCGCTTTCAAGCTCCATCACGCGGTGCCGCTCACTCCGGCGAAGCAGGCCATCAGCGCCTGGGCCTGGGGCTGGCCATCGTGCAGACGATTGCCGAGCAACATGGCGCGCGCATCGAATTGGGTGTCGGGCGCGAGGGCGTGGGGACTTGTGTTCGGGTCTGGTTCCCCGCCGCAAGCGGGCCGCTTGGGGCGAACGCCGAAATTCAACGGTAGCGCACGCGGCGCCGGAAATCGTCTTGCAGGCGCTGGTAGCTGCCGTCGCGCCGCATCTGTACCAGGCCTTGGCTGAAGGCCTGCGCCAGGCGTTCGCCCTGCGGGTGCTGTTTGGAAAATGCTACCCAGAACCCATCCATCGACACCAAGCCGACGCGTTTGATTTGGTTGCGGGCCTCGGGCGTCGCGTCGATGCGCATCCAGCCTGGCGTGCGATTCAGCAGGATGTAGTCGACCCGCTTGTTCAGCAGCATGCGCAGCAAGGCCCCGTCGGACACGGCGCTGAACTTCTGGATGCGGCTGTCGTGCATGAACTCGCTGGGATAGGTGTAGCCATTCGTATAGGCCACACGCTTGCCGCGCAGATCGGCCAGGCGCAATTCGCTGCCGTTGTTGTCGGCCCGGCCAAAGATGGACAACTCCTCTTCGAACATGGCCGGTTGGTGCCAGACATAGTCGGCGCGGTTGTCATCGGTGATGGTCGCGTTGAAGCAGCCCGCCACCTGGCCGGTCTTGGCGTACTGCATGCAGCGCGCAAAGGGCACGTTGATGAATTGCACCTTGATGCCCTGGCTGGCCAAGACAGCGCGAACCAGGTCCACGCTATAGCCGATCGGGCTGGTTTGGGTGTCGGCGCCGGGTTTCTCGGCCGCGCTATAGGGTGCCCAGTCATCTTCACCGGCCAAGACCACGGTGTTTTTGTCGAGGGGCTCGTCGGCGGCAAATGCGCCTAGGCTCAGGCCGAGCAGCAGGCTCGCCAGGCTGAGCCGGCGCAAGAGTCGGTAGGCCTTGGCTTGCATGGGTGAAACTTTGGATCGGCCTGGCTTGGGCTTAGGCCGCTTCGGCCAGCAGCTTGTCGACCAGACCATGAAGAGCGGCAAAGTCGGGCTCGCCCACATAGCGCTTGACCACCTCGCCGCGCTTGTTGATCAGCAAGGTGGTCGGGGTCAATTGGATCTTGCCGAACTGCTTGGCGATGTCGCCGGTGTTGTCGATTGCCACGCCAAACGGCAGCTTGCGGCTTTCGGCGAAATTGGCCACAAAGGCCGGCGGGTCGTAACTCATGGCCACGGCCAGCGTGTCAAAACCGCGGCCCTTGAATTTCTCATGGGTGGCGATGATCTGCGGCATTTCTTTCACGCAAGTGGTGCAACTGGTGGCCCAGAAGTTCACCAGCATGACCTTGCCGGCCCATTGACGGGAGTCGAGCTTCTCGCCGTTCAGCAGCACATAGCTGATGGCGGGGGCCTTTTCTTGCTGACCCAGACTCTTGTAGGCCATAAATCCGCCGCCGGCCAAGGCGGCCAGCAGGACGGGGATCAAGACGGCTTGTTGCAACTTCATGGCCGCAGTGTAGCCGGGCCGGAAAGGCGCTGCTCCCCGAGGTTTACAGGCTCTTGGAGAGTTCGAACAGCAACACCGAGGGCAGGGCATCGGCCACATGCAAGCGGGAAATGCGTGCCAGTGCGTCCGCGGTGGCGGTCGACAGCTGGGTCAGATGCGGCTCGTCCAGTACCTCGACGAAACAGAAGTTCGGGACTTCACGCAGCGTCTCGGCATGCAGGCGCTCGAACTCGGGGCCGCGCAGGCCGCTTTCGAAGATGATGCCGTGCGGCAGGCCTTCCTCGCAGAATTGAAGCGCCTCGGCCATGCTGCCGACCAGATCAATGATCAAGCCCATGTGCTGAATGGAGGACTGGATCTGTGTGCGCAGGTCGCGGCGCTGCGACACGATCAAGACATGGCTACCGGCCAGCGGCTTGGAATTGCTGGAGGGCAGGTACTCGGAGTCACGCTCGCGCTCCAGCTGCGGCAATTGAGCTGCGCCCGGTTCAAGCGGCGTGACGGGAGTCCCGGTCTCTTCACTGACCGTGTTCGGGAATTCAAGTGTCAACACGGTGATGCCGGCTTCATCTTCGCGCAGGGGCAGTACGCCCATGGTGATGGCGGTCTGCTCGACCAAGCGCCAAGACAAGGAGTTGAGCGCGCGCGGCAGCTCCTGAGCGCGCGGATCGTCCAGCAGGTCCAGTGAGCGGTGAGCAAAGCGGCAAACCAGGCGCGCTTTGGCCGGCCAGGGCGTCAGGTCCAGGCGCAGATCCACCGAGCTGTGGGTGCTGGACAAGGCCCAATCCATCAAGGCGTTGAGCAAGGAGAACAGCAGTGATCCGTCGGTCATCACTTCGACCGGCTTGAGCATCTGCCGCACTTGGATGCCACGGGCCTGGGTTTCGCGGCTGCGCTGGGCCAGCACGCTGCGCAAAATCTGCGTCAAGTGCATGCGTTCGCGCGACAGGCGTAAGCGCCCCGAGGCCAGCCGAGCCAATTGTTGACCCATCATCCCGGCCTCACGGGCCTGGCCGACGCTTTCCTTCAGTGAACGCAGGCTTTGGCGGTCAATTTGGCCGGTGCTGATCAGGTCGTGGATGCGTTCCATGGCCGAGCTGAGCGGGCCAGCGATTTCTGCGCCCAACTGCTGCACGATGTCGGCCCACTGCGCGTGGCTGGGCGCGCCGGCGACATCGTTCGCGGCGGCGTGGGCGGCACTGGCAGTGGAAGCAGTTGGCGGCTTGGACATGAAGAGGCGCGGAATTGCTGTGGGCGGTGTTCTGTTTGTTGAGGCCAGAGTGGCGAATGAGCCACAGCGGCCGCCATGGTCAGTGCGATGCCCTCGAGCGTCCATCCCTCGATCCGGGGGAAACAGCGTTCAGCGCTGCTTTACCTCGCCTTGCGCGCCTGTTTGTGCGTAATTTCTCACGCTTGGCCGGGTCTCAGGCGACGATGCCGGTCTTGAACAGTGACGCAATTTCCATTTCATCCAGGCCGGCTTCGCGCAGCACCTGCTGTGAATGCTGGCCCAACGTCGGGGGGGCTTGCCGGTAGCTGACCGGCGTGGCCGACAGCTTGATCGGGCTGGCCACCAGGCGCAGGTCCGGGTTGAGTGGGTGTGGGATCGGTGCCGTCATGCCGCGGGCTTGTACCTGCGGGTCGGCAAAGGTTTGGGCGAGGTTGTTGATGGGCCCGCAAGGCACTTGAGCGGATTCCAGCGCGGACAACCACTCATCGCGGGGCCGTGCTTTGAGAGCGGCTGCGATCAGCGGGGCCAGCGTTTCGCGGTGCTGCACACGCGCCGCGTTGCTGGCAAAACGCGGGTCTAAGGCCCATTCGGGGTGGTCCGCAATGCGGCAGAACTTGCTGAATTGCGAGTCGTTGCCGACGGCCAAAATCAAATGCCCGTCGGCCGCCTCAAACACCTGATAGGGCACGATGTTCTGGTGCGCATTGCCCATGCGGCCGGGCGTTTGGCCGGTGCACAGATAGTTGGCTCCCAGATTGGCCAGCATGGCGACTTGGGTGTCTAACAAGGCCATGTCGATCGTCTGACCTTGACCGGTGGCGTCCCGGTGGCGCAATGCCGCCAGGATGGCAACGCAGGCGTACATGCCGGTGAACAAGTCGGCCACCGCCACGCCCACTTTTTGCGGGCCACCGCCAGGCAGATCATCACGCTCGCCGGTGACGCTCATCAGCCCGCCTATGCCCTGGATGGCGTAGTCATAGCCGGCGCGCTCCTTGTAGGGGCCGGTTTGACCAAAACCGGTGATGGAGCAAACGACCAAGCCCGGGTTGGCGGCCTGCAAGGTTTGTGCGTCAAGGCCGTAACGCGCCAGGTCACCGACCTTGAAATTCTCAACCAGCACATCGACGCTGGCGGCCAGCCTTCGGATCAAGGCTTGACCCTCGGGCTTGGCGATGTCTATCGCAATGGAGCGTTTGTTGCGATTGGCGCCAAGGTAGTAGGCCGCTTCGCTGCTGTCCGCGCCGTCTTGGTCCTTCAAATACGGCGGCCCCCAGCTGCGCGTGTCGTCGCCTTTGCCGGGACGTTCGACCTTGATGACATCGGCCCCCAAGTCGGCCAGGGTCTGGGTACACCAGGGTCCGGCCAGCACACGGGACAGGTCGAGGATGCGCACGCCCGCTAGCGCCATCGGCGGGCTTGCAGGGTTACTGTTCTGCTGGGGTTGGCTTGGGCTGGGAGTGGGTGGGGCCTGATGTTGCATGGATTTGATTGTGCGACACCCGGTCGTGATGGGCCCTCGGCTCGGCTCGCCCCAGCGACTTGATAATGGCGGCATGATTTCGAAGCACTTGGCCTTGCCGCGTCGCCCGGGGCGGTTCGCCTCCATTTTTTGTTTGGCCCTGGCCTTGGCGGCTTGTTCGCCCGCCTTGGATTGGCGCGAGGTCAGGCCCGCCGGCAGCGGCATCCTGGCTGTATTTCCTTGCAAGCCGCAAATCAATGCCCGGCCGGCTACGGCGGCCGAACCTTCGAGCATGGGGCTGGCCGAGTGCAAGGCGTCGGATTTGAGCTTCTCCTTGGCTTGGGCAGAGTTGCCGGATCCGCAGCTGGTGACGCCCGCCTTGCTGCAGATGCGGCAGTCCTTGGCTGGGAAACTTCATGCCGAAGTGGCAGCCTCCCAGCCGGTGTCGGTGCCCGGCATGACGCCCAACCCCGAAGCGCAGGTGCAGACCTTGGTGGGCGGCTCGCAACAGGCGCGTATGGCGGTTTTTTCGCGTGGCTTGCGTGTCTATCAGGTGGTCATGCTGGGCAAAAAAGGTGGCGAAGAGGCATGGGACGGCTTCTTGTCTTCGCTGAAGCTGGATGAGTGAAGCCTCCCGGTGGCGCTCGTCCGGGCGCATGTCTGTGCATCTTTCGTGGGCTTCGCAGGGTTGAGTGACTTGAGTGCATGACGCTCCGTTGATAATCGCGCCATGCCCGGTCTACTCCTGATTGCCCACGCGCCCCTGGCCTCCGCGATGAAAGCGGTGGCCGAGCACACATTCCCAAATTGCGCACCGCAACTGGCCGTGCTGGACGTGAGCCCAGAGATGTCGGCCGAAGCGGTCGAAGCGGCGGCTCGCGCCTTGCTGGACAAGGCGGGTCATGTCGAAGCTTTGGTATTGACCGATGTGTTTGGCGCGACGCCCTGCAACGCGGCGATGCGTTTGCAAGGCCCGCATGTGCGCGTGCTTAGCGGTGTCAATGTGCCAATGTTGTGGCGTTCGCTGTGTTACGTGAACGAGCCGCTGGCGGACTTGGCCGACCGGGCCGCACAAGGTGGCTTGCGCGGCATCATGTTGAATGAGATTCCTGTGAACCCCTGCTCGAAGCCCTGAGCTTCAATAACAATGATCAAGTCCACGCTCACCATCAGCAATAAATTGGGCCTGCATGCCCGGGCCTCCGCCAAGTTGACCAAGCTGGCCGGGTCTTTTCAGTGCGAGGTATTCATGAGCCGCAACAGCCGCCGGGTGAATGCCAAAAGCATCATGGGTGTGATGATGTTGGCGGCCGGCATGGGCTCGCAGGTCGAGTTGGAAACCGAAGGCCCCGATGAGCAGGCCGCGCAGGACGCGATCACGGCCTTGGTGAACGATAAGTTCGGCGAAGGCCAGTGACCTGAGTTGCCGGTGCGGCTCGCCCTTCAGCCCATGAAATGGCGCCGATAGCGGGCCGGCAAGTCCGCCAGTCTCATCATCATCGGCAAATCGGCGGTGTTGAAGTCCGGGTCCCAGGCGGGCGCGCCGAGAATGCGTGCACCACAGCGCAAATAGCCCTTGATCAGCGGGGGCGGCTCTACGGCCAGATCGTGGCGTAGTTCCTCAACGGGCAGCGGCAGACGCGGACGCACCTGCCATTCGATGCTGGACAAATGGCTTTGTTCCAATTGCTTCCACAGGCTGGCGGCAAAGTGACCGCCGTCGCGCATGCTGATGCTGGCGCAACCGATCATTGTGTCGAGATCATTGCGCTGCATGAATTCCGCCAGCGCCCCCCACAAAGCCATGATGGCGCCGCCCGAACGATGCTCGGGATGGATGCAGGAGCGACCCAGTTCGACCATGCGCTCGCGCAGATTGCGCAAGCGAGTCAGGTCAAATTCGGTTTCGCTGTACAAGCCTCCAGCCCGCTTGGCAGCAGCTGGGGTCAGGACTCGATAGGTGCCAATCACTTGACCGGGGCAACCGTCGGCGTCCATCGCGCGCACCAGCAAGTGCTCGCAGAACGGGTCGAAGGCGTCAACGTCGTGTCCCGCCGGTGCGCCTTTGGGAATGCTTAGCCTGGCGCCCATCTCATCGGCAAAAACTTGAAAGCGCAGGCGCTGCGCCTCCAGCACCTCGTCTTCGCAGCGTGCCCAGCTCACATCCAGGCGCGCGGCAGGCGTCCGGCTCGGGCTTGGCTGTGGCATTGATGGCGGGGCGGGGCGTGTCTCGGGCATGCGCGGACGCAGGTCTGAGAAGGGCAGGGTGGGCAGCGGTAAATCCCTCATGGGCAGCCTCTTGCTGGTCGTTGGTGGGCAGCGCTGATGCTCGGGGCTAGGGGTGACGCCGGCGTGACGCATGAGTGACGAATCAATGACGGTGAGGGCCCCTGGCAGCCTGCTAAAGTCGGCGCATGAGCTTCCAGGTTTTCGGCATCCCGGTATCGCGCGGCGTGGCCATTGGTCGGGCCGTTTTGGTGGCGTCCAGTCGGCTGGATGTGGCGCACTACTTCATTACCGAGAGTCAGATTGAGTCTGAAATTCGCCGCGCATTGCGCGCCCGTGATGAAGTCGCGCTGGAATTAGAGACCCTGAAGCAGGACCTGCCCGGCGACACGCCGCATGAGTTGGCAGCCTTACTCGATGTGCACTTGATGCTGCTTCACGACGAGGCCTTGCTCGGTGCAACCAAGCATTGGATTGTTGAGCGGCACTACAACGCGGAATGGGCGTTGTCAGCCCAACTGGAAGTGTTGGCGCGCCAGTTCGACGAGATGGAGGATGACTATCTGCGCGAGCGCAAGGCTGATCTCGAGCAGGTGGTGGAGCGCATACTGAGTGCCTTGGCGCGTGAACAGGGCAAGGCGCCGGTGGATGCTGCCAGCGTGGTGCAGCGCGATTTCGCTGGGGAGGATCCGCTGTTGCTGGTGGCGACCGATATTGCCCCGGCCGACATGATGCAATTCAAGCGCAGCGTGTTCCATGGGTTCATCACCGACATCGGCGGCAAGACTTCCCACACCGCCATTGTCGCGCGCAGCATGGATATTCCAGCCGTCGTGGGCACACGGGAGGCCTCGCGGCTGATTCGTCAGGATGACTGGATCATCATTGATGGAGATGCCGGCACAGTCATCGTCAATCCGTCACCAATCATGCTGGAGGAATATCGCTTCCGGCAGCGTCAGAGTGAATTGGAGCGAGCCCGTTTGGCACGCTTACGACATACACCTGCGGTGACTTTGGACGGTGAGCGTGTCGAGTTGCACGCCAATATCGAATTGCCCGCTGACGCGCCTGCAGCCGTTGAGGCCGGCGCGACCGGAGTGGGTTTGTTTCGCAGCGAGTTCCTGTTCATGAACCGTGGCGGAGAGTTGCCCAGCGAGGATGAGCAGTTTCTGGCCTACCGCGCGGCTGTGGAGGCCATGCGTGGCATGCCGGTGACGATTCGAACCGTGGATGTCGGTGCAGACAAGCCCTTGGATCGTCTGAGCGCCAGCGAGTTGCGCCATGAGCATGTATTGAATCCGGCCATGGGCCTGCGCGCCATCCGATGGAGCTTGGCGGAACCCAGTATGTTCCGGCAGCAATTGCGCGCCATCTATCGCGCCAGCGCCTTTGGCAAGGTGCGACTGTTGATTCCGATGGTGGCTCACCTGAATGAGGTGCGCCAAATCTTGGAGTCGATCAAGAAGGTTCAGCAGCAACTCAATGACGCTGGCCACGCGTTTGGCGTCGTGGATCTGGGTGTGATGATTGAAATTCCGGCGGCGGCCGTCATGCTGCCGATGTTGCTTCGGCATGTGGACTTCGTCTCCATCGGCACCAATGATTTGATTCAGTACACCTTGGCCATTGACCGAGCGGACGAGGCGGTAGCCCATCTTTACGATCCTTGGCACCCGGCCGTGCTGCAATTGCTCGCAGGCTCTATCGCCCATGCGCGCAATGCCGGTAAGTCGGTCAGTGTTTGCGGCGAGATGGCCGGCGACCCAGCCTTCACGGATCTGCTGTTGGCCATGGGCCTGCGTAGCTTTTCCATGCACCCATCTCAAATCCCGTCGGTCAAGCAGCGCATCTTGCGTGCCGATGCCGGCCGTTTGGCCCGGGCCGTGACTGCTGTGCTTCAAAGCGAGGATCCGCAAACTGCCGCGGAACTGGCCTTTGCTGCGCAGAAAAACACATCCCTGCCTCACTAATCGACGCCTCGGCCGATCTTGCTAGTCTCGCTAGTGGGCGAGGCGATTGTTCGCCTCTTCAATCAATTTGCCGTCGACCAATTTATTCATGCTAGACTAGCGGGCTTCGCTGATGAGAGCTTCTTGGAAGCGAAGGGAGTGAAAGAAGTTGGGTTTTGAAAGAATTTTCAAAATACTTGACGAGGCTGAAGAAAATCGGTCATAATCTCGCTTCTGTGCTGCTGACGCCG